>CAITZM010000116.1 GCA_903896925.1 uncultured Lentisphaerota bacterium | reverse complement strand
GTGGAAGCGTCGTCCGGAGTTGATCCAGAGTCTGGGCGTAGCGTGCCTCCGCCGCTTTTTTTTTTAGGCCCATGAGCTGTAGCCATTCGGCGGCGAGCTTCTCGGGATCCAGATCGAGGGCCGTGGCGGAGAGTTCAGCGAGCAGCTCGGCCAACTCGCCAGGTCGCGCGACCAGGCGCATGACCTGGTCCTTCTGGCCCTCGCCCCAGAGGCGCAAGATCAGGAGGCCGGCGAACAGCGCCAGGAACTCGCCCAGGATAGCGTCCGGGGCCTTGCCGCCGGTCACCTTGATCAGCGCCAGGCCGGCCCAGTAACGGGCCGCCACCGTGGGCGGAGCGATCGTCCACCCGGTGCAGGAGACGAACGGTGCGGTGGCCGCGCCGACATCCACGCCGAGGCGATCGGCCTCTTGCTCCGCTGCCTCGACGGCCGCGGCCGCCGCGCGCAGCGGCTGCAGATCGGACGGCTGCGCACCTACCGCGCGCAGCTCGTCGCAATGGCGGGCGAAGTTATCCCAGATCGTGAAGTGGGTAACGGTCACCTTGGGCTGGACGGTGGTGGACATGGAGCAGATCAGGTAGGAGACAGGACGTCGCCTTCGCCCTCTTCGCTCGCCGTCGCCTGGATAGTGAAGGTCGAGGCCGCGTCGAACTTGTCCTCGGTATCCACGCTCTCGATATGCGGCTCGGTCGGCGAACCCTCGCCGGTGCCAGCGGTCGGCAGCGCGTTCGTGCTCAGCAGCTCGCCGCTGACATCGAACGTCGTGTCCTTGCGCTTGGATTTGATCGCGGCGAGCTGGTCGGTCTCGTCATAGGACTTGATCGCGACATCCTTGACGGAGGTCTTGAGCGAGTGGACGAGCACGCCGGTGGCCGTGATGCCCGTGGGTAGTGCTACACCGTGTTTGATTGCCATGTTCGTGTCTCCTGGTGAAAATTAGTACGCCTATACGATGCTACCGCGCGGGCGGGCGAGCCAGCAGGTTGGTTTGAGCGGGCGGTGCGAGCAACGCCAGTTGCACCTTGTAGAGGGCCACCCGTGTTGCAGCCTCGCGAAGTTGGGCCTGCGCCTGCGCCGCGTTGGTGGCAACCACGGGCAGCGCTGACAGCTCGGAAGCCAGCACAGTAACGATAACTTGGACCTGCGCTTCGATGCGCACGTCGCCCGCCACGCGCGAGAGCGGTGGGTTGAACAGTGGCACGGCCCGGACGGTCCAGTTGCCGGTGTCGAGGCTTGGCTGCACCTGGACGGAACTGAAGCCGACCACCGTGCGATCGGGCAGCGCCAGCGGCGTATCGAACCAGACGTTGGCTGCGTAGGCGAAGCCGCAGATAGCGATGAATGCGATGCTGATTTTTTTCATGGATTCTCCAGTAGGTTGCTTTTACGGGCTGCCGGCCGACACCTTGACCGTGCCGGCGTCGTTCCAGAGTTGCCCGGAATTGGATGGGTCACTAGTGGGCAGTGACGACATAAAAACTCCGCTCGGGAAATGCGCGCCATAGTCATCGACGCTGCATTTGTTGACGTTGTTGGCACGCAGCTCAATAGAAGATCCGCTGAAATAATATCCGATATAGGTATTGCTGATGCGGTTGAACGCCTGAATGAACCCGCCCCCATAGCAGCCTATCTCAATGCCATCGCCGGTGCCACCGGAGTCAGTAAGGCGTGCCGCAACTTGCGTGCTGCTGTCGCCTTTCACCTCGAAACGCGCTGTGCCAGCCCTGGCGCCACCAAGCGCAAGAGTGACCACGTTCTCGAGTGCCGCACCGCCCGCGTCGGGATATGGCAATCCACCTCCGCCGCCGGTGGCCGCGATGGTGTAGTTGGTCGACCCGTAGGGGCTGACGGAGGGTGTGACCGTGATGCCCGTGCTCGCGATCAGCCAGCCGGCGAACATCCCGGTCGCGTTGGTGGAGGCCGTGCCCAGCTTGATATCGCCGGTGCCAAGCGCCACCGTGCCGATATCGACGCTGGAGACGCCGCTCCCGCCTCCGCCACCGGCCGGCGTGCCCCACGTCCCGTCGGCCTTGAGGAACTTTCCGGCGTCGCCGCTGGCGCTGAAGATGATGCCGGTGGTACCGGCGCCATGGAACGTGTTGCTCGCCCAAAATCCCGGCGTCTTCACGCTGTTGTTGGTGTCGACCATGACGGCGCGCGACACGGTCGCGGTGGCGGCGTGGGAATGGGCGCACAGGACAGCCAGGACGGAAAGCAGCAGCATGGTCTTTTTCACGAGATGGCCTCCACGGTGATTTCTCCGGAATCCGAAACGACCAGGCGCTTGCCGGCCGGGACCTTGAGCATGGCAGCGAGGGCGGTGACCGTGATGTAGGAATCGACCTCATTGGCCTGCGCCGAGCCGCCGGGCTCGACGGTGACGCCATCGACCATCAGCGGAAGGGAGAAGAGCAGAAAAGGCTCTTCACCGGCGGGCGTGGCGTAGATGGCCATGTAGAGCTTTTTCTCGGCGGCGGCGCCCATCGCGGTGGCCAGTTCGGGGGTTCCGAATACGGCCAGGCAGCAAATGCGACCCGCGGACAGGTCCCAACCGTCCGTGCCCGACCAGTCGGCGGAGTTGAAGCGGGCATTGAGGCTGGTGACCAGATCGGCATGCCCTGCGGTAAAGTTGTCGTCCGCACCGAACTCGAACGTCAGCCCAGCCGGCAGCGCATAGGGCGTCAGCGCTGCATCGGCGTAGAGGTGCCAGCGGAAGAGGATGCGCTCGGTGCGCTTGACGCGGGTGATGAGCTGCGCCGGCCGGCCGGTGTCCGGGCTGACCTCGACGCCGGCGCTAAGGTTGATGTAGACATCCACAATGCGAGCGTTCACGCGGTCACCGCCTTGTCGAGTTCGTAGGCCACCTGGAACACAATCTCGGCGATCGCGCGCTGGGGATCGCTGCCGACGTTGGCGCATTCGGCCTCGGGCATAACCCAGACGGAGTCGCGCAGGATGTCCGCTCCGATCAGCTCCCGGAAAAACTTTTCCACCGCGGGATCCAGCTCGGCATCGCCTTCGCCCTTGGGATCGGTATAACAGATGATCGCGCTGAAATAGACCGTGCGCTTGCCCAGGCGGTCGGCGAAGTTCTTCTGCACAAGCAGGACCGTCTTCGCACTCAGATCGCCGATGAAGTCGAGGAACTTTTCGTCCTTGATCTTGTTCAGCGGGAAGGGCCGGACGTCCTCGGCAATGCCCAGCGCCTGGATGGCGCTGAGCAGCCCGGCCTTGACCTCTTGGAGCGTGAGAGACATGAAGGATCAGTTTTCCCAGGTGAAGGCGCAACCGGGGAAGGCTTCGTGGAGTTCGTCCGTCACGGTCTCGCGGTTGCCTTTGAGCGTCACGCCAGCCTTGAGCGCGACAGTGTAGTCGCCCGTTTTCGGCTCGCCTTCCACAGGCTTGCCGTCCTGCGTGAGCGCCACCACGTTCAACCATGCTTTTCCGCCGCTATACTTTCCCATGTTGTCCTCCTGGCTCAAAGAGCCGCAAGTTTTTTCTGCGCGAAGTGTTCGCCGATCTCGGCCACGGTCTTGTCGTCCGGGAACCACGGCTGCGGGGCCTGGGGCTTGGTCCGCTTGACCAGGATGAACAGATGCTCCGGAGCACCATCGGCGCCGGTGGCGCAGAGGATCCCGCCGCGGTTACCATCCTTCTTGCCCAGGACAAACAGCTTCTCGCCAGCCGCGGTGAACTCGCCGACGAGCCGGCCCTCGGCGCGGCTGCCCTTGATCGGAAGCGTCAGCGCGCGCGCGCCATGGCTGCCCGGGCCTTTGCCGGGCGCGGAGATGACACCACCGAATTGCTTCTGCGGTGCGGCCACATGATCGCTGAAAACCTCGACGCCATCCGGGCCGACCGAGCGCACGTTGACCGAGCGGGCGAGATCGCGCCAGAGATGCCGGCCGCCCTTGGCGATGGCGTTGCGCTGCGCCTGCACGGCCACGCCGCGGCCCCAGGCGAGGAGGAAGCCCTGCTGCTGCTCGGGCGAAAGCCGGCCGCGCAGATAGGACAAGAGCGGTGAGACAGTATCGGTGGCGATGACGAAGCCCGTGGCCATCAGAAGCCCTCCAGGTCGTGGCGGGTGAACTGGGGCTCGGCACTGGGGGCGATCAGGGCGGATCCGCCGGCCTCGGGGTTCTCCGGGGCGGCGGCGCCGGCGAGGGAGAGCTTGCCGGTGGCGATATCCTTGAGCTGCTCGCGCGTGGTATCGCCGCTCTCGCGGATTTTCTTCGGGACCTCAGGGCTGACCGAGCGCGTCTCGTAAGCGTGCTCGGCAAACAGGTCCAGCGCCAGGGCCTTGACCAGCGTGACGGCCTCGGCCGGCGCGGTGACGGGCACGATGTAGCGCTTGCCAACATAACCATTGACCAGCGCCTCGGCGCGGGCGATATCGCCATCCAGCTCGGCCTGATCGGCCGGCAGCGTGTAGAGCCGCGCGAAGGAGTCGCGCAGGTGGCCCTTGCAGTCATCCGTTGTTAGGTAAGCGGCCAAGGTTAATTTCCGATTGACGATTTCCGGCTGACGATTTGCGGCACTGCAATTTTAAGTTTCACTTCCACAAATCGGCACTCGGCAATTTTCAATCTGCACTACTTCGGAAGAACCGGGCGGCGGGGTAAAGGAGTAACCCCCGCCGCCCGGTGGGGCGGCACATGAATCAGGTCGCGAAGCCACCGTAGGCGAGATGCGGCAGCGTGAGGAAGGCCTCGCCGCGCGCGTCCGCGCCGTAGATGAATTCCTTGTTGAAGAAGACGTTCGGGTCGGTCGGGTTGGCCAACGCGGTCAACTTGGCCTCCTGGCGCTTCTGGACGGCGACGGGCTTGATCCCGCTCTTGGTGCCGAGCAGGAACCACTGGTTGCCCGTGATCCGCGGGTGGACGCGCAGCAGCGCGCGGCCCTTGAGCGGGTTCTCGATCGCGGCGCCGGCGGTGTCGCCGCTGACGGCCTTGGCGACCTTCAGCGAGTTCTTCACCAGGCTCCAGGCGTTGTCGCGCTGGTTGGGACCGACGACCAGGTACACCGGCGCCACCTTGAGGGGCAGGCCCTCGGGGCCGTTGTAGCTCATCATCGTCGCGATCGCCGCGGCCAGCGAGGTGTCGCTGAGCGCGTCGGTGACGTAGTTTTTGATCGTGCTCTTGCCGTACTTGCGCGCCGCCGCGAAGAAGGCCGTGCCATCGGCCCACTTGCCGTTGGCGAGCATGGCGTCAATCGCCCGCTCGAGCCAGAGCGTCTCGTCGCCACCCTCGATGCCCATGGAGGTCATCAGGGGAGTGAAGAGGCCGTACTGGTCGTCGAGGATCTTGTTGCGGGGCACGGCGACCGTGTCTTCGAAGTCCGCATTGATGACCGTGAGGGCGCCGTCGCCGATGGCTTTCTTCTGCCGGTCGCCGACCCATTCGCGGAAGCCGGGGATCTGGTTGAGCCAGGCATGGATGGTGCTCTCGCCGGTGGAGGGCACGGCCATCGCCAGCTCAGCGAACTTGAGGTACTCGGTGGCGAGCTCGGCCGGGATGTCCGGGCCGCGCTGCATGCCGGCGGAGAACGCGGTGTTGTAGGTGTTGAACAGCGCGCTCAGATTTTCTGCGGTGATATCCATGGTCTTTTTTCCTTGGTAAAGGTTACGTTGCGGTTTCGATCAAGCTTCAGCGGGCGCGGGTGTCGACCCAGACCAGCGCGTTGTTGGTGTCCACGTCCACGATGCGACCGGCGGAGATCGCCTGGGTGCCCTGGTTGGTCGTGCTGACGTTGGAGTCGTCCATCACATAGGCCACATCCATGATGTGCGCCTGGGTGAAGGCATTGGAGCCGTTGCCCCAGGCAAACACGCCCCGCTCGACCATCAGCTTGCGGGTCGAGACGTAGTTGAGCACGGTGTTGTTCTGGCTGCGGCTGGCGCGGCCGACCACCTTGAGGCCGGCGGTGTTGGAGGCAGGCACGGCCAGGCCGTTGGTGTCCACGGCCACGATGGTGCCGGCCCAGACCTGGTTGGAGCCTTGCACAAGCGCCACCTGGTCGCCCGTGCGCGCCGGCGTGTTTAGCTCGGCCGTCGCGGCCGCGGCGCCGGCGGGAGCCGGAGCGAACGTGCCGACCAGCGCGAACGTGGCGACGAGCAGCATCACCGCTGCCGCCGCGAACTGGATCATCTTCTTCTGCATCTTCATTTCCTCTGTTGCGGTTCTTGTTGCTACTCGTCGATCAGGCCGCCGGCATTACGAGACCGTTGGTCTTGGCGACATCCTCGGGCTTCACGCCACAGGCGCGGGCCACGGAAATCTGCGCGGGCGTCATCACGTTGGCCGCGGGCGCCTGGCGGAAGTCGCTGGCATCGGACACGCGGCCGGGCTGGACAACGACGGGGGCGCAGTCGCCCCACGCCTTGAGCGCGGCGAAGTCGAGGCCGGTGAACCACGGGCTCTTCTTCATCGCCTCGGTCAGCTTGCCGGCGGCGGTGAGATCGGTGACGAGGCGCGTCTTGGCCTCGCCTTCGAACGTGGTGAGCTTGGCGCGCGCGTCGGTGAGCGCGGAGGCGTCGCTCTGGCGCGCGGCCGCGAGCGAGACGATCAAACCGGCGGCGACGTCGAGGCCCTGGCCATCCTTGAGCCCGATCGCATCCTTGATGCCGGCGACGAACTTGCTGGCATCGCCCTGAAGGGTTTCGATCTTGCCGCTGAGCGCGGTGAGCAGCGGCTGCAGGTTGGCGCCTTCGGCGCTGAACGCGGCCGCGTCGAGGCCGACGAGGCCCGCGAGTTTCAGAATCAGATCCTTCACGACTTGCTTCTCCTGGTTGTTGGTTGCTGGTACGGCGAAAGGGGCGCGCGCGGCGCCGAACCCGAACTCCGCCGCGGCGGCGAGAGCTTCCTGGTCGTTATAAGCGGGGCTGTTGGTCAGGGCGATGGAGGTGATGCGCAACGGGCTCTTGCCGGAGAGGCCGCGGATCACGGGGCTGAAGTAGAGATACATCTTGTCGGCCGCGGTCGTAAGCAATTCCTTGGCACGCGCGGTCCACTTTTTGCAGTCGGCCCAGATCTCGCCATTCTCGGCCCGGAGCGCCACAGCTCCGACACAGGCTTTCTCGCCGAGCGCGGGCTCGGTCTTGAGCAGCTCGCCCTCGTCGACGCCGGACGCCTGCGCGAGCAGGAACAGCAGGTGCTCGCAATCCACGGGGATCAGTTCGTTCTTGAGCGCGGCGTAATCGAGGATCGCCTGGATATCGCCCGCGGCGACGTCGCCCTCGACGGTCTGGCCATCGATGGTGAGGGAGTTCTTGCCGGGCTTGAGCAGGCGAAAGGCGGAGACGATGCCGGCGGCGTCGCGGCGGACCGCGGCGCTGTCCGCGCCACAGATCATGACTTCAATTTTGCCGGGGCCGAATTTCACGAGCGAAACTTTAGCAGGTCAAGGCAAATTCATTCGGCGGTTTTTGGAAAATAATTTCCAAGGGTGGGACACGGAGGGCCGGAGTTTTCCAAGGCTTGGAAACAGCCGTGGCGAGGCTGGCTGGCGCGGTCAGACCTCTGCGTCGGCCGGCAGCTCATCCTCGGGAATGGGGCGGCCCAGGCGGAGGGCCTCTTCCATATCGGAAAGCTGCTGCTCGATAGGCGCCAGGTTCCACTCGGGCTCAACGCCAAAGCGCGCGGTGTATTCAGCGAAGAGCCGCTCGAACTTTTTTATCTGCTCGTTCATGGTGTCAGCCCCAGCTTTTGTTCAACATAGTGCATGGCGTTCGGAAAGTACAATTTGAACTCGCTCCAGCCCAGGATGGCCGCCGTTGCGCAGTTGGCAAAGACTTCCTTGGCCCCGGTGAAAGGCCGCTCGTAATAGGATTTCGCGTGGCCGAAACCATAGGCGCCAGCCGTCATGCCTCCGATGGTGTCGAAGGCGAAGAGCACCCGCTGCCGGGCTAGATTATCACCGGAGTTAAAGGCCGCCTCGACGCCGACCGCCTTGGAGGCCTCCTGGGAAATGGCCCATTGCTTTTGTTTGATCTTCAGGTCGGAGAATTTGAAGGCGCCGAACTTCAGGCCGGTGATCGTGTTGAGGTCGGCATGGATGGCATCCCGGAACTTGGGATCCATGCCGTGCCCCGTGACGACGCCCAGTTTATGATGCAGATGATGGCCCACCTCGTGGTGATAGGTCGCCACGGTTCCGGCCCAGGTGCTGGTCTTCGCATTCAGGTGGACCGCGCCTTCACTGGGGCTGTAATAGGCCTTGGTGGGGCTGTGCGTGACGACAAATTGGGGGGCATCCGTTAGCGCGGCCACCGCGGGCGGTGTGGCCTGATCGAAATGTTGCAGGGCCGCCGGAAGCTGCCAGGTCGTGGCCGACGCGACAGGAGGAGGCGCCACGGGCTGCGGCGGTGGCGCCTGCTTGACCGCGGCCAGGGCCGACCCGGAGAACTTATGCTTGAACGCGTCCTCGACCTGGCTGCGCAGATCGGCGTCCTCGATCGTGGAGAAATCAGGCTTGGCAAAGGCGCCAGAGGGCCTGCTGTCGAACTCGAAGCCCGACGGATTACCCGTGAGCTGGCGCATACCGCGGTGGTCCAGATGGCCTTCCATCGGCGAGCCGGACTTGAAGCCGCTGCTCTTGCCGTTGGGCTGGGCGGCCGTGTCCAAGGCCAGGCAGTTACAGTTGAAATCCCAGGGCGGGTAATGCGTGGCCCAGAAGGGATCGTCCTTGGGCAACACCAACCCATCGAAGGCGGCATGTTCCGGGCGCGGATTCGGGCCGGTGGAGTATTCGTAGCACGGCAGCAGCTCCATCACCGCCGGGTTCTCCGCCACCTCGCGCTGCCCCACCGCGTGGGCCATGGCCACGTTTTGCCGCAGGATCAGATCCAGCCGGCGCGTGCTGGCCAGATCCCGGAGATCGCGCTCGCCCTTGGCGCCGACCGGAGGCACGCCATAGCCCTGCGCGGACAGAAAGTTTTTGAGGCGCAAACGGCCTTCGGCGTAGTTGTAATCTCCCCGCGCGATCGCTTCCGTCTCTTTGCGGAGGGCCTGCAGGATATTTGCGGAGGCCACGCGGGCGCTGAAAAACGCCTGTGCGCGGATCCGCGCCGGCAGCTTGAGGGAGAGGTCGAGCGATCCGAGCGCGGTCGGCAGATCGACCTTCTGCGCGAGGAAGTCCTGCGCGGCGCTGAAGGTCAACGGCGTTGTGGCAAAGTCGCTCATGTGTGCAGAGCGGCTGCGGACTGGGCGCGTCCATTCGCATCGCCGGCGAACATGGCGCCGGAGAGCTCCGCCTCAAGGCGCGTGGTGTCCATCTCGTCCATCAGGCCGGGAATCCCCTTAAGCAGGGCTGCCAGGCGTTTTTGGAATTGCTCGGCGGCGCCGGCGGGAGCGCTGCCATCCGGGTTGGGCTCCGGCATTTCGGCCAGTGCCTCGGCGAGCGCCTCCGTGATCGGCCCGAGCCATTCGGCCTGCAGCTGGCCGTCGCCGGTGATCTTTTGCAGGGCGGCGTTGGCCACCTTGTCATTCGCGGCCTGCGCGGCGGCGGCCGCCGCCTGGCGCTTGGTGCGCAAGGCTATCGCGTCGGCATAGGCGCGGGCATCGGGCGCGGCCGGAACCGTCTGGCCCTTGCTATTGGCCGCGGTGACGGCCCCGGTGCCAGGTGCCGCGCCACCGTCGCCATCCACGGCAGAGGCGGCCGGGTGCGCCGGGTCGGGGACCTGCCCCACAAGGGGCTCAGGAGACTCCGGGGCCTCTTCCAGCTCGACGCCGAAGGTGTTCTCGACATATTCGTCGGTGACCGTCTTGCCGGCGTTCTTGAGGTTGAGGACCACCTGAGAGAGGGCCGTGAGATCGCGCTGCTTTTTGGCCTCCAGGCAGAACTGCGGGACCGGCGCGCCTTCGCCGTAGTTCCACATGACCCACGGGCGCAGGATATCGCGGCGCACGGTGGCGGCCAGCTGGCGGCAATCGCTGGCGAGGATATCGTCGCGCACCTGGCTCTGCGCATCGCCGCCGGACAGGCCGCCGCTGCTGGCGCTGCTGGCGAGCTGGCCGAGCACGGTCTTGGTCTTCCAGTCGCCGAAGTATTCGAGCAGCTTGAAGAACAGGTCGCCCGTGTTGTTGCTTTCGAGCAGCTCGGCCTCGACGGCCTTGGTGAGCACGGCGCCACCGTCGCTGCCGAAGTTGCGGACGAGTTGGCTGATGGCGCCGCGCTCGGTCTTCCACGAGTTGTCGTCGAGCCGCGCCAGGAAGAACGGCATGCCGTAGCGCTCGGTGAAGCGCAGCAGGTTCTTCATGCCCATCCGCTCGAAGCAGAACAGCCAGCCGAGCGGGCGGATCAGGCCGCCGCGGGCCATATCGCCGCTGCGCGCCTTGTGCCGGTGGAACACGAACTTGAACGGGGCGAGCGGAAAGCCGGTAGGGTTGGAGCGGCTCCAGATCAGCGGCTCGCGGCTCATGCGGAAGATGATGTTCTGGACCGGCAGGCTGGCGAAGCCCTTGATGCCGACACCGCCGGGCTGCCAGAGGATCTCCATGCAGTGATAGCCGGCCAGCAGCGCGCCGAGCATTTCGCCGAGCGCGCCCGTGAAAGTTTCCTCGTCGGCGAAGCTGACCTCGCCGGGCTGGAGCGTTTCGACCGAGCTGATCTTTTGCAACATGCGGTCGGCCTCGGTGGCGATCTCCTTGGCCTGGGCGTCGTCCTCCATGCCCTCCGGGGGCTCGCAATGGTGCTGCAGGCCCTGGACGGCGGCGCGGCGGACGTTGAGCGCGGCGGCCGCCTGGAAGTCCTTTTCCTCGATCTCCAGGCAGAGGTGCTGCTGCGCGTGCGTGTCGCCGTTGTTGGCGGCGAGCAGGATGGAATCCAGGTCGCGCGGCGAGAGGCCGCGGCTGACATCCGCGTAGGAGCGGTCCACCGGTTCCCAGTGGACCATGCGCTCGCCGGCCCGCTCCTGGAGCTGCTGGATGGTGGGGTTCTCGATCGGCCTGCCGGCCCAGTCGTAAATCATGATGGCACCTGTTGCGTGGTGGAGGGCGGATGGTGGATGGAAAGCGCCGGCGCGGGTACCAGCGGCACGCCTTCGGCGCTGGCGGCGCAGAGTTCGCCGTGGGAAAGTTCGCGGATGGCGAAGTCATATTCCATCACGAGCGACTCGAAGCGTTCGACCTCGGCCGCGTCGCGGCACGCCAGCGCATTGCTCCGATGCATGCGCGCGGCGTGGACGAGGTGGGGAATGACGTTGTCGAAGGCCATGGTCAGTGCCCTCCGAAGCGCGCCGCGCGCTGGGCAGCCTCGCGCTGCTCCTGCGCGGCGAACACGCGCAGGACGGCTAGCAGCTCGCGGAGGAAGGGGCTCACGTGAAATCTCCGCAGCCGCAGTTGTAGCCAGCGGCGAGGATCTGGCGCGTGATGGCCTGCCGGTCGGCCTTCGCCTTGGCCCACCATTCGCCAGCCCAGACCTTGCCCGGACCGACCTTGGCGGCCAAGCGCTGCAGGCTGGCGAGATAGGCCGGGGCCGTGGCCAGCGTGAGCGGCTGCTGCGTGGGATGCGTGGCCTGTTCGAGCCACAACTCGGCATCGCACAGAGCAGCCACCTGCAGGAGGAAGTCCGGAGACTGATCGCCGACGAGCACGCGGCTCTTGGTGTGGGCGCGGAACCACTTGACGAGCTGCGCAGCCTGCGCGGCCGTGGTGTTGCGCTTGGTTTCCAGGCCGGTACCGAAGATCACCTCTTTGAACCGCGTGCCCGTGTAGGCATCCACCAGGTCGATCACGGCCTGCTCGTTGATGCCGACGCCGGAGTCGGGCGAGTCGCGCAGGAACACGATGTGCGAGTCCACGCCGCGCGCGGAGCAGCGTTCGAACCAGCCCTCGTCCGGGACCATGTGCTTACCGGGCACGTCGGGATGGACGCGGTCCGCGAGGCAGAGTTCGAGGACCACGTTGCCGCGATAGGCCTTGTCGGCGATATAGGCCAGCCAGCGCGAACCGGCCGCCTGCAGGCGCTGGAGGATGTCGGCGCGATAGCCGTTCTCCCAGCTCTTGCCGTGGCATCCCGCCCAGCCCTGCGGACTGGTCACGCCCAGATTGATCGTCTCGCCGTAGGGGCTGCCCGCGGCATCGACGAACATGGCGCAGCGCACCAGCCCCGTGGCGGGCGCAGGCGTCGGGGACGGACTGGGGGCAGGAGTCGGCGCGGGAACGGGCACAGGGGCCGGCGCAGGCGCTGGCGTGGGCACAGGAACAGGCACCGGGGTCGGCGCTGGAGCCTGCTTACGCAGCCAGTCGAGCAGCTGCTGCCAAAGGCTGGAAATGCTCACGGCTTGGCCCCCTTGACCGCGGCTTCGACGGCGGCGCCGACGATGGCTGAGGTCTGCGGAGAGACCTCATCGCCCATGCCGGTGACGCTGAAGGTCGGCACGCCATTGGTGCCGAGCGTGCAGGAAATTTTCTTCGTCGAGAAGTCCTGCAAAACGGACACGCGCGTCACGGTGAGCGTTGGGCTGCTGGCGTGGAACATCGTGCAGCCGGATTGAGCCGCCGCCAAAACGCACAGGGCGGCAAAACCGAGGAACCGACGGGTGATCTTCTTCATGGTGTTTCCTTCTCTTCGAAGGACCCGAGATATTCCCGGGTCCAGTTGTAAGCCTGGTCGATCAGAGCGTGGTCGAAGTGCAGCGCGCCGCCGGGCGTGGGCAGGTCGGGCCAGATCACGCGCACGTTGGCGTTGAGCTTGCGGGCCAAAGCGATCGCATCCTGGATCTGGTCGTCCATCATCCAGTGCACGTTGTGAATCAGGCGTGTGAGCATGGACTCGTCGCGCTGGTAGGTGCCGCGCCGTCCGGTGGCCACGAGGAGCCAGACCTCGTCGAAGTCAGCGAGGACCGGCGGCAGGGGCAGATTGGCTGCGGGGCCGCCGTCGAAATAATCGTTGCCGTCGAGCAGGCGCACGGGCGGGAAGACGCCGCAGATGCTCATGGAGGCCAGCGCCGCCACGGCCGGGCCTTCGGCCAACTCCGGCCGCGCCACGTTCTGCACGCTGCCGTCGGCGGAGTTGACGGACCAGCACTGCAACTGCTTGACGGTCGGGAAGTCTGCGCAGATCCAGGTATGTAGCAGCGCTTGGATCTTGTAGTTCTCCAGGTAGTTCCCGATGAACGGTACGCGCAGCTTCCAGAGCCAGCGCTCCGCGCGCACGTCGTCATCGCGCAGGCCTTCGATCAGGTTGGCGAAACCAAGCGCGCCAATCAGGCTCGAGGTATCGAAGGCGCTGACGATGGCGCCGGCGCTGGTGCCGCTGCAGTGCGTCGCCTCGATACCGGCCAGCTGCAGCGCGCGCCAGATCCCGGCGTGGATATCCAAGCCGGGCAGGCCGCCGCCGCTACGCACAAACAGGATTTTTTTCAGCTCGCTCATAGGCCCTCCGTGCCGGCGCCGGCGACCACCGCCAAGGGATCGGATGCCCGGCCGGCCAGGGCATCGCTGGAGTGATCGGGACGCAGGGAAAGCCGGTGCGCCTGGCGGGGCGCGAGATCCTCCGGCGGAGCGAGGCGCATGCCGTCGACGAGGCCCCCATATTCGGCCAGCTCCTGGCAGACGAGGTCGGACAGCGCCTTGGCGGTGAAGATATCGGCGTGGCCGGTCTCGTCGCTGTCGGCAAAATAGGTGAACGAATCGGGCGAGTTGCCGGCCTTGCGCTTCACGCGCAGGAAGTCGTCGCGGATCTTGTCCATCACCGGGTATTTATCCACGCCGAGCTGGTGGCGCTCCCGGATGGTGCGCGCTATAAGCGTCTTGGCGGGCATCGTGACGCCGTTGCGGTCCTTGAGGTTCGAACCGAAATTGACGGGCACCACGAGGCTGCCAAAGCGCGTGACGGCCCGTTCCGCGGTCCGCATGCCCAGGCCGGTGGCGTCGATGCCCGCCTTGACCAGCTGGGGGTGTGCGAGAAACTGCCAGAGGATTTTTTCCTGCAGCTCGAAGTCGAGGTCCTTCATCGTGATCAGCGCGCGCTGCCAGAGCCGGCCCTCGATCTTTTCGTCCACCCAGATTTCGGAGAGGTCCTTGCGGCGCGCCTGGTCGAAGCCGAGGAACAGCTCGCCGCCCTTGAGCTGCAGCTTTTTCGAGAGATCGCCTCCGAGGCCGTCCGGGTTGAACTGCTTGGGCACGGTGACGTCCAGGATCTCGTATTCGCGGCCATCCGGATCGTGCAGGCTCTCGCAGTTGGCCACCCACTCCGGGTTGAGCAGCGCCATCACGTCGGCCGCGAACTCGACCAGAAATTCCGTCAGCCACTTGTCCTCGTCGTTGAGCATCGCGCGCAGGCGCTCGATGCCGGCGGCATCCACCACGCGCTTGTTCTCGTGGTCGAAGAACGTCGCGCCTTCCTTGATCGCCTGGTGGATGTCCACCGAGTAGAGCTTGAAGATTTTGGCGTAGCGCTCGCTGGTGAAGATCTCGTGGAACTTGGTGCCCAGCCCGCGCGGCGTCGAGATGATGACCAGCTCGTAGTCCGGCCGCGTCATGATCATCGGCAGCAGGTAGGCGAACATGTCCTGCTGGACCAGTTTCTTGAGCACGCCGAACTCATCGAAGCCGGCGCTGCCCGTGGCGCCGACGCACGTGTCGGGCGAAGCCGGCAGCGCGATCGCGCGGCCCAGGCCGGGCAGCGCCACCGAAAGCTTCGTGTAGTGCGCCTCCGTGCCATCGGCCCGCGTGAGGCGCATCTTCGTGCTCAGGTACTCGCGCTGCGCCAGCTTTTTACCGCGCGCATGCAGGGCCTTTTCGTCGGCGCGGACATGGACGGCGAGCTGCGCCATCGCATTGATCGACTGGCGCTGCGAGCCGGAAAACATGTGGTAGGACTGCCGGAAATGCTCGATCTTGTTGGCGATGCGGCGCGTCCAGGAGAACGTCTTGCCGAACCGCCGGCAGGCCTTCATCGCCACCATCTTGGCGGGATCGTCGATAAACGCCTTGCTCGTCGCCAGGAGCTTGATCGGCGCGCTGCTGCGGATCCGCGCCTCCTCCGCCTGCGCCTCCGCTTCGCCGGCGTTAAGGTCGGACTGCGCGATGAGCTCATCGGCCGACATCTTGCCGGCGGTGTCCTCCTCGATCTTGACGATTTCGCGCTCTTCGTTCATGCGCCCGGTTTGACTCCGTAAGCCTCGCGATAGATCGCGTCGAAATCTTCCTTCGTGGCCACGCCCTTTTCTTCGATCACGGCGCAGAGCTGTTTCTTCTGGCGCTCGTACTCCTCGACCTTCTGGCGCAGCAGCACGGAAGCCTGGTCACCCTTGCGCGTTGCGGCCAGCGCGTGGGCCAGGTCCATGAATTTTTCCGGCTTCTCGGCCAGCATCGCGTTGAGCTGGAGCGGGTCAAAGGCTTCGAGCGCCTCGGCGATCTGCTCGACGACGATGGCGCTCGCGGCGTCTGAGGCCACCGTCAGGCCGTCGCCGCCTTCGTCCTTGGCCTCGGACACCAGCTGCCGCGCGAACTCGCGGCGCGACGCCATTTCGTCCAGGCGCTCCATGCGCCGGTTCCAGCGCTCGAAGCCCCATTTCTTCCAGGCGCTGACATTTTGCGGCGTGACGCCGGAGACGCCTTGCGCCTCAAGCAGCGCAATGATTTCATCCGCGGTCTTGTGGTCGCGGATCATACCGTTGATCTGCGCGCGCAGCGCCTCCGGCAGCCGGCCGATCTTTCCCCGTGGCGTGGCCATCACACGAGCCCTCGCGACTCAAGGTGGTCGATGCCGGAGGCCGTGATGGCCCAGCGCTTGTGCGCCTGGGCGACCGCTTCCGGCTCGCAGGCGATCAGGCCCTTGCCGACGAGATAGGCGGCCTCCCGTTCGAAGTCGGCGGCCGTCGCGTCGCTGATCTCGCCCTCCTGCCGCGCCAGCTTGTTCATCCGTTCGGCATCGCGCGCGGAGGGGCGGTAGCCGTAGAGCTGCGTGAGGATCTCCTGGCGGATGGTTTCGGTGCGGCTCATTATTTTTTCCCCGGGAGTGAGATGTCCAGCTTGTCGGCAATCAGCCGTGTGATGACGGCCGTTTCGTTGGCGGTTTTTTCGACCTCGCCCATGGAGGCCTGCACGCCGGAAAGCGCCTTGCGTAGCTGGCCCATTTCGCGGCCGATGGAATCGTGGTTGGAGACGCATTCCCGGCGCGTCACAAAGCGGTCGGGCGCCTCGCGGTCGAACTTGTTCAGCTTCTCGTGCAGATCCTTCGCCGTGTTTTCGATCTTGGTGTGCAGGCCGCCGTGTTTTTCGTGGTTATCTTTCACGGCGCTCTTGAGATCGGTCTCGATGCTGGCGACCTTTTCGTCCTTCAACACCCGGACCGTGCCCTTGAGATCCTCGAGCTGCTTGTCGCGCTGCTCCACCTTGCGCTGCACGCCGGCCCAAAAGAGAAAACTGATGCCGCTCCCGATGACGGCGCTGATCGCGGCTCCGATGACCATGTTTACGATGTCGCTCGTCATAAGTATTTTCCCGGTTGTGGCGGAGGGGATATTGCCACAGCAAGGGCAAGTTCATTCGGCGGTATTTTTCGCGCGAGAAACCGCCGAATGATTGCCCGCGGCGCTGCTATGCTGGCCCCTGCTAGAGGGCCTCCGCCGGCCGCTGCCGGACCAGGGGCCGGCGGAGTGACCCTCGTCGAAAGCGGAAATCGAATGAGCCCACAAACCATCGCGAAGACCTCGAAACCCGGCACCTGGATCGAGCAGGCCGGCGCCACGCTCAGCCGCGGCGAGACCAACGAAGCGCGCTATACGCGGGTCTTCCACGCCAATCCCAACGAGGGCCAGACAGAAGCCGCCCGGCGCGGCTACGTCAAAGGCGCCACGCTGACGGTGCAGGGCATTCCGCTGATCGTCACCACGATCGCCTCGCGCAACATCGGCGGACGCGACGAGGTGACGGTGGAATACGCCGGCGCCGCCGGCATTCCGCCGCCTCCGCGCGCCCGTAAGCCGCACACAAGCGGCGACGAGGAATGGACCGGCAGCGGCGCGCTCGATGAAGTGGCGCCCGAGGATTTCATCCGCGCCGACGGGCTCACGGATTCGGGGCTGACGGAATATATCGACGGCCTGGCCGATGGCACGAAGCTGCTCATGCCGAAGGATGAGCTGGTCCAGCGGCGCTGGATCAAACCGCCCTACGCCGTGGGCTCCGTGGTCGCGCCCAAGGTCTTGCCCAAAAATTTCACGCAAATGCAGGCGCTCCTGAACAGCATCACATGGGCCAAAAAAGGCTATGTGCTGGGCGGATCCGATGAGCAGAAGCAATGGTTGTGCACCGACCAGAGCATTGAGGCCGACGGAGAATTGATCTGCGTTTCCAGCAAGTTCACCAAGAATCCCAAGGGCTGGGACACCAACGTTTATCCGGCGCTTGCATCATGATCTTCGCACCGAAAAGCGGCGAGAGCATTCTCGACTGGGCCAGCAAACTGGTCGCCGAGCTGAAGCCGTTGTTGGCGGCCACCGGCGCCGGAGGGCTGGAGATCCGCAAGAGCGGCGCGAGCTGGCGCTTTGTCGCCGGAGGCGCCACCGCCACGACCCGGCCGCCATGGAAGGTCTACGCGAGCCCCGACGCCACCGGCACTGCGGCGTGGCGCACGGTGCGCGTGCATGCGGGAACGATCAACGATGTGCACCCACGCACCAAGGGCGCTGGCTTTTACAGCGACGACACCGATACAACGGCCGCCAGCATGGACATGGTCTTGGATGCCTCGTCCACCTATTACATCGTGGCCGTCCAGACGCGCCACACGGCTAACGGTTCCGGGTTTAGCATCTGGGACATGGATAAAACGTATCTCTATTGCACGAAGACCGCACCCGCCTTCCCCGGCCACTACCAGCCCGCCGCAGCCGACGTGCCGGACATCTACCGCAACGCCTATTTCCGCTGCGTGGCCAAGGCGGAAACCGCGGCCGACACGGGCGACGGAGCGAAGGTTCTTACCATCACGCAGATCCTCGACGCCAATCTTGTCGCGCCATTCACACCGCCCGCGTTTTGGGAGCCGGTGATCGTTGTCGCCAACCCCGACACACCTGGGGCCAATGAATGGCGCACCGCCAAAATATACGCGGCGGGCTTCCTGACGCCTTCCGTTGCCATTACCGGCATCGGCACCGCACAGACCTTCGCGGCGGGCGCCACGGGGCTGCTGTGGCTCGCCTACACGCTCGACACGGGCACGGGCGAAGCAACGGCCGTTGCGCTCGCGAGCGGTACAACGCTGCCGACGCCTACAACGCCCGCCCCTGGCCTCGCGCCCGCGACGGTCTACCGGCTGCTTTCCTCGGTCGAGGTTCCCGGAGCCATCGGGAAAAGCGTTGTGACGCTGGCCGAGACCGCCGAGGAGTTGCGCTATCAGATCGCATGTGCCGGCTTCGACTGCAACGATAGCGGCGGCTTGGTCACGCTGATGGTCGCGGAGTTTTCGTAATGAGAACAACGGCATGGACAGCGCTGGCCGCGAGCAGCGACTTGTCCGTCCGTAGCTCGGGCACGCGCGGGTTTTTCAGCGGACTGACGCTGACCATCTCGGGCTTTACTCCGACGCGCGACGACTGGACATTCCCGACTGTAAACGGGGCGCACGCCTTCGCGGAAAATGATTTGTCCCTGCTCACGGATGACGCGTTTTCCGGCATCGTCACGTTCCGGCCCAACGGCCCCGGCGCGTTCCTCGGGCAGGTTGACCTCGGAACGGCCACGCACACCATAGATGGAATTGACCCGATAGTGCATGACCACACCTGGCTGCGCTTCGCGTTGTTTCAGTTGCAGACGTTCCCCGAGGCTTTCCCTATCGCGATGATGGGAGGTCGATTCCAGAGCGTGAAAAGCTGTTTTCTGTGCGGGCTGTTCCTGCGGATCACGGTTTCCGATTATAGCCAGACAGACCCTTATCCAATGTTCGACGGTGGCTTTGATATGGCGCTGCTCAACTATGACGGCACATACAACCCGTTCGGGCTCCGCACCGGCAAGGAGTACCATCTGCACGCGGGCGCCGGCTGGCCTGCGGGAGACGGAGGAACGTTCAATCTGAGCTTTACGAAGTGATTACTCCGGCTCCAGGCTGAAGCGCACCGCGGCGATTTTCTTGAGGTTTTCCACGCGGAAGTTTTTCAGGTCGAGCTTCGCAAACTCCGCGCGCTTGAGCCACACCATGCCGACTCGTTTGATGGCGCGTTTGCCGTGGACATCGCGCACGGGAAAGGCTCCGCCGATCACGATATCGCCCTTGAGCGCGGGGTCGGCGTAGGCCAGCTGCAGCAGCTTCCAGGCGTCGGCCACGAAGCCTTCCTCGATCAGGCCGGAGCTGAAGTTATCGTTGACCAGCAGCGTGACCACGCAGGCGTTAGGAACAGCCTGCAGGTCCATGCCGGAGATGCGTCCATCCTTGCCCAGGTTCCACTTGCCCAGGGCGGCCTCCAGCTTCGCGGCGAGCGGCGCCAGCGCGGCGGGTATATCGGGGTTGGTCTCCGCCGCGAACGGCAGCAGCGGCACGAGCAGCAGCAGGGCGAACAGCAGCTTTTTCTTCACGATAGCACCTCAACTTTCGGGGCTATTATACTTCAGTCCTGACGAACACAATGCGCAAAATCCAGTCGATATCCTTGGCGTGGACCTTGTAGTTCTCGCCCTCGGCGGGGTTGTCGCTCTTCAGGTAAATCATGTCCTGCTCGCGGCTGTAGCGCTTGATCGTGATGGTGTCGTCCCACTTGGCCACGACGACGCAGCGCGGGGTCAGCTCGCGATCCGGATCGGCCAGCACGACGGAGCCGTCGGTAATCACAGGCGCCATGCTTTCGCCCTCGACGCGGAAGGCGGCATAGCGCCGGCCATCTTCCGGTACGGGGATCGTGGGCAGCTCGGAGACCTGGTCCGGGATCAAATCTCCCTTGTGGCAGCGCAGGCTCATCGCCTGCGCGTAGCCGTAGATCGGCACGGCGGTGACCTTGACCAGGTGTTTTTCCCAGCTGGGCTTCTGGCTCGCGAGGGCGGCCTCGGCATCGACGATCCGGCGCATGAATTTGGGGCCAGCCTTGCGCTCGCCTTTCCTACAGAAATCCAACATAGCACGCGAAACACCGAGATGCTTGGCGAGCTCGCCCCATTCAAGATTGAGCGATTCCTTAAGATTTTGAAGCCTTTTTTGCAATCCATCCACCTGAGAAAAAAAATCCTACACCGTTGCTACTTTCTGGTTGACACGGTAGGAACCGTGTAGGAAACTACAACCATGTTACGGCAACGCACACAGAACGCAAATAGAAAAGTGAGCGGGCGGAATGGGCTCACGCAGTTCCCGTTCATCGTCCAGGCGGCGAAGGAACTGCAGGTCAACCGCACGCACCTGTGGTACGTGCTGATCGGGGACCGCCATTCCCCGCGCTGCCTCGCCGGCTACAAGAAAATTCGTTCCCGCCTCGAACAGGAGAGCAAACACACGTCATGAAACAAGACCTCGCCAGCCTAACCGCCGAAATCCGCGCCTGCATCGTCGAACACGACCGCGCAGGCCTACGCATTGCCGAGCTGGTGCTCCACGCGAAAGAGCAGTGCTTCACCGACGGCCTGGCGTGGCTCGACTGGTGCCAGAAAGAGTTCGGCTTCCGCCGGCGCCACGCCTTCCGCCTTGCGCGCATCGGCGACCTGGTCCGCAGCTGCCCAGATCTGGCGACGAAAATTAGTGCGCGAGGAGGCACTAACTACGAGAAAATCGAGGAAATCGCGCAAATTCCTACTGTGGCGCAGGTTTTGCAGTTCATCAAAAAGCACGACGTTTCTGGCATGGACCGCGAGGAATTGCGCGAGGCCGTGCGCGCCTTCCTGGGAAAGCCGACGGTCGAGAAACAGCTGACGTTCCTGTTCTACGAAAAGATGCCGACGCCCGAGGCCCTGATGGCTGGGCTCAACGATCCGAAGTGCTCAGGACAGATCGACCTGCATCGCGAGGTGGACTACCTCAACGCCCACGTCCGCCGGATCAGCGCGATCGGAGACCGCGTGGATCCGAAGGAACTGCTCAAGGTGGCGCGTGGTCTCGAAGATATTGCCTCCGCCCTCAAACACGAAGTGCACACCCGCAAGGCGTCCACATGAAGCTGCCGGAACTCCAAGTGCATGTTGCTCGCGCGCCAGCCGGCGCCGTCGGGCTTGGCCTTGCGAGACGGTCAGCCACCGGCTGCCAAACCTTGGAGCTGCCGGTTCCTCAAATGCCCAAGGCTTGGAAGCAAGCCCTCCCTTCTGACCCTATAACCCCCGATAGTTCCGCCGTGGTCCACACACCCGCCACGGCCTCCGCCGCGCCCCACGGCGTCACCGCTCCCGGCCTGGAACCCACCAGCTCCGACACCCAGCTGACCAGGCCGGGAGCGGATGGGGTGGAGGTTGCCCGCGAGCCGGCTCCGGTCCTGAAAACTCATTCGACGGAAGAATGCAGCGAAGCGCGCCAGAAGGCTCAGTATTGCACCGAGGTCTTCGACCTGGCCAAGGCGCAGAAGCTGACCCTGCAGACGGCTTGCAGCATGGTGGCCACGCGCGCGCAGACCGATTTCCCGGCCCTCCTGCGCGCCGGCCGCGGTGGTCAAAGCGCCATCGGAGAGACGACGGCGTGGACCAACTGGCGGCAGTGGACCCGGAAGCTCGGCAAGATCGGCGCGCGGCCGAACGCGGAAAACTGGCGCGCGCTGCTGCCGCAATACCGCGGCAGCCGTTCCTACACGCGCCCCGGCGCGGAGGCCTTCTGGCTGATCCTGGCGCGCTTCTATGAGCACCCGAACTGCCTGAGCTTGCGCGAGGCCCACAAGCTGTCCGGTATCGCCTTCCGGCATGGCGGCGGGGCGGCCGACCAGATCCCGACCATCGGCCAGACGCAGCACTACTACGACAAGTTCGCCAACCGCAAGGCCGTCCTGCTCGCCCGCCACGGCGAGGAATGGTTCCGCAACAACGTCGCCGGCTACATCATGCGCGAGGCCCCGCGGGTTGATGAATGCTGGTTCAGCGATCATCACATTTTCGACGCGGCGGTCCGCGTCTGGGATCAGGCCGCCGGCAAATGGTGCGCGGTGCGCCCCTGGATCAGCGCCTGGATGGACTGGGGCAGCCTCTACTACACCGGCTATGTCATCCGGACGATCAGCCCGAACCGCGACAGCATCGAGCGCGCGCTGCGCCTGGCGCTGGAACAGAATGGCCGCCGGCCACCGGCGCATCTGTATATCGACAACGGCAAGGATTACCAGGCGGCCCTGAAGGCGGCGAAGCTGTCCGAAGAGGATCGCAAACGCCTGGACAACGTGGCGACGCAGCTCGGCTGCCATGTCCATTTCGCCATTCCCTATAACGCCCGCGCCAAGCTGATCGAGCGCATGTTCGGCACGCTCTGCGCGCACTTTTCGAAGCTCTGGACCTCCTACCGCGGCAGCAACCCGACCACGCGCCCGGAAACCGCCGACGAGGCCTGGAAAAACCCGGAGAGCCTGCCGACGCTGGAGCAGTTTTCCGCGGCGTTCGCGCAGTGGCTGGCGGCGATCTATCACCAGACGCCGGGCGAGGGCGAGATCCTCAAGGGCAAGAGTCCGCTGGAGGTCCGCGCCGCCGCCGGCGCCCCGCTCCGCGCGGCGCTCGAACCGTTGGAAATTTACAAGGCGTTCCTGCGCGAGGTGCCTGGCACGCGCGAGATCATGCGCGGCGGCATGGTGCGCGCGCTCAACCGCTGGTACCGGAGCGAACAGCTCTGGCAGCTCAAGGGCAGCGGCGCCGGCGTGCGCGTCAAGGTGGACCCCGACAACATCGCGCAGGCGTGGATCTATACCGCCGACGGCCGCGAGATCGGTCCGGCGCACGAGGTCGAGCGGTTGCCGGGCCTGATCGCGGGCACCGAGCATGCCACGCCGGAGACCATCGAAAAGCTGCGCGAGGGCATGAAGCTCCAGCGGCGCCAGATCAACGAAAGCAAGCGCGCGAGCGCCGAGCAGCGGGGCCTGCCCCGCTGGCGCGCGCTGCCCTCCGGCGACAACGCGGGCGACGTGTTCCAGCTCCCGGAGGCCGCAGCGGCTTCTGTGACAGATAGGTCGCATAGGCCCCTGGCTGCTTACCCGCCGGCCGCTCCCGCCACCGCCGCGGAGCTGGCCCTCGCCGCCGAACTGGACGACGCCCTGCGCGCGGAAACATCGGAGCGCCTCCAGGACGATGGCGCCGCACCCGACCTCGACGCCGGAGACGCCGAGCTGCTCGCGCTCATCGAACAGGAACAGGCCGCGAAAGTTTTGTAGGCCTGGTCACCGACCAGGCGGGGCACAACAAAGGAAAAGGCACATGAAAAAGGACAAACAGGAAAAGCAGATGCGGAAGGAAGCGCGGCTCTGGCTGCACGCGGCCAAGGCCTCGATCGAGACCGCTCTCGAACAGAAAGACAACACCCACCTCGGCCACTGGATCGGCGAGGCCGAGCGGCAGATCGCCGGCGCCAAGGCCGAAATCAAGGTGGCGTCATGAAAGTGGCTAAGAAGTCAGCCGTGGCGGCAGAGCTGCTGCCGTGTCCGTTCTGCGGTGGCGAGGCGGAATCGGTCAAGGTCACCACCAACCGCGTCGTGGTCACCGGCTGCGTGCGCAGCGCGTGCATGGCTTCGGTCATCTCGGTCACCGAGGTCGAAGGCCGCCAGAAGTGGAACCTGCGGATCGGTCCGGCCCAGCAGGTGGTGTCATGAGCCCCGAACTCGACGCCAGCATCACCGATGCCGAAGGCACCGGGGCCTCGTCGGCCGATGTGTTCAATATCGCCGACAACACCATCGCCAAGGCCATCGTGAAGTACGACCAGAAGGACCAGGACGACCTGCTCTGGCTCGCCACCTATACGCGCACGGAACTGGGCAACTCGCGCAGCCGCCTGTGCGAACTGCTCGACAGCACCTGGTCCACGGTCTGGAAGATCCTGTGCGGCAAGTACGAGGCCGGCATCGAAAGCTTCATGGAGCTGGTCCGGGATCTCCGGCGCCGCGCCGAGGAGAACGCGGACAGCGGCTTCGTGGAAACGCCGGTCACCAAGAAGATCTTCGACCTGCTTGACTACGCCAAGGCCGGCGATATCGAGGGCGGCCACATGGTGATGATCTGCGCGCCCAGCCGGCGCAGCAAGACGGCCGCGGCGCTGGAGTGGAAGCGCCAGAACAACCACGGCAGCACGATCTACGTGGACTGCCCGGAGACCGGCGGGCTGCGCGCGCTCCTCCTGGAGATCGCCAAGAGCACCGGCCAGCACCGCAAGCGCAACACCTTCGAGCTGCGCGAGGCCATCTACGCCAGCTTCAGCCGCCGGCGGATGCTGATCCTGGACGAGATCATGCGCCTGATCCCCACCAAGCGCGCCGAGCACCGGCCGGTGCAGCTGGAGTTCATCCGCCGGCTGCACGACGTCACCGGCTGCCCGATCGGCCTGGTGGTCACGCCGAGCTTTGCCCAGGAGATGAACAGCGGCTGGCTGCGCGACTACCTGGAGCAGTTCACCGGCCGCATTGCCGACGTCCTCTATATCCCCGAGGCCGTGCGCCGCGAGGAATGCCGGGCGATCTGCGCGGCCTTCTGCGCCAAGGGCAAGGGCGAGGCCAGCCAGCAGCTGGTCGCGCTCGCCCACAAGATCGCCAACGAGCCCGGCAAACTGGGCGTGCTGTTCGAGCTGTTGCGGCAGGCGGCCACGCTGGCCAAGCGCCGCGGCGAGAAGCTCGACGAGCGCCACCTGGGAGCGGCCCATGCCCGGCGCAAGGGTCGGTATCAATTCAGTGAGGAAAAATAATTTGTAGGCCGGGTCACCGACCCGGCGCAACACACAAAGGGAAAACACATGAACAACGAAAAGAGAGTGGTGAAAGCGAAGGAAGCCGCGGAGCGCGGCGCCAAGGATCTGCACGTGGAGGTGCTCAACCGCAACCGGGTCGCCTGCAGCCTGCGCACCGTGGCGCGGCTGGTCCGGCTGGGCCTGGAGGAACTGGCCGCGGCCCAGACGCTGGCCGGGCGGGAAATCGGCGACGAGCGGCTGATGAGCCAGATCCTGAACTACCAGAACCGGCTGACCCTGGCGGAACTCGACATGCCCGACCTCGGCGCGATGGAACAGCAGATCGAGCAGCTCCGGATGAACGCCTTCACCTTCCCGGCCGTGTGCCCGCCCCTGCACGAGAGCAACGCAGCGAGGCCCACGTGAACGCGCGCAAACACCGCCACCCGTTGCTGGCTCCGGACGAGAACATGCGCCTGCGCATCGTGCTCTATCGCACCCGGCTGGTGGCCGCCGGCGCCTTGATGGCGGCGTTTTTCATGGCGGTCCTGCTCGTGCTTTCGCGCGGCGATGTGACCTATAGGGCCTATGCCACGGATGTGGCCCACAGCTCCACGGTGGCCAAATGAAACAGCCCTCCACCATGACCGACTCCGCCGGAAATCCGGTGCCCACGGCCTACGTGCCCAAGATCGACAAGGCGCGCGATCGCCTGGTGCGCCGCCTGACCAAGGACGCGGAAAAGCTGAGCGCCGCCTTGGTGGCGCACAAGGCCAAGTGCCTCAAGGAAATCGCCGCCTTTCAGGGCGCGACGGCCGAGCTCTACGGCGTCACGCTGGGCGGTGAGAAAAACGGCATCATCCTCACCAGCTTCGACGGCACCCTGCGCATCGAGCGCCGGGCCAGCGATACCCTGGCTTTCGACGAGCGCCTGCTCATGGCCCAGCAGCTGATCAACGAATGGCTCCAGGAGCGCACGCAGAACGTCGACCACGACCTCGTGACGCTGATCAACCGCGCGTTCCGCAACTCCCGCAACAGCGGGCTGCGCTTCGGCGAGGTCATCCGGCTGACCAAGCTCGACATCAAGGGCGAAAAGTGGCTCAAGGCCATGACGCTGATCCGGGAGTCGATCACCGTGCAATCCTCCCGGACGCACTGCCGTTTTTACCGCCGTGAGAATACGCAGAGTGACTTCGAACTTATCCCGCTCGACATCGCCCAGGTGCCGGCGCCGGCGGAGGCCAAGCAGGCGCCATGAAACCGTCCTCCTCGAAAACCGTCCTGCAGCCCGTGGCCAACCGTTGGCAGCACGTCAGGACCTATCGCGGGAAGAAGATCGAGCAGCTCGTGTTTTCCACGGCGCTGGCCACCACACGGGTGCACCTGCCGCCGCGGAAGAACGCCCAGGGAGCTGCCCGATGAGCGCCTACATCGGATGCATGTTTTTTTGCGGTGGTTCTCTGAACCAGATTTTTTGCTGCTGGTCGGTAGTCAGTATCTCCGGAGGATCTGTCATCTTCAATCATCCACAGGTCCTCGACGTAAAGCCGTGCCGGTACTACATCAATCTTGGAAGTAAGAACTGACTGCGGAGGAACCGATGAGCACTGGAAAAATGAAAAGCTGGGGTAACACGGATGGCGGCGATGCGTTGGCCGCCACCGGCTCTGCTCTGCTTGCCGGCGGGCGGGTGCGCTCGCTCGCCGAGGTGGCGCAGATCCTGAATGCCTCGGGCAAGTACCAGCGCAAGCTGAGCCCGTCGGACGTGCTGACCATCGAGCGGGGCGCCCTGGCCAAAATCAGGATCCGGCTCGGCGGCTTGAACTGAGCCGGTTGCAAGCAGGGGTATCTATGAAAGCGCTGATTGATCGTAAACAGGTGATCGTGATCCAGAAGTACCGGCGCTGGGCCGAGCTTGACGAGCTGGCCTACCGCGATCTGCTCGAGCGGGCCGCCGGTGTGCGCAGCAGCAAGCTGCTCGACCAGGGCAACTTTGACCGCGTCATGGCCTGGCTGGAAGCCCTGCTCTGGGATCGCGTGGATGCCCAGCTCATCGCGGCACCGCGGGGCCTGCTGCGCACCTACTGGCGCGACAAGTTGCCCGCCGCCGGCATGATCAACAGCCGCCTGCGCTGGAAGCTGGAGCGCTGGTGGGGCCTGCTGGTGGACTATCTGCCGGCCGACGAGCGGAACGAAACCTACCTGGCCGGCATCATTCGGAAGGCCGCCTGCAAGCCCCTGGAAGGGCTCCTGCAGGACGGATGCCTCCAATGGGAACAGATACCCCACCACGCCGCCCTGTTCGCCCTGGAGGCCATTAAGGACCGCCTGCGCCACGCTGTGCCGAAGGGTGCCGCCGCGTGAAAGCTGCGGATCAAAACGACTTCCTCCGCGTCCGCACGCTGCTCCAGGCGCGCGTCGGAGAGGCTGCGGCGCTGCCGCTCGATAAGATCGTCGAGCTGGCCGGGTTGCCGAGCCGGCGCGCGGCCGAGCAGCTGATGGAGACGCGCCTGGGCGACTTCGGATTTCCGCTCTGCGCCGGCGCCGGCGGCTACTTCGTGCCGGAGTCGCCCGAAGAAATAAACCACTACCTGCTCAGCCTCAAGAGCCGCATCCGGTGCATCGCCATCCGGCTGCGCACCGTCCAACAGAACGCCTCTCGCGCCGGCTGGGCGCGCGACGGCCAGCAGTTTTCCAAGCCGCCCCCGCGGAGCGACTTTTTGTTCGAAATGCAGTGAAACCATAACAAAGGACAGGCACATGAGTTCGCTCAAGTCAGGTTCGATCAGTTGCAGGATGTTGTTGATGCCGGCGGCGCTGGCGGAGGGCCACGCGGCGCAGTTCGCCAAGCAGGCGCTCCCCGCGATCGATACGCTGGGCGCGAGCCGGATCGCGGGCTGGGTGACCAACCGCCATCTGCTCGACCGTCATATCACGGAAGACACGGCGCACTACGGCGGCTATCTGCTGCTCGACCTGGTGACGGCCGAGCGCCGGATCCCGGGCGCGCTGTTCAAGACCGAGTGCAAGATGGAGGAGCTGGCACAGCTCGCGGCGAGCGGTTACGAGCGCCTGACCGCCCGGGCGCGCAGCGAGATTCGCGAGAGCGTCACCTCGCGCCTGCTGCCGACCATGCCGGCCCAGCTCCAGGCCACGCCGTGCGTGGCGGAGCTCAACGGCCAGCGCCTGTGGACCGGGGCGATGTCCGATGTCCAGGCGGAAAACTTCGCGCAGCAGTTCGGTAGGTGCACCGGCTCGTCCCCGGTTCCCATGACGCCGGAGACCGCGGCCGCTCGCCGGAAGATCGACGTGCGCCAGTGGGATCTGGCGTGCTTCAGCCCGGAGGCCGAAGGCGAGCCCGTCAGCGATCGCGTCGGCCATGACTTCCTCACCTGGTTCTGGTTCATCGCCGAAGCCCGGCGCGGGATCGTGCAGATCCCGGAGCTGGGAGAGTTCGGCCTGATGATCGAAGGTCCGCTGGTCTTCGTGATGGATGGTGGCGGGGCGCATGTGGTCCGCCTGGACAAGGGCGAACCGCGCGTCAGCGCCGAGGCCAAGTCCGCGCTGCTCGCCGGCAAGAAGCTCAAGCGCGCCAAGATCACCTTCGCCCGTGGTAAAGAGATGTGGAGCTGCGCTCTGGAGGCCGATACCTTCGCCTTCCGCGGCCTCAAGCTGCCGCAGACCGAGCAGCTCGACGCCTGCAGCCGTTTCCAGGATCGGATGCGCCTGCTCGAAACCTTCAGCGACGCCTTCTATGGCCTCTTTGACCAGTTCGCCGCCGAGCGCAACGACGCCGCCCGCTGGCCCGAGACGGTCAAGGACATGCGCAAATGGGTCGCCGGCCGCTACAGCAGGCACTGAGGAAACGCGACACATGAAACAGAAAAAGACTGTAGGCAGAAGGCCGAAGGTAGGGACGGCGCGCCGCGCCGTCCGCCCCCAGCAATTCCACGGCGCCACGTTCACCTGGCACACGCCGAACGACGGTCCCAAGACCATCGGCGTCATCGCCACGCCGTCGGGCGACCACTACGTCGGCTGGTGGGCGCAAGACGGTATCGGCGTGCGCCTGAACACGCACCGGCTGCCTGTGCTCAAGGATCCGGACGTGCTGCAGATCATGCTCGAAGACTACGCCGAACTGCGCGGGCTGAAGGTGGCGAAATGAAAAAAGCTACGTGCACAGCCTCCGCTTCGATGCTTGAAAATAGGATGGTTCACCACGACCGCGGCCTATATCCCGTCTGGTGCTCACTGGAGCTTGGCCACTCGGGCAACCATTCCGATGGAACCAATACCTGGCCGCAGGAACCTGTTCATCCCGACACGCAGGAAATGGTCGCGAGACTGGAAGCGGGTGCGCTGTGACCGCCACCGCCTACTGCCCTGGCTGCAAGGGCCGCGTCCAGATCCGCGGCGTCATCGGCCCTGGCGTGTTCTGCGTGCCCTGCGGGAACTTCCTGGGCAACGACCTGGCCAAGGCCCTGGCGCTGCAGCCCGTCGCGCGCCCCGCCGGAACCGAGCCGGCCCGCCCCGCGCCCGAAGCCCAGCCGCAGCTGCCGTTCGCGAGCTCTGGAGGTGCGGCGTGAGGACATTCAAGTTCGCCAAGGAAGTGCCGTGCGCGGATGCCAACGGAAAGGAAATCTTCGTCGGCTCCGTGCTGCGCAACCTGAAGGATGGTTGTCGCGGGGTGGTCAACGAAATCTGCGATGGGAGTAAGAAGTTCGACATCCCTATGATCGCTGTCGGTGACATCGCCATTCGCACATCGCTGGGAAGCCAGCGCATCACCAACTGCTATGGTGACTGGCAGCATATCGCCCACAACGACCAGACCTACGAGGAGCGTTTCCAGTCTTGGCTGCACACCAAGTATGAGCACGATGTCTGCTTTGGAGAGCAGACATCGAAGGACACGGGCGTTGCCATCTCCGGAATTATGGCGTTGTTGCCTGACAACGTGATCGACTACGACTTCGATACCTACCCGCAGCGTATCGAGGACGCGCTGGAATTTTTGCTTAGTCATATAGATGAGTTACGCAAAGTAGCCACGCCCGCGCAGGAAGGCGGTGCGCCGTGAGCTGCCTCTACTGTGGCCACACGAGCCAACCCTGCCTGGCGGAGTCTCCTGTCGAACACATTGGCATGGTCGCCACCGTCTGCCTGTGCGGACGCCCGCGCAACCACAAGGGCAAGCACGTCGCCTGCCTTTATAATGGTCGCCACCAGCACAAGACCTGGCCGCGCCGGAAGAAAGCTTCGAAAATGAGTGATCTATGAGCAAAAAACATCCGAAATCCAACATGTACCCATGGGTTGACGAGATGATCAGCCACCTGCACGGGCAGTGCTCGCACCGTTGTGCCTACTGTTACGTGCCCAGCACACGGGCGGGAAAATGCGGGATCTACACCGGCCCGGTGACACTTTCTGAAGCGTCGCTGCGCTGGAAGCCGAAGTCCGCCAGCAAGACGATCTTCGTGGACCACATGAACGACCTGTTTGCTGCGGACGTTCCGGGCGAATGGATTGAACGTGTTTTTGAGCATTGCAGTTCGTTCGCCAAAGACCGGGTGCTGGTTTTCCAAACGAAGAATCCGCGCCGGGCGCTGCGATATCTGCGGCACCTTGCCTGCGTATGCGGCAAGGATTGGCTGCTAGGTACGACGCTGGAAACCAACCGCGCGATAGCTCAGGAAATATCGCAGGGGCCTTCGCCTTTCAGCCGCTACGACGCACTTCTCGCCATGGCGCCGGAAGATCGTGCGGAGCATTTGTTCATCACTGTCGAGCCGATCATGGACTTCGACTCTGCCGAGCTGGCGCTGTGGATCAGCAAGCTGAGGCCTAAATTCATAAATATCGGAGCCGACTCGAAGGGCCACCATTTACCTGAGCCAGAAACATGGAAGGTCGGGGCTTTCATTAGCGCACTGAACGGCTACGGCATCCAGATCCTCGAGAAGCACAACCTGGAGCGGCTGCTGCCTATCTTGCTTCAGACAACGGGTGTTTCGTGAGCGTACCAGTACCGAATTTCCGCACCGACCGTATCCCGCCCTACAGCGAGGAGGCCGAGCGCGGCGTGCTCGGTTCCCTGCTGCTGGACGCCACCCGCGTGCTGGATGCCTGCCGCGAAAGCCGGCTGACGGCCGCGGCGTTCTACGTTCCGGCGCACCAGGCGCTGTTCGAGGCGTTCGCCGGCATGGTTGACCGGGGGATGCCCGTGGATCTGCTCACCGCGGGCCAGCAGCTCAAGTTGGAAGGCGTACTGGAGCGCGTCGGAGGAGCGCAATTCCTCGAGCGGTTGGTGGATGGCACTCCGACCTCGGCGCACGCGCAGTATTACATCGATATTGTCCACGAAAATGACCTGCTGCGGACGATGATCAGGCAGGCGCAGCGCACCATTGAGGTCTGCTACGCGCACGAGGAGGATCCCATGCAGATCCTCAATGCCACGGAGCAGGCCTTTTACGATATCGCGCACGCCCGGCACCGGGAACTCAACACATGGAAAGACCTGGTCCAGATCGCACACGAGCACATCGAAACGATCATCCGTGAGAAGCGCGATATCACAGGGCTCCCGACGGGGTTCCGGGATCTCGACAGGGTGACGCGCGGGCTGCAGCCGGGCGATCTGGTGATCCTGGCCGCGCGGCCGTCCATGGGAAAGACGGCGCTGGCGCTCAATATCGCCGAGAATGCGGCGATGAACAGCGAGCGGCGCCGGCCGGTGGCGGTGTTTTCCCTGGAGATGTCGGCCGATGCGCTGGTGCGCCGGATGATCTGCTGCCGGGCCAGTGTCAGCGCGCATGCGCTGGGCCGCGGGTTCCTGTCGCGCGAACTGACCGGACAGCTGACGGCCGCGGTGGATCAGTTGCTGAGTGCGCCGATCGTTGTAGACGATACCGCCGGTCTGGAGGTCTCCGAGTTGCGTAGCCGTGCCCGCCAGATCGCGCGCAAGCACCAGACGGAGCTGATCGTGGTGGACTATCTTCAGCTGCTGCATTGCAAGGAAGCATCTCGGGAGGGCCGTCAGAACGAGGTGGCCAGGATCTCTAGCGAGCTCAAGGTGATGGCCAAGGAACTGCACGTGCCGGTGCTCTGTCTGAGCCAGCTCAGCCGGGCGCCGGAATCGCGCGACACCAAGAGCGGCGTGCCGAAGCTTTCGGACCTGCGCGACTCGGGCGCCATCGAGCAGGATGCCGATGTCGTGGCGCTGCTGCGCCGCCCCTCCTACTATAAGGACGACCCGGACCACGAAGACAAGGCCCTGGCCATCCTGGACATCGCCAAACAGCGCAACGGTCCTACCGGCGAGATCCGCCTGAACTTCGCCAGCGACTACACCCGCTTTTCCGACCGCGCCGAACAACCAGCCTTCGCAGGTGCGCAGTAACGATCAAAATAGTGAGCAATATGACGGGTGCAATCTAAATGTAATTTTTACGCCGTCTGGTGGATGAGACAGACCAAGAAGAACTGTTCCTATAGACACGAATCCAGGGTTTCCGGGGAACTCTCTACCCTGAACCTTGAACGTTTTAAGTTTCAGCTCTAGAATACCGATCATATTTTTCCTGTCTGCATCCTCATCGCAGACTTTGTTGGAAAAAACCTGTTCAATCTGCCCGTGTAAAAACTCAGCTAGTTCCTTTGGAGTCGTTGTTATTTCGTCCTTTTCGGAGTCTATCAGGAGCATTTCACCTGCCGCACTCAACATGGTTAAGCGTAGCGGGGCTGGCAGTCTTTCAATCGGGTCGAATTCAAAAACGTCATCCTGATTTTTCTTTTTTTTCTTCATATCTTATGCCTATTGGTTTGTCCTTTTACCCGCAGATGAGAATACCAGTTCCTCGGTGATTGGAAAGTGCGCCGTGGCCACCAGGGCTTCGAAAATACCGCCGAATGACTTTGCCGGAGCTGTGATAAGGAAGGGGCAGTCGAGGTGTTATCAGCACCCCAACGACCGCGTAAACGGCCACAGTAGTTAGCTGCTGCCCCTGTGTGTAACTGCGGGCCGCATTGTAGGAGACGCGGTCGAAATGAAAAGCCCTTGTTGCTGTGGTCGTGTAAAGTCGTCGTGTTCCGGCTGTTGTTCCCGCCGTAAACGTTCCCCGCTCCAGCGCCGCGTGGCGCTGGGCAAGACCTTCCTCGGGTCCACCTATCGCCCCCAGTTCGCGCTGGGTATTCCCTGTGCCGACGAGCGCGAGCAGCGTGCGCTGTTCGCCAAGCTGGCCCGCGAGCTGCCCGGCCACGACATCAAGGTGCTGGTGATATGAGCAAGCCCATCCAGATCAATCAGGCAGTACCTATCTATAAGGGCTACCGCAGCACGCGGGTGCGGAGCTTGTTCAATGTCACGCCGGAGGCCGGCGCCCGGTTCCAGGCGGAGTGTGCGCTGCCGGTGGACGAGGCCGACTGGCAGGTCGGGTTGATCGTCGGGCCGAGCGGGTCCGGTAAAAGCAGTATCGGCAGGGCGTGCTGGGGAGCGGCGGCCTATCACGAGCCGTTCGCCTGGCGCCCGGACCGGCCGATCATTGAGGACATCGGCCAGGACCTGGACTTCAATGCGGTAACGGGTGCGCTGTCGGCCGTGGGCCTGGGCGATGCTCCGGCCTGGCTGCGGCCCTACCAGGTGCTCTCGACCGGCGAAAAGTTCCGGGCGGAGCTGGCCCGGCTGCTGCTGGAAGGTCCGCGGCAGGTTGTCGTGGACGAGTTCACCTCCGTGGTGGACCGCCAGATCGCGCGGATCGGAGCGGCCGCCTTCACCAAGGCCTGGCGCCGGACGGCCGGCCGCCAGGTGATCCTGCTGAGCTGCCACCGGGACATCATCGAGTGGGTCAGCCCAGACTGGCTGCTCGATACGGAGGACATGAGCCTCCAAAGGGGGCGGCTTTGGCGAAGGCCGGATATCGCGATCGACATTCTTGCCACGAATTGGCGCCCCTGGCCAACTTTTGAGCCGCATCACTATCTGAAGCTGCCCCTCATGGTCGGAGCATCCAACTATGTGGCCCTGCACGCCGGCGAGCCGGTGGCGCACCTGGCCGTCTCCACCTGTGTCGGCCTGAAGACGGCCCGCATGTGCCGGCTGGTCGTGATGCCGGAATGGCAGGGCGCCGGCGTCGGCCTGCGGTTCATGAACTACGTGGCCGAGCGCTGGCTGCGCGGCGAGAACCGCTACAGCAAGCCGATGACGACGGTTTTCCACACGTCGCACCCGGGCCTGACCGCGGCGCTGCTGCGGCAGCCGTGCTGGATGTACATGCACGGCCGGGTGCTCGGTGAGGGTGGCCAGAAATCCTACGTGACCATGAGCAAGTCGCGCGGGCGCGAGTCGCGGTGCCGCTACGGCGGCCACATGCGGGCGGTCCAGAGCTTTCGGTATGTCGGAGGTGCAGCGTGAGAATCTTTCTATGCGGGCAGCGGGCGTTCGGCAAGGCCGTGTTCGAGATGTGCCGGGAGGAAGGCCACGAGCTGGTCGGCGTGGCGGCGCCGCTTTCCGGATCCTCGGGCAACGATCGGCCGGACCGGCTGCGCTTCGCCGCCGAGGCGGCTGCAGTGCCCGTGCAGATCGCCGGAACGCTCCGTGCAGAGACCCTGCCAGACGGTCTCGATCTGATCCTGGCGGCGCACTCGCACGATTTCATAGGACGGCGCACACGCCTCAAGACCAAGCTGGGCGCCCTTGGGTACCACCCGTCGCTGTTGCCGCGCCACCGGGGCCGTGACGCCGTGCGTTGGGCCATTAAAATGGGCGACCCCATCACCGGCGGCTCGATCTACTGGCTGTCCGACTCGGTGGACTGCGGCGCGATCGCGGCGCAGGACTGGTGTTGGATCGAGCCGGGCGAAACCATCGAGCAGCTCTGGCGCGACAAGCTGTTTCCCCTAGGGGTCGAGTTGTTCCGCCGCGCGCTCCGCGACTTGTCCGCCGGCCGCCTGGTTGCCGTTCCCCAGGACGAAGAGCTCGCCACGTGGGAGCCGTCCTGGGAGCGTCAGCCGCTGCGCCGGCCGGATCTTTTGCTGCTGGGCGGCTATCTGTCCGGGTTCACCGTGATCCGCGATAGTCTCGGCGCACACGAAGTTCGGCGCACTCGTGATCGGTGCTGATTAGGCGAGCGCGCACTTGAACCTTGGGCCATCCTGGGCGTCGAGTGTCAAAACCTGTTGCCGGACGGCCTCGTTCACCCCATTGAGGCCTCTCAGGCCCGTATTCATTGGCGATCACGCGCTCGATCGCAGTTAATCGCACCTGCTCGCCGTTGATACAACCTCATCCCTCGTCACAACAAGCGTCGCCCTACCGACCACCTTGAATGCGCTCTGTGGAGGCACGCGTCCCGCGTGCCGGTGCAGGCGGCGTCTCGCCGCCATGGTACCGAATCAATTTCCCACAGATACTCGACGCGCACTGTCGGGCGTGACGCCCGGCTCACCGGCAGGCGGGCCGCCTGCCGCCACGGTCGTTTGCTGGCGACAGCCGCCCCCGCTACACGAGCGCCCAAGGCGCGCGGTAGGCGCGCTCTTTCATGCGGTTGGCCTGCTCGTCGCCGATGAATGCTTCCTTCACCGGATCCCATTGCAGCCGCCGGCGTAGTTGCAGGACGATGTTGCCGAGGTTGCACACGGTCGTCGTGCGGTGGCCGATGGCGAGGTCGGCCACGCAGCGCTCGCGGCTGCGGATGCAGTCGATGAAGTTCGTCATGTGCGCGATGCCGCTGGCGTCGCTGCCCTTGCCCTTCTGCTTCGCGGGGCCGCCACCGATGGTGAGCAACGCCTCGTCGCTCGCCTTGAGCTTGCTGCGCGAGACGTCGATCCAGCCCTTGGCGCCATAGAAGATGATGTTGCCGTCATAGATGCCGTCGGTACGGGTCTTCACGCGCAGTTTCACGCCGTCCGCATAGGTCGCGGTGAAGTCCACTCGCGTCGGCGCGGTGAACAGGCCGGTTGTCGGAAACTCGCCGCTGCCGTCGACCGCGACGGGCCCGGAGTCGTCCTTGCCGAGTGCCCACTGCGCGATGTCGATGTAGTGCGCGCCCCAGTTGGTGGTCTGGCCGCCGGCGTAGTCCATGACGTAGCGGAACTGGTAGTGCGTGCGTTGCGGCGTGTAGGGCGCGAAGGGCGCGGGGCCGAGCCAGAAGTCGTAGTCGAGCCCGTCCGGCACCGGCGCGGGCGCCCAAGTCGCGCCGACGTACTTGTTGTTCGCGGGGATCAGGATGTCGATGTGGTCGAGCTTGCCCAGCGCGCCCTGGGCGATGGCGTTGGCGACGTAGCGGAAGGAGGCGTCGCTGCGCTGCATCGTGCCGGTCTGGCCGACGCGGTTATGCTGGCGCAGGGCGGCGACGAGCACCTGGCCCTCGCGGATGCTGTGCGTCAGCGGCTTTTCGCAATAGACGTCCTTGCCGTGGCGGATCGCATCGAGCGCGACGAGCGCGTGCCAGTGGTCGGGCGTGGAGACGACGATCGCGTCCAGCTTGGGGTTGCGCGTCAGGTCGCGGAAATCGCCGGAGACGAGCCCGCAGCTCGTGTCGCCGTAGAACTTGTTGATGTGCGCGGCGGCGCGCTCCCGGATGAATTTGTCCACGTCGCAGACGGCGGTGATGCGCGCGCCCTTGTCCTTGAGGCGCAGCACGCGGTCGATGTTCGAGATGCCCATGCCGCCGGTGCCGACAAACCCGAAGGCGAGTTGCTGGCCCGGAGCGTTGGCGCCGAGCACATGCGACGGCAGGATCGTGGCGGCACCCGCGGCCAGCGTGGAAAACTTGATGAATTCGCGGCGGTTGAGATTCAGCCCGTTCACTGTGCACCTCCCAGCGTCGCGGCGGCGAGCGCCGCCGCTTCGCGGACTTCAGCGGTTTCGGATGGGTCCTTGGCGATGGCCTGGATGGCGGCCTGCGCGTCGCGGTCGCCGCGTGCCGCGAGGGTACCGATGAGCCCGGCCTTCGGCCGGCCCTTGAGCGCCGGCAGCGCGGCCCGCAGCGCGGCGGAGACCTCGGTGCCGGGGATCGTTTGCAGCGCGTGGCGGGCGGCGTCGGCGGTCTTTTCGTCGGCGAGCAGCGGCGCGAGCACCGGCACGCTCGCGGGCGAGCCGATGAGCCGGAGCATCCGGCAGACGAAGTCGAGCCCGGCCGCTTCGTACGCGTGGGCGGTGACGAGGCCGAGCAGTTTTTTCTCGAACGCCGGGTACTGCGAGGGGTCGGCGTCCATGATCAGCGTCTGGATCGTTGAGGCGTGCGTGCGGTCGCCGCCCCAGGTGAGCTGCGCGATTTCCTTCCACGGGTCGGGCGACTTCTTGAACTCGTCCATCCGCGGATCCGGCTCCTGGTTTTTCAGCGGATCGGTATCGGTGCGTTTTTCGTCGGCCATGTTCGTTTTCCCTTTCCAAGCTCAGGTCAGGATGCGCTGCGCACCCGGTTCAGGCCGCGCCTGCCGGAAGCGCGCGGTGCGTTGCCACACCGCGCCCACATTTTCCTGTGGCGGGGCTGAGAGTCAAGGACATTGCGCGGCTGATCGTCAGAACGAAGCGCCATCTCGTTGGGCAGATTGGTAATGGGCTTGCAGTCGTTGGCGTGCCCCGCGAGAATGCCGCATGCAACATCAGACATCTTTGAATACGCCGCACCCGCCTTGCGCTTCCAACCGTTCCGCTGCACGGCCCTTGCGCACAGTCGTGCATTTGGCGCTGCTGCTCGCCCTGTGCAGTCTCGTCGGCGTGGCTGGGGCTGCGGGGGGCCGCGTGACGGTCTACCCGGCGCCGGCCGGCGAAACGCTCAGCCAGGACTATCAGGTCAGCGTGGAAGGCCAGACGGTGCCGGTCTACCTCGCCAAGGTTGGTCCTGCTGATGAAAAGCGGCGGTGGAAGGCCATGGACGACAAAAAGAACTCCGCGGACTTTTTCGACCTGGCCTCGTTCGCCTATTTTGACCTGCTCGGCGGCCCGGTGCAGGTGACCGTGACCAGCCCGGAGCCGATCGCCAAGGCGCGGATCCTGCCCAACTCGCTGCACCTGACGCCGGTCATCCAAGGGCGGACGCTCTCTTTCACGGTCGCGAAGCCGGGGAATTTGACCATCGAGATCAATGGCGAAATTTTCCGCTCGCTCCACCTGTTCGCCAACCCGCCGGAGACCGATGTCCCGCAGCAGGGCGACCCGAACGTCATCTACTTCGGCCCGGGCGTCCACGAGGTCAGCCGGCTGGTCGTGGGCGATAACCAGACGGTCTACATCGCCGGCGGGGCGGTGGTGCGCGCCATCATCAAGCCGGACGAGACGTTCCACATCAGCGGCTACAGCGGTCTGCGCACCTACGCGCCGAGCTTTGAGCTCAAGGGCAAGAACATCAAGTTCCGCGGACGCGGGATCATCGATCAGGGCGGCTGTACCACCCACGCCCGGCACATGCTCTCGATCCACGGCTCCGACATCACCGTGGAAGGGGTCATCCTGCGCGACGCTAGCACGTGGACCGTGCCGGTGCGGCAGTCGGACCGCGTCACCATCAAGAACATCAAGCTCCTCGGCCACCGCGCCAATTCCGACGGCATCGACATCTGCAACAGCCGCGACGTCACGGTCGAGGACTGCTTCATCCGGACGCTGGACGACCTGATCGTCATCAAGGCGGACAAGGGGCAGGGCGAGGTCAAGAGCATCATCGCCCGGCGTTGCGTGCTGTGGAACCAGGTCGCCCACGCGCTGTCGGTCGGCGCGGAGTTGCGCGAGAACGTGGACGACGTGCTGTTCACCGACTGCGACGTGATCCACGACACCGGACGCGAATGGGCCCTGCGCGTTTATCACTGCGACGCGGCGACGGTCAGCAACGTGCGTTTCGAGAACCTGCGTATCGAGGAGGCGCGGCACCTGATCTCCGTCTGGATCGGCAAGGCGGTCTGGAGCCGGGACAGGGAAGCCGGCCACATCCGGGGCGTGAGCTTCAAGGACATCCAGGCGAGCAGCGACCCGCTGCGCGTCGAGCTCAAGGGCTTCGATGCGGCCCATGGGGTGGCGGACGTTTCGTTCAAGGACGTGGTGGTCAATGGCCGGCCGCTGGCCATGACCGATGTAAAAACCAACGCGTTTGTCAGCCGCGTGACCGTGGCCCCGTAGCCGCCCGCGGGCTTCGCCTAAGAAACAGAAGTCAGAGGAATCACCCTTCGACTTCGCTCAGGGCAGGGAGGTCAGCCGGAGACAGGAAAGCTTTGCCGCAAAAGGTCTCAAAGAGTCCACGGAAGTCTTTGTAGCTGCGTTCGTCAGAACGCGGCCCCCGCAAGGCGCACGCAGCAGCCGGAAAGATTTTACCACCGAGGTCGCAGAGGTCGGATGAGGTCACAGAGGGCCAAGAGCAGAAGCCACGGACAGGCACGGATCAGCACGGAAGGAAAGCAGGCGGCAGCAGATTTTAACGCAAAGTTGCAAACCCTTCCTTTGGGAGGGGCGCGAAGTTCATCACCCTTCGACAGGCTCAGGGCGGGAAGACGAAAAGAAGAGTCACACTCGGAAGATAGGGACGGCGCGCCGCGCCGTCCGCCAGAAAACGGACAGCAACCCAAAGCAGAGAAACTGCAGGCAGAGCCGAATCGCCAAGTTGAAAACCCTTCGCTGCGGAGGGACGCCAAGGCCAGCCTGAGGCTGGCAAGTCGCAAAGTTCGAAGAAGAATTAGGGCGGTCCGCAGCCGGAGGCAGGAAAGCATTGCCGCAAAAGGGCGCAAAGATCCCAAGGAGGTCTGTGTTGCCGCATTCGTCAGAACGCTGGCCCCTCAAGGCGCACGCAGCCGAAGGAGAGATTTAACCACAGAGGTCACAGAGGTCGGAGAGGGCACAGAGGGTTAGAGTCTTTGGAGGCCCCCTTTGTTCCCTTCGTTGCCTCCTGTTCATTTGTTCCGGCTTTCCTTCTGCCCAGCTCCGGCCATCCGTGGCATCCGTGTTCATCCGTGGCTGGTTTACTTCTTTCGCCGGCCTCGGCACTTGGTCCGTTCCGCTTTCATGAGTTCCTTTTGTTTACTTCGTCATCTTCTGTCCCAAAAATAAATCGCCGGAAAAGCGCTTGACCCATCGCAACTCCGGCGCAAAAATGATTGCATATTTTTCCGGTCATCGTGCGTTGTAAGCAGGGCGCGCTCGCGGTGGGCGCGCCTGACCTTAGGCGGAGGCGGCGTTTCCGCAATCGCGACGGCCGGCAGAACCATATACGAGAGGACGAACCGATGAAGAGATACGTGGGATTGTTGGCCCTGGCTTTGACCTTGGGCTCCGTGCGGGCCGATGTCCGGCTCCCGGGGCTGTTCAGCGACAATATGGTCTTGCAGCGGGAGACCTCCGCCACCTTCTGGGGCTGGGCGAGCCCCGGCGAGAAGATCTCCGTCACCGGTTCATGGGGCGCGAAGGCCGCGTGCACGGCGGAGGCCGACGGGACCTGGCGCCTGAAGCTCAAAACCCCGGCCGCGGGCGGCCCGCTCACGGTCACGATCAAGGGCAACAACGTCATCGTGCTCAAGAACGTCCTGGCCGGCGAGGTCTGGCTCTGCTCGGGCCAGTCGAACATGGGCATGACCGTCAGCGGCGTGACCAACGCGCCGGAGGAGATCGCCGCCGCCAACTACCCGCAGATCCGACTGCTGAGCGTCAACCTGACCACGGCCAACGAGCCGCAGACGGAGTGCAAGGTGCGTGGCTGGGAGGCCTGCGCGCCCACCAACGTGGGCTCGTTCACCGCCTCGGGCTATTTCTTCGGCCGCAAGCTCCACAAGGATTTGAAGGTGCCGATCGGACTGATCAACTCCTCCTGGGGCGGCACCTGCATCGAGGCGTGGACATCATGGGATGTGCAGAAGGATGACCCGGCCATGCAGGAGTTGAAGAAGAACTGGGACAAGCGCGACGAGACCTATACACCCGAGAAGGCCAAGCTCCAGTTCGAAGCCGAGAAACAGGCCCTGGCTGAGTGGAACAAGGGCGACAAGAAAACGAAGGCGCCGCGGCCGCGCCTGCAAGGTCAGCCGCGCAAGGACCAGAACTATCCCGCCAACCTGTTCAACGCGATGATCAATCCGCTGGTGCCGTTTGCGATGCGGGGCGCCATCTGGTACCAGGGCGAAGGTAACTCCGGCCGCGGCAAGGAATACCGGGTGCAGATGGAGCGCCTGATCGTCAACTGGCGCACGCTGTGGGGTATCGATCTGGCCTTCTACATGGTGCAGTTGCCCAACTTCATGGCGCCGCAGAAGAGCCCCGTGGAAGACGGCGGCTGGCCGCTGATCCGCGAGTCGTTCGCCAAGACGGCCAAGGAAGTGCCCAACACGGGCATGGCGATCACTATCGACGTCGGCGAGGACAACGACATCCATCCCAAGAACAAGCAGGCGGTGGGCGACCGGCTGGCCCGCGTGGCCCTGCACAAAACCTATGGCCTGAAGGGCTTTGCCTGGAGCGGTCCGGTGGCGGAGTCCTGCCAGTTTAGCGGTGACAAAGCGACGGTGCGCTTCGACAACGGCGGCGCGCCGCTCACGGTCAAGGGCGGCGGCAGCCTGATCGGCTTTGCGCTGACGGGGCTCGATGGCAACACCGTGGCGGCCGACGCGGTCATCGAGGGTACGGACACCGTGGTGATCAGTTCGCCCAAGGTCAAGCAGGCGGTGGTGGTGCATTATGCCTGGGCCAACAATCCGGTGGGCGTCAACCTGTTCAATGGCGAAGGGTTGCCGGCCTCGCCGTTCCGCTTCGGCGAGATGCCCAAGTACGCGGCGTTTGCCCGGTGTCTTCCGGAAGAGGCGAAGGCGTACACGGAGGTGTACAGCTTTGATCCCCTCGCGGGCAAAATGACCGACGGCAACACGCGCTTTGTCTATGACGAGGACCGCTCCGCGCAGGTCAAGGGCCCATTCAAGAAGGTGGCCTATTTCCTCGCGCTGCAGGATCAGGCCGGCCAGGAGTCCTACGCGTTCGTCGCCATGGATCCGTTCGCCGATGACCTCACCAAGATCGGCGTGCCGTGCGTGGCTAGCGGGGCCAAGTTCCAGCAGAATATCAGCGGCGTCGTGGTCAAGACGAACGCCAAGGGTGTGCAGCCCGGCGATTTCGCCGACGGTTGCAACATCGAGTTCTGGCCCAGCAACTATGGCCCGCAAAATACGGCCAAGGTGCCTGGCGCTGAGGATGGGCTCTATGACTTCGGCGACGGCGTGGATGCGAAGGGCGGGGCGGGCTACGGCTCGATGCAGGTCCACAACTGGAAAGAGAAGCACTCGATCATCTGCTTCAACCGCTTTGGCGCGGGCCGGGGCAACGATGTGGGGCTGGGCAACTCGGAAGGCAAGACGCGTGACTGGACCTTCACCTCCAGCGCCCAGAATTACAGCCGCGGCGAATTCAAAGTGCTGGTGTTGCCCGGCGTCGGGGCGGCGCCCCGCAGCGTGCCGCCGCCGGCCGCCGGGCAGAAGACGGAAGCCTACCAAGGGTTTTGAGCCCTGTTCTTACGTAGCATGCCACGAGGCTGTTGCCATAACCTCGTGGCTTGGCGTCCCGCCCATGTGGCACGGGCAAGTTGCCCGTGCCACGTTGGCTGCTTCGGAGTTTTTCAGGGGCCTCCAATAAAAGAGAAAATATGAGCATGAAGCTTTACGCCCGCGAGCGAGCGTTGCCCCGGATCGCCCGTGGCAGGTTTGAGTTGTTGATGGTGTCGGGGTTGTTGGCTGCCACGGTCTGCTGGACGGTGCAGGGGGCGGAAGCCGTTGGCGCGAAGCCCGGTGCGCCGCATGTGGGCGCCGCCAAGCCGGCGGCGCAAGCGGCCCATCTGCCCAAGGGCTTCCGTGTGGAGAAGGATCTGCAGTACGTGTCCGGCGGCGACGAGGCCCAGCGGCTGGACCTCTATCTGCCCGAGCAGCCCGGCGCGAAACCGCTGCCGCTGGTGATCTGGATCCATGGCGGCGGCTGGCGGGGCGGGAACAAGACGGGCTGCCCCGCGCTGGGGATGCTGGCCATGGGCTATGCGGTGGCGAGCGTGGAATACCGCTTCAGCCAGAAGGCGCTCTTCCCGGCGCAGATCCAGGACTGCCAGGCCGCGCTGCGCTGGCTGCGGGCCAACAGCAAGAAATACAATTTGGATGCGGACCATTTCGGCGTCTGGGGCTCCTCGGCGGGCGGACATCTGGTTGCGCTCCTGGGCACGTCCGGCGGCAAGCATGCGTTTGCGCCCGTCGGCGGGAACGAGGAACAGTCGGACCGGGTGCAGGCCGTGTGCGACTTCTTCGGACCGGCGGATTTCAACACCGTCATGCAGCAGGCGGCGGACGACAAGAACGTGAAGAACATCTTCAAGTTCAACACGCCCGCCGATCCCTATTCCGGCCTGATCGGCGTCAGCCTGGGCTCGGACCAGCAGAAGGGCGCGGCGGTCAGTCCAGTGCATTATGTCAGCAAGGACAACGCGCCGATCCTGATCCTGCACGGCACCTACGACGCGCTCGTGCCCTACGCGCAGAGCGTGGAACTGGTCGCGGCACTCAAGGGAAAAGGCGTGGAGGTGTTCCTGCAGACCCTGCCCGGCTCCGGCCACGGCGGCCCCGCGTTCGGCAAACCCGCCGCCGTCAAACTGATCGAGACCTTCTTCGACAAGTATCTCAAGGGCGCGGAGGTCAAGGTGGAGCTGGTGCCGGAAGCGGAGCTCGCCATTCCGCCGCCCGCGGCCAAGTAGTCTTCACGCTCCGCGTGAAGATCTGGTTGTGGCATCGCTACCTTTGCCTCACGCGGAGCGTGAGGCCTACTACCTGCCGCCGCTCAGGCCAGGCTCTTGAGCAGCTCGATCTCTTTGCGCAGCACGCCCGGCTGGTCCGCCGGCGGGAAATGCTTGAGGCATTCATTCTCGAGGCAGAGGTCACCCTGATAATTGGCCTTGCGCAGGATCGCTACGACGCGTTTGTAGTCGATGTCGCCCGCGTAGATCGGCGCAGCATACTTGGCGTACTCCCAGCCCATCGGACGGCGGACGTTCCGCCGGTCCGGCGGGTAGCCTATGCTCTTGCAATGCGTGTGGACGACGCGTGGCGCGAACTTCTCGTACATCCCGTACAACTCCTCCAGCGGCCAGCCGTACCAGTAGAAGTTCAGGGCGTCGAGCGTGAGTCCCAACTGCGGGGAACCCACCGCTGCGAAGAGCTGGTCGAGCACGGCGGGGTCGTTGGTGAACCGGCTGTGGTTCTCGATGCCGTAGCGGACCGGCCGGCCTTCGCCGATGGCGCATACTGCCTTGCAGGCCTTGATGGCGACCGGGAGGAACTGGTCCACCGGGGTCTTGTGGGGCGCCACATCGATGCGGATGACCTTGACGTTCAGGGCCTGCGCCACCGGGACGAGCCGGCGCATCCAGGCGATCTCTTCCTCGAGCCGGTCGTCGAAGCGGTTGTGCATGCAGAACGCCGTGATGGTGACGCCGCGGGCCGCGAGTTCGCCGGCCAGGGCGTCGATCCCTGCGGGCGTGGCGAGGCTGTACTGCTTGGCCGGATGGAAGAGTGCGGGGCACAATATCTCGGGGGTGACATCCACCTCCACGCCCGTGATGCCGAGGTACTTCAACGCAGCCCAGCAGTCGGGCTGGCCGGTCGCCTTGAGGTGCGCATCGCGGCAGGCGACCATCCAGTGCTTCGGCTCCGCTGCGGCGCGCGGCACGCTGCTGCATGCGCCGGTGAAACCTGCCGCGAGAACGAGGCCGGCGGTCGTTTGCAGGAACTCACGGCGCGAGCGGGCGTTGGTTGGATGCATGATCAGGACTCCTGTTTTATGAGCGTTTCATTTTCTCCAACAAAAATCATGGGCGACGATACCTGCCGCTCCAGTCCGTCCCGTAGGCTTCACGCTCCGCCTGAGGCGGACAAGTCCGCGTGAAGCTCCGGTTTCGACCTGCCACCTTTGCTCCCGCGGAACGTGAGGTCTACGGCGACCTATGGCTGGAAAAGCAGCGGCACGAACTCGGCCAGATAACCGCGCCAGACGGGCCAGCTATGGGCGCCCTCGGACGGACGCCAGGTGTGGCGGATGTGCTTCTCCGTGAGCAAGGCAATGAAATCTAGGTTGCGCTTGAGCAGGAAATCGTCCTTGCCGCAGGCGATCCAGAGCAGCTTGAGCTTCTCGTTGGCGGCCTCCGGTTGGGACAGCAGTCCCGTGAGGGAATCCTGGTCCGGGAGGCCGGAGCTGAAGCCGCCGATCCAGGCAAACCGGTCCGGATGCTGCAGGCCGATGGCGAGCGCCTGTCCGCCGCCCATGCTCAGACCGGCGATGGCGCGGTTGGCGGCGTCGGTCTTCACGCGGTAGTTCGCCTCGACGAACGGCAGCACGTCCTCCAGCAGGTCGCGTTCAAACAGGGCCGTGTTCGATGTCGGGCCGCCCGCGCCGCCGCCGGTCGCCGCGTGGCCATCCATCATCACCACCACCATCGCCTTGGCGCGGCCCTGGGCGAGGAGGTTGTCGAGGATCCAATGCGCCTTGCCGTGCGCGACCCAGGTGGCCTGGTTGTCGCCGGACCCGTGCTGGAGATAGAGGGTGGGGAAGCGCGCGTCCGGCTGCTTGTCGTAACCCGGCGGGGTATAGACGACCAGTTCGCGCAGGCGGCCCAGCGCTTGGGAGCGATAGGTGTATTGGTGGACGACGCCGTGCGGCACGTCCTGAAAATCGTGGATCAGCGGCGGCTGTCCCGGCAGGTGTAGGATGCTCGTGCGCGGCGCGCGCATCGGCTTGAGCGCGGGATTGCCCGGATCGATCATCGCGAGCCCGTCCACCTGGAAGCTGTATTCCCACACGCCGGGCTCGATGGGGCCCATGGTGACGCTCCATACCCCGTTGCTGCCCTTGGTCATCGGGGCGCGCCCGTCGGTCCACTGGCCATTGACGAGCACCTCGGTGGCCTTGGGCGCCTGTAGTCGGAAGGTCACGTGGCGATCGGCCTGGATGTCCGGAGAAACGATTGCCGGCGGGCGCACGCGGCGCGCAGGGGCCTCGGCGGCCGGAGCGAGGCAGGACAGTCCGAGCAGGGCGAGGCAGAACTGGAGCGCGGTGGTTTTCATGGGTGCTGGCTTTAGTGCTTCCGCGCCGCAGAGTCAAACAGGAACTTGCGGCGACCGCGCGACGGTGCGGTTCAGTTGTGCTCGCCACCGCAAGGGCAGGGAGGCATAGCGCGGCTGACACCCCAGCCAGAACCTTGTGGCGGCAGGCGGCCCGCCTGCCGGTGAGCCGGGCGTCACGCCCGGCACAACCCAACCCGCTCGGCGGGGGGCCTGTCCCGTGAAGCGCTTGGGCGAAACGGGGACGCCGCCGGCACCGGCACGCGGGACGCGTGCCGCCAAGAAACACAAGCAGTTTCGGCGCGGCTCAGCCGATCGGCAGCACGATCCGCTGGTACTTCTCGTTGAGCACTTCGGCCATGGCCAGGTAGATCGCGCTGGCGCCGCAGACGAGGCCTTCCCAGCCGGCGATCTTGCCGATGAGCGCGGACTCGAACCAGTCGCGGCAGGCGAGCAGGGCGAAGAGGACCGTCAGCGAGAGGAACACGAACTGCAGGGCCTTGTTGCCCTTCAGCGTGCCGATCCACATGAAGAACGTGAAGACGCCCCACATGAACAGGTACCAGCCCATGAAGGCCTCGGGGGTCTTCTCGGCCCAGCCGAGCTTGGGCAGCACCAGCAGGCCGACGAGCGTCAGCCAGAACGACCCGTAGGAGATGAACGCGGTCATGCCGAATGTGTTGCCCTTCTTGAACTCGAGGATGCCGGCGATGATCTGGGCGATGCCGCCGTAAAAAAAGCCCATCGCCAGGATCATCGCGCTGACCGGGAAGAATCCGGCGTTGTGGATGTTCAGCAGCACGGTCGTCATTCCGAAACCCATCAGCCCGAGCGGCGCAGGGTTGGCGTATTTATCCGTCATGTCCGTATTCTCCATCGTGGTGCTCCCGCCTCCGGACGCAGCCCGGTTGCCGCGCCACATCATTTTTTCTGCGCACGTCCGCCGTCACGCGGCGCCGTGCGCCGTGTTGCCGTCGGAAAGGCGCGCGGATTCTCGCGATCTGAGGGGCGAAGTCAAGCCCTGCGCCGTTCCGCAAGAGAAAGGCGGCCGTTTCCTTGCCAGCACAGCCTTGACGTTCCGGCGGCGGCTGAGCATCATCGCCGGCGACAAAACGTAGCGAACTATGATTTCAATAGCCCTTGTTTCGGTGCCGGCCGTGCTGCTGCTGCTGGCCGTGCTGCTGCTGATCCTTCCTTCCTTCATGGTGAAGCGCGGGATGGGCGGGTTGGCCCGCAAACTGGGCCGCATGGTGGGCGGCGCCGGCGGACGCAGTGCGCGCATGCGCCAGGAGCAGTACCGCGCCCCGTCGCTGGATACTTCGGCCGCTTCCTTGGAAGAGAAGGCCAAGAAGATCCTCGGCCTGTCCGGCCGGATCACGCCGGCCGACATCAAGCGGCGCTGGCGGGAACTTTCGCGGCAATACCATCCCGACCAGGTCCAGCATCTCGGCCCCAAATTGCGGGTGGTGGCGGAGCAGGAGATGAAGGATATCAACTGCGCCTACGAGTATCTCCGCAAGAAATACGGCGTTTGATGCCGATGGTCCCGGCGCTCTCCCTCGTTTCGGTTCCCTGACAAACGTTCAAGCGGTGCTGACCTTCTCTTTTTAACGCAAAGTTGAAAGCCCTTCCCTTGGGAGGGACGCAAAGCCAAGCAGAAGGCGCAGGGGCGGAGTAACGCGGAAGATAAGCACCCTTCGACGAAGCTCAGGGCAGGGAAGGCGCAGCGGCAGAATAACGCAAAGGCGCGAAGGTAGGCAGAAGGCGCAAAGGAGCAGTAGTGCGAAGATCAGTGCCCTTCGATAAGCGTAGGGCAGGCCCTTCGACAAAGCTCAGGGCAGGCCCTTCGACAAAGCTCAGGGCAGGCAAGACTCAGGACTGGGAAGACGCAAAGGAGAAGGTACTCATCCACAGATTTCACGGATTACGCAGGTTTTCACGGCTTTTCCATGAGGAAATGAGGAAAGTGGGAACGGAGAGGGTTGCATTCTTTTCCTGCCTTCCTGCTTTCCTCATTCAATCCGCCTCGGTTGCCGCTCCTCCGGCCTTGGCGTGCTTGGCGCCTTGGCGGTAATCGCTTTTCCGTTGCGGTTGTTGCGGGGACGGCCCGGATGATCAGGCCCAATAAACTGGAGAACAGCGGACCACGCTCGCGTACCGAAAGACTGAACCGCCAAGACGCCAAGGTCGCCAAGGGGAGAGAAGTGAAACCTGAGGGCATGGTTGCTGCCTCTCCGGTCTTGGCGGTTGGCGTTCTTCCTCTGCTCAGGGCAGCTGTTTGATCCGGATGTTCTTGAACTGGATCTTCATCGGCTGGCCGGCGTGGATCTGCAGCGCGAGGACGCCGGACTTGGCCGCCTTGCTGGCCTGCTCGTCGATCACGTCCACCGTCTGCTTGCCGTTGATGAAATGCTGGAGATGGTTCCCCTGGACGATCACGACGTAGTCGTTCCAGTCACCGGCCTTGATGCCGGCCTGGATGGCCTTGGTGTCCCCGACGCTGCCCACCACCTCCACCTTGTGCTTGCCGGGCTTGTCGGCATTCTCGCGGATGATGACCTTCTCGCCGCGCTTGGCGAGGATGCCGCGCCCGCCTTCTTCATACAGGATGCCGCTGTGGGTCGGGCCGGCTTCCATGTCGGCCTGATAGCCGCGCACGACGTAGTTGTCGAAGGCCGCGCTGCGGTACTGGATGCCGGAGTTGCCCCAGACGCTGCTGAAGCGATAGGACAGGCGCAACTCAAAATTGTCCACGACCAGGTCCTTCGCGCCGTCGCGGGCAATGAGGAAGTTGTTCCCCTTCGCAGGATTTTCCGTGGTGGTGATGCCGGTGATGGCCCCTTCCTGCACGGACCAATGGTTGGAGCGGCCGGCCCACCCGGAGAGGTCCTGGCCGTTGAACAGGCTCTTGAAGCCCGGCTCCACGTCCTGCGCTTGGACCACGGCGGTGGCGAGTTGCGCGACGATGGCGAGGGCGAGGAGGCTGGCAATGCACATGTTGTTTTTCATAGCGACCTTGTACCCATAACGCCCGCGCCGCGTCAAGAAATGTCCTTCCGGGTTCGTCTGTGGCTGTCCGCTCCGATGTGCCGGCTCACCGCGCGGGAAACTTTCTTGACTGGGGCGGCTTTCGCTCCGATCTTTGATTGGAGAAAGGGGCCATGAACACCAAGGACATCGTGATCCGCCGGGGCACCTGCCACGTGCTCTACGCCTACGACATCGGCATGGCGATCGACCTCAAAGCCTGCCAGGGCCGGCTGGCCAAGCTGGGCCGCGCCACGTTGTCGGCCCGGCACCGGCGCGCACCTAAGGTTTTCGACTATGACCCGCCGCCGCTGACGATCATCCAGGAGAGTGCTCCGCAGCGGCTCGGTCCGTACGCGGTGTCCACGTCGGTGGACCTTACCTTCTACGATTTCGGCGCGGTCTCCATCAGCTACGAGATCCCGCTCGCAGGCGGCTTGGACGACCTCTGTGCACTGAGCGGGGCGATAGCGCAGAACGAGGAATTGTTGCGCGACTCCCGCCGCCGCGCGGAAGAACTGCAGCGCACGCTGGGCAAGGCCGTCGAGCTGTCCCAGATAGCCGCGCTGGTCGAGGACTATGCGATCTTCGAGATCACGGATTGCGACCTGCCCTGTCCCGCCGCCGATCTGCCCGGGCTGGTCGGCGCGCGCCTGGCGCAGATCCTCCGCGCGGAGACGCAGCCGCTGTCGGAGCAGGAAACCCTGGACGCGCTGGCGTGCCGGATTTCCTACGGGCGGGACGATCTGACGCTGATCGACTGGAACGCGGCGCTCCTGTTCGACCGGGACGCCGAGGACGTGCGCTCCGTGCTGGAGTTCGCCAACGTCGAGCTGCTGGAACTGCGGCTGCTCGACCACCAGCTCGACAGCTCGCTGGATCGCTCCTATGCGTATGCCTTGCGGCAGTCGGGACTCTTGCGCTTCATCCCGGGCCGCTCGGCCGCGCACCTGCGGCGCATTTCGCGGATGCAGCTGGATGGTGCGATCCTCTTCGAGCGCGTGAGCAACGCGCCGAAATTGCTGGGCGACCAGTTCTTGGCCCGCGCCTACCGGCTCGCCGCGCAGCGGTTCCATGTCGGCGAATGGAACAGCTCGATTCTGCGCAAGCTCGACACGATCGAGGACTTCTACCAGTTGGTCCACAACACCGCCGCCAGCATCCGGCTGGAAATGCTGGAGTGGATCATCATCGTGCTGATCGGTATCGAGATCGTCATGCCCTTCATCCCCGGCCTCATGCCCGGACACTGATACGGCAATGTACGATTTAAGATTTCCGATTGCCGATTTGAGGCAGGGCAACCGTCTGTCAGTTTCCTGCCGAAAATCCGTGTAATCGGTGCAATCTGTGGATGCTTTTTCTGCGCCGCCATGACCCGCTCGCATTCAGGCCGCGGGCGTGTCGCTCAGCGCTTCGGCTGCGGGCCCATCTCGAAGACGAGTGTGCCGCCGCGCATTACTTGGGTGTGCGCGAGCTTGAGGCCGGTGCAGGGCTGGCCGTTGAGCGTGATGCTCTGCACGTACTTGTTCGCCTTCGAGAGGCCATGCGCCTCGATCGTGAAGGTTTTACCCTCCGCGAGGTGGAGCGTCACCTTTTCGACCTGCGGGGCGCCGAACACGTAGCCATCGTGGCAGGGGTTGAAGGGGTAGAAGCCCATCGCGGAGAAGAGGTACCAGGCCGACATCTGGCCGCAGTCGTCGTTGCCGCACAGGCCGCCGGGGAAGTTCTTGTACTCCGTGTCGCAGATCTCGCGGATCAGCTCCTGCGTCTTCCACGGCTGGCCCGCCAGGCTGAAGAAGTAGGCCACGTGATGGCTCGGCTCGTTGCCGTGCGCGTACTGGCCGATCAGGCCGGAGACGTCGAGCACGAAGCCCGAGCCCTCGACCTTCGAGGGCAGCTTGAAGAGCGAGGCCAGCTTGGCCGTGAACGCCTCCGCGCCGCCGACGAGCTTGATCAAGCCGGCGGGATCGTGCTGCACATGCCAGGTGTACTGCCACGCGTTGCCCTCGGTGTAGTCGCTGGGCGTGTCTTCGCCGTGGCCGAGCCGCATGGGGTCAAAGGGCGTGCGCCAGCGGCCTTGGGTGTCGCGGCCGCGCATGAACTTGGTCTCCGGGTCGAACACCTTCTTGTAGTTCTCCGCGCGCTGGGCGAAGAACGCCGCATCCTCGGTCTTGCCCAGCGCCTTGGCCAGCTGCGCCGCGCAATAGTCGTCGTAGGCATATTCCAGCACGCGCGACACGCTCTCGCCCTTGATGAGGTCGAACGGCAGGTAGCCGTACTTGGTGTAGACGTCCCAGTCGGATTTCTGATGCTTGACCGTCAGCGAGGTCTTGATGGCCTGGAACGCGGCCTCGGCATCGAACCCGCTGAAGCCTTTGAGGAAGGCGTCCACGATCACCGGCACCGAGTGGTTGGCGATCATGCAGTGGTTCTCTTTGCCCCAGAGGGTCCAGATCGGCACATAGCCCTGCGCCTGCTGGTGCGCGACCATCGTGCTGATGAAGCCGTCCACGCGCTCCGGCGCCAGGATCGTGTAGAGAGGGTGTGCCGCGCGGTAGGTGTCCCACAGCGAGAGGGTGGAGTAGTAGGCCTTGTCCGGCGCGGTCAGCACCTTGTCGTCGGCCCCGCGATACTGGCCGTCGACGTCCGCGATGTTGTTGGGCTGGATGAAGAGGTGATACATCGAGGTGTAGAAGTTCTCCTTCTGGGCCTGGGTGCCCTGCACCTCGGCGCGCGCCAGCAGTCCGTTCCAGGCGGCCTTGGCCTGCGCCTGGACGGCGGCGAAATCCCAGCCCGGGACTTCCGCGGCCATGTTCTTCTTGGCGCCCTCGATACTGACGGTCGAGAGCGCGACCTTGACCTGCAGCATCTCGCCCGGCTTGAGGTCGAAGTCCAGCACGTACCGCGGCGCCTTCTCGCCCTTCTGGGCGGGCAGCGTCTTGATCGCTGTGTAGGGCTTGTCGAACTTGATCGTGTAATAGTAGTGGCGGGTGACCCACGCGCGCGCCTGGTTGTGCCCGCTGATCGTGTACTTGTCCTCCAGCTTCACCTCGCTGGCCAGGATGTGGGTCTTCAGCGCTTCCTTGCTGCTCACGATGCCGTACTGCAGGTCGACCAGCAGGTGTGCGGGGGCGGCCTGCTGGTAGGTGTACCGGTGGCAGGCGACATGCGGCGTGGCGGTCAGTTCCACGTCCACGCCGAAGTCCGCCAGCGTCACGGCGTAATAGCCCGGGCGGGCCGTCTGCGTCGCCTTCCGGTAGGCGCTGTGGTAGTTCGTGCGCGCGACCGGGCCCGCGAAGGGCTGGAGCTGCACGTCGCCGAGGTCCGGGCAGCCCGTGCCGTTGAGGTGCGTCTGCGAGAAGCCCCAGATCTGCTCGTCGAGGTACATGTAGCCTGAGCAATAGTTCCAGGTGCAGTTGCCGGTGTCGGGGCTGGCCTGGATCAGGCCGAACGGGTAGCAGGCGCCGGGGAACGTGTGCCCGTTCTCGGCGCAGCCGATGAACGGATTCACATACTGCGTGAGGTCCGCTGACTGGCTGCCTTTGAACGGACAGGTGCAGGCGGAGAGCAGCGCCAGTGCCGCGACCAACCAGAGTGTTTTTTTCATGATGAGGATTCCTTTGGCCCGTAAGGCGGGCGGATTAAAACAAGCCGCGTCGGGTTATACAAGCGTCCTCTCGGCCGGCGGCGCGGCGCGGTTCAGGCGAAATTCTGCTGCATCGCGGCGACCTCGGCGCGCACCTTGTCCTTGAGCTCCTGCGGCTCGAGGACCTGCACGTAGCGGCCCCACGCCATGACCCAGCGGAATACCTCGAACAGGCCGTGGGCCTGGAACTCCAGCTCGATGGCGCCGTGCGCCCGCGGCCGGAGCTTCTGCCCGTTGTGCCACTCGCGCTCCTGCACCCAGCCGGCGGCCTCCTTGGGAAACAGCAGCCGGATGGTGTAGGGCTTGTTGGACCCGACGAACCGGCCGAAGGTGTGCTTGAGCAACTCCGCCGCGTCGAAATCCTTGGGCCGCTCGAAGGACCGCTCGGTCAGCTGGGCCTTCTGGATGCGCGCCAGCGAGAACTGGCGCAGCTCCCCGTCCACGTCGCTGTGGCCGAAGACGTACCACTCGCCCTGCAGGTTGGCGATGTGGTAGGGCGACAGGAGGTGCTGCTTCGGTTGCTCGGCGTTCTGCGATTTGTAGAGGAGCTTGATCTGTTTTTGCCCGGCCAGCCCGCGGACGATCGTCTTCCAGGTCTCGATCGCCACGGGCCGGGACGGCGGCGCGGTGAAGCTGAAGCGGGCGAACACCAGCTCCGGCTGCACGGTGATCTTGTCGGTCATCCCGCTCATCATCTTGCCGAAGATGCGCTCGAGCTCCTTGGACACCGGCGTCCCCTGGTACTGCTCCATCGCCTTGCCGGCGACCAGCAGGGCGAACAGCTCGCCCTCGCTCAGGCTCACCGAGGGCAGGAACCAGTTGAGGTCGGTGTAGTAGAAGCCCTTCTCGACCCGGTTGTAGGCCAGCGGGGCGTCGAGCTGGAACTTGAGGTAGTCGATGTCGCGCTGGATGGTCTTCTGCGAGACCTCCCAGGCCTTGGAGAAGGTGAGGCAGTTGGGATACTTGCCGGCCCGGATCTGCCGGTCCAACTCCATCAACCGCGAGAACTGGCTCTTGTTGCGTTCCATGGCGCGCCTCCAAGGTAATGGGCCTGACGGACAATTAGCGTCCGCCAGAAAAATAAGCGATTTAATTCAGACGGACAAGCTTTGTCTGTCCGGGCCGATAAAATAGGGGGCGTCGGGACGGAGTCACCGCCCGGCAAGGAGAACCAGATGAATACAGTGCTGACGGAATTGCTGACGGGGCTGCGGCTGACCGATCCCCAGCGGTCGAAACATATCGCCGTGTTCCCGCTGTTCACGGCGCTCAACCATTCCCCGCAGTACCTGACCCTGGTCGAGGCGCTGGCGCAGCGGCTGCTGACGGTCACGGAGGTCAGCGTGGGCGGTTCGGTGCCGGAGCTGCGCGTCACCAACCAGGCGGCGCAGCCGGTCCTCCTGCTGGACGGTGAGGAGGTCTGCGGCGCCAAGCAGAACCGGGTGCTCAACACCAGCCTCCTGATCCCGGCCGGCAAACCGCTTGATGTGCCGGTCAGCTGCACGGAGCAGGGGCGCTGGTCCTACGTCTCCCCGGCCTTCAGCACCTCGGGCCACGTGATGCACGCCAGCCTGCGCGGCTGCAAGACGCGTTCCGTGACGAAAAACCTGGCGGCCGACTCGGGCTTCGCCTCGGATCAGGGCGAGGTCTGGCAGGGGATCACTGAAATGGCCTGCGAGCTCGCCGTGGGCGAGTCCAAGACCGGCGCGCTGCGGGATGTGTTCGAGGCCAAGCAGACGGACATCGACGCGGCCCTGCAGTCCTTCCCGCTGCTGCCCCAACAGCGGGGCATCCTGGTGCTGATCAACGGCGAGCCGGTCGGGTTCGACTATGTGTCGCTGGCGCCGGCGTTCGCCCAGCTGCACGGCAAGCTGGTCCGGAGCTACGTGCTGGACGCGTTGGCGCGCAAGCCCAAGCGGGCCAAGTCCCTGGCCGCGGTGCGGGCCACGGCGCACGCGTTCCTCGCCGAAGCCGGCGCCTGCGCGGAACAGCAGTTCAAGTCCATCGGCCTGGGCGCCGATCACCGCTGCAAGGCGCCGGGCGTCGCCGGCTCGGCCCTGGTCCACGAGCAGGCGGTGATCCATACCGCCTTCTTCCGGGTGGATGAGAAGGAACAGGCAGGGCACATGTCGGATTCGAACCACCGGCGGAATTTCAGGGTGTATTGAACGGCCGCTGTCCAAGCCTTGGATGAAGGCCGGCGCCTTTTTCCAAGGCTTGGAGCTTTGCTCGAACAGGATGGAAGCAACGCAGTCTGCAGGAGAAAAACAATGAAGAATGAACGGTCTGGATGGAACGAACAGCCGCATGCACAACGGGAAGAGCACCCGTTTTGGTCCTCCTTTTGGGCCGCCTTCGGTACTCCGGTCATGCGCACGCTGGCGGTCTGCCCCGTCGCTTCGCCCGGGGTGGAGGCGCCGGCCTTGCCGGGCGGACAGCGCGGCCGCCCCGGTAATCCACGGATGCTGCGGCGCCTCCGCTGACCCGGTGCGCGGCCCGGTCGCCGCGTCGTAAGAAAAAGTTCGTCCGCGCCGCATCTTCAGCCTTGCCTTCCCTCGTTCATCGGGCATCATGCGAACCATGCAAACGCTGTTGCAGACTTGAACAAAGGGAGCCCGGCATGAAGGTAAAATCCGTGACCGACCTGAAGACGCTCAAGAAAAATGTCCGCTCGGCCGCGCAGTCGGCCCTCGATGCGGGACGCGGCGTCCTGCGGCTGGCGCCGAACTGGGTGCCGCGCTCGTTCCTCCATCCCGGCCGGCGCATCAAGCTGCACCCGGACGATCTCTATGCCTACGGCCTGAACCGCGGCGGCATCGACGAGCGGTGGTTCGCCTCGACGACCGAGGCGGCCAACGACGGGCGCGTGCCGGACGAAGGACTGAGCTACGTGGTCTTCGAGGGGCAGCGCCTGCAACTGCGCGATGCGGTGGCGGAGCTGGGCGCGGCGGCGGTGGGCGTCGACATCTGGAAGAAGTACCGGCGCTGGCCGGTCTACAGCAAGTTCTTCGACAACATGGGCCCGATCCCGCACCACATGCACCAGAGCGCGGCGCAGGCGAAGCTGGTCGGCCAGGAAGGCAAGCCGGAGGCCTACTACTATCCGGTCCAGCACAACAACGTCGGGAATAATTTCCCGTACACGTTCTTCGGGCTGACCCCGGGCACGACCAAGGCCCAGGTGCGGCGCTGCCTCGAGAACTGGAACCGCGGCGACAACGGCATCCTCGACCTCGCGCAGGCCTACCGCCTCAAGCCCGGCACCGGCTGGCTCGTGCCGCCGTGCGTGCTGCACGCGCCGGGCTCGCTGTGCACCTATGAGCCGCAGTGGGGCTCGGATGTGTTCGGGATGTACCAGAGCCTCGTCGAGGGCCGCGAGGTGCCGTGGGCGCTGCTCGTCAAGGACGTGCCGCGCAAGAAGCACCACGACCTCGATTACCTCGTCGAACAGCTCGACTGGGAGCAGAACACGGATCCGGATTTCAAGGCGAACCATTACCTGGAGCCTGTGTCCGCGGGCGGGTCGGTGGCGGAGGGCTACCTCGACAAGTGGATCTGCTACGGGCGCATCCAGGGCTGGCAGTGCGTGACGGCCAAGGAGCTGACCGTGCTCCCCGGCGCGACCTGCACCGTGCGCGACAACGGCGCCTACGGCCTGATCACCGTGCAGGGCGAAGGCACGATCAACGGTCAGCGGCTGATGTGCCCGAAGCTGATCCGGTTCACGGAACTGACCGAGGACGAGGTCTTCGTCGTGGATGGCGCCGCCCGCGCCGGCGTCGTCTTCGAGAACACGTCCGCCACCGAACCGCTGGTCGTCCTGCGCTACTTCGGCCCCGAGGTGAATCCCGAGGCGCCGGCCGTCGGCAAGCAGGGCAAGTAAATCTGGAACCATGACGAGAGCGAAGCTGGAACAACGCAACCAGGAGAAACGAACATGACAGCAACGAATGCGAATAACTTCCCGAAACTGCACAACGCGGCGTGGCCCGGAGTGGTCGGCAAGGGGCCGGATACGCCGGAGCCGCTCATTGATCTGCAGACGATGATCGATCTGACCGCTGCGGCGGATGTCGATGGCGTCAAATTCGACGGCCTCGACCTCTTCCTGTGCGCCCCGCACGTCGACATCGATTCGACCGACGCCGATCTCGCGCGGCTGGCGGATCGGCTCCGCGCGAAAAATCTCGTCACCGGTTCGCTGGTGGCGCCGGTCTGGCCCCCGGCCGGCGGCGGCTCGGCGATGGGCGACGCCACGCAGCGTGCGCAGTTCGTCACCCAGGTCCGCAAGGCCTGCCGCATCGGGCAGACCCTGAAGAAGCTCGGCGTCCGCCCGGACGGCGTCATCCGCATCGACTCCGCCGGCGGCGTGGCCGACTGGGCGAAGGATCCCGCGGGCAACACCAAGCGGATCATCGAGACGTTCTCGCAGGCCTGCGATGTGGCGCAGGAATACGGCGAGCGGCTCGCCGCCGAGGGCGAGATCTGCTGGGGCGGCATGCATTCGTGGCGGACGATGCTGCAGGTGCTCGAGGGCGTCGGCCGCCCGAAGGTCCTCGGCTTCCAGGCCGACATGGCCCACACGCTGCTCTACATGCTCGGCTACAACGCGCCGGAGGACCGCCTGGTCCCCGCGAGCTTCGACTGGAAGGACCAAGCGACGTTCAATGTGGGTTACACGAAGCTCGTCGCCGCGCTGCGGCCGTGGACGATCGACTTCCACGTCGCCCAAAACGATGCGACCGTGAAGGGTCAGGGGACCCACGACAAGACCGGACGGCACTGCCTGCCGCGCGACCCGAACGGCAAGCTCGACATCACCTGGGCCGCCGGCCAGTGGCTGCGCGACGCGGCCGGTCAGCCGACCCGCACCATCCGGCATATCTGCTGGGACGGCTGCATGTTCTCGAACGACGTGATGCACAAGCCGGGGACCTGGAACTCGATCCTCGCCGCCATGATCGACGTGCGCAGTGCGCACGGCTGGCACGAGTGAACAGACGGAGGAGATGCACATGAGCACCCCAAAGAAAAACCTCAACATCGGCATGGTCGGCTACGGCTTCATGGGCCGGGCCCATTCCAACGCGTGGCGGAAGGTGACGAACTTCTTCGACGTCCCGTACCAGCCGGTCCTCAAGGCCGCCTGCGCCCGGGACGCGGTGAAGGTGCAGGCGTTCGCGGACCAGTGGGGCTACGCGTCGGTCGAGACCGACTGGCGCAAGCTCGTCGCGCGCCGCGACATCGACGCCATCGACATCTGCGTGCCCAACGATCTCCACCTGGAGATCGCCGTCGCCGCCGCGAAGGCCGGCAAGATGATCCTCTGCGAGAAGCCGATCGCCCGCAACACCGCCGAAGGCCTGAAGATGTGCAAGGCGGTCGAGAAGGCCGGCGTGCTCAACACGGTCTGGTACAACTACCGCCGCGTGCCGGCGGTGACGCTGGCGAAGAACCTCGTCGCCGAGGGCCGGCTCGGCAAGATCTTCCACTACCGCGCGAACTTCCTGCAGGACTGGACGATCTCCCCCGACCTGCCGCAGGGCGGCACGGGGCTGTGGCGGCTGGACGTCAAGGCGGCGGGCAGCGGCGTGACGGGCGACCTGCTCGCGCACTGCATCGACACGGCGATCTGGATCAACGGCCCGATCAAGTCCGTCTCGGCGATGACGGAGACGTTCATCAAGCAGCGCAAGCACACGCTGACCGGCAAGGTCGAGAAGGTCGGCATCGATGACGCCTGCGCGTTTCTTGCGCGTTTTGAAAACGGGGCGCTGGCGATCTTCGAATCCACCCGCTACGCGCGCGGCCACAAGGCGGAATACACGTTCGAGATCAACGGCGAGAACGCGTCCATTGCCTGGAACCTGCACGACCTGCACCGATTGCAGTATTTCAACCATGCCGATGAGTCCATCGTGCGCGGCTGGCGCAACATCCACGTCAGCGATGGCGATCAGCCCTACATGAAGGCCTGGTGGGTGCCCGGCCTGCAGATCGGCTACGAGCACAGCTTCGTGCACCAGGTCGCCGATTTCCTCGAAGCCGCGGCGCAGGGCAAGTCGGCCTCGCCGACGTTCCGCGAGGCGCTCGAGACGACCAAGGTGTGCGACGCCGTCCTCGCCTCCGCCGCCAGCGGCCGCTGGGTCACGGTCGCCTGAGCGACCGAGGCCGAGCGGGTAGATCGCCGGCATGGCACGGCGGTGGAACTTCTGAAGCCCGCTCTTGAAGTGGTGTGGCAAACGAACTGCCCCGCTCCCGCATTATCGGGATGATGCTTGGGGTCGGTGTGGATCTATGCTGTGGGTTGGCTTCTGGCAACTAGCTGGGAGCGGCGGTCCCGCCGCAGTAAGACGTCACGCATGGTTGTTGCACACGGTTCTGCGGCCACGGCAAGGCGGTCTCACTATGCGGGGCGGTGAGGACACCGCCCCGCCCAGCTAGTCAGGCAGCCTCGCCCTATTCTTGGCGAAATATCAAAGTTTGGAGTGCTTCGCGCTTATCGCGGCGTGCCTTTGGCTGTCTGGCGGCATCGGCCGTTTTTTGACCCGCTCTGCGTATGCGGGCGTCAGCGTGAGCGGTGGCCCTGCGTCATCCGGTGCCGGATGTGCCGGCTCAACAGCTTGCCGTGGGCGGTGTTCAGGTAGGCCTCGTCGGGGAGGGTGCCGACGCGGGGCAGGTCCAGTCGGTCCGCGTCCCAGCAGGCGCCGACCGTGGCGTCCTCGGTGGAGGTCCGATCCGTGTGCCACTCGCAGGCGTAGCACAGGGTCGCCAGCCGCCCCGCATCGAGCACGAAGTACTCACCATGCAGTTCCGTAAGCCAGGCCGCCGCCCGCGCGCCGTGCCCGTGATCCTCGTTGTCGTTGAGCCTTCGGGAGTCGTGCAGCCAGGCAAACAGGCGGACCACGAGCAGATCTGCGCCGGAGTGCCGGGCGATCTCCAGTCCGTTTTGTTCCACACGCCGCCAGTGGGCGATGCCGTGGATGGATTGCACGTCGCCTGCAAACCGCAGGGTCACCAGTTGTTGCAAGGCGCGCAGTTCGTCTCCGTCTTCGGCCGCTTGCTTGTTGCTCATCGTGTCCTCTCCATGGCCCGACATTATAGCCGCTTTCCTGTCCGGTGGGTAGGGGGCGGAGCGCTCTTTTGCAGGGTCTGGCGCTGGAGCTGTGCCCGCCCCGCCGCTCTAAATGTTCGCCATCCGTCAGCGGGGGCTTATATTGCAGTTATGGTTTTCGCGGGAGACGGACGATGAAAAAAATACTTATGCTGGCCATGCTGGTCGTGGGCGTCGCGCTCGTGGCGCTGCTGTATCATGGCGGTGGACAGAAAAACGCGCCACCTGCGGGCTCCACAGATGTAAGCACTGCGGACATCCAAGCGTATCGCAAGGCGGCCGAGGCGGGTGACGCCCTCGCGCAGTTCGAACTGGGACTGGCTTACGACAAAGGCGCCGGCGTCCCTCAGGACTATGCGGAAGCCGCCAAGTGGTATCGCAAGTCGGCGGACCTGGGGAAGGTCCACGCCCAGCTGGCGCTGGGTACACTGTGTCAGCAGGGCCAAGGTGTCCCACAGGACTATGCCGCGGCCGGGATGTGGTTTCGCCGGGCGGCGGACAAGGGGAGTGCCGACGCGCAGTACCTGCTGGGTTTGATGATTTTCCATGGTCAGGGCGTTTCTCAGGATTACACCGAAGCCGCGCAGTGGTTTCGCAAGGCTGCCGAGCGGGGCCATAGCAGGGCCATGTTGGAACTCGGTAAATGCTATGCCGATGGCCACGGCGTCCCGCAGAATGCTGCCGAATCGGCCAAGTGGTTGCGCATGGCAGGGGAGTAGGGGCCTGGGCTTCCGGCTTGTCGGTGGGTGCGTTTGTCGTATGCGCGTTACTGTGGTTGCCCTGTTCTCCCGTCGAGATGAGCGCTGCTAAATTCTCCGACCGTTCCTGCGCAGCGCAGGCTTTTCTGCGTGGTACTTTCTGCTTCTTGCATTGCCCTCTGGCTGCGCTAGGATGATCCGCATGCCGCCATACGCGCCGAACTCAACCATGAACATCTCACGACCACACCGGTTCTTCAGCCTTGGCCTGCTGGCGCTGCTGCTCTTCCCGGCATGGGAACATTGCAGCGCCGGGGCCGCGGCACCTTCCGCCCAGCCCGGCTACGGCTTCATCGCCTGCGATGTGGACACCTCTGAAATCACCAAGTTCAACGCGTCCGGTGAACCGGTCTGGGTCTATGACCGGGTGCGCCCCATCGACGCCTGGCCCATGCCCGATGGCGCCGTGCTGGTTGCGTATCTGCCTTCGCCCCGCACCGGCGACAAGGGCGGCGTGCGTCTGATCGGCGCGGACCGGCAGACGCTCTTCGATCGTCCCTACAATGACGAGATCATGTCGTGCCAGCCCCTGGCTCAGGGCCATCTCCTGATCAACGAGTGCGACGCCGGCCGCATCACCGAACTGGACCGCGAGGGCCAGCCGCTCCGCTCGTTCGACCTCAAGGCCAAGGGCCAGGGCCACAAGACCGCCCGGTTGATCCGGCTGACCCCGCAGGGCACCGTGCTGGTGGGCGAATGCTACTCGCACAAGCTGCGCGAATACGACCGCGCCGGCAAGCTGCTCAAGGAGTGGGACCTGCCGATGGCCTATGGCGCCAGCCGTCTCGCCAACGGCAACACGCTCATCTCCGGTTACAAACCGGCGCAGTTGGTGGAGGTGGACCCGGTCGGGAAAACTGTCTGGACCCTGACCGCCGCCGACCTGCCTGCCGAACTCAACATCGGCAGCTTCTGCGAGTCCACCCGCCTCGCCAGCGGCAACACCCTCGTCGCCTGCGCCTCGCGTTCGTCCAAGCCGGGTCCACGCGTGGTCTTCCTGGAAGTCGCGCCCGATAAACACGTCGTCTGGAAACTCATGGAACCCGCTCGTACCCGGGAAACCACCGCACTCAAACCCATCCTGTGAACATATTCAAAGCGAGGAACTCCTGATGAAGTTGGAAAACATAAAAAGTTTGGTGGCTGTCGGTGTCCCGCCGCTTGGCGCTGACAACAGGAGATGGAAATGAAGTTATTAATTCGGGCGGCGGTCCTCGCAGGTTGTGTGGTTTGCGCCACGGCGTCGGCGGCCGACCCCGGCAAGGAATTCGACCTCCAGGGCTTCATCGACAGCGCCCTCAAGTTGGGGCAGAAACGCGTTGAAGTCCCGCACGGGCGGTACCGGGTCACTCCCCAGCACGGCTCTCATCTTCGCTTCAAGGACCTCGTCGATGTCACGATCATCGCCGATGACGTGGAGATGATCTGCACCAAGACCTGCCGGGCCATCGCGTTCGACAACTGTCGCAATGTCCGGTTCAAGGGACTGACCATCGACTACGATCCGCTGCCGACCACCGAGGCCCGGATCACGGCGTTGGCGCCGGACCGGAGCTGGGCCGAGTTCACGATCATCGAGGGCTATCCCGACAACAAGCTCGCGCAGCGGATCGAGATCTATGACCCGCAGACCGGCGAACTGCGCCGGACGGACCCGGGCTATCGCGACGAGCTTGAAGCGCTGGGCAATCACCGTTATCGGTGCACCAAGCACCCGCACTACCGTTATCGGGAGGCGTATGACACCGAGCAGGTCGGCGACATCCTGGTGACGATCAACCAGTCCCCCGACGGCACCGGCGGCCATGCGATCACCTCCGAGCAGTGTGTCGGGCTGCGGCTGGAAGACATCACCCTCTACAGCTCGCCGTGTTTCGGCTTTGTGGAGCACCGCTGCGATGGATCCACCTATCTGCGCTGCAAGATCGACCGCCGGCCGGCAGCCACCGACCTGGTGCCGCGCGGTTTCCCCCGGATGCGGTCGCTGACGGCGGATGCCTTCCACAGCACCGAGGCGCTCAAGGGGCCGGCCATCATTGACTGCACCGCCAAGTTCCAGGGCGATGACTGCGTGAACATCCACGGCAGCTATCACTTCGTGACCGCCTGCACGGGGAACGTGCTGCGCATCGGCGTGACGGGCCGGCTGGCGATCGAGCCGGGCGATCCGGTGGAGTTCCTCCCGTTCGCGGGGGAGCGGCCGCCCGACGCGGTGGCCAAGTCCCTTGAGCCGGACGGGCCGATCACGGAGTTGGAACTCGCCTTTCTGAAGAAGCTGAGCCTCAACCCGCACAACAAGGAGCGGTATCTCAACGGCCAGGCGAAATTTTATAAGCTGACGCTGGACCGGCCAACACCGCTGCCGATGGGGTCGATGGTCTGCGCCGCCAACCGGGTCGGGAACGGGTTTCAGGTCACCGGGTGCGATTTCGGCTTCAACCGTTCGCGGGGCATCCTGATCAAGGCCAGCCACGGGCAGGTGACGAGCAACAAGCTCACGCATTGCTGGATGGCGGCGGTGCTGGTTTCGCCGGAGTACTGGTGGTCCGAGTCGGCCAGTTCCTGCGATGTGGTGGTGCGCGACAACGAGATCATTGGCTGCCGGCAGCCGGCCATCAAGGTCATGGCGCCGGGCGGCAACGGCAAGCCGCTGCCTAGCGGCACCCATCGCGATATCTCCATCCTCGGCAACTCGCTGCTCGCTTGTCCCTGGCCGAATATCCTCGTCACCTCCACGGCGGGCCTGATCATCAAGGGCAACCGGCTGACCGCCACGGATCCACAGAACTTCGTGCCGCCGTTGGTCCAGCCCTGGTCGTGGGGCACCAATACACCGACGGCAGTGCTGGTGGAAAATTGCGCACAGCCACAGATTCAGCCGCTGCCATGAAGCCGGGCGTACGCTGCCGCACAATCAACCTCGCCGGATCGCAACCGGAGCCTGCAGAGCAGGTATGTACAGATTTTCGGAGAGGGCTGCGGAAGTCGGGAAATTCACAGAAGGCAACAAAGGAAACGAAGGGGTAGGGCGGGAGCGGCGCGCCCGCCGCCAGATAAACCAACCGCAACCAAGCTCAAGTCTTGTGGTCGGTATTTTCCAGCCCCGCGAAGTCAGCCGGATAATGCGGTAGGCGCTGAACCTTGAACACGAAACGCGAGACACTGGACGCGAGGGTGTTCCCCTCCGTCCGACCTCTGACCGCTGACCTCTGAACTCCTCTTCTTCCCGCCCCGGCCTATGCCTGCGCCATGCTTAAGCAGCGCAAGCCATGCGAGGTGAATATGTCTGATCATTCCGCGTTCACGTTCCGGCCGCGGCGCGAGTTGGGCCGGACCGGTTTCACGGCCAGCCTGCTGGGCCTCGGTGACCTCGCAGACCGCAGCGTCCCGCTGGAGCAATGCGCGGCCACGCTGCGCAGGGCGCTGGACGCCGGACTGAACGTCATCGACACCGCCCCGGCTTATGAGGATGGCTACAGCGGGTACACGCTCATCTGCGACCCCGATGTGGCGCTGCTGGGCCTGAGCACCCCCGACGAGCAGGACGCGGCCTTCGCGGCCGCCACGACCTTTCAACCGCTCTCCCAGCATCAGCTGGCTTATCTCCGCGGCAAGGCCAAGCTGGCCATCGCCGGCAAGGGACCCTGCTGGTGGAACCCCGCGTAACAGACAGCGTGCGTTATGAGTGGACTTAATCAGGGCCATTATCTATCCCGTGTGCGTTAATGGACCAATAAAGGGCTTTACATGACCCTGCGCTTTGACCGCGACGGCAACCGCAAACACCATGTGCAAACCCTCTGCGCCATGGCGCACCTGGATTACAAACAGAAGGCCAGCCACGATTACAACCAGCTTTTCCTGGCCATCTCCCGGTTGCAGCTGGGGTACGCGGCGCAGGAGGAGGCCTTCCGCCGGATGGCCTTCAATGTCATGACGGCCAATTGCGATGATCACACAAAAAACTTTGCGTTCCTGTTGCGCGAGGGGGGCCACTGGCTGCTCGCGCCAGCCTATGATGTGACGCACGCCCACAATCCTGAGGGCGAGTGGACCAACCAGCATCTCATGGCGGTCAACGGGAAATTCTCCGGCATTTCCCGTGCCGACCTGCTGGCCGTGGCCGACCGGTTCGGCATCGGCACCGCGGCGCAGGTGCTGCAACGGATCGGTGTCGCGGTGAAGGCCTGGCCGGATTTCGCCGCGCAAGCCGGACTGTCCGCCCCGGAGATGAGCCGGATTCGCGGGCATCACGGTGTGCTCTAGCGGGATGACGAGACGACAGGCGCTCCTCCGTCAGCGCCTCCGGCCAGCAGGTGCCCAGGGCTTGTCGGCGAAGTGCCCTCCGCCGACATGAACACCGCCCTTGAGAGCAAGCGCAGCGCAGGGTGAGCTGAGTTTGTCGCCAGCATGCATAGTGCTCAGGTCGTGGTGGAAAGGTTCTGCTTCAATGATTCTGTCGACTCTTCCGGTTCTGGCACTGCGCCGTTTCATGGCGAGATAGCGCTTGTCTTTCCGCTGCCCTGCATGAGAATGCTTCCATGATCTATTCGGCCTGTCAAGGTATGGCGATTGTGGTCGGCTCGAATAGGGTGGGGGATATCGTTATGAAGAAAATCGCGTTGTGGTTGGTGGTCTTGGGAACCGGCGTCGCATGTGCGGACGACTGGCCGCAGTGGCTCGGTCCGCAGCGCGACAGCGTCTGGCGCGAGACGGGGATTCTGGAGAAGTTTCCCGCGGGCGGTCCGCCTGTGCGCTGGCGCGCGCCGCTCGGCGGCGGCTATGCCGGGCCGGCGGTGGCGGGCGGCCGGGTGTTCGTCACCGACCGCATCCTGCCGGAGCATACCAGCAACCCGGCCGACCCGTTCAAGCGCGAGACGGTGCCCGGCAAGGAGCGTGTGCTCTGCTTCAGCGCGGCCGACGGCCAACCGCTCTGGACGAACGAATACGCCTGCACCTACACCATCAGCTACCCGGCCGGACCGCGGGCGACGCCGCTGGTGGCGGGCGGCAAGGTGTACACGCTCGGGGCCGAAGGCCACCTCGGCTGTCTCGACGCGGCCTCGGGCAAGGAACTCTGGGCCCGGGATCTGAAACAGGATTACGGCATCAGGGCGCCGACGTGGGGCTTCGCCGGGCATCCGCTGCTCGATGGGCAGCGGCTCATCTGCCTGGTTGGCGGCGCAGGCAGCACGGTGGTGGCGTTCGACAAGGACACCGGCAAGGAACTCTGGCGTGCGCTCTCGGCCAAGGAGCCGGGCTACTGTCCGCCGATGCTTTGCGAAGCCGGCGGCAAGCGGCAGCTCATCGTCTGGCATCCGGAGTCGCTCAACGCGCTCGACCCGGAAACCGGCCGGGTTTACTGGTCGGAACCGTTTGCGGTGAAGGCCGGCATGACCATCCCCACGCCGCGCCAGCTGGGCGACCAGCTGTTCGTCTCGGCGTTTTACAACGGGCCGCTGATGCTGCGGCTCGCAGCCGCGCAGCCAGCCGCGACCGTGCAGTGGCGTGGCACGAGCGACAGCGAGCGGAACACCGACAAGCTGCATTGCGTGATGAGTACGCCGTTCCTGGAAGATGGCTACATTTACGGCGTGTGCAGCTATGGGCAGTTCCGTTGTCTGCGTACCGACACCGGCGAGCGCGTCTGGGCGAGCGACGTGCCGACGGGCGCCGCCGCCGAGTCCAACAGGCGCTGGGCTAACGCCTTTATCGTCAAGCAGGGTGACCGGTTCTTTCTCTACAATGAAAAGGGCGATTTGATCATCGCCCGCCTCAGCCCGCGCGGCTACGAGGAAATCAGCCGGGCCCACCTGCTGGAGCCGACCAACACCGCCGGCGGCCGGCACCTCGTCTGGTCGCATCCCGCCTTCGCCGGCCGCTGCGTCTTTGTGCGCAACGACCGGGAACTGGTCTGCCTCTCGCTCGCCGCGCCGTGACCGGCGGACGCAGAGGCGAGGAGCGTTTAACCGCCAAGGCGCCAAGGTCGCCAAGAAGAGAGATCTCTTTGAGCTGCTCTGAGACCTTTGGCGGGAAGGGTTTTCTTGATGCGGGCTGGTTGTCTCGCTCGATCTGCTGCTCCGCGAAATCCGTGCTCATCCGTGGCTGCTGCTTTGCTTCGGTCTTGGCGTCCTTGGCGTCTTGGTGGTTGGTTTTCCGACCCTGCTTTCCTCAGCCCGGAAAGCTGTGTAATCCGTGAAATCTGTGGATGATCATGCCCCCTCACGGTGGGGCGAAGCGGTTCAGCCTCAGCACCTGCGCCTCGGTGTCCAGCTGGATGTTGAATTCCGATATGAAGTTCATGCCCAACAGGCCATCGATACCTGTGCCGGGCTGGTCCGGCAGGATGACGGTCGCGACATCCGCCATGCGGGCGCCTGCGATTTCGACGGAGCGCAGCCTGCTGGTCCGCGCTTTGCGCGTGGACCCATCGGCGAGCGTGATCAGGGCCGCCGGCGTGCCGGCCGGAAGGTTGAGCCGCCGCGCGAACTCCTCGCTGATGCTCATGGTGGAGGCCCCGGTATCCACCAGGAACAAGCCTTCGATCAGATCGTTCAGCCGGGCTTTGACCACCACCTGCCGTCGATCGGGCTGGTAGGGCAGTTGTACCTGTTGGATTTCGCCCAGGAATGTATGGAGACGGGCCTCCACCGCGGCAAAAAAGACGGCCACCATCTGCGGGTCGTCCGTGCCGGCCCCCAGCGCTTTCCGTTGCTTCACTTGGTCGGCGAAGCGGAGCAGCGCGCCCGTGTAGCGTGCGGACTCGCGCCGTCCCTGGTCCAGCGCGGCCTGCTGCTCCGGCGCCTTCTGTTGCAAGGCCATTAGCCGGGTGCGCAGTTCGTTCACCTCGGTCACGGCTTGGTTGTACTGCGCCACCGTTGTTCTGGTGGGATGGGTTGGCAGGCTCAGCCGGCTGCTCGTGCTGGCTTCTTGCGCCAGCAGTTGCGCGGCCTCCTGTGGTTCCCGCGCCAGCGCCTGCTGCAGGTCGGTCACCGTCCGCTGCGCTTTCAAGGCACCGGCGCGCTGCGTCTCCAAGGCTTGCCAGGCGGCCAGCAGGTCACGCTGCCCGGCCGGGACATATTTCTCATGCAGGATGAATTGGGTGCGGCGCGCCGCCTCCCAGCGGGCCCGTGCGTCGTCAGACGCGCGCTCCACGCCGGCGACCTGGGCTTTCGGAATCCCGACGGTGCCAAAGCCGAGATCCATTTGATAGTCGGCCGCAGTCTCGGCGCGGATCACGCCCTCCATGCGATTGCCATTTTTCAAACGGAGTACATCGGCCTGGCTCGCGACCGCGAGGGCCAGCGCGAGGCCGACAAGACCGCTCTGGATCCCGCCACACCGCCCCGTCCGTCTGACAGCCATCCACATCATAACATCGTCACGGTTCTTCAGTGCCACGCACACCCCCGGCATCGGCGGCCGACGGTTTGCTCGTGGGGGCTTGTGCCCAAGAATTGAAGCATCCCGCGTGCCGGGTTCCTCTTGAAATCTGTGGCTGCCTTTTCTTCTCACCGCCAAGGCGCCAAGGTCGCCAAGGAAAAGGAAACAAGGGATGCCCGCGCACGCAGGCGTCTAGGGTTGGCGACCGGAAACCTTCGCTGTAGCCTTCGAGCCTTCTTACCCGCCTGCTTTCAACTTGGCGTCCTTGGCGCCTTGGCGGTTTACTCTTTTCTGCACCTGCCGCCAACCTCCCCTCATCCCTGTCGAAATCTGTGGAGGCCTTTTAACGCAACGTCACAAGGTTAAGCCCCCTTCGACAAGCTCAGGGTTGGTAAGGCGCAAAGATCGAGCAAGCGTTCATCTTCAATCTGCGTCGGCTGCCCTGTGGAATGGCCTCTGTTCCATCCGCCTTCGCGCCCCCTCCCAGGGAAGGGTTTCCCGCTTTGCGTTAACAGCTTCCGTCTTTGCGTCTTCCGCCTGGCTTCGCGACTTTGCGTTATCTTCTTCTCCGTGTTCGTCCGTGGCTGCTGCGCTGCGCCCGCTGCGGCCCGGCACCCATGAAAAGGCTGCGGCCGAGTGGCCGCTGGTGCGTGAGGTTTGGTCCGGAGCGGGGCTGTGCTTACGGAGGAAGGGGTCTTCTGCGGCCCGCTTATTTTACCGCCAAGGCTTTTTCGATGGCGGCGGCGAGGTCCTTGTGTTCCGGGGCGGTCATGCTGCCAAAGCGGGCCATGATCCGGCCATCGCGGCCGATCAGAAACTTGTTGAAGTTCCAGGTGATCTTGCCGCCAAACTCCGGGTCGGTCGCCTTGTCGGTCAGGAATTTGTAGAGCGGGTGCAGGTCCCGGCCGGCGACGGTGATCTTGGCGAACAGCGGGAAGGTGACGTGAAATTTCGTCGAACAGAACTGCGCGATCTCCTCGTTGGTGCCCGGTTCCTGGCCAAGGAAATCGTTGGCCGGGAAGCCCAGCACGACCAGGCCACGCTCCCGATAGGTTTCATAGAGCTTCTGCAGGCCGGCATACTGCTTGGTGAAGCCGCACCGGCTGGCCACGTTGACGATCAACAGCACCTGGCCCTTGTAGGCGGCGAGGTTCGTCGTCGTGCCGTCGATGCGTTGCACGCCGATGTCATAAAGCTTGTCCATGTGGTTGGTCTCCAGTTGCTGCGCCTGTGCCGTGCCGCCCAGCCATGCGCCCAGCGCGCCCGCCGCCAGCCATGTGTTCCATCCGTGATGCATGTCGAACATCCTTCCGTTGTCGCGTCCGCTGTCGTGCCCGTGTGGCCCCGGCAGCGTAAACTGCGCCTGCATAGATACTGCATGAAGCGCTGGTCGGCAACCTGGGCTGGCGCGGTGCCCGGCCTGTGGGGTGGGGCGGGGCCATTGCTTTCTGTCCGCATGCGCTGGGAAAAATTTGACTCCCGCCCACCAGTTGCCTAAAGTCGCCGCGCGATTTTTGCACGTGAAACGTTCAGCCATAACTTTGCTTTGTTTGTGCCTGCTGGCCACAGCAACTCCGGCCGCCACCGTGACCAATCGCCTCTCCGGGCAGGTCATTTACACGGGCAGTTCCCTGATGGGTTCATGGAGCGGGACCAACTCCGCCGTTACCGGTCAGCTCATCTGGAGCCAGGCCGCCGGGCCGGTCAGCGGCGCCGTGCTGGTGGACCTGGCCCGCTGGTCCTCGGGGAACAAAGTCCGCGACAACCACACCGTGGCGCTGTTTGAAACCCAGGCTTTCCCCACCGCCAGCTTCCAGCCGACGGGCTTGAAGGGCCGGGTGGATGCCGGTCCCGTGACGGTGTTGGGCGTGCTGTCGTTGCACGGTGTCAAGCGGCCCGTCGAAATCCCCGGCACGGTCACGGTCGCGCACGGGTGGCAGTTTTTTCAGGGCGACCTGGTGTTGCGTTTGACCGACTGGCAGCTGAAGCGCCCCGCGATGCTGGGCGTGGTTGTGGCCGACGAGGTGAAGGTTCATGTGTCGGGAGAAAGGGCGGCGCCGTGAAACGTTTTCCCTGGTTGATCCTGGTCGCCTGCGCCACGCTGGTTCTGGCGGAGGAGCACGGCGGTCGTCAGACGTGGGTGCAATATGACCCTAACACGAAGACCACCAGGCTGTCCAACGGCGCGCCGGCGGACAGTGCGTTGACGCCCGGCCAGTACGTGGGCCATCGCGAATGGCGGTCACCGCTCGACATCCTGGTCAAGTTTCCCGCCACCAATGGCGCCAGCCGGGTCGTGTTTAGCCACGAGCGCCACTTCGGCTGGTTGGGTGCGAAAGAGTGCAAGGTCTGCCATGCCGAGGCCAAAGGGCTCGGCAGCGGCAAACCGTTCCCCAGCCTCGCCCGCACGCCGGCTTTGGAGCCGCACGGCGCCACCTCGCGCGGTCGCTTTTGCGCGAACTGTCACCACGACAACTTCACCGCCAGGCAGATCGAGGGCGCCACGCCGCCGGCCAATCCGGTCCTGTTCAGCACCTTCGGCCACAAGGGCGATGAACAGTGCAGCCGGTGCCATGTCCCTGCCAGCCACGGCGCCGATTACGCCGGGCGGCATGGCGACAGCGCCGAGCATGGCGCGAAGAAATGCGCGGCCTGTCATCGTGGCGCGGGGGCGTTGGGCCAGGAAGACAAGGCCCAGTCCCAGATCTATCGCGAGGCGCAGTTGGCGCTGGTGAAAAATGCCGAGGACAAGGCCGCGTTTGCGAAAGTGCTGCCCAACAACTTTTGCGCCTACTGCCACGGCGCCAGCAGCCAGCGCGGCCGCCGTGGCCACGACTAGCGCGTTTCCACAAATGCTGTAGCTTCGACGAAGTCGTGGCGGCAGAGCTGCCGCCGCGTAGATGCGGCCTCCCGGCTTCGCCGAGTGGCTGCGCCGGGGCAGGCCGGCCGCATCAAATTGAGGAAAGCGACCGGAGGTCGCTTCCACAAAGTGTGCCAAGCCGGCTACCTGTGAACTGGAAACGCTCCGGCTGCCAGCCGTCTTTGCTCGACAAAGTGCTTCTCCCGGATTGAAACGGGTCCGGCTCACGTCGCGGCCGCGAAGCCGCTCATGGGATGCTGCAGGACGGCGTCCCAGGCCAGTTCCTGGAGCAGACTGTTCAGCCGGGCATCCCACTCCGGCCTATTGGCCTTGGCGAAGTCGGAGGGCACGGGCAGGCCCACGGGGTTGCGCCGGTAAATCACGGCAAAGTGGCAGTACGCCGAGAGCAGCTGCAGCGGCACCAAGGGATGGCCCAGCAGTCGCGGAACAGATCCCACTGCTTCTTCAGGCCCGGCGCCTGGCCGGCGACGATTTTTTTGCGCAACGCCACCGCGGCCTGCCCGACCGGCACGGTAAGGAGCACATTTTTGCCCAGCCGCCGGTTGATCCCGCTAACGAATTCATCCACGTCATGGTCGTAACGCGTCTGGGCCTGCTGCAGCGCCGCGAGATCCGTGGCGTCGTGGTCGACTTTCTTGCGCGTGTCCAGAGGATAGCGCGGCTCGTAGGTGTCGTTGGGGAGCCAGAACTCCTGCACCGTGATGCGGATGTCCGGGTTGTGCTCCACGCCGAGCCGGGCGAATTTTTCGATGCCGTCGTCGGGCATCCAGATGGGCGAGAGGGTGAGCACGTCCACCTTGCCCGCGCGCAGGGCCGCCTTGGCCGTGTTTTTCTCCTCCGCCACGTCCCAGTGCTGGCTGATCCGCGAGCCGCCGATCGACGACAGCCCCACACACTGGTGATCTTGAAGGCCGGCGTTCCGGGCCGCCTCGGCCAGCTGGCGATAGACGAACGCGTGAAAGCTGTGCGCACAGGTGAAGACGCGCTGTCCCTTGACCAGTGGCGCTGCGACTTGGGTGCGAGTACTTGTTGCCACACCGCCGGTGTGGCCCGTGGTGGCCGTGCAGGCCGGCAGCGCCAAGGCGGCCAGGCCCAGGCTGGCGGATTTCAAAAATTCGCGTCTCTGCATGGTGCTCCTTCGGTTGCGCCGTCCAACAGTCAGCGTCCGTTCCTCCTGCGCCGCTTACGTTTCCATCCTACTATTTCTCCCATGCTTTGTCCTGACATCTGTGGCTGCGCCTCGCTTGCCTCCCTCGGCGCGGCTGATAAAAAGCTGGCCGGAAAACCCGCCCCGCCTATACTCACCAGCGTTTGTTCTGATGGTCGACGTGCACCGGACGCTGTGTGGCGTCAGCCCGTCGGCATCGGGACCACGGATCGCAACGGTAACGGCGCCGCACAGAAATCCCGGCAGGCCGGAAATGAGCACACCATGAAACTCTCTCTCGCGTTCGCCCTCGCCGGCCTGCTGCTGGCCCCGCTGACGGCACTGCACGCCGCCGACAAACCGGCCGCGTCGCCCGACGACATCTACAAAAAACTGACGCCGGACTCGGAGGAGCACGCCGGCGTGCCGCAGGGGAAGGTTACGGAATATGCGTGGACCAACAGCGCGGTCTTTCGTGGCACCGTGCGGAAGTACTGGGTGTATGTGCCGCAGCAATACGAGCCGACCAGACCCGCGTGCGTCTTTGTCTGCCAGGACGGCGTCCAGTACAAGGCGCCGACGGTTTTCGACAACCTGATCGCCCGGCACGAGATGCCGGTGACCATCGGCATCTTCATCCAGCCGGGCGACTTCCCGCTCAAGCCCGGTGAAAAGCCGCGCAAACGTCCCGACGGCCGGCCCGCCTCGCGCGCGAATCGCAGCCTGGAATACGACACGCTCAGCGATGCGTATGCGCGCTTTTTGCTGGAGGAGATCCTGCCCGAAGTGGGCAAGCACTATAACCTGACGAAGGACCCGGCCGGCCGGTGCATCGCCGGGAGCAGCAGCGGCGGCATCTGTGCCTGGACCGTATGCTGGGAACGGCCCAACGAGTTCCGCAAATGCTTCACCACCGTCGGCAGCTTCACCAACATCCGCGGCGGCAACAAATATCCCGACCTCGTCCGGGCCGCGCCGCCCAAGCCCATCCGCCTCTTCCAGCAGGACGGCGCGCACGACATCGTCAACCAGTACGGCAGCTGGCCCGACGCGAACAAGGCCATGGCGGCCGCGCTCGACGAAAAAGGCTACGACCACAAGTTCGTCTTCGGCGAAGGCGTCCACAGCAGCATCCACGGCACGCAGCTGTTCCCGGAGGCCATGCGCTGGCTGTGGCGCGACTACAAGCCTTGAGCAGCCGCTTATGAGACGGGCGCACACCATCCGGACTGCCTTCCGCGCCCTGCGGAGCAATGTGCTGCGCTCAACGCTGACCGCGCTCGGCATCATCATCGGCATCGCCGCCGTGATCGCGATGGTGGAAATCGGGCGCGGTTCGACCACGGCTGTCCGGCGCACGATCGAAGGCCTGGGCGCGAATGTCATCCAGATTGACCCGAGCGATGCCGTCAAGGCCGGCGTGAGCGGCGGCAGCGGCGGCCGGGTGACGCTCACCCCGGCCGACTGCACAGCGCTCCTCCGCGAATGTCCCAGCATTCGCTGGGCCGCGCCGAGTATCGACGTCAAGGCCCAGGTCCTCTACGGCCATCGCAACTGGTCGCCCTCGAACATCCGGGGCACCACCGGGGCCTATCTGTGGATCCGCGGTTGGGGCGACCTGGTGGAGGGCGAATGCTTCACGGAGGACGATGTGCGTAAGGCGGCCCCCGTCTGCCTGCTGGGCCAGACGGTCCTCCGCGCCTTGTTCCCCGACGAGTCGCCCCTCGGCAAGGAGGTTCGCATCAAGAATCTGATGGTGAGGGTCATCGGCGTCCTCGCGACCAAGGGTGCCAACATGATGGGCCGCGACCAGGACGATTACGTCATCTTGCCGTGGACGACGGTCAAGTTCCGGCTGTCGGGTGTGCGGGCAGCGACGGTCCCCGCCGCCGCGGGCACCGGGGGCGGCATCAACTCGCTCAACCGGCTCTATCCCGGCGGGACGCTGCCGCTCTACCCGCAGCCCAGCGCCATGCAGTTGGCCGATTTTCCGCTGATGACGCGGTTCGCCGACATGGATGACATTTTCGTGTCGGCGAATTCGCCGCAGGAGGTGCCTCCCGCCTTGCTCCAGATCACCGCCCTGCTCCGCGAACGGCACCGGTTGCCGGAGGAGGCCCCGGATGACTTCCGGATCCGGGACCTGACCGAAATCTCCACGGCGCTGGCGAAGACCTCGACCCTGATGACCAACCTGCTGCTGTGCGTTGCGCTGATCTCGCTGGTCGTCGGCGGGGTCGGCATCATGAATATCATGCTGGTCTGCGTGACCGAACGGACGCGTGAAATCGGCCTGCGCATGGCCGTCGGAGCCCGGTCACGCGACATCCTGTGGCAATTCCTGATGGAGGCGCTGGTGCTGTGCCTCGCGGGCGGATTGCTGGGCATCGTGTTGGGGCGGACGATTTCCTGGCTGGTCACGGTCGTCATGCGCTGGCCCACCGAGATGTCCTTGGGTGCGATCTTGGCCGCCGTGTGCGTAGCGGGCAGCGTCGCCATGATCTTCGGCTTTTACCCCGCCTGGAAGGCGTCGCGGCTCGACCCCATCGAAGCGCTACGCCACGAGTAACCGGCGGACTGCGCGGGTGCGCGTCTCGACCTCCGCATTACCGGGACGGCCCGCTGGTTCCTGGCTCTCCGCCGGCCGCGCCTCTCTAGTTGCGCATCAGGATCTGGAACAGATTGCTGTAGTCGTCCGTCCACGGGCGGAACTGGCCGGGCATCTTGGCCGGGCGCATGCGCGCATCCTTGAAACTGGCGGACGCAAACCACGCCGCGTTGGATGTCACCAGCACCCAGGTGGACGAGGACAAATAAGGTTCCTCGTCGCCTTCGTCATCGACGACCACGGCCTGCTTGTCCAAGGCCTGGGCATCGCCCAAACAGACCGGCTCGAGGTCGAGATAGCGGTTGGAGATGTGCAGGGCCAGAATGCCGTCGGGCTTCAAATGCCGCCCGTAGAGTTGCGCGGCCTCGCGCGTCAGCAGGTGCACGGGCACGGCGTCGCCCGCAAACGCATCGACGATGAGCAGGTCATAATGCTGCGCCTCCTGCCGCTCCATGGTCAGCCGCGCGTCGCCCATCAGGATTTGTTTGTCGGCGCCCGCGTGGAGATAGAACGTGAACATCTTCTGCGCGATCTGCGCCACCAGCGGATTGATCTCGTAGATCCGGAACCAGTCGCCCTTGCGCCCGTAATTCGACAGGACGCCCGCCCCCAGGCCGATGATGCCCACCCGCACCGGCCCCTTGGCCTGGAGCGCCTCCATCGCGCGCCCGACGCCGGAGTGGGGCCCATAGTAGGAGGTCGCAGTGAAGCACAGGTCCGGGTCGAGCAGCTGGGAGCCGTGGTCGATGGTGCCGTGATACAGGGAGCGCACAACGTCTTCCGCGAGGGGCACCTCGTCGCGCACCGCCAGCGATCCATAGAAATTGCGGGCCTGGAACACCACTTCCTGGCGGTCGGCGAGTTCCTGGCGCACGGCATAGGTGGTCAGCACCAGCACGCCCAAGACCCAGGCTGTCCGGAGCGGCCAGGCGGCGCGCTGCGGCAGGGGCAGGCTCCAGACCGCGGGCAGAGCGAGCAGGCCGCAGACGATCAGTCCCAGCGGCAGCTCCCAGTACGCCGTGAAGATGTGCGGCGCGAGCAGGGCCACAAAGCTGCCGCCCAGGGCCCCGCCCAGCGCCACCATCAGGTAAAAAAGGGTCAGGTGGCGCGGCGCGGGACGGCGTCGGGCGAGTTCGCCGTGACAGACCATGCAGCAGACAAACAGCCCCGCCGAGAACCCCGGCACCGCCCACCGGATCGGGAAATTCCCTTCCGCGGCATGCAGCATATACACCATGCCCCCCAGGGACACGGGGAGCAGCGGCAGGAACAGCCAGCGCTGGTAGAGGCGGTCGCTCTCAAAGGCCAGGATGAACGTCACCAGGTACAGCGCGAGCGGGACGATCCACAACAGCGGGACCGGCGCGATGTTGGCGGTCAGCTGGGTCGTCACGGACACCAGCAGCACCGAGGCGCACGCGGCGAGCAGTACCCAATACACAAGCTGCCCAAAGCCGGGGCGCGCGGGCCCGGTGGCCGCCGCAGAATCCGCCACCGGCGCCGCCTCCGGCGCGGCCTGCCGGCTCACCCAGGCGGTGGCCCCGCACGCCAGCGTGAAGACGATGTACGCGGCGCTCCAGGCATAGGCCTGCAGCCCCGAGGCCAACCATGGCTCGATGAGAAACGGGAAGCTCAGCAGCGCGAGCAGGGAGCCGAAATTGGACAGCGCGAAGAGCCGGTACGGGGTGCCGGAGCCGGACCGGCGCACGTACCACGCCTGCAGCAGGGGGCTGGTCGCCGAGAGCAGGAAGTAGGGCAGCCCGATGGTCGCGCCGAGCACGAGCAGGATGCGGCCGGTGGGGTCGGCCGTGGCATCCGGCCGCCACGCGGCCGACGGCAAGATCGGCAACAAGGCGCAGCTGAGCAGCAGCAGCGCCACATGCACCAGCATCTGCGCACGCGCCGGCAGCCAGCGGATGGAGAGATGCGCGTAGGTGTAGCCCGCCAGCAGGACCAGCTGGAAAAACACCAGGCTGGCGCTCCACACGGCCGCGGAGCCGCCGAACCACGGCAGGATGATTTTGGCGATCAGCGGCTGGACCTGGAACAACAGGAACGCGCTCAGGAAGATCGTGACGGCGTATAACCCGATTTTTTTCATAGGCCCATGTCTTGTCGCCCAACGCGGACGCCGCCGTCGGTTGCGCATGATACCATCGCCGTCTGGTTTCCGCCCTGCGCGTCTGGCGCCTCACGGGACCGGACGGATCTTGATTGCCACATCGGTCTGCAACGCCGGAACGTCGATCGTCAGCTTGCCGCCGATGGCGGCGGCGGTGGTCTCGCGCGACACCTTGCCTTGCCATGTTTCCCACCACTGGAGCCGGTAACGTCCGTCGGGCAAACCGCCCACCTGCACGCGAAACGCATCGACCTGCCCCACGGCGCCGCCGCCGGCATGGTTGACCCAGATGCTTTCGCGGTTCTGCAGCCAGAGGAGCGTCAGCCGGTCGGTGCTCAGGCCGGCGACCAGCACGTCGGGGCGGTCCACCACCCGGCAGCCGGTGAAAACGTAACGGGTGACCGTGACCCAGTCCTTGCCGGCGTTGTCCACCCGGATGCGGTGCTGTCCGGCCGGCACGGCGACGGCGATGTCTGCATCGTACTGCGTCTCCCAAAGTTTATATTGCGGGACGAAATGGCTTTCCTTCCCCAGCCCTTGGGCGCAGGGCAGCTCGCGGGTGAGCACCTCGCGGTCATCCACCCAGATCCGGAGCAGCCCGGCCCGCGAAACGCGGCCCACGCGCACGCTGAACTGCCCCGGCCGCGGATAGTTGACCACAAACGTCGGCGGGCTGCGCAGATCGCGATGGCCGTCGCCGTGCAGCAGGGCCGCAGGCTTGCGGCCCTCGGCGAGGGTCCCGTCCGCGAGCACGATGAATTCGTTGTGCGCCGGCTTCGTCCAGCCCGACGCCGTCGGGGCGATGAGCGTGTCGCGCAGCGCAGCAGGGCGCTGCTTATCCGGAAATTCAGGCGGCGCAAGCTGCGGTTCGGACCAGCGGGCGCTGCCCAGCGGAAGATCGGCGGTGAAGTTGGCCAAGGCCGTGAAGTGGAAATAGAGGTTGAGCTTGTCGAGGTAGTCCTCGTGCCACCACGGCATCGGACCGCCGGCGGCAAAGCTGAACAGCCCCGCCCACAGCCCATTGTGGATGGCCCAGCCCTGCGGATCTTTTTCCGGCGTGCCGGCGCCGCCGCGGATGCCGAATTCCCCGAAGATATGCGGCTTGTCGAAACGGGCGTGCTGCAGGAGGCAGCAGTCGCGCACCTGCGGGGCCACGCCTGCGTCGTTGCCGGTGTACAGATGGGTCTGGACGATGTCCATGTCGTCCAGCTTCCAGTAATCTTCGTTGCCGGTGTTCGTCCAGAAACTGGTGGTGATCAGGTGGCCGAACGGATCCAGCCCGCGGAGACAGGCGGCCATCTCCTTGTGCCAGGGGAGCTTCACCTCGTCGGGCGATTTGGCCCAGCCTTCGATCTCGTTGCCGAATTCCCAGCAGAGGACGTTCGGGCTGTAGCCCCAGCGGGCCACCGTGTAGCGCAGGCGCTTCTTGTAGTAGTCCTTCGCCTCGGCGTTGGTGAACCACTCCGCCACCGTCGCGCAGGGGCCGCCGTTCTTGCTGTTGAACGGATTGCGCTCCCAGCCCGGCTCGCGGAAATCCTGGTGCGTGTCCATGCACAGCATGTAGTATTGCCCCAGCTGCCGCGCGAGCTCGAGCATCTGGTCCAGCCGCGTCGCCGCGTCCTGGCGGTACCAGCCCAGCTTGGCGCACCATTCCAGGCCATACCCGTCCGCGCTCATCCACCACCGGTTGTAATTTTCCTTGGCGGCGGCAAACTTGCGCATCGCCTCATCGCCGAGCTGGCCCGCGGGATGATCGATGGGCAGGTTGTGGCCGATGGGGAAATAGCCCTGGCCGTTGTCGAAAGCCAGATAGTGCGGATCGACCTTGCTGCGGCGGACGAAGCCCGGCGTCTGCGGCGCCACGGCCGTGAAGGCGCCCTCACCTCCGCTGACCTTGCCGCGCCGGTCCTGCAGCGTCAGCCGCCACGTGTACCGGCCGGTCTCGCGGGGCGCAAAGCGGACGCGCCAGGAACCGTTGTCGGTCGGGTTGAGCAGTTCCATGTGTTGCTGCGCCTCACGCCGGTAATGCACCATGAAGAAGCCGGGCACTATGCACCGCTTGCCCGTCGGGCTGGTGAACTCGGCGTCGAGCCGGACCTGCTCGGGATTGTACGGGTTTTCGTAATTCGCCCCCAGATCCACGGTCAGTTCGAGTTTGCCAAACTGCGGCACCTGTTCGGCGCTGGCGCTGACGTGACGGAGGGCCAGCGGCTGGGCCGCCGGCCGGATTTCGCCGGGGAAGACGGCGGGCAGCGGCCCGAAGCCGATGTGGTATTCGGCGACCGCCGTCTGGTCGGCCGCAAAGTCCTCGCGCACGAGGTTCATGCGATAGATCTGGTTCTGGGGCTTTTCCCCTTCGACTTCATAGAGCGCCGGGCCGCCTAGGTGCACCGCGCGCCCCGGCTGCAGCTCGACGTGGAATTGGCGGGCCACGCCATGCACGCCGCCCCCCACCGTGCCGAAGGCCGCCGGCTCGGCCCATACGCGCGCCGTGTTGGCCAGTTGCTTGCGATCCCCGTAGACGTGGAGCCAGATGCCGCGGCTCAAGCGCAGTTCGCCGGTCTTGCGGAACTCGCACCGGACCTGCACGCCGTCGGCGGCGGGCTTGATGCGATAGGTGTACTGCATCGGCGGCGCCGGGTCGTGGGTCGAAAAGGTGCCTTGCATCTCCAGCGTGCCATCGGCCTGCAGCGTGGGCCCCGCCGTGATCTTGCCCCCGGGCAGCGTTTCGTAAATATACCGGTCGTGCCAGAGGAACGCGTTCCACTGGAGGCTGCCGCCGCCGCTGACGCCCGCCGACCATTTCCCCTTGTTGAAGCGGATCCAGTTCTCGCCCTGCTGCCACTGAAACCCCTGCGGCGTGGTTTCGAACGGCTGCGCGCTTGCCATCAGAGCCGCCGCAAAAAACACCAGCAAGCCTGCCCCCCGGTTCATCGCCGACGAAATAATCGTTTTGCTCATGAATTTCTCCCGCTCGCCCGCCCCGCGCCCGCTGGCTTTGCTCCGTGCCTTTGCGTTAAATTCTGCTCCGCTTCTTCGCCGTGTGGTTCGTGGTCACTTCTCTTCTCCGGCTTGGCGTGCTTGGTGCCTTGGCGGTTTCCTTACTGCTGCTCCTGCTGCTCTGCTCCTGATCTCCTCCGTCCGCTAGAATCTTGTCATCCGCAGCCTGCCTGCCCTGAGCGTAGTCGAAGGGTGGATGCTCTTCTTCTCTGCTCCAGCTTGGTGTCCTTGGCGTCTTGGTGGTTAATTCTTTTCTTCTCCGTGTGCTCCGCGGTCACTCCTCTTCTCCGAAAATCTGTGTCATCTGTGAAATCTGTGGATGCTTTTTCTTCTTTGCTCGGTCTGATCCATGCGCTTTGCGGTCAATCTTCTTCTCCGCCTCTGCGCCTTTACTTGCCCGCCGCCGCGACCGGCACGATCGTGAACACCACGCGGCCCTTCGCCTGCGGCCCGGTCAGGTTGATCCCGATGCGCGTCGGCAGCGTCTTGCCGTGGCTCTCTTCCTTGATTGTTTCGGCCGCCACCGTGAACGGCACGCCGCCCGCGTCGATGGTCACCTTCACCGATTCCCCGCCGCTGGTGATCAGCAGCTCGCGCGCGGAGGGCTGCTGCCACGTGCCGCAGGTGATCAGCGCCGAGCCGAAGGTCCGCGGCGCGCTGAACGCGAAGTCGTCCGTCACGGTCAGCGCACCCGCGCCGGTGCGGGTGTAGACGAACGTGCGCTTGAGCGTCAGCAGCTCCTTCACCTCGTAGGCGCTGCGCAGGTCCATCGCCAGCGTATCGGCCGCCGGGGTGTCCTGGCGGGCGACGATGACCGCCTTGGCCTCCTTGCCGGTCCGCTGCAGCTGCCCCGCCACCACCGGCACCGGATGCCCGAACGAGTTCAGCAGGTTGCTCTTGTAGCGGTCCTTGCTGAACGTGCGCGCGGTGTAGACCTCGCCTCCGGGATCGAGGATGGGCGCGTCCTTGCCGATGACCACGACGAACGTGCCCAGGTCGTTGTGGTTGTGCGGCTCGGCGTTGTGGCCGCCCTTCAGCGACACCGCCAGGCGGCACGTCGACCCCGGCGCCGGCCGGCAGTTCAACACGCCGTGCTTGAAAAAGCTGCGGATTTCATAGGCCTCCTTGCCCGCGGCCTGCGGGCGCGCGGTGGCCGAGTTCGACCAGGAGTACATCAGCGAGGTGAGCAGGCTGCCGCCCGTCGTGAAGTCGGCGAGGACATACTCCTTCAACCCCAGCTCGTAGCGCCGGTTGATGTAGCTCATGAGTTGCTGGCTGGGCTTGGCGTCGAGCGAGCAGTCGGCGTAGGACGGATTGACCCCGTTGATCAGGCTGATGTGCACGGGATACAGCGCGGCGTCGCGGGCACCCTCGAGCTGGTAGAGATCCACGCCGCCCTGCGTCGCCTGGAAGACGGACTCGCACAGCTGGATGTAATTGCCGAAGCCGTAATTCCAATACCCCATGCCCTCGGCGCAATAGCCGTCGCCATCGAACCCGCTGAGGAAATTCTTCGAGTACTTCTCCGCGCATGCCACGAAGAAGGCCCGCTCGTTGCGGTCGGGACAGACCGCCAGGGCGGCGGCGACGACGCCGGCGTGGCAGACGGAATTCCAGTTCATGTCCGCCGTGATCCACCACTGGCGCATGCCCGTCCCCGCCACGGCCTTGTGGTAGGGCTCGAAGATGCGCTCGCGCAGTTTGTCCATGACCAGCTGGCGCGTGGCCGGATTGAGGCGCTCACCCAGGAGCCAGAGGCATTCGCCCAGGTTCTCTGCCACGTCCGCCGAGCTCAGGTCGATGGTGATCGTCTTGCCGGTGTAGTCGCCCAGCGTGCGGTCGTGGAAGTTGTAGATCCAGGTCTTCTCGTCACAGATCGCCTTCAGCGCCGCCTCCAGCGGCGGGAGGAACCGGCCCTTGTTCTCGATGCACTCCGCGCGGGCGAAGCGGGTGATCCGGTCGTAGCGCTCGCCGCGGGCCTTGCCGTATTCCTTGGTGCGCCGGCCGGTTTTCTTGAAGAGCATGTAGAGCTCCTCGGTCATCTCCGGCATCGGCTTGGCGAGCGCCTTCTCGGCGTCCCTGACTGCGCTGGCGTAGGCCTTCGTCGCCGCCAGTCGCTGCCAGCCGGCGCGGTCGTCGATCCGCGGCCCGAAGGCGAACGGCTGCTCGCCAAGCAGCGCCGCAATCTGCCGGACGCGCTGCGGATCCACGCCGCCCTCCAGCGGTTGCCCGGTCTTCGTTGCCGCCGCCGCACCCATGAGGGCTGCCATTGCCAAGGTCAGGATCAGTCGTTGCCACATGTGCTTTTTCTCCAGTCAGGGTTTCGTGCAAAAGTTTCGTCCGCCTGTTGAGGCCCGCTTCAAGACCCGGCCTTGCTGCCCGGCTTGCCGCGCGGGCGATCTGCGGCCTTGGCCTTTTTCGGTGGCGGCGGCAGGGTGGGGGCCGTCCGCAGGATGTCCGCCCATTGCGCAAACCGCCGCGGAGACAGTCTCTGCAATTCGGCCAGACGGGCGCCGCCGGCCTCGAGGCACACGGCATAGACGAGCGAGAACTCCGCGAGGTCCTCGTGCGCGACCTGGTCGCCATAGTCCGACACGGAGACCTTGTCCTCGGCGATGGCCTTCTTCCAGCGCTCCAGGGTGTCGGGCCGGGCTGAGGTGACGCGCTGCTCGAGAATGTGCCCGGCCTCGTGGAGGATCACTTGCGCGCCCGCCGTCGGCACCAGGTTCAGGTAATCCTGCGAGCCGTGGGCCGCGGCGCCGTTGAGGTTCGTATAGCAGGCCATGCCGGCTTTGTTGCCCTCGGAGACGATGGGCAGAATAGCCCGGTAGGCCGGCGGCAGCCGTTGCACGCGCTCGAGACAGTCCTCGATGCGCAGCCGGGTCGCGTCCTGGATCGTGATCTTGAACTTTACGTTGCCCACGGCGGCCTGCCAGACCTGGCCGGGCGATTTGTCGTTGAGCATCTGGACCGGAACAGGACCCGAGAGGATGTTGACCTTGTCTTTGTTGCTCGTCCCCACCTTCCCCAGCAGCGCTCCGAAGCGGGCCATCAGCTTCACGGGCTTGTCCGCCTTCTCGGCGGCACGGGACACCGCCAGGCCCGCGACGCAGCAGCAGGCCAGCAGCGTCGCGGCCGTGCGGCATCGACGCCTGTGCGGACCGGGTTGAGGCGGTGGTGTCATGGGTGTGGAGTGGGTGGGGCGGAGGCAGTTCCGCGCGTGCGACAAGGTGACTTTCATTTTGCTTTCATGGCGTTCGTGGCCACGGCCTGAAGAAGTGCGTGCATGCGTGCGAAGGTGCCAAATCAACGCCTGCGGCGCAAGCCTTGCTCCGCAGTTGTGCTGGCCTTCCTGCGTTTTTTTCCATCCCGCTTCGGCGCGCGCAGCAAAGTCAGCCAACATCCCCTTCCCGCTTCGACGCGCGGAGCAAAGTCAGCGGAACCCCTGCCTCCACGCCCGGCAAAGTCCGTGAAACCCGCTTCGGCGTGCGCAACAGAGTCAGCCCGCATCCCTTTCAGCGTCGACGCGCGTAGCAAAGTCAGCGGGATCCGTGTTTCCACGCGCAGCAAGTCAGCGGAGCCCGCATCTGCGCGCGCAGAAAAGTCAGCAGAGCCCGCGTCGGCACGCGCAGCAAAGTCAGCCCGCATCCCTTTCCAGCGTCGACGAGCGTAGCGAAGTCAGCGGAACCCATGTCTCCTCGCGCAGCAAAGTCAGCGGGAAATGCAGCTCTGCACCTCCCTGCGAGGTGCTGTTGACACCCTGCCGGGCCGGGCGCATAGTTCCATCACCATGAAGACGCTGCTCCGGCCAGCCCTGACCCAGGCCTGCTTCCTGGGCGCACCGCTGACTTTGCTGGCGTGCGTCCGCGTGGCACGGGAGGACCGCGATGAAAAACCCGATGGACCGTCAGCTTGAGCAGCGGCTTTCCGACCGCGCGGTGGCCATCGGGCGCGAAGGCGAGGTGGCCGCGTTCGGCGAACTGTTGGAGTTGCTGCGTTCGTCGTCTGCGAACGCGCGCCGCTTGGCCGCCTCCGCCCTGGGTAAGCTCGCCTGGCTGGGGGTGGACCAAGCCGCGGCCGTGGCGGCACTCGCGCCCGTGTCGCGCTGCGATCCGCACCCGCAGACCCGGCAATATGCGATCAAGGCCCTGAAAGCCTACGGCGTCGCCGCTGAAGGCTGCTTGCACGACTTGCGCGACATGGCCGCCAACCTGTCCGAAAAAGACTACATCCGGCGCGATGCCGGTGTGGCGGCAACCTGCATAGAAACAGCGGTGCGCATCGCCGCGTCGGCCGCCGAACAGGCCTGCCAGCGCTGCCAAGCGCGGGTCACGGCAGACGAGTACGCCCGCTCGAACCAGGCCTTTCAGCGCGTTTTCTGCGACCGGTGTTTCGACGAGGTCTTTCTGGAACGGCGTAATTTCGAAGTGCAGGTGGAGCTCAACAAGACGATCGCCGCGCAAGACGGCACGGTTGTGCAGTCCGAGGGCGAGCGCCGCATCGCCGACTGGCTCACGGCCCACGGACTGGCCTATCGCTACGACGCCAAGTTCAGGATCATCGCCGAGTTCCAGATACGGCCCGACTTCTATTTGCCCGAACTGGACGTGTACATCGAGTATTGGGGTCTGGACACGCCCCAGTACAAGATGAGCATGTACAAAAAGCAGCTGCTTTATCAACAGGAAGGCAAGCGGCTGCTTTCGGTCTATCCGCAAGACCTGTCGGCTCTGGACGGTCTCCTGACCGCCAAGTTGCGCCTGTTCGGCTTTCATCCCGCCTAGCCCCGCGCCGCCTTTTTCGCTTTGGTTTCCGCGTCAACGCGCGCCGCAAAGTCACCCTGAATCTCTTCTCCGCGTCAACGCGTGCAGCAAAGTCAGCCTGGCGTTCATTTCCGCCTAGCCACGCGTCGCAAAGTCAGTCCGAATCGCTTCTCCGCGTCGACGCGCGTAGCGAAGTCAGCGGAGCCCGCAGAGACCCGCCCAGCAAAGTCAGCGGAACCCACCCTGCGCGCCCCGCTCAGGGCGGCGGCCCGCGCATGTCCTCGGCCACCCCGGCGGCATGGTCGGGAAAGTGTTTGACCAGGCACGTGGGGCAGATGCTGTGGCTGAACTCCACCTCAGCATGCTCGCTCAGATAGCCCTCGAGCCGCTCCCAGCTCTGCTGGTCGTTGCGGATTTTATGGCAGTACATGCAAATAGGGAGAATGCCCTGCAGGGTTTTGATGTGCGCCAGCGCCGCCTCCAGGTCGCGCACGCGCTGGCTCAACGACTCCTGCAACTCGAGCACCCGCCGGCCGACGGCGAGCCGGGCCTGCAGCTCCGCCCGGTTGAACGGCTTGCTGATGTAATCGTTGGCGCCAGCTTCCAGCCCCTCCACGACGCTTTTCGTTTCGTCCTGGGCCGTCAGCAGGATGACGTAGGGTGGGGTGGCGGTCGGCGTGGCGCGCAGGCGGCGGCACACCTCCGGGCCTTCGAGTCCGGGCATCATCCAGTCCAGGACGACCAGCTTGGGCGCATCGGCCTGTTGCAGGCTGGCGAGCGCCGCGGACCCATCCACCACGGCGGTCACGTCATAGCCCCAGCCCTGCAGGATGTTCGTCAACAGCAGGCGGGAGGTCGCGTCGTCTTCGGCAATCAAAATACGCATGCCAGGCTCCTGTCGTTTTCCCCGGTGCTGCGCAGCCCCCATTCGTGCCCCCGCAGCCGATCACTCTTTATACAGCTATCCCGACCCACTCGCAGCAGAATAATGGCGACACAGAATAATGGCAGCCTGCCGCGGCATGCTCGCTTCCGGCCTCGGTGTGCCCAGTGTAATCCGTGGTTTCATTTTTTTAACGCAAAGTCGCAAAGGTAAGCCCCCTTCGACAAGCTCAGGGCAGGGAAGGCGCAAAGAGGGAAAAGCCGTTCACCGCCAAGACGCCAAGGCCGCCAAGGAAAACTAAGCCGGGGGATGCCTTCAGCCCTCAGGCTGTCAAGGTTCGGCGGTCGAAAGTCCGTCGCTGCTATCCATCTGCCTTCTTCCTTTCCCTATCTTTAGCTTGGCGTCCTTGGTGCCTTTGCGGTTGATACTCTTCTTCGCCGTTCCTGCCTTCCTGCTTTCCTCATTCCTCCTCCGGAATCTGTGCCATCCGTGTTTTTTCTCCGCCGCCTGCCCTGCCTGTGGTGAGCCACGCCGAACCAAGCCTGTCGAAGGGCCTGCCCTGAGCTTTGTCGAAGGGTGCTTTTGCTTCGCGTCCCTCCCCAGGGAAGGGTTTCCAACTTTGCGTTAACCTCTTCTCCGGAAATCTGTGTCATCTGTGAAATCTGTGGAGAGGCCCTTTCCTCCGCTTCAGCTTGGCGTCCTTGGCGCCTTGGCGGTTGATACTCTTCTTCGCCGTTCCTTCCTACCTGCTTTCCTTATTCCCCCTCCGGAAAATCTGTGTCATCTGTGCTTCCTCCTCGGCCTGCCTGCCCTGCCTGTGGTGAGCCCCGCCGAACCAAGCCTGTCGAAGGGCCTGCCCTGAGCTTTGTCGAAGGGTGCTTTTGCTTCGCGTCCCTCCCCAAGGAAGGGTTTCCAACTTTGCGTTAATCTCTGCTCTGCGCTCTGTGCGTTCCTTCGCGGCCATTCACCTCCGCGGCCGCCTCTCCTGCTTCCTCCTCCGGAAATCTGTGTCATCTGTGAAATCTGTGGATACCCTTTCTTTTCCGCTCTCCTTCGTGCCCTCTACTCCGCGCGTGCCTTCCGCCCCCGGCTTGCGGTAGTATGTCTTTCTCACGCCACGGCACGGCCGCCGCACGGATGCGCGGTGGCCTGCGCCGGGAAAGAGAATCATGAACCTCTCGCGCCTGCCGTCGAAACTGTGGCCGGTCCTGCTGCTGGCCGCCTGCGCCGCCGCGCCGCTGCGAGCCGCGCCGTCCGACGCCGCGCTGCTCCAGCTCCGCGCGGCACGCGCGCAGCTCGCCCACCAGCCGCGCCGGGTCATCTTCAACAACGATGGCTGCGACGTCCTCTACTGGCCCAAGGACGAGCCGGTCACCGTCGAAAAATTCCTCGCCCGCCGCACGACGCCCCTCGCCGGCACCCAGGTCGACGCGCTCGCCTACTGCTCGATCAGCTCCGGGTTCGGCTTCTTCACGCACCGCACCAAGGTCGGGGCGGTGCTGACCCGCCGGCCCGGCGACTACGGGCTCCAGCCCGCCATGCGCAACATCGCCCAGGACCTGATCGATCAGGGCGCCGACTGCCTGCAGGCCGTGCTCGGGTTTGCCCACACCAATAAAATGGAATGTTTCTGGTCCATGCGGATGAACGACACCCACGACGCGGACCAGCGCCCGGGCAAGCCGCACCTGCTCTACCCGCCGCTCAAGCAGGACCACCCCGACTGGCTCGTGGGCGAGTCCGTCAAACGGACCCCGTTCGGCCGCTGGAGCTCGGTGGATTACGCCCGCCCGGAGATCCGCGACCTCGCCTTCCGCTACATCGAGGAGGTCTGCCGCAACTACGACGTCGACGGCGTGGAGCTGGATTTCTTCCGGCACCTGTGCTTCTTCAAGAGCACCGCCCAGGGCGGCAAGGCGACCCAGGCCGAGCGCGATCTGATGACCGACCTGCTCCGCCGCGTGCGCGCCATGACCGAGGAGGTCGGCCTGCAGCGCGGCCGCCCGATCCTCGTGATGCTGCGCGCGACCGACTCGGTGCCCTTCAACCGCGACCTCGGCCTAGACCTCGAGCGCTGGCTCCAGGACGGACTGCTCGACCTGCTCGTGACCACCTGTTACTTCCGGCTCAACCCGTGGGAAACCAGCGTCGCGCTCGGCCACAAATACGGCGTGCCCGTCTATCCGTGCCTGAGCGATTCGCGCGTGAAAGGGGAAGGCCGCTTCCGGCGCAGCTCGGTCGAGAGCTACCGCGGCCAGGCGCTGGTCGCCTGGGCGGCCGGCGCCGACGGTATCCACCTCTTCAACCTGTTCGACGTGTTCGGCCCGCACGCGCCCGTCTTCAAGGACGTCGGCGACCCGCAGGCGCTGCGGGCCCTGGACAAGCTCTACTTCGTCACCGTGCGCGATGGCCGGCCCGACATGTGGCTCGCGGGCGGCGCGGCCTATAACACTCTGCCCATCCTCACCCCGGATCATCCCAGGACCATCACGGCCGGCCGGTCGCTGGCGCTCGATCTCGCGGTCGGCGAAACGTTTGACCCGGCGACCAAGGCCCAGCTCACCCTGCACGCGCAACTGCCCGGCCTGCACGACGCCCGCCTGGCGCGCGTGACACTCAACGGCCACGAACTCGGCGGCGGCATCTGGGCCAAGGGCTGGCTCGATCTCCCCGTCAACCCCGCGTGGATCCGGAAGGGCGCCAACGCCATCGAACTCGCCCTCCTCCCGCCGCCGGCCGGCGTCGACGCGCCCTGGACGATCGCCTATGCTGCCGGCAAGTTGCCCGCCAAGCCGTGGCTGAGCGACAAGGGCTCCACCAACATCGAAGAGCGGTTGGACGGGGGCGCGCTGCTCATCGCCGACCGCGGCACCGCCGTCGGCGACTACCGCTACTATCGCCAGCCGTGGGGCGCCGACCCGGCCGGGACCTCGGTGGTCGAGGCCCGCGTCAAGGTCGTCTCCGGCCTGAGCCGCCTCATCATCTGCAACGGTGTCGCGCAGGAGCGGCTCGAGCTGTGGCCCGACCGCATCGAGCTGTGGAGCCGCAAGACCATCCGCTATGCGCTGGACACCACCGACAACTTCCATGTCTACCGCATCGCCACGCAGGGCAAGGATGTGAAGGTCTATGTCGATGGCATCCTGCGCCTCGACGCGCCGGGCGCGTACAGCAAGCCCGTCACCGCGAACCTCAACCAGCTCGCCTTCGGCGCGTCCGACAGCACCGGCGTCGGCGCCGCCTACTGGGCCTCCGTCCGCGCGTGTGCCGACAGCCAGTCCTGCCATGACCTCGTCCTCCGCGTGTCCTACCCGAAACCGTAGGTCCTGCACGCTGCCTGTTCGTCCTCGTGCTCGTCCATCGTCCTCGTCCTCGAAATTTCCGTGACCGTCGATCCCGGACGAGAACGATGGATTTGCGTCATCCGTATGCTCCGTGCCTTGCCCTTAGCGACCATGGCGTCTTGGTGGTTTCCTTGCTGCAGCTTTGCTCCTGTTCTCCTCCGCCCTCCGGAATCTGTGTCATCCGTGTAATCTGTGGATGCTCCTCTGCTCTGCTCCGGCTTGGTGTCCTTGGCGCCAGCCTGAGGCTGGCAAGCCTTGGCGGTTGGTTCTCTGTTGCTCTTGCCTCTGTTTTCCTCTGCCTCCGGCCCCAGCTTCATCCGCCTTTGCGCCTTGTGCTTTTGCTTCGCGTCTTTGCGTTGACTCTGCTCTTCCTTTGCGTCTTCCCTGCCCTGAGCTCAGTCGATTGGCGCCTGACTTGGCGCCTTTGCGTTAATGTTTTCCCTGTGCCATCCGTGTTCATCCGTGGCTAATTTTCTCTTCCTTCTTTGCGCCTTCGGATTTCGCTTGTCCCCCCAGGCAGGGGTTCTTGTGGGGTGCTCCTGCTCTTCGCGCCTGCTTGGCTTTTCGTTCCGCGTAGTCAGCCTGCTTCTCTTCCCTGCGTAGACGCGCGCAGCACAGTCAGCTCTTTGGTCTTCTCCCGCAGGGCCGCGCGCGGCAACGTCAGCCGGAATCGCTCTTCGCTGTTTTCTCAGGAAGTATGCGTGCGGTCGTCAGGGTGGGGCAGCTTGCCGGCCGCGCTCCGGCCGGGTGTGCGGCCGCCGTGCTATGGCTCTGGCCGCGCCGGGGCCTGGTCGGTTTACTTCAGCTGTTCAAAGCTTGAGCGCCTGTTGGTGGCCAGCTCTTATCGTGTTCAGCAGTCCTTGTACGTGCGCTTGGGTGCGCTCGAAGCCGCCGGCCTTCTTGCCGTTCGACTCGTCCATGTACAGGCTGCGGTTTATCTCGATCATGATGGATGTCACGCGGCGCTCTTTCCTATAATAGGCCATGGGCACCAAGGCGCCCGCGTAGGGGCGGTTGATGCCGACGCTGAAACCCATTTCCCCGATGAACCGCGCGGTCAGGCAGGCCAGCGACTCCGGCGTGTGAAACGAGTCTATGCCGATGCAGAACGCGGGCCGCGGCACGGCCTGGTCCTGCTCGAACGGCAGGGGTTGGCTCGGAAAACTGTGGCAATCAATAATCAGCGCCCGACCCTGCTGTTCCAGTTCTTCCCGGACTTTAGCGCATAGCAGTTGGTGATGAGGCTCATAGTACCGGGTCACCAGCGCCTGTTTCTCGGCGGCTTGGAGCGTGCGCCGCAGCATTTTCCCGTCGGCGGTGGCGGTGTAGGTCATGCCCATCCCGACCTGGCTCATGGGCTCTTGGGCGTCGTCCGGAAACCGCTCGACATCCACCAGCAGCCGGGAAATGGGCAGCCGGACCATGGTCGTTCCCGGCAGGCCAAACAGCTCGTCGGTGAACGCATCGGTCATCAGCCGCAGTTCTGTGCGCAGTTCGTCATCGGCAAGGACGAGTTGGTCTCTCAAATCCTGTGGAATGGTTTGGGATGAATGTGGAATATGAAGAATCATGGTTGTTCCGCCTTTGTATCGTGCCTGCCCTGCCTGTGTTGAGCCCCGCCTGCCCTGAGCCTTGTCGAAGGGCGGATGCCTTTTCTTTTCACCGCCAAGGCGCCAAGATCGCCAAGATAAACGAAGCCGCGGATGCCAGTAGCGCTCTGTCGTCAAGGATCGGAGTCGAAGTCTGTCGCTGACATCCTTTTCTCCGCTGCTTTAACTTGGTGTCCTTGGCGTCTTGGCGGTTGATTTTCTTCTTCTCGTTCCTGCCTTCCTGATTCCCTCATCCCCCCTCCGGAAATCTGTGTTATCTGTGGAATCTGTGGATGCTTTGCTTCTTCGTTTCCTTCTGTTCCGCGGTCAATCTTCTTCACCGCTCGGTGGTGCCGCGGACGGGCCGTCATGGCCCACCTCCCCTGTGCCCCCTCGGTATCACTGACCTCGGCTTTGGCGGCACGACACGATCGTAAAGACCCCGCTGGCCACGAAGAAGGTGGCATAGAACAGGGCGCGCACCGCCAGCTCGCCTTGGGTTTCCACGGCCAGCACGAGGGCCTTCCACAGGCCCAGCCCGGCGAGTGCGGTCAGCAAGCCCAGCAGGCTCAGGAAGCCGAAAGCCATCAGTATTTTCATCGCGTTCCTCACAAGCCAAAGAACAGGATATCCCCGATGGTCAGCTGGAGCGGTTGGCCGCCCGGGCGCCGGCTGACGGTCTTCAGCGCGCGCGTCCACGTGGCATAGGTGCGGGCGGACTCCCGGTGTTCCCGGATCTTGCGCTTCGCCTCGCCGATGCGCTTGACCAGTTCCGGGTCGCCGACCACTTCGAGCCGCGCGCCGCCGGTGACCTCCCGCTCGCGGTATTCGAAGCCTTTCTTGCGCAGGGTCGCCTCGACCGTGCGGGCGGTTTTCTCCCACCACGCCATCCGCCGGGCATGGTGTTGCCGTTGCTGCTCGGCTGCCTTGGCCACGGCCTGGGCGGGGAAGGGGAACTCCCAGGCGGCGCGCAGCGCCTTGCTGCCGGTCTCTTCGTATTCGTTATGGTTCATGATGCTCCTTCAGGCTTCAACTACGTCTTGGTGTGTTGTCATGCTATTCGTCATCCATGCAGCTGTTGTTTTCGTTTCGGCTCAGCGCTCAAAGGTCTGTCCCGGTTTTCTGGATGGCGTTCGCCGCATCCTGGTCCGCCGGTTTACGGGGCAGGGGCTTCATGAACCACTTCATGGGTGGCATGGGGCTGCACAACACCCTGCGGTGGGGCGCGTCCAGGGCGATGGGTTGCAGAGTCTCCGAGAACCTGCTCATCTGCCGCAGTGCCTCATTGAAGGCCGGCAGGACCTGTTCCTCTGCCTCCAGGGCGGGCGTGGCCGGCCGCCACGGGTGGCCGCTCCACCGGTAGCTATGGTGGAAGAAGAGCTTCAGGGCGCGCCCGTCAAAATCGTACCCCTCCAAAAGGTCAAAGAAGGCGGGCTCCGTGAGCAGGGCGGTCAGCATGGGGGTGTAATTGTTGGGATAGAACAACAGCCCTCCGTCACGGCCGACAAAGGCCGCCTCGCCGCCGCAGCTGCCGTTGACCAGGTCGCGGATTTTCTGCCAGATCGCAAAGTGTTCCAAGGTGGTCAGGTCCGGCCGCCGCTGGATAAGATAGAGGCAGACCACGGGGAAGCTGAGGAGTTCCGGTTCCTGCGGTTCGTCCGCTGAGATAATGACGATATCCATGGCTCACTCCTTGTTGACGGCCGGGGCCCCCAGCAGGGCGAGACGCTCATCCCGGAGCAGGCGCGCCGCGTGGCGGTCATGGGTTCCCAGGGAGGCCCGGACCCGCTGCTTGGTGCAGTCGGGCCGGTGGAGGGTGTAGTGGATGAACCACGTGCCGTGGTTGTTCCACAGGTGGTGTTCCGGGTTCGCCGGATTCAACCGGATGCTGATCTTCGCGCTCATGCGTCGCTTCCTTTCCCGACGCATCAGGCCTTGGCGAAAACAAAGCAGGCCATCCTGCATCAGGATGGCCTGCTCGCCCGGGATTTTTGTTTCGGAGGTTCGTCCTCCGCACATCTCCTGAAGGTCACCGACCTTCAGGAAGCCACCGTGGGATCCCGTCCCCGGTTGGCAGAGCCCGCACTATCGCGGGCTCACTCCTGATGCGTGTCTATTCAACCACGGGTTCCCATGCTTGGCAACGGCTTTCCGTGTCATAAACCTGGCGCGGGCCCGAGCCGCCGCCAGCCCGCGGCCCGTGCTTTAAATTCACACGGACGTCAAATGTCCCTGTGGGGCCTTATCATGGTGGGCGTGAAAGGAAACGCCATGAAAACCAACACAAGCAGACTGCCTGTCGAGGGGAGGCGGAGATGAACAATGACCCATTTGACCGCGGGAAATACCGGCGCCCGACGAACAGGGCGCGTTTTCTGCGCGTTCCTAAACCTAAGGTATCCATGGAACGCATGGCGCAGCTCGTGGAGCAAGCCAACCTGAAGGATTTCCTGCTCCTCTGCGCGCCCTGCTGCGGCATCACGCTGCAGGAAGTGCAGCCTCGCGACATCCCGGCCATCGAGGTGTTTTTCGACGTGTACGATAGCGGGCAGAAGCTGGGCTACGTCCTCAAGCAGTGGAACTCGCCGATGGTGCGGCTGGGGACCCATATCAGCTTGAGGAAGGACCTCTTGGGCCTCGCGGACAGGTTTCGCGACATTCACCACCTTTGCTCGGTGCATTTCATCGCCCTGTTGTTCCCGCCGGCCGATCCTCAGGAGCCCGTGATCCCGATATCGCTGGAGACCACCATCCACCACGACGCGCTCAATGTGAGCGTGTTTCGCGAGGCCCTGCATCGTTTTGCCACCTGCGTGGACCGGCTTGAACCCTTGTTGGCAAGTGATTGACGCGACTGACATCGCCAGCCTGTTCGCGGTGGCCGACCTTCCGCGCTGGTGCCATAACTTGTAGCTGCTTACCATGCAGGTGGACAGAAAATGAACGCAACCCTGGATGTTCATTAATAAGGCTTGTTCATCGCGAGTGAACAGGGTGACAGTGTAAAGGCTTGTCACCTGACAATGGATAGGTGTGTTGCGTGGCCGCGCGTCGTGGCGATGACGACATCGGGAAAGAGGAGGGGAGTAAAGCCCGTGATTGCAGCAAGGAAACCGCGCACATGGCCCAGCTAGGACAATTGCTCCAGCAGCATAAGGGCGACGATGCACAGCTAACTGGGCGAAAAGCGGTTGCGATGGACAGCGCTCGGGGAAAAAGAAGGGCCGGAACACGGGTTCCGGCCCTTCAAGGTGGTAGCGGGGACCCGCCTTCGCCGGGCTACGGCGGACAGGTTCCGGCTACGCCCGCCTACGCCCGCCTACGCAAGGCTACGGCGGGCTACGGCGGGCAAGCTACGGCGGAAACGGTCTGCTGGCGTCTGGCAGGGTGGAGGTGGATGGCGGCTGCGGATCTTCTTCGGTCGATGATGGCAGGCCGCTCATAGGTAACAAATGTTTGTTGGCGAAAGCACGCCCCGAGCCGCTCTTCAGATATGTCTCAAAGGCCAGTGCCAACTCTTTTGTGGTGAACGCGCCGACCCACAACAATTGCCAGGGCCGATAGCGCGCCGTGGACGGCGTCGTTCCCGCGTTGTGGCGCTCCAGCCGTAAATCCACCTTGCACGCTGTGAAACCCACGTATCGATGGCCAGGGGAAGAGAGACTCCCGATGATGTAAACGTAGTGCATAGCAGCGTGTTCCATCATGGGCCTCCTTGTCGCGGCGTGCCCGCCTTCACCGGGTTACAGCGGGCGTGCCAACCGAAGCAAAAGGCCAGCCCACTTGGGCTGGCCTCGCGAAGGTTGGTAGCGGGGATTGGATTTGAACCAATGACCTTCAGGTTATGAGCCTGACGAGCTACCTGGCTGCTCCACCCCGCAGTCGCGGCCGCTAAGATAGCCAAAAACCCACGGGATGCAAGCACTTCCTCGAAATCTTTATTCCCAGACCGGCGTCAGCAGCCCCTGGTTCTCCCGTTCGTCGCTCTGCACCAGCAGGTTGAGCGCCGTCCCCACCGGGCCGGGACGGCCGCCGCCCGCCGGCTTGCCATCCCACTCGACGACGCTGGTGACGTCCGGCGTGGTCCCGAAAATCAACATCTCGGACGCGGCTCCCGCCATCGCGCGCGTGATCGCACCGCGGCCGACGCCGGTCAGCAGGCCCTCGCGCACCAGCCCGGCCGACAGCTCCAGCGCGCGGTTCATCGTCGTGCCGGCCAGGATGTGCTCCGGGCCGGGCACCAGCAGCCGGCGGTCGGCGGTGACGATCCCGAAGTTCTCGGTCGCACCCTCGGCGAGCTGGCCGACGGCGTCGAACGCGACGGCAAAATCCACGCCGGCCTCGACAGCCTCGCGCTTCATCAGTGCGTTGGGCAGATAGTTCACCGTCTTGATCGTGGCAAAGAAATCCGCCTTGACCGGGACGCGGCTGGTGACGATGCGCGCGCCGCCGGGGTGCGCGGTCATGAAGGACGGATGGCCGGCGTAGGCGAGGATGTAGAGCGAGGCGCGGGGACAGTCGCGCGGGCTGATCCCGAGGCTGCCGGGGCCGCGGCCGAGCAGGATGCGCACGAGACAGTCGCGGTGGCCGCCGGCATGGACGGTCGCCACGACCGCGGCGCGCAGGGTGGGGCGGTCGAGCGGGGGCGCCAGGAAGATGCGCGCGCCGGAATGCTCCAGCCGGTCGAGGTGCGCCTCGAGGTTGTAGAGCCGGCCGGCGACGCACTTGGCGGTGTCGAAGACGCCGTCGCCGCGGTGGACGAGGTGGTCGTCGGCGGGTACGAGCATCAGGCGCGGGTCGGTGACGATGCCGCCGAGGATGCTGGAGTACAGGGCGAAATACTGCTGCTGGTACGGCGCGGGCGGCGCGGCGAGCCGCGCCGCGAAGCCGGCGGCGTCGAGGAGGGGGAAGGTGGTGTTCATGGGGGCCGATGATTGGAAAAAGCGTCGCCATCCGCAAGTTTTTCCTTACAATGCGCCAGAACTTTTTGCCATGGATGCCCAGCTCCAGCCGACCGACGAGGGCCGCAAGGCCTACCTCAGCCACATCGCGCCCTTCGGGGTGTGGATGGCGATCATGACGTTTCTGGACGTGCCGCAGATCCCTCCGGCGTGGCGCTACGCGATCCAGACGGTCGTCTGTTCGCTGCTGCTGCTGGCGCTGCGGCCGTGGCGCTGGTACGGGCGGGCCAGCGTGCGCCACCTGCCGCTGGCGTTCGCGGTGGGCGTCGGGGTGTTCGCGCTCTGGGTCGGGCCGGAACTCCCGTGGACCAAGGCGCACTGCCCGACGCTCCATGCCATCTATATGCGCTTCTGCGCGGTGCAGCCGTGGTTCCCGGCGCCGGCGCTGCCGAAGATCTGGCCCTTCGCGCCGGAGACCTGCGGCTGGGGGCTGACGCTGGTCAAGCTGTTCGGCACGTCGGTGACGATCGCCGCGTGCGAGGAGCTGTTCTGGCGCGGCTTCGTCTACCGCTGGATGATCGGCGACAAGTTCTGGCGGGTGGACCTGGGCCTGTTCCAGCCGCTCATGTTCGCGCTGGTCTGCCTGGTCTTCGGGCTCGAGCACAGCCAGTGGCTGGCGGGGATCGGCGCCGGCCTCGCCTTCGGCTGGGTGCTGCTGCGGACGCGCGACATCGCCGCCGCGATCGTCTGCCACGGCGTCACCAACTTCCTGCTCGGTCTCTACATCCTGGCGACCGGCGACTATCATTTCTGGTGAACCAACCAAGGAGCCGAAAGATGATCTCTGCCATGGTGCTGTTGAATACCGAACGCGGCCGGGTGAACGAGGTGGCGGAGCGCCTCGCGGAACTGGCGGGCATCACGGAGGTCTTCTCCGTGGCCGGCCGCCACGACCTCGTGGCGATCCTGCGCGTCAAGGACAACGAGGAGCTGGCGGACCTGGTGACGCGCCACATGCTGCTGATCCCCGGCATCACCAAGTCGGAAACCCTGATCGCCTTCAAGGTGTTTTCCAAGCACGACCTCGAGCGCATGTTCGCCATCGGCGCGGAAAAATAACCGCGGCATGTCCGGCCTCTACATCCACATCCCGTTCTGCGCCCGCAAGTGCGCCTACTGCGATTTCTATTCGCTGCCGCTGGCGGGTGTTCCAAGCTTTGGAAAAACGGTCGCCCGCTTCTTCCAAGCCTTGGAAAAGGAGCTGGCGGCGCTGCCCGCGGGCTTCGCGCCGGACACGGTCTACATCGGCGGCGGCACGCCGACGGCGCTCGACGCGGCGCAGCTCGGTGACTTGCTCGACCTGGTCCGGCGGCGCGTGCCGCTGGCCGCGGTGCGCGAGTGGACGGTCGAGGCGAATCCCGGGACGCTCGACGCCGGCAAGGCGGCGGTGCTCCGGCGCGCCGGCGTCAACCGCGTCTCGCTCGGCGTGCAGTCGCTCGACGATGCGGCCCTGCGCCGCCTCGGCCGGCTGCACACGGCGGCGGAGGCGCGCGCCGGCTTCGACCTGCTGCGCGCGGCGGGCTTCGACAACGTGAGCGTGGACCTGATGTACGCGCTGCCGGGGGAGACCACGGAGCGGATGCTGGCGGATGTGCGCGGGCTGCTCGCGTGGCAACCGGAGCATTTGTCCTGCTACGCGCTCGCCATCGAGCCGGGCACGCCGCTCGCGGAGCAGCAGGCCCGGGGCGCGCTGGTCGAGGTGCCCGACGAGGAGCAGGCGGAGCAGTACCACGCGCTGCGCCGCACGCTGCTGGCCGCGGGCTGGGAACATTACGAGATCTCCAACTTCGCGCGGCCAGGCCGGGCGTGCCGGCACAATCTGAACTACTGGCGCGGGGGCGAGTATGCCGGCTGCGGGCCGGCGGCGCACGGGCACACCGCGGGCCGGCGGCATGCGAACGTCGAGGACCTGGACGACTATTGCCGGCGCATCGAGGCGGGCGGGTCGCCGCGCGATTTTGAAGAGGAGCTGGCGCCGGAGGCGAAGGCGCGCGAGACGCTGATCGTCTGGCTGTGGCTGCTGGAGGGCGTGGACCTGGCGGCGTTCCGGCAGCAGACCGGCTTCGACGCGCTCGCGCTCAGCGGCGCGGCGCTGGAGCAGCTGTGCGCGCAGGGCCTGCTGGAGCTGGGGGCCGGCCGCCTGCGCCTGACCGAACGCGCGCTGTTCGTCAGCAATCGTGTTTTTGCGGAGCTGGTCTGACGGCGGACGTTGAACACGAAGACAACGAAGGGAACGAAGAGCTTCGTTCCCTTCATGGTCGTGTGTGAACCTCTTCCTCAAAGTAGTCCTCACGCTCCGCGTGAGGTTCTGTTCGGTGCCATACCCCTCCCGTCTTCGCATCGGTGGAATCTGTGGATCATTTCTTCCTCGGCCGTGCTTCTGTGCTGGGCCATGCACTGGGTGATGACGCACCGGCAGCAGCGGAGGAAACGACAGAATCATTGGGGCCAGAATCATTTCAGTGCGGTCTGCGCCTCCTGATGATTCTGCCGATAATGGTTCTGTCGAAATCTTCCAGACCGAACGTGCGCTGTTCGTCAGCATCCGGTTTTTTGCGGAGCTGGTCTGACGGCAGATGTTGAACAGGAAGATAACGAAGTGAACCAAGAGCCTCGTTACCTTCGTTATCTTCTGTGAACCTCTTCCTCAAAGCAGTCCTCACGTTCCGCGTGAGGTTCTGTTCGGTGTTTTTCCCATCCCGGCTTCGCATCCGTGAAATCGGTGGAATCTGTGGATCACTTCTGCCTCTGCCGTTCCCCTTTGCGGGGCCATGTACAGGGTGATGACGCACCGGCAGCAGCGGAGGAAACGACAGAATCATTAGGGGCAGAATCATTTTAAGACGGCCGGCGCTTCCTGATGATTCTGACGATAATGATTCTGTCGAAATCTTCCAGACCGAACGCGCTCTGTTCGTCAGCATCCGGTTTTTGCGGAGTTGGTCTGACGGCAGACGTTGAACAGGAAGCTAACGAAGGGAACCAAGAGCTTCGTTCCCTTCGCTATCTTCTGTGAATATCTTCCGCGTAGTAGTCCTCACGCTCCGCGTGAGGTTCTGGTCGGTGCCTTTCAAACCCCGTCTGCTCATCCGTGAAATCGGTG
>CAITZM010000115.1 GCA_903896925.1 uncultured Lentisphaerota bacterium | reverse complement strand
GCTGGGAGCGGCGGCATGCCTGCCGCCGCAGGAGAGGCGTCTGGCATGGGTGGTGTTTGCCTCTTGGGTGAGGCTGCTTTTGGTTGCTCTTGCCGAATTGTCTTTGCGGGCGGGGCTTTCAGCTCACAAATATTTCGCTGCGGGTTCCTAGCGGAGGTGATGCCGAATGAACATCGAACACTGAACATCGAACATCGAAGTCTGCCCTGGAGGTCAGTAAAATACGCTCGAGAGCAGATCCTCGGCGGCGGCGCGCCAGATGCGGCCATAGTGACCGCTGCGGCGCAGGCGGATAAAGACGCGCCGCGAGGCGATTTTTCCGGTTGCGGCGACGGTCGCGAGGCGGTCCTGCCAGCGCGAGGGGTGGCGCCGGATCTCCGCGATCAGCGCGTCGAGCAGATCCAGCGGTTCCTCCGCCCGGGGCTCGAGCACGAACTGCCACAGCGCGTGCGGTTCCGCGCGCAGGGCCTGGCGCACGCTCCGGATGATCCGCGCGCGCGCCGCCCACAAATCGTCGCCGCGGAAAACCAGCGCGCTGCGCGCCGTGCGCGGCCGGGGCCAGGTGGCGCCCGCCTGCTGCAGGTCGACCACGTTCCGCTCGCAAAATAAATCCGGCAGGCTTGGTCCGACGAAGCGGCGGGTGGGGCAGTCCGGCGCCTCCTTGCGGTAGATGGTCGCTTCGAGCGCGCGGATGTCGGCCGCGCTCATCGTGGGCGTGGAGTGCATGCCGTACGGCGGGCGCGCGTCGGCCCGCAGTCCGAGCACGCGCCGGCGCGCGCGCAGTTCCGTGCCGGGCAGCAGCAGGGTCTGCAGACATTGGACGTAGGCGCCGCGCCGGCCCCAGGCCCAGCGCAGCGAGTGGCGCACTTCCGCGACGCGCTGGCCGGGCAGGCCGTACATCAGGTCGATCGTCACCCGCACGCCGGCTCGCAAAAGCGCCGCGATGTTCCGCTCCAGCGGGGCGAGACGCTCCGGCCGGTGGACGGCGCGCAGCACGAGCGGGTCGCGGCTCTGCACGCCCGCCTCGATCTCGGCGAAGCCGGCGCGCGGGAGCCGCGCGATCTGCTCCGCGCTCAGGCGCTCCGCCTGTAGCTCGCCGAAGAATTTCAGCCGGCCGCTCCGGTTCAACCGGGCCAGGCCGCGCAGCAGCGCATCGAACTGCGGGTTGGCGTTGAGGGTCGGATCGATGAAGCGGATCTCGCGGGCGCCGCGCCGGCGCAGCAAGCGCACACGGGCCAGCGCCTCCGCCGCGGAGAGGAAGCTCATCCGCGTCCGCAGCGACGGGTAGCGGCAGTAGGCGCAGTGCAGCGGGCAACCGCGCCCGGTCTCCAGGTAGGCCATCCCCTGGGCGTCCGGGCGCAGGCCGGCGTCGTCGGCCGGCGGCAGCATCTCCGCCAGTGTTGCAGCGGGCGCTGGTCGGTCGCCCCAGGCATAGCCCCGGCCGACGCGGCGCGCGACATTCGCGAAAGCGGCGCGATCACGGAGCAGTTCCGGGAAGACCGCCTCGCCTTCGCCCGCGACGAGCGCATCGAACACTCCGGCCCGGAAGAGGAACGGATGGTCCTGTGCGACCTCGGGGCCGCCGCCGAAGAGGCGGACCGACGGCAGGAGTGCCCGCGCCCGCCGCAGCACGTGCAGGGTGCGCTCGACATTCCACAGGTAGAGCGTGGCGGCGATCGCGTCGGGCCGCTGCTCGACGAGCGCGGCGAGCAGGGCGTCGTCGCTCCTTTCGTCGGCGATGAACTGCGGCTCCGCCGGCAGGCCCGCGCGGCGCAATGCGTGCTGGAGGTAGACCCCTGCGAGCGGCACGTTCTCGGTGCGTCCGCGCGCGGAGTTATCGAGCCGCGGCAACTGCAGGTAGGTGATCCGCATCGGTTTCCCATAGCAGGAGCGCGCCCCGCAGCGCAAAGCATTTCGTCGGGCGCACCGGTTGTCACGCCGCAGGGCAGCGGGACCATTCCAAGCCGATCCCACACTTGGGCAGGTGTGGGGTTGAAACGTGCCGAGAAACTTCAGATACACTTGAAAACCGAAAGTGGACGCGGCTTTCCATCAGCGTAGGCACCGGCGGTGGCTGCAGGATGCGACCGGCACTATGATGTACTTCGGCGCTTGGCAGGAGTGCCGCCACTCCGAACCAACCACACAGCCAACTGCGGTAATCAGGAGGCACGAGGCCGGCCCATGGCGCGTGTTGTGGGCAGCGTCCTCGATGCCTCGGTATCCGAGGTGTCGGGCGGCGGCCAAGGGTCTTGAAAACTTCGCGCCCGTCACTGGGCGGGCGTTTCACCGAGCAACTTTTCCAACTCCGGCAAACGCGCTTTTAGGGGAGCTTCGCCGTCGTTGGACTCCTTGACCGCGAGTTTGCCGCCAAGGAAGTCGCGCAGGAGACGCACTTGTTCGGCGCTGATGGGCGCCATGCGGCGGGCCGTGCCATCGTCGAAATGGATGACCAGCGTGAGTTCCGGTGCTTTGCTGTTGGGCTGGCATTTACGACAGAGGGCGGATTCGTCAAGCGCCACGGCGTTGCCGGATGTCTGCTGGATTTCCTTCAGCAAATTGCGGCAGCGGGTCAGTTCCCATGGGATGAATCGCGCGCTCCCCTCTGCAAACGCGGTCTTCTCGCCGCACGCCGGACAGATGTACTCGGCGACCTTGGGCGGCGCGGCGGGCTTGTAGCACATCGCGCCCATGACGGGCTGGGGTGCCGGCGCGGTGGCGATGCGCTGGAGCATGCTCTTGATCTGCGCGCGGTTCAGCCCCTTGACCTGGCGCGCGCTCACGGTCGTCGTTACGTTCGAGTTGGAACCGGCCGGGCGCGCGGCGCCGGCGCAGGCCCAGCTACACAGGGCGAGCACGGCGACGATCAGCAGCAGCCAGATGGGTGTGGGCATGATGTTGCTCCTGTGAGAGTCGAGGACGATGAGAAGGGATACATGATATTCACCCGGCGAACGGTTGCACCATCAGGCCCGGCTCGAGGGCGTCGGGCGCGCCGGCGGTGATGTGCGCCACCTCGCGGCAGCCGGCGTCGCAGTCGCCGCACTCGCGGCAGCCGGCGCAGGGCGCGGGCAGATAATCCTTCAGCGCGAATTTTTTCCAGTAGGGATGCGTCTTGACGGCGGCGATGTCGCGGACGTGGTTGAGCTGGACCGGCGAATGGTTGCAGACGCGGACGAAGCCGGCGGGGCTGATGGCGAAGAAGCTTTGCGCGGCGGCGCAGCGCGTCCCGATGGTGAGGCGCTGGAACTGTGCGGGCTGCAGCAGGCACTTGGGCAGCTCGGTCCCGATGCTGCCGTAGCGCCCGGCGTCGGTCAGCGCCTCCTCGGCGACCGTGGCCATCTGGCGCGTTTCGTCCATCGTCAGCGCCAACTCGGCCGCATGAGCGAGCCCGCGCCCGCCGGGCAGGAAGCGGTTCAGCAGCAACTGGTCCGCGCCCGCGAGGAAGGCGGCGGAGATGGTCTCATAGAGTTCGGGCAGGTTCCACTTCGTCACCGTGATGCCGACGACGGTTTTCACCTGCTTCCGCTGGGCGCGCGCAAACTGCTCCAGCACATGGTCAGGGTCGAAACCGCCGGTGAGCCGGGGGAACTTTTCCAGCCCCGGCAGGCTCAGGCTCAACTGGATGCTGTACCGGTGACAAAAATCCAGCACGGCATCGTCGAGCAGGCGGCCGTTGGAGAGCAGGAAGAGCTGGGGTGGGGTGCGGCGGTGCACGAGTTTCTCATCCTGGGTCTCGATGTGTTCGGTTTCGCAGCCGGCGGCGAAGGCCATGATGTCGAGCAGGTCATCGCGCAGCAGCGGCTCGCCGCCCGTGAAGGCCAGGTTCGTCACGCCCATCGTGCACAGTTGCGCGATGGTCTCCTTCCATTCGGCGGTGCTCATCTCCGTGCCGCGCGCAAAACGGCCGTCGGGATTTTCCCACGGACAGGAACAGAACAAGCAGGTGTGGTTGCAGCGGTACGTCATCTCCAGCACCGCCGTCGTCGGCAGGAACGAGGGCGCGAGGCACGACTCCAAGGAACCGGCGGCGGTCAAGGTCCGCCCGCTTTCTCTCCCAGCAAGCGCTCCAGTTCGCCGAGCCGTTCCTTCAGCGGCAGTTCGCCGTCGTTGCTTGCTGTGATCGAGAGCTTGCCGGCAAAGAAGTCGCGCAGCAAGCGCACTTGCTCGTCCGTCACCCGCTCCAGCGTGCGGGTTGTGCCGTCGTCAAAGCGCAGCACCAGCTTTAGCGCTGGCCATTTGGAGTCGGGTTGGCATTTGCGGCAAAAGGCGGATTCATCGAGTGCCACCGCCGTGCCGGTGCTGGCGGCGAGTTCCTTCATCAACTGCCGGCTGGTCTGCAGTTCCCTGCCCAGGTTGAACGCTTGGGGTTGAGTGTAGATCGTTTTTTCACCGCACGTGGGGCAGGCATATTCCAGCTTTTGTGCCGGCGGGAGCGGAGCGTAACACATGGCGCCCATCTTGGGTGCGGGTGGCTTGGCGGTGGCGATGCGCTGGAGCATTTTCTGAAGCTGCTGGCGGCTCAGTGCTTTCATGTCGCGACTCCTTGCGTTGGTGACGGCGGGTTGGTTGGAGTCCGCGCCGCCGGCGGGACGACTGCTCATCGCACCCGCACATAGCCACGCGCCGGTCACCAAGACCATCACCAAGATAATCCAACCCATGAGCGGCATCGTTCACTCCTTCGGCGGGTTCGCCTTTTCGCCGAGCAGTTTTTCCAGCTCGCCGAGCTTTTCCTTCAGAGGCGTTTCCATGTCCTCCACGCCTTTGACCGCCAGCTTGCCCGCGAAGAAATCGCGCAGCAGGCGCAACTGCTCGGGATTCACCTGCTCCACGGTACGCGTGGTGCCGTCATCGAAGCGCAGCCGCAAGGCGAGCGCCGGCTCCTTGACGTCCGGCTGACACTTGCGGCACCAGGCGGATTCGTCCAGCGTGACGGCGCCGCCCGGGATTTCCTTCAGCAACCGCCGGCAGCTTTCCACTTCCCAGCTTACGCGGTAGGCCTGCTGCTGGGTGTAGAGTGTTTTTTCGCCGCAGGTGGGACAGACGTACTCGGCCCGGTTGGGCGGCGGCCCCATGTCGTAGCACATCGCGCCCATCTTCGGTGCGGGCGGTCTGGCGGTGGCGATGTGGCGCAGCATTTTTTGAAGTTGCTGGCGGTTCAACGCTTTCATGTCGCGGCTCCGCACCGCGGCGTTGACGGGTTGATTGGTCCCCGAACTGCCGGCCGGCCGGCTGCTCATCGCGCCCGCACACAGCCAGGCGCCGGTCACAAAGACCGCCAGCAGGATCAACCAACCCATGAAAGGCATACGCGCTCCCGTGTCTTGTTGTTCACGTGGCTTTTTCGCCCAACAGCGTTTCCAGCTTGGCGAGGGTTTCCTGCAGCGGCGTTTCCTTGGATCGGACAGATCAGTCGGATCGGCTTTCGCACATCATTCTTTCAGTCGTTCGGCGTCGGCGAGCCAGGTGATTTTGCCGCCGAGCACGGTGGCGGCGGCGCGGCCGGTCAATTGCCAGCCGCCGAAAGGCGTGTTGCGGCTCTTCGTCGCGAACTCCGCCGGATTCACGGTCCAGTCCGTATTCAAATCGAGCAGCACGAGGTCGGCCACGGCGCCGGCCGCGAGGCCCGGCGGCGGCAGGCCGAGCACGGCCGCGGGGCCGGTGGTCCAGAGGCGCAGCCATGCGAGCAGGTCCATCCGGTTCTTCTTGACCAGCTCGGTGTAGGTGACGCCGACGGCGGTTTCGAGGCCGATGATGCCGGACGGCGCATGCAGGAAACCGCGCGCCTTGGCCTCGGCCGTATGCGGCGCATGGTCGGTGGCCAGGCTCGTCAGCGTGCCGTCGCACAGCCCTGCGATCAGCGCGGCGCGGTCGGCAGCGGAGCGCAGCGGGGGATTCATCTTGTAGGCGCCCGGATTGTCGGGCTGCACCTCGGCATCGGTCAGCGCGAGGTGGTGCGGCGTGACCTCGCCGGTGACGCGGACGCCACGCGCCCGCCCGGCCCGGATCAGGTCGACGCTCTCAGCCGCGGAGACATGCTGGATGTGGATCGCGGCGCCGGTGGCCTCGGCCAGCGCGATGTCGCGCGCGACGATCTTGGCCTCGGCCTCCGAGGGGACGCCGGGCAGGTTGCAGCGCAGGGCGTGCGGGCCCGCATGCATCACGCCGGCTTTTTCCAGCGCGTGATCCTCGGCGTGTTCCATCAACACCAGTCCGAGGCGCCGGCTGGCGTGCAGCGCCTGTTCCAGCAGCGCGGCGTGCGGGATCACCCCGCCGTCATCGGTGAACGCGGCGGCGCCGGCGGCCGCAAGGGCCGCCAGGTCGGCCAGTTCCGCGCCCTTGCGGTCCTTCGTCACGCAGCCCGAAGGCAGCACGCGCGTCAGCCCGGCTGCCGCGCCGCGTTGCAGGACGAGTTTGATGACTTCCGGTGTCGCGTGGGAGGGCGTGGTGTTCGGCATGGCGACGACGGCGGTGAAGCCGCCGCGCGCCGCGGCGCGGGAGCCGGTCTCGATGGTTTCCGCCGCTTCGCCGCCGGGCTCGCGCAGGTGGACGTGCAGGTCGATCAGTCCTGGTGCGACGACGAGGCCGGTGGCGTCGAGGACGGGAAGAGAGGGTGGATGGGCCATGGTGGATGGAGCGATGCGCCCATCGACAATGAGCAGGTCGCCGGCGGTTTCCGCGCCTGTGACGGGATCGAGCAGGCGGGCGTTCTTGATAAGCAGAGACTTCATTATTGTTTGCCTTGCAGGTGACGTTTTAATTCTTCATCAATGCGGTCGAACTCGGCAATTTGCTTGTCGCTATACAACTCCACCGGAAAACCAAAACGAGATTTTTGTTGCGCCACTTGCTTTGAGCCTGTGGCCGGCGAAGCAGGGCGCACTTCGCGCGAGGGCGGGCTGCTGCGTCTGTTGCTGCGCAAGTTCATAAATTCTTCTGCAAGTCACGGTTGCCCGCCGTCCGGGGGCAGCGGGTGTTGCTGGTGGCACTTGGGGCACTCGACGAAGGGAAGGCCGTAGTGCTGCGGCACCTTGAGGTTCACGCCGCAGGCGCAGGCGATCGTGGTGTAGCCGGCGCTGAGCTGGACCAGATGTTGCGCGGCGCGCCACTGCTGGGCTGCGGCAGGCAAGGCGGGCGCGGCCATAGCCGGCGCGCCGGGCAGGACCGGCGGTTCGGGCACGGCGGCGGACGGCGCGGCGGCGCGCGCCTCGATGGGCGTCACGCCCTGCATGCTGGCGGCGCGCAGCACGCCCGCGCCGTTGTGTGTCTGCTGGAACGCGGCCTCGTAGGCGGCGAGCGAGACGTCGCCGGTCAGGGCGCGCAGCACGCGGATGCGGTCGGTGGTGGGCGGATGCGTGGAGAAGATGCTCGAAGACTCGGACGCGGCGGCGAGCGGGTTGACGATGAACATCGGCGCGAGTGCGCGGCTGACCTCAAGCTTGCCGGCCTGCGCGCCGGAGATCTTCACGAGCGCGGAGGCGAGCCCCGCGGGGTAGCGCGTGAACTGGGCGCTGGAGGCGTCGGCCAGGTATTCGCGCCGGCGCGAGCAGGCGAAGTAGAGCAACTGCGCGAGGATCGGCGCGAGAATCGCGAGGACCAGCGCGATCACCATCATGATGGCCGCGCCCTGGCCGCCGCCGCGCTCGTTCGAATCGCGCGAGCGGCCGCCGCCGAAGCGCAGACCGTTCACGTAGAGGTCGGCGATCAGGATCACCGCGCCCATGGTGACGCCGGCGAGCGTCATGAACATCGTGTCGCGGTTCTTGATGTGGCCGAGTTCGTGGGCCACGACGCCCTGCAGCTCGTCGCGCGTCAGCCGCGCGAGCAGGCCGCTGGTCACCGCGACCGCCGCGCGGTCCGCCTTGAGGCCGACGGCGAAGGCGTTGGGCGCGGGGCTGTCGATGATGTAGACCTTGGGCATCGCCGTCAGGCCGGCGGCGATCTTCATCTCCTCGACGACGTTGAACAGCTGTGGCGCGTCGGCGTGGGCTATCTCGCGTCCGCCGGCGGCGGCGAGCAGGATGTTTTCCCCCGCCGCGAGGTTGACCAGCAGCATCACGATCCAGATGATCATGGCCACCGCGACGCCAAAGAAACCGCCGCCCTCGCCCGCGATGCTCCAGCCGATGGACAGCCCGAGCCCCGCCAGCACGAGGGCCATGATGACGATCAGCAGCGCGGACTTGCGCCGGTTGGATTGGATCAGTTCCCACATGGGAGGAGGAAATGGTGCATGGCAAAGGGTGGATGGTTCATGGGGCAGGGCCGAGGGTTAGGGGCGGATGGAGGATGACGGGCAAAGCCGTTTGAAAACTCTGCACATCAATCCGCCACCATGCCCCATGCTCCATGTGCTTAGAATTTGACCTGCGGCACTTCGCGCTGCGTGGCGTCCTGCAGTTCGAAGAACTCCGCCTTCTCGAAATGGCCGACGCCCGCGACGATGTTGGTCGGGATGGACTGGACCTTGGTATTGTAGACCATCACGCTGTCGTTATAGAACTGGCGCGCGAAGCCGATCTTGTTCTCCGTCGAGGACAGCTCCTCCTGGATGGCGAGGAAGTTCGTGTTGGCCTTGAGATCGGGATAGGCCTCGGCGACGGCGAAGAACTTGCTCAAGGCCGAGCCGAGCAGCCCTTCGGCCTGCGCCGCCTGGCCCGCGCCCTGCGCCTGCATCGCCGCGGCGCGCGCCTGCGTCACCGCCTCCAGCGTCCCGCGCTCGTGCGCCACATAGCCCTTGGCGGTCTCGACCAGGTTCGGGATCAGGTCGTGCCGGCGCTTGAGCTGCACGTCGATCTGCGCCCAGGCGTTCTTCACCTGGTTGCGGGCGTTGACCAGCCCGTTGTAGGCACCGACGAACCACAGCACCAGCACCACGATCACACCCAACAGAATCAATAACGGCATCATGTCTTCTTCTCCTTCGTCTGGTTTTGTTCTTCACCAAAAAGTTCCCGCAGGTGCCGGACGACCGCATCGGCCGCCGGCCCGCCGGCCCGTTCGCCCGCCAGCGTGAGCAGTTCGCCGCGGTCGAGCCACAGCCCGTGGCGCGCGGGACAGACATCGACCTCGACCGTCGAGGCCGGGAAACGGCCCACGTCCATCTTCCGCGGGCAGCGCGGGCAGCGCCGCGCGCCCGGCCGCGCCCCGGCGAGCGCGAGGCCTTCCGGCGCCTCCGGCACGCCGTGCAGCAGCAGGCCCAGTTCGCCGGCATCCAGCCACACGCCGCCGCAGCCCTGGCAGTGATCCAGCTCGATCCCCTTGTATTCGAGGATCAGCATCGCCTGGTTGCATGCGGGGCAGTGCATCGGTCAGTCCTCGCGGCGTCGGCGCAGCCGCAGCCAGACCATCATCAGCATCGCGAGCGTAAAGCAGGCGAAAGATACACCCACCAGGCAAATCATCCACTTGCTCAGCGCCGGCCCGCCCATGTAACAGAGCAGGGCGCCCGTGCCCGCCGCATAGCTCAGGACGCGGAAGAAATAGTAGACGATTTTCAACGCCGCGCATCATAGCCGAAGCCGGCGGGAAATCCATAGATTTCAGGCTGCGCCCGGCGCAGCCGCTGCCGGGCTCCGGCGCTGACCTGCTCCGTGGCAGCGGCGGACCGCCACCATTCCATTTACGATTGAAGATTTACGATTTCCGATTTGAGGAAGTGTATCGTCCAAGAAAAGCGGCGGGACGCCGCTTCTACGAGCGGCCTTTATGCACGTCGGCAACCGAGCCTTGCGAGACTAACAACCGAAGATTGCCTGCAGGGTGCCGCGGCGGCGTCAATCTTCAATTGGAATGCTGTTGGTTGCCCAGCAGCACACCCTGTCAGCGCAGAAACAGTACGAGGCTCACGCCCAGCGCCGCGGCCCAGCCTCCAAAGAGGCAAACAGACACACAGATGGAGCGCGGCCAACCCAGCCGGGTGAGCGTGAACACGAACCCGTTCACCAGGGCGAAGCCGCAGACGAAGCCAAACGCGCATTTATCGAGAGTGGGAGCAGCGGGGTGCTTCCAGGTGAAGATTAATTGCCACGGCGCGGGCTGTTGGCCTTGGCCTGCCGTTCCTTTGCCAACGCGTGCAGTTCGAGGGACGGGGCCGCAGGCGTTTCGAACGTGACCACCGTATGTCCGACTTCCAGCCGCGCATGGTTCCCGTTGGTGTTGATGAAGTCTAAGCCTTGCAGTCTGTACCCCACCGGCCCTTGCCCTGCGTCCGCAGTTGCAACTGTTTGCTTGCGCCACGTTCCCTGGCCGGCTTCATCCTTGAGCAGGGTGTCGAGCTCTTCCGCCTGAATGGCGGGATTGAGACCCCGCCCCTCGATCTTGGTGTAGGTGAGCCGGACGGTCCGCCCATCCACAAAAGCGGGCCGGATCCACCAGCCCCGATAGCTGTACGTCCGGGTGACGGCGCTTTTGAGCACGGGCTGTGCGCGAAAATGATCGTCGCCGGGCTGCAGTGGTTCCCCGTAGCGCCGGCGGCTCTGTTCTTCCGTCTCGCCGAGTCGGGCCGTGGCGTCGCACGTGGCGAGGCCGCCCAGTAGCAACAGCAGGCACGTTTGCGCTTTCATAGGCAGCCGCTCCTTGAATGCAGGTGAAAAAGGTGCCAATCCAAGCCCGCGGGGTTGGTGACCCTGAACTGCTCCACGAAGGCTTGCCTGCGCGACATGCTCTCAGCTCCTCACCCGTTTGAGTCAGCGCCAAAGCCGCCCGGCGGCGCGCAAGGTTGCGGCTCAGGTCAGCTTGGCCACAGACAGCAGCGTAGAAGTTTCCGGGGCAAGGTGCCATCGGCACCAACCCTCTCCGTGGCTCAGGGATTTCCCCGAGGCCCGGTAGGAGCAAAGTCCTAGCGCACAAGAAAGCGCAAGAAAGCATTGCTTTCCAAGGTGGCGTTGCTAGGCTAATTTTTGTCCCCGCCATGCGCGAGCCGTCGGCAGGCTGGGAAAGCTGCGCGCATGAAAATCGAAGTCACTCTTAGCAGGAAGATCGCCCTCGGTTTCTCGATGGGCTTGGTGATCTTGATCTTCATCGGCGTGGTTTCCTATCTCGGCATCCGTGAATTTATCCATTCCACCGCCATTGTGACCCAAACCCATCGCATCATGACTACGCTCGAGGCGACGATGGGCGACCTCGCAGGCGTGGAAAGCGAGGCCCGCGGCTTCATCCTCACGGGCGAGAGCCAGTATTTCGCGCAATATGAGCATTCCCTCCACGATGTGGATGAGGATTTCGTTCAATTGCACGCGCTGATCATGGATGCGCGTCTCCGGCAACGCCTGGCCGATTTTGAACGGCTGGCCCATGATCGGTTGGCACGGCTCAAAAGAGCGGTGGAACTCCAAAAAACTGCAGGCCGCTATGCGGCGCTCGCCCCCACCGCGGCCGGCAAGGCCATGATGGACGAAATCCGCCGCGTGGTGGACGGGATGCAGAAAATGGAGAACGAACTGCTCGCCGAGCGCGATCAGGCCGCGAATATCCTGGCCCGCCGGGTGACCTTGGTGATCGGCCTGGGCAGCCTGTTCGCCGTCCTGCTGGCCGCGTTCAGCACGGTGATCCTCAAGGAGGACGTGGCGCACCGCGAGCGGATGGAGCGGGAGGTGCTGGAAATCAGCGAGCGCGAGCAGCGGCGCATCGGTCAGGATCTGCACGACGGCGTGTGCCAGCACCTGACCGGCATTGCGCTGTTATGCCGCAGCCTCCAGCAGAAGCTGTCGGCCCGTGCCGCCCCCGAGGCGTCCGAGGCGGTGCGCATCACCGGCTTGATCAACGAGGGCATCGAGCAGACGCGGCGCGTGACGCACGGCCTGTACCCCGTGGCCAATGAGCCGTCCGGCCTGATGGTGGCCTTGCAGGAACTGGTCAACGGGGTGCATCTGTCAGACGAACTGGCGTGCCGGTTTGAATGTCCTGAACCGGTATTGATCCCTGACCAGATGGCGGCGACGCATCTCTATCGGATCGCCCAGGAAGCGGTCCAGAATGCCATCCGGCACGCCCACCCGGCCGCCATCACCATCCGGCTGGAGTCCGATGAGCCAACCGTCACTCTGACCGTCACCGACGATGGCTGTGGTTTGCCGGCCCGGCTCCCAAAGAAGGGGTTGGGCCTCGAGATCATGAATTATCGCGCCCACACGCTCGGAGCCACGCTCGTGGTCCGCCACGGCACGGAGGGCGGGACGGTCGTGTGCTGCGTTCTGCCTCGCAACGTGTTTGTCATGACGCAGGCGGCATCATGACCGACAAGCAGCCCAACGGAAAGAAGCGGGTCCTGCTGGTGGACGACCATCCGCTGCTGCGGGAAGGCATCGCGCAACTCGTCAACGAGCAGTCTGACCTGCTGGTCTGCGGCGAGGCGGAGGATTGCGCCGGCGCGCTGGCGATCTTGGACACCGCGCGGCCCGATCTGGCGGTGGTGGACATCTCGCTCAAGGACCAGAGCGGGCTGGAACTGATCAAGGACTTCAAGGCGCGCGCGCCCGAGCTGCTGATCCTGGTGCTTTCGATGCACGACGAGTCGCTCTATGCCGAGCGCGCGTTGCGGGCCGGTGCCCGCGGCTACATCATGAAACGCGAGGCCTCGCACAAGGTGCTCGATGCCATCCGCCACATCCTCGGCGGCGGCGTCTTCGTCAGCGACAAGATTGTGGCCGGCATTCTGGACAAGGTCAGCGGGCGGGCGCGCGCCGCCACGCCTTCGCCGGTGGCGGCCCTGAGCGACCGCGAACTCGATGTGTTGCTGCTCCTCGGCCAAGGCTACGGCTCGCAACAGATCGCCGGCCGGCTCCATATCAGCGTCAAGACGGTCGAGACCCACCGGGCCAACCTCAAGCTGAAGCTCAAGCTGGGTTCCAGTGGCGAGTTGCTCCAGTTCGCCATCCGTTGGACCCACGAACACGGCACCAGCTGAGTCCCGCAGGTCCGGCCCTAGTTTATCGTCTTCACACGTCGCCCACGCCGGCGATGACCTCCTTTTCTCCAAGCCGGGGAGCGCCCGGCCGCGGCCTCCGCATGGGGCCTTTGAGCCGACTGGGCCTCGGGGAAATCCCCGAGTCACGGCGCGGGTTGTGGCCGATGGCGCAACGCCCCGGCGGCGCCTATGCTCCCGACCGTTGCCGAACTGACCGGCGCCATTCACCCTTGCGCGCGGCAGGGGTCTTGAGCTTGGCCGGAACGGGTAAAGAACAGGGGCTATGAAGGGCCATAAATCCATGACCTGGCGGGGACACCATGACGACGCTTGAGCCGGCTGTGGCGGAAAGGCCGCGGAAAAAAGTGTTCCTGGTAGACGACCATCCGCTGGTCCGCATGGGCCTCACCAACATCATCAACCAGGAGCCGGATCTCGCGGTCTGTGGCGAAACGGATGGCGAAGGTCAGGTGGTGCAGTTGGTGCAGGGCTTGCAGCCCGATATCGCGGTGGTGGATTGGTCGCTCAAAGACAAGGATGCGACGGGGCTCATCGCGACGCTCCGGCAACACCTCCCGCAGATGCCCGTCCTGGTGCTCTCCATGCACGAGGAGCTGTTCTATGCGGAGCGGGCGCTGCGCGCGGGCGCCGATGGCTTCATCATGAAGCAGGAAGCCACCGAGAAGATTATCGAGGCGGTCCGGACCGTATGTGCCGGCCGGGCCTATCTCAGCGGCCGCATGGCCCAGGTGGCCAACGCGGAGACCCGGGAATGGCTCGAGGAGCGCCGTGGACAGCACACGGCGGCGGACGTCGCCGCGCCGCCCGCCGGACGCGCCACAGCGGCCCCGCAGGGACAGCCTAAGGGCAACCTGCGGCTGTCCATTGTGATCCCGGTCTATAATTCCGAAGCGACCGTTGGCCGGCTGTGCGAGCAACTGTTGCAGGAACTCAGCCCCTCGTATCAACTGCAACTGGTGCTGGTGGACGACAACAGCAGCGATCGCTCGGCCGAGGTCTGCCGGCAGCTCCATGAGCGGTATCCGGAGCGGGTGGACTGCATCGTATTGTCGCGCAATTTTGGCGAGCACAATGCCGTCATGGCCGGCCTGAACTGCGCCGACGGCGATTACTGTGTGATCATGGATGATGACTTCCAGAATCCGCCCTCCGAGGTGCGCAAGCTGGTCGCTGAGGTCGCCCTGGGGCATGACGTGGTTTATGTCCGCTACGAAGCCAAGCGGCATGCGACGTACCGGAACCTGGGCAGCCGGCTGCACAACTGGATGGCGACCCGCGCGCTGGGCAAGCCGGCGGAGTTGTACCTCTCGAGTTTCAAGATCATCTCGCGCTTCCTCATGCAGGAGATCGTGCGCTATACAGGGCCCGATCCTTATATCGACGCCATCATCCTGCGGACCACCCGGAAAATCGGCGTGGTCAGCACCCGGCACGAACCGCGCCACGATGGCAAGTCGGGGTACACCTTGCGCAAACTGGTCGCGCTCTGGGGCAATATGATTGTGTCCTTCTCGCTCTTTCCCCTGCGTCTGCTGGGCGCCCTGGGCGTCATCATGCTGCTGCTGGGCACCTGTTTCGGGCTCTACACCCTCATCGCCCTGCTGGTGCCCGGGTTGCAGGACCCCGACAGCCTCGAGCGCTTGAGCGCCACCAACTGGTTCTTCCGCGGCATCACCCTGGTCGCGGTCGGCATCGTCGGCGAATATGTGGGGCGCATCTACATGCACCTCAACCGCGATCCGCAGTTCATCATCCGCAGCATCACCCGCCATCGCACGTGACCCGATGCACCCCGTCGCATCCGTCTCCAACGTAGCCCCGCCGCCTGGGCGGAGCCTGCCCGGCAGCGCCCGCTTCCAGGCGTGCGCCATGCTCCTCATCCTCGCGTTCGGCCTGTTGCTCTACGGTCACACCCTGCTCTTCCCCTTCGTCTTCGATGACTACATTTACCTGGTGGACAACCCGCTGATGAAAGACTGGCGCAGCTTTGTCTGGAGAGGCGATTTTGCGGCCTTCGCCAACTACTCGAAAAACTTGGGCCTCGACCCCGATCTCTCCACCAATCTGATCTTGCGGCCCGTCACCTATTTCACCTTCTATCTCAACTACCTGCTGGACGGCATGCAGCCACGCGGGTTCCGGGCGGTAAACATTGCGATCCACTGCGCAAATGCGCTCCTGCTGTTCGGGCTGGTGTCGCGGCTGCTCCGCACATCCCGGAAGAACGGCGCGCTGCCAGCCCGCTCGGCAGACTTCATCGGCCTCTCCGCTGCGCTCCTGTTCCTGGTGCACCCGCTGCAGATCGAATCGGTCACCTATGTCGTGCAGCGCTTCACCTCGTTGGCCACGCTGTTCTATCTCCTCACGGTCCTGACGTTCTTGCGGGCCAACAACGCCGCAGACCGGCGGGTGGCGCGCCGCTGGCGTATCTTCTCGGTCGCCAGCCTTGTCGTTGGGATGTTCACCAAGGAATTTCTGTTCACGGCCCCCGTGATGCTGCTGTGCCTCGATTGGCTGGTCATGGGCACGCCGTTTAAAACCGCCTTCCGTCGGATCCTGCCCTATGGCCTCAGCCTCCCGCTCATCCCGATCCTGATCTTTCTGATCGCGACCGCCCAAAACGCCGGCCATGCGAGTCTCTCTGCCACCCTCAACATCACCAAGGGCGCGGGCCATGAATCGTATTACTACGCCTTGACGCAACTGAGCGTCGTCCTGACCTACCTGCGGCTGATTCTCCTTCCGCGAGGGCTCAATCTGGACTGGGACTTCCCGCTCACCACCTCGCTGCTGCACGGCCCCGCCCTCGGGTCGGCCCTGCTGATCGCCGCCCTGCTCGGCGGCGCCGCCTGCTGGTATCGCCGGTGGGGTCACGATGTGCGCCATGCGCTGCTGTGTTGCGGCGTGCTCTGGTTTTTCGTGACCGTGGCGATCGACTCCAGCATCGTGCCGCTGCCCGACCTGATGTGTGAACATCGCTCCTACCTGCCGTCCGTGGGCATCTTGTGCGCGCTGGCCTGCGGGGCGGATCTGTTACGGACCGCGTACTGCCAGCAAAGTCTCTGCCGCTATGCGCTTCTTGCGCTGATGGGGGCCGGGATCCTGGCGCTGGCCACGGCGACCAACCTGCGGCATCAGGTGTGGCACTCGGAAATTGACATCTGGAAGGACACCGCCAGCAAGAGCCCGCAGAAATTCCGGCCCTGGTTCAATCTGGGCCCAGCCTATTTTGAAAAGGGGCGTCTACAGGAAGCTGCAACCTGCACTCGCAAAGCGATCCAACTGCAGCCCACCCAGGCCGTGGCCTACCGGAATCTGGGCTGCGTGGAAAATGCGCTGGGCCGGCATCGCGAGGCCCTCGAAGCCTTGCGGGTCGGAGCCCGGCTGGCGCCCAATGATTACGCGTTGCAGTTCGAACTGGGAAAGGCTTACGCCTGCCTGGGTGACCTGCAGCAAGGCGAGGTCGCGTTCAAAACCGCCCTCAGCCTCCGCCCCTCCCACCGACCGGCGCACCTCGCCATGGTTTCGGTCTGCTACAAGCTGCAACGGTTTGACCAGGCGCTGGAGCACATGCGGAAGGCGGACGAACTGCAGCCGCTGGAGCCCCCTGAGCGCCAGCTCGCCATCCACATCGCCCAGCTGGTCCAGCAAGCGGGCGGCCGTTTGCCCTGAGGTCTGCCTGCCGGTGCCTGACAGATGGAAACGATCGAATATCAACGGATGCGTGAAGCCGAAGAGTATCACTGGTGGTACGCCGGACTGCATGATCTCGCCCTCCGCTGGATCCGACGCGAGGCGGCGCGCGTGCCGCATCCGCTCGATATTTTGGATGCCGGCTGCGGCACCGGGCGGCTCTGCCAGCTCATGCAGCCCTTCGGCCCTGTCACCGGCTGTGACCTGCATCCGCTGGCGGTCGCTGCGACCGCCAGCCGCGGGATTCCGCGCGTCCTTCAGCGCAACCTGGTCACCGATGAACTGGGGGTGGAAGCCTACGACTTGATCACCTGTATGGACGTCCTTTATCACCGCGCGGTGGTCGATGCCGCCACCACCTTGCTGAACCTGCAGCGGGCCTTGAAAGGTGGCGGCCTGCTGATGGTGCATGTGGCCGCTTTCGAATGTTTGCGCGGCGCCCATGATGAGTCGGTCCATACCCGGCGGCGCTATCGCCGCCAGGAACTGGCCCGCCTGTTGCGGGCCACCGGGATGGAGATCGAATTCATTTCCTACCGCCTGCCGCTGGGCTTCGTGCCTGCTTTGTGCCGGCGTCGCCTTTCTCGCCAGCGGTCAACCCCCGGGGCGGCGAGTCCTTCCGAATTCAGCCGCTGGAGTTCGGGCGGGAGCAGCCCTTGGCTCACCCGGTTGATCCGGCTGGAGAACCGGTGGCTGTTGGCCGGCGGGCGGATACCCTTCGGTACTTCCCTTTTTGCCGTCGGCAGGAAACGGGTGTCGTCCAACTTGCCCGTTGGCCGTCTCCAGCCGGACGCCCGTCCAGGGCCACCCACGCCTGGGCGCACCCTGGCTGTTTAGCAGGTGTTCGACACCTGACGAAGAGCTGGAGTCGGCCCAGCATTCATGTGGCGTATGGGGTACAGGCGCAGCGTTGCACTTGCCGGCGTGTTTCGTAGCAGCGGCCTCCGGTCGCTTTTTGGATGCGGCCGGCCCCTGCATCGCTTGGGCGCGGCGGGCAGCCACATCTACATGGTGACTGAAACAGCTATAGGAGTCACCGGCTCTAACCCGAATCCACCACCGCCTGCCGCAACGCTTGCGCCACGCGTCCGGCGGCGGCGCTGCCCAGTTGCGGATACATCGGCAGGCTCAGGATTTCAAAGCTGATTTCTTCCGTTACGGAGAGGTGAGCGTTTTGGCCGAGCGTGCGGTAGGCCGGCTGCCGATGGACGGGCACCGGGTAATGAATGCCCGTGCCGACGCCCGCTTGGGCGAGTGCGGCGCGGACGCGGTCGCGTGCCTTGAGCCGCACCACATATTGATGGAACACGTGGTGCCGGTCGGGCAACTGGAGGGGAGTGATGATGGCTGCGCCGGCCAGCGCGCGGTCATAGAGTGTGGCCAAGGTCCGCCGCGCGTCGTTCCCGCGGTCGAGCGAGCGCAGCTGCACGCGCAGCACGGCGGCCTGGATTTCGTCGAGGCGGCTGTTCCAGCCGGGGACACTGCTCACATAGCGCTCGCGCCAGCCGTACTCGCGCAGGAGCCGCACCTGCTCCGCCACCGCCGTCTGGTTGGTCACCACGCAGCCGCCGTCGCCGAACGCGCCGAGATTTTTGGTCGGATAGAAACTGAAGGCCGCGGCGTCGCCGAGCGTGCCGACCTTCTGCCAGGCAGCGGCCGCAGCGGGCCGGCACGCGGCGCCGTGCGCCTGGGCACAGTCCTCGATGACCAGCAGGTGGTGCGCGCGGGCGAAGGCGAGGAGGGCGGTCATGTCGGCGGGCTGGCCGTAGAGGTGGACGGGCACGATGGCCCGCGTGCGCGGCGTCAGTGCGCCGGCGAGCGCCGCCGGCGCGAGCGTGAAGGTGTGCGGATCCACATCCACCAGCACAGGGGTGGCGCCGGCCTGTGCGATCGCCGCCACCGTGGCCACGGCGGTATGCGCCACCGTGATGACCTCGTCGTCCGCGCCGACACCGCAGGCGCGCAGCGCCAGGTGCAGCGCGTCGGTGCCCGAGGCGACGCCGATGGCGTGCTGCGCGCCCAGGTAGGCGGCGAACTCCGCCTCGAACGCCTGCACCTCTTCGCCGAGAATATACCGCCCGCGTTCCAGCACGCGATGGATGGCGGCATCCAGTTCAGGCTGGCAGGACAGGTAGGCGGCGTGGGGATCGGTTTGTGGAATTGCGGCCGTCATGTGGGGTGTTCCCTCAGTCCCAATACTGCGCGTGATGCTGGCGGTAGAAAGCGAGGCTGCGCTGCAAGCCTTCCCGCAACGCCACCTGCGGCTGCCAGCCTAGCTCCGCCGTAATTTTGCGGTAGTCGCCATAGTAGTCGCCCACGTCAATCTTCTTCAGGTCCGCGGCGAATGGCACCAGCTCGAAGCGCCCGCTGCCGCTCGCCTCCACCAGCAGCGCCGCCAGCTCCTTGAGCGACACGACCTCGCTGCCGCCCAGGTTGTAAACCTGGCCGATGGCCCGGTCGGAGGTCGCCGCCAGCAGCAGGGCCGCGACGACGTCGTCCACGTAGTTGAAATCGCGGCGCTGTGAGCCATCGCCAAACACTTCGATGGGCTGCCCTTCGAGGATCCGCCGCAGCCAGATGCCGAGGAAGGTCTGGCGCGCGTCCTTCACGCGCATGCGCGGCCCGTAGGTGTTGGTCAGGCGCAGCACGCAGCAGGGGATGCCGTAGGTGGTGTTGTAGAGCAGGTGATACCACTCGCCAGCCGTCTTGTTGATGCCGTTGACATCCACCGGGCGGATCGGGTGCTGTTCGTCCACCGGGAGGTAATCAGGCCGGCCGTAGATCTGCCGAGTGCTCGCGAAGACGATCCGGATGGTCGGGTTCACATGCCGGCAGGTTTCCAGGATAGAGAGCTGGGCGTTACAATTGATCTCCAGGTCCGGTTGCGGGTCCTTCATCGAGTCCAGATGGCTCGTCTGGCCCGCGAGGTTGAAGAGCACGTCCTGCCCGCCCACCAGGTGGCGCAGGGCATAGGGATCGCGCACGTCGGAGATGTTCACCTGCACCCGCTCGCGGATGTCGGCGATGTTGAAGAGGTTGCCTCCGTACTGCGGGATCAGGCTGTCCACCAGCGTGACGCGCGCTCCCAGTTCCAACAAGCGGTGTGCGAGCGTGGAGCCGATGAAGCCCAGCCCGCCCGTGATCAGCACCTGCCGGCCCCGGAAAAATTCCAGCTGCGGGTTCATGTGTCCCTTTCCGTCGCCCAACGCACGTCGCACCCATCTGCATGTCGGTTCATCACCGTAGCATTCTAAACAATTGCTCCCGTTTGCCAAGGCTGGGAAAGCGTGCGGGCGCTTTTCTTAACGGTGTGGAAGACCTGATCGCCAGGTTTAGTTCCTTGGCTCCGGATTCGTCTGCCGCGCAACTGCGCAAACCCTGCGCAAGGTTCTGTTTATGGCGATTCGTATTGACGCTGCCGACGATTCTTATCTGCAAGGGTGGGGCTGCCTATCGGTTAAAGCCCGACCAGAAGTGGAGTGACGTCTTGGGCGGCGCACCTTCACGAACCGCATCTTGCGGCCATGAATCGTGTGGGCAGCGCAGCCAAGGGTGGTGCGTGCCTGTGTGGACAGCGTGTCAATGGCGGCAGCCCGGAACCGCGCACGGGACACGTGCGCGGCTTCGCGCCTCGCGGAAGCGACCTCCGGCCGCTTCTCTTCATGAGGGGGGACCGACGGTGCTCGGTAGCTTGCGCTACGCCGCACAACCGTTGAACAAGCGGCGCCTTTTTCAGCAACGCTCTATTTGTTCTCAGCCGGCTTAGGTGGTGTTGCCGCGGTGAGGCTGCGGATGCCCGGCTGCGGAAAACGGGCGATGAACTCCTTGAAGCGCGGCGCCTGCTCCGGCGTCAGGCTCTGGATGATTTTCTCGTTGGCCTGGGCGGCGAGTTGCTCCACTTCCGGTTGAGTGCGTTGGCGGATGCGCAGCAACTGTTCCTGGTTTGCGAGAATGAGCGCCTTGGTCTGCGCGTATTGTTCGGGGCTCAAGGTCAGCTCGGCAGCCAGCCGCCGCAGGAAATATTCATGATAGCGCTCATGCTCGCCGCGCATGAGGCCCTTGAGCCGGGTCTGGAAATAGACCTGCATGAGCGCGGCCCCGGCCATCATGCCGGCGAGCAGCGTCATCGCGAATAGAAACCAGATGCGTTTTCTGGGGGTCATGCTCACTCCATGTTCCAGGTTTCCGACACGCTTTGCGCCCAGGCGGCCTGGGCGAGATCATGGTCGTGTACCGGCGCCCAGATCGCCGCCGCGAGCCAGCCGCCCGCGGCCAGCACGACCGCGGCAATGGCGGCCCGCCGCAGCGCGAGCCACGGCAGGTCGAACAGCGGTTCCGCTTCCGGCGCCGCCAAGCGCACAGCACGCATGACGTTCGCCTGCCAGACCTCGACCGGCGGCACCGGCGCCGGGGGCGGGGCCGCCGGCGGCACCTGCCAGAGCGCCTGCTCCAGACGATCCAATTTGGTTTTGAGCTCGTTCATGATCTCACCTCGTGTCCTTCATCTGTCCTGCCAAAATTCCGCGCAGCTTGCGCCGGGCCCGGAAGGCCGTCACCTTGACGCGCGTCTGCGTCCAGCCGAGCAACCCGGCGATGTCCGCGACGCTGTGGCCGTCGCGGTGCAGCATGGTCAGCACCATCCGGTCGGAGGCGCTGACCTGCGCCAGGGCCCAGTCGAGCACCTCGCCGGCTTCGCGCTGCGCCGTCTCGTGGGTGAACTTTTCCCGGGCGAGGCCCTGCGCCGCCCGCTCAAGCCACTCCTGGTTGTCGTCGTCCAGGACGCTGGCGGGCGTCTCCGGCCGCCGTTTCTGCTGCCGCCAAAAATCGTAACAGGTGCGCACGGCGATGCGCGCCAGCCAGTGGGCAAAGGGTTTTTCCGCGCGGTAGGTGGCCAGCGACAGGAAGGCGCGCACGAAGGCCTCGTGTGCCGTCTCAGCCACCTGGGCTCCCGGCACATGCCGTGCCACGATGGCGAGCACCTGCTCGCGGTGGCGCGTGATCAATGGTTCATAGGCGTTCACGTCGCCGGCCCTCACTTGGGCGATCACTTCCGCATCGGTTAACTCTGGAGCGTCGGGCTGCATCGGGCATCACACATATCATTTTCGTCTGTTTCCGCCAATCCCGGCCCTCGTTCCACCCTTTCAGTCGCGCCGTCGTGCTGGTCGGTTACAGGAATATTTCAGAAAATATTTGGAGTTCCGGGTTGGAGGTGGGGCTCGCGATGGCTGAGGGGCTTCCAGATGAGCGGGAATCCGGTACGCTGGCCGGTGTCCGCCGGCACGCGTGCCGGCGGTTGAACCGGTGTCGTCCCAGTCCTCGCACAGTTGTACAACTGTGCGATGACGCGCCGCAGCAGGTCGGAATCAGGCGTTTTTCTTCAAGATGAGCGTGGCGGCGTGCGGGTTGTAATAGTCGCACAGGCCGAATTTATGCCGGAGCAGCGGGGCGATCTCGATGTTGTCCACCGCGCAGCCCAGCGCGACGCCGGCCTCGCGCAGCGCGGCGAGCGAGAGGCGGTTCCAGTGGTATTGCTCTTTCGGAATGATGTCATGCGCGCCGTCGGGCCTGGTGTTGAACAGGTGCAGCCAGACCTCGCGGCGGGCGAGCCGGACCATCTCCCCCAGCGCGATCGCACCGCCGGCTGCGGAGAGGTGCTCCAGCAGGTCGTGTGCGAAGACGCAGTCGAAGGCGGCGTCCGGCAAGCCGGTAGCGAGGATGCTGCCGGCGCGGAACGCTGCGTCGGGGAAGCGCGCGAGCGCGTTGGCGATGTTCTTCTCGCTGATGTCCAGGCCGGTGTAGTCCAGGAAGGGCGCGAGGCCGTGCGCGTGGATGGTCCGGTAGTCGTTGGCCGAACCGCACGCGGCCTCGAACACGCGCAGGCGCGGCGCGGTCAGGCCGGCCAGCTCCCTGCGCCAGACGGGGCCGAACACGTCCAGCGCGCGCCCCGGCAGCAGTTGCTCGGGCGCGTCGGCGGGCGGCGGATCAAGCGCCAACTCGATGTAATGGGGCAGGGGACAAGTGTCAGCTTCGAGCCAGCGCGCCGCCTCGGCGACGAATGGAGGAATGTGCGGCGCCCGGGTGAAGCAGATGGCCTCGCGCAGCTCGTCGCGGTTTGCGTTGGCCTCGAACTGCTCCCGCAGCCACAGCAGTACCGTGCCGAAGCGCAGCTCTTCGTGGATCAGCGCCGTGAAGCGCTCCGGGAACAGCGCATCGGCCAGGAAGGCGCGCGTCAGGATGCTCTGGATGTTGATCCGCGGGTCTTCCACGCCGGCGACGAGATAGGTGTCGAGATGCTCGGCGGAATACTGTTCCCACGTTTCGCGCAGTTGCGCGTTTTCCCGCTGGATGGAGGCCGGTTCCATGGTGTTCACTTGGGTGCTGGGATTTCCGGCGGGAGCGGGTAGTCGCCGTAGGTGCGCCAGGTGCCACCGTCGCCCAGGACGACACAAGCCTCGGCATAGCCGGACAGCATCGCGTGGAGTTCATCATCGTTCAGCACCATGGCGGCGGTGGAGAACGCGTCGGAGAGCGCGGCGTGCTGGGCGAAGGCCCACGCGCGGTCGCGGCCCTGCGCGGGTTGTCCGGTGCGCGGATCCATGATGTGGCGGCCCTGTTCGAAGATGCCGGAGCCGCCGAGCGAGCCGTGTGTCAGGGCGAAGCGACGTGTGCCGCCACCGGGCAGGCCAAGGCCCGCGTCCCAGCCGGAGGTGCCCGCGGGCGCGGCGCCGGCGAGCACGCTGCTGCCGCCGGCGATCAGCAGAAACGCGCCGAATTCCCAAACGGCGAGTTCCTCGGCCATGCGGTCGAGCGCGAACCCCTTGCCGATGGCGCCGAGATCGAATTCCAGCCGGCCCTCCTCGCAGTAGATCAGCGAATTTTCCTGCTCCAGTCGCCAGCCCGGCCGCGGTGCCTCCGGCGCGCGCTTCGCGGTCGCAGTGATGGCGAAAGCACCGCACGTACGCTCTTCAACTTCTTGCGCGAGGCGCAGGCAGTCGTACGTCATCGGATTCAGCGGCAGCGCCTGGCCCGGCTCGAGCGCGGCGATCTGACTGATCTCGCTGTGGTCGCGGAAGCGGCTGAGCAGGTCGTTCAGGCGGTCCACCAGCGTGAACAGCTCCTGTGCCGCCTGCCCGGCGTAGGTGGCCTCCTCGTCAGCGATGCGCACCTGGAATTCCGTCGCCATCGCGTGGTGCTTGAAGGTGTGGATTACGGGAGTTGTCATGGGTCACTGCTCAGGTGTCAGTTGTCAGTTGTAAGTTGTCACAGCGGGAGGCGAAAATATTTCGAAAATTGAAGCTTTTGGGCTGTTTGTGAATGAATCATTTTCCTCAAATCATAAATCGGCAATCTGAAATCATAAATTATTCTTGGGCCAAAGCAGGAGCAGCTCGTTCGGGCGGACGCCGAAAATCTCGGGCAAGCGGCCCTGCACGCGCGGCTGCAGCTGCGGGGGGGATTCGGCGTTGGTGATGTAGAAGTCGGCGGGACCGGGATCTTGATCCTCCTGCCAGAAGCCGACGTGGCGCGCGCGCAGGTACCACGGCAGCGGCCACGGATCTTTCATTACGACGGCGATCACGGCATTCGAGGTGTGCGCTGTTTGCGCGAGCGCCTCGACGCGCGCGGCCAGGTGCAACACATCGGGACTCGTGTGCGCATAGGCGTAGGGATTGCGCTCGCCGTAGCTGTCACGGAAAACGCGCATCCGCACGTCCCTCGCCAGCAGTGCGAGCAACACGGCGGCCGCCAGCCCCAGCCAGACGAAGCGGCGGTGCGCGAGCAGGTCTGCCGCGAGCCAGCCGACGAGCAGCGCCTGCGGCAGCCAGAGGCCGAGCGCCAGCCAAGGCTGCTTGTAGGGGATTGCGCTGTAGATGCCGAAGACCGCGACCGTGTAGACGATGAGGACGTGTCCGCGCCAGCCGCCGTGGCGCCACAACTGCCAGCCACCGACGAGCGTCAGCGCCAGCCAGACGGCGCCGGATTTGCCGCCGCCGAGCAGCGCGAGGTAGTACCACCAGGGTTTCTCGTGGCCTTCGCCGCCGGCGCGCGCCGTGAAGCGCACGAACGACTTCACGAAATCGACCGGGCCGTTCCAGTCCGTGAAACCCCACGAATAGAACACCAGCGTCACAAGGGCGGCGACCGCCGCGCCGCCGAGCGCGCAGGCCAGCAGCGGCCGCCACTGCGTGCGTAGGACAGGCCACGTGGCCACGAGTGCGGCGAGGCCGAGCGCGGCCAGGTTCAGGACCGCGGTCTCCTTGAACGCCAGCAGCACGCCGAGCGCGACGCCGCCGAACAGCGACCAGCCGAGCCGGCATGCCGGCGAGGTCGCCAGCGCGGCGCGGATACCGCCCGTCAGCGCCGCCAGCGTCATCGCCACGAAGCCGGTCTCGTGGATGAAGTAGCGGCTGTAGTAGAGCGGCAGCGGCGCGATCGCCCAGAGCAGGGCCGCCGCGACGGCCGTCCAGCCGAACGCGCGCACCAGCGGCAGGAACAGAAAGACCGTCAGCGCGCCCATCAGCACGGTCGTCATGCGCAGCATGGCTTCGTTCAGCGTGACGAACGAGTGCGCGCCCAGCAGCCGCGCCACGGGCACGGCCAAGGCGTTGAGCGCCGGGCCATGGCGGTCCTGCGGGTCGTAGTGGTAGGCACCGCCCTCGAGCTGCTGCCCGACGAGGTAGGCGTTGACCGTCTCGTCGGTGTGCATCGGGCGCTCGGCCAGCTGTGGCAGGCGCAGCGCCAGCGCCAGCAGCGCGAGGCCGCCGAAGAGCGCCAGCCAGCGCAGCGACACCGCCTGACCGTGATGTGGCGTCGGATCCATGCGGCGTGTATAGCAAATGAGCGCCGGCTTTCCAAACCTTGGAAACCCGCCCGCCGTTTTTCCCAAGGCTTGGAAACGCCCGCGGTTCCAACCTCCAGACCCTGGAAAGCCGCGCGCGCGGAGGCTTGATTATTCAGGGTGGAAACGGCACAACGTCGCCTATGCGCATGTACCTGATCATCTGGCTCTGTGTTTCGCTTGGCGCGGCCGCGCTGGGGGCGGAGGGGCAGGAGCAGCCCAAGCCGCCGGCGAAACCGAAGGCGCCTGCCAAGGCCAAGGCCAAGGCCAAGCCGAAGACTCCGCCCAAGCCGAAGGACGAGGGCCCCGCGCTGCCGGAACTGACGGACACGCCGGCGACCAATGCCTACGCTTTCTATACGCAGTCCGGTTTTGATTTCGTGCTCGACCGCCATCTGCGGGCGACGTTTTATCCCAAGGAGAAGGGCGCTCGGGTGGGCAAGCCGATCACGCTGAGCGCGCCGCTGTTCGTCGTGCCGGGTTCGAAAAACCAGCCCAAGTCGCCGCCGAAGATCGTCGAGTTCCTGGATCCGCCGGCGCCGAAGGCGCAGGCGGCCGAGTTCGAGATCAACGGCAAGCTGAACAATGACGGGCTGTTCGGCGTGAAGTACAAATTTGCGGGCAGCACCCTGAGCCTCTCGTGCTGGATGCGCAATGCGCCGGCGGCCGAGGGCGCGACGCCGATCGTGTTCGAGATCGGTTTCGCGGCGACGCATTCCTTCACCCCGAACATCGAGATGGCCGATCGCAAGAAGGCCGTCGAGGGCTGGTACATCAAGACGCGCGAGAAGGCCGACAAGGAAAAAAATTTCAAGAGCTACGCCTATTGGGACCTGGCCAAGTTCAAGAAGGAGGCGCAGTCCCTGGAGGTGTTCGGGCCCTGGGGAGCGCGCAAGTTCGTGGCTCACGAGCAGGGTTCGGGTGCGGGCGACTTCTCGCTCGAAAGCCCGCGCGGCCACCGTTATCCTTACGCCGGCTTCGAGGCTCAGTTCAAGGTGCCGACCTCCGCGAAGAAGAAAACCGAGTCCGCCACGCTGGCGATCCTGATCGAGTGAGCGCGCCGGACTTGTCGGCACCCGTCAAACCTGCTAGTAACGCGCGAGGAATTTAACCGTCATGCTGACATCGCTGCGCGTAAAAAATTTGGCCCTGGTGGAGCGCGTGAACGCCGAGTTCGGCGCGGGCCTCAACGTCATCACCGGCGAGACCGGGACCGGCAAGAGCATTCTCATCGGGGCCTTGAGCCTCGTGCTCGGCGAGCGCGCCGAGAAGCGCCTGATCCGCGCGGGCGCCGACGCCTGCGGCGCCGAGGCCATCTTCCAGCTGGCCGAACCCGACGCCGTGAACACCCTGCTGACCGAGTCCGGCCTCGAGCCGTGCGACGGCGGCCAGCTCATCATCCGGCGCATTCTCAAGGCGGAGGGCGCCAACCAGATCGTCGTCAACGACCAGCCCGCCACGCTGCAGCTGCTCAAGCAGCTCGGCGAACTGCTCGTGGACATGCACGGCCCCTACGACCACCAGTCGCTGCTCAACCCGGCATTCCAGCTCGACCTGCTCGACGCCTTCGGCCACGTCTGGGGCGTGCGCGAAACCTACGAGGCCGCCTACGCGCTCTGGCGCGGCCTCGAGGACCGCATCGCGCAGCTGCTGGCGGAGACCGCCGACCCCACCGCCGAGATCGACCGGCTCGAGTACGTCATCAAGGATATCGAGGCGGGCGCGCCCGAGGAGGGCGAGGAGGAGCGGGTCGTGCGCGAGCAGCGGCTGCTCGGCCAGGCGCAGCGCGTGCAGGAGCTCTGCAGCGGCGCCACCAACGCGCTCGCCGAGGACGACACGGCCGCGTTCAACGGCATCGTTGCCGCCCTGAAGGCGGTTGAGGAGCTCGCGCGCCTGGCGCCCGAGGCAGCCGAGTGGCTGGAGCAGCTGCGCGGCATCAACAGCCAGCTGCAGGAGATCAACGGGGGCCTGCACAACCTCGCCGACAAGACCGAGGCCGACCCGGCCCGCCTCGACTGGCTCGACGAGCGGCTGGCCGTCTACCAGCGGCTGCGGAAGAAATATGCGCCGACCGCCGCCGAGGTGCTCGCCCTGCTCGCCCGCACCAAGGACAAGCTGCGCAGCCTCCAGACCCGCGACGAGCAACTCGCTCGGCTGCGCCAGGAAAGCGCCGTGGCGCTGGCCGCCGTCCGCGCGCGCGGCGTGGAACTGCGCACGGAGCGCAGCGGCGCCAGCACCCTGCTCGCCGAGGCCGTCACCAAGGAATTGCGCGCGCTCGGCTTTGTCGGCGGACATTTTGCGGTCGAGGTGCAGCCCGTCGAGCCGCAGCCGACCGGCATGGATGTCATCGACTTCGGCTTTGCCCCGAACATCGGCGAGCCGATGCACCCGCTGCGCGCCATCGCCTCCAGCGGCGAGATCGCGCGCGTCATGCTCGCCACCAAATGCGTGCTCGCCAAGCATGACCGGATCCCGGTGCTGATCTTCGACGAGATCGACGCGAACATCGGCGGCGAGACCGGCAACGCCGTCGGCAAGAAACTTGCCGAGGTGGCCAAGAGCCACCAGGTGATCTGCATCACGCACCTGCCGCAGGTGGCCGCGCACGGCACGACGCACCTCGCCGTGACCAAGAGCGTGCGGGAGGGGCGGACGTTCACGGAGGTCAAGCTGCTCGACGAGCGCGGCCGCGTGAACGAACTGGCGCGGATGCTCGGCGGCCGCGACCTGACCAACCTCACGCTGGCCCACGCCCGTGCCATGCTGGAAAAGGCCTGAGTTGTCAGGCGCGGATCCCGGCAGCGTTTTATTCACGCCATGTACCCCACAGGGAAAAGTGGGGTGCTAAATGTGTATATATGCACACATATGCATATGATCGGATAAGCAATCAATTCGCAGTCTGTGTACACGACCTGAAGGGGGCTACCGCGGGCCGACGACGGGCAGGATGTGCGGCGTCAGGCTGATGCCCAGCGACTGCGTCGTGCCATCCTGCTGCACCCCGACGAGAAACCGGTTGTAGAAGGCTGCGTGCTGGCCCAGACCACCGATCTGGAGCGTGCGCCCGTCGGCCACCTCGACCTCCGTAGCCAGTTCGATCAACTGCTTCGTAAACGGCTTGCCGCCGACCGTGCCGCTCAACTGCGGGTATAGCCGGATGCTGATGCTCGGGCCGTCGCCGATGATCGTGGGCTGCACCACCAGTTGCGCGCCGACGCGCTCCCAGGCGATGCGCTCGGTCAGCACGCGCTGGCCCATGAGATAGTCCATCAGGTAACCCAGATGGGGTACTTCCGTGCCGACAAACAGGGTCGCGGTATGCCCGCTGGAAACCGTCAGCAGTTGTGTCGTATCGCCGCTGGTGGTGAGGGTGTTGTTGACGGCGTTGACGCGGACCCGCGCGGTGCCCCGGTGCCGCGGATCCGTTTCCAGGATGGTGCCGCGCCCGCCGACCGACAGGCCGCGTTGCTGTTGGCGGCCCGCCTGCTGGAAGCGCACCGTCACCTGCACGTTGCGCGGCACGACGGCCAGGTTCGGCACCGCCGCCTTGATTTGGGCGTGTCGCGCCGCCGTGGTGATCACCAGCAGGCGCGAGTTCGCCCGGTCGGGGGCAACCACGCCATCCTGCCCCACTAGGGCGCGGACGGTCTGTAGGATCGCTTCGTTGTTGGGATCGAGCGGGTAGGTCTTCAGCGCCCTGACTTCGTTCGTGTCTTCCGCAGTACAGGGCGCGGCCCACAGGAGCACGGCCCCGCAGACGGCCAGCCAAGCGTGTCGCGTGTTCATTGCCGCACTATACCGCATTTCCGGCCCGGCTCCGGGCAAAAAAGAAAGGAGATGGCTTGCGCCATCTCCTTTCGCGTTCTGCCGGGGCAGAATTATTTCTTCGAGGCGAGTATCGCATCCTTCGCGGCCTTCGCCACGCGGAACTTCACGACCTTCTTGGCCGGGATCTGGATCTGCTCGCCCGTCGCCGGGTTGCGGCCGATCCGCGCCGCGCGCTGCACGAGCACCAGCTTGCCGAGACCCGGCAAGACGAAAGCGTTCTTGGCTTCCTTGTAGGCGAGCTTCGACAGCTCTTCGAAGAACTGACCGACCTGCTTCTTCGACATACCCAACTTGGCGGCCAACGCGGCCTGCACTTGAGACTTCGTCAATGCCATATCAATATCCTCCAGCTCTTATTGTTTGTTGACCAATCACAATACGTTCAAACGGCAAAGCAATGCTTGCATCGCAGCCCTGAAAACACAAGTGTTTTTTTACTTTTCAGGGGGTGTCCCACCGAGGTGTTTTAGCTCCTCCGGCGCGAGTACGATGGCCTGTGCCAGCGCCGCCGCCTTCGTCACGTTCTCGACCAAGGCGACCAGGGTCAGCGCGAAGGCGAAGGTTGTCCCGGCGCCCTGGCTGGTCACGATATTTCCGTCCACAACCACGGCCTCATCCACGCGCCGTGCCCGTGTGAACTCGGCGCTGACGCCCGGGTGGCAGGTCGCCCGCCGGCCGTCGAGCACGCCGGCGTCCTGCAAGACCAGCGGGCCGGCACACACGGCCGCAGTCAACTTCCCGCTCAGCGCGTGCGTGCGCACCGCCGCCACGACGCGCGGGTCGTGGCGCAGGTTTTCCACGCCGTGCGCGCCTCCGGGGATCGCGATCACATCGAACAGGCTCGGATCAATCCGGTCCCAGACGTCATCCGGCACCAGCCGCGTGCCGCGTGCCGCCGTCACCGTGCCCGCCTTCAGGCCCACCGCGAGCACGTGCCATTGCGCGCGCCGCAGCATATCGACCACGATCGTCGCTTCCATCTCCTCGACGCCGTCCGCCAGCGGTACCAGGACTGTTGTCATCGTTCTGCACCTTTCGTGGAGTGCGGGGGTAGGCGTCGGGAAACCGGCCCGGTACCTGTCCGCACGTTTGTCTGCGCAGTCAGCCGTTCGAGCGCATCCTTCGCGGCGCCCGGGTGGTGCCCGGTTCCGCGGTGGAGCACAGCACGCTTGTTGGGTTCATGCGGGCGGCGCGGTTTTTTGCGGCGGTACTTCGCGGCCGACTTTTTTGAGGACCGCCGTCAGATCCTCCCAGACTTCCCACCAGCGTGCCCGGTCCTCGCCGCCGCCGCGCAGCAGGAACGAGGGGTGGAGGGTTGGCATCACGTCCACGCCTTGATACTTCTGCCACTGGCCGCGCAGCTTGGTGATGCCGGTCATGTTGTTGAGCAGGCCCTTTACCGCGGTGGCGCCGAGGCAGACGATGACCTTGGGCTTGAGCTCGGCGACCTGCTCGCGCAGGTAGGGCAGGCAGGCGGCCATCTCGTCGGGCGCAGGCACGCGGTTGTCGGGCGGACGGCATTTGACGATGTTGGCGATGAAAACCTGGTCGCGCGTCAGGCCCATGCGGAGGATCATGCGTGTGAGGAGCTGGCCCGCGCGGCCGACGAACGCTAGGCCCTGCCGGTCCTCGTCCTCACCCGGGCCTTCGCCGACGAACATGATTTCCGGCTGCGGCGTGCCCTGGCCCGGCACCGTGCGGGTGCGCGACTGGCCCAAACGGCACTGCGTGCAGACGGAGACGCGCGCCGCAATGTCCGCGAGCACGGGACTCGAGGCGGTCAGCGGCGCGGCGCCCGCGCCGGGAGTCGTCGCGGGCTGCGACAGGGAACTGCTGGTGGGCGGGAGCTTCTGCTCCCGCGTTGGGGCGGGGGCTGGTCGAGGCTCGCGGGAGCTGGAGCTCCCGCCCACGGGAACCTGTTCCAAGGGTTGGACGGCCGCTGTTTCAATGCGCGGCACTTTCACAGGGACACTCTTCAGGGCATGGGCGGCCGGCGGCTGGGAAGAAGAGGATGGTTGATGAGGGATGGTTGATGGAGTATGCGCAGAGCCGGCGTTTAGGATTTTCGGGTCGGCCGCGACGGTGCGTACGCCTTCTTCCTTAAGCCATTGGAGATGGCTCTCGAGTTGTCCCACGGCGGTGGCCAGTTTTTTGCGGTTGGTGCTCATGTGTCGGTGACCTTAGCGTTTTCCCGGAATGCGCGCCAGAGCGTGCGGAAATCCTCGGGGACGGGCGCGGTGAAGCTCAGGGCCTGGCCGGTGCGGGGGTGCTCGAAGGCGAGCTGGTGCGCGTGCAGCATCTGGCGGCCGGCCGGCGCAGGCAGATCGGCCTTGCGGGGACGGCCATAGACGGTGTCGCCGATCACGGGGTGGCCGATGTGCGTGAGGTGGACGCGGATCTGGTGCGTGCGCCCGGTGTGGATGCGGACGCGCAGCACGGCCGCGTCGTCGAACTGTTCCATGACTTCGTAGTCGGTCAGCGCGAGCCGCCCGATATCCGGCTCGGTGGACATTTTTTTTCGGTCGCGCGTGCTGCGGCCGATCAGCGTCTCGATGTGGCCGGTGCGCGGCTCGACGACGCCCCAGACGAGCGCCAGGTATTCCTTGTGCACGAGGTGGTTTTTGAACTGGTGCGTCAGCCCGGCCATCGCCTGCTCGGTCTTGGCGACGACGAGCGCGCCGCTGGTGTCCATGTCGAGGCGGTGCACGATGCCCGGCCGCAGCTCGCCGCCGATGCCCGCGAGGTCGGCGCAGTGGTGCAGCAGCGCGTTGACGAGCGTGCCCTCGGCGTGCCCCGCCGCGGGATGCACGACGAGGTCGGGCGGCTTGTTGATCACGATGAGGTCGGCGTCCTCGTACAGGATGTTCAGCGGAATATCCTGCGCCACCAAACCCACGACGGTGGGCTCCGGGATTTCGAACTCGACCACTTCGCCGGCATGCACTGCGTGGCTGGCCTTGCGCGCCTGGCCGCCGACGCGGACGTGGCCCTCGCGGATGAGCTGCTGCCAGCGGGCGCGCGAATGTTCGCCGCCCTGCGCGGCCAGAAACGCATCGAGCCGCACGCCGGCGGCTTCAGGTTGGACGATAAACTGACTCATATATTTCTTACAGAAGCCAACCAGGCAAACGAAGTAAGTTCAAGCCGGCCTTGTTCCCTTCGTTGCCTTCTGTTCAAGAGCATGGGCTTTGCGACCAAGATAGATCCACAACACGAGGCCGGCGAGGAACAACGGGATGCTGGTCAGCTGGGCTGCGGTCAGGCCGCCGGCGCCGTGCGGCTCCTCCCGGATGCTTTCCACCAGGAACCGGAACGGCGGGTAGAGCAGCAGGTAGAGCGCGAAGACGCGGCCGGCGGGCGGCCGGCGCCGCAGGAAGCAGGCGAGCAGCACGCCGAACAACAGGGAGTTGTAGCCCGCCTCATAGAGTTGGGTCGGGTGCACCGGCACGCCGTGACTTTCGTGGTCGGCAGGGAAGCGGATGGACCACGGCAGAGCGCTGTGCAGGCCATAGCAGCAGCCGTTGATGAAACAGCCGATGCGGCCGATCGCGTGTCCGAGCGGCAACGCCACCACCCCGTAGTCGGCCAGCGACCACAGCGGATCGCGATGGCGCCGCGAGAAGACGATGACGGCGAGGCACGCCAGAATGAACCCGCCGTAGTACACCAGTCCGCCGCGGTCCACGCGGATGATTTCCAGCGGCTGCGCCTGGTAGTGCGCCCAGTTGGTCACCACCTCGGCAATGCGCGCGCCGACCACGCCGCTGATCATGATCCAGAAGCCCAACTCGGAGCCGTAGCCGGCGGGCCGGCCGGAGCGCGGCGCCAGCCAGTTCCAGAGGGCGATGGCGGACAGGAAGGCCAGCGCCATCATCACGCCGAACCAGTAGACCGGCCGGCCAAAGAGTTCGAAAGCAAGGGGGTGCATGTCGGCGGGAAGTTTCCCTGCTGCCCGCCGGAAAACAAGTTTATTTCCGCGCCACAATAAACGCGCACGCCGGCCCGTTAACTGCCCAGAGGGCATGCAGCCCCGATCAAAGCAAAGGATCTCACGCATGAAAATAGAAAAGATGATGAAGCTGGCTGGCGTCGCGGCCTGTGTGTGCCTGGCGTTCAGCCTGACGGCCCGTGCGGAAGAGGGCGGCAGCACCAACGCGCCGGCCAAGCACCACGGCGGCCAAGGCCTGCATCGCGGCGCCGGAGCCGGCGGCGGCGAACTCGGCGGCGGTGAGAATCGCGAAGCGCTGCAGAAATTCCGCGAGAGCCTCAAGGACATGACCCCTGAGCAGCGCCAGGAGGCCATCAAGAAATTCACCCAGAAGATGAGCGAGAAATTCAAGGAACGCCTCGAGCAAAATACCAAGCTCACGGCCGAGCAGAAGAAGGAAATCCTGGGCCACATGGAAAAGATGCAGGCCGAGCGCGAGAAGATCATGAAGGACTCCTCGCTGACCGAGGAGCAGAAGCGCGAAGCGCTGCAGAAGCTTCGTGAGAAGGCGCGCGAGATCTTCGAGAAGCACCGCGAAGCGCTCGGCGGCGGCCAGCATAAAGAGGGTGGTCCGGCCAAAGCCGGCGGCCAGCAGCCCGTCGAGGCCAAGCCAAGCGTCTAAACTGACTCGTCCAAAGAACTGCGGCGGCTTTTCCAAATCAGGGAAAGCCGCCGTTTTCTTTTCGGCGGCAAGAGTACCGCCGTTCCTGGTCCATCAGCCAGTGGCCGGCTCTCATCGTCTTTACGGAAGGGAGGCGCAACCAATGGGCAGCATGATTGATGCATTCCACACCTCGCAAGGTGTGGAATTGTAATTACAGGTAGCACAGGGGTGCTTGCGTTCGCACATATCATTTAGCTGGCGAGGGCAAGGCCAGGACCTGTGCCAGGGCCACCGCTAACTGCGCGGCGATCTGGCGGGACATTTCTGCGTCGGGATGCACGCCGTCGCGGCTGTGCTGCGGCCAATCCTGCGCCAGGGTGTTTTGCAAATCCACCACGGTCACGCTCAGCTTTTTGCCGACACGCTGGGCGATGGCCTGGTAGTTGGCGAGCACGCTGTCCAGCCCGCCCTCGGCGTCGTAGTTGGCCTTGGGATGCCGCGTGAAATAGGGCCCGGCCACGATCGGCGGCAGGGTCGCAAGCACGACCTGCGCGCCGGCTTGGCGGCAGTGCGTGACCATTTCGGTCAGATTCGCCTCGTATTGCTGCGGTGAAACTTTGTAGGTCTTCGGCCGGTCCAGCACGCTGTCGTTCGTGCCGAACAGGATGGTGACGGCGTCGGGATGCAGGGCGAGCACATCTTTCTCTATCCGCGCCAGCCCGGCCTTGGTCGTATTGCCGCCGACGCCGGCGTTGATGGCCCTCACACCGAGCTGGTTGGCGATGAGCTGTGGATAGCCGAGGTGCGTGATGCTGTCGCCGAAACATACCACGGTCTTCTTGTGCGCCGCAGGTGCGGGGGTCACCCCCGCGGGTGGCGCGCGCAGCACGTCGCGCAGCCATGCACGCACCGCCTGGCGCGCGGGCGAGTCGCGCAACGTCCAGCCATCGTTGTGGTTGCGGAACGGCACGGCTTGGAACGTAAACGGCGCCTGCACGCCGCTGGCGGCGATGAATTGCTTGGTCGACTCGACGGAGCCCTCCTGGCAGACGAACGAGGGCCGCCCGTGCAGTCGCTGCATCCGCGCGACCGCGGAGGCGGCATCGGACGCGGGATGTTTCCAGGTGCGGACGCCATCATAATGGCTGTAGGGAATGAACGCGCGCCAGAGCTTGGCGGTGTCGTCGTCGTGCAGGCCGAGGTAGCCGCAGGCGATCGCGCCGCGCGAAAAGCCGCAGAGGATGACGGCGTCAGGGTCGCCGCCGAACTGGTCGCAGACCATCCGAATGGCCTGCCGGCAGTAGGCGAGCGTGGCCTCGACGTCGCCCCACCACTGGGTGGCGATCTTTTTCTCGCGGGCGTCCACATAAGGCAGGCAGAGCCAGATGCAGTTCGTGCCGGCGCTGATGCCATAGCCGAGCTGACTGCCCTCCGGCACGCCGGTGGAGATATCGCCGAATTTGTTCGAATAGTTGCCATTGCCCGCGTATTCGACGATCACCGGGAAGCGCGCGCCCGGCTTCCAGTCGGTGGGCAGATAGAGCACGTGGTAGAGCTGGGTATCCTTGAATTCCGGCAAAAAGTGTTTCACGCGCGCCCCGGCAGCCGGCGCGCCGGCCGTCAGCGGGGGCACGATCAGGTCGGGTGCGATGGAACTCAGGTCTGGCAGTTCCGCGGCCGCCGCGCCGCCGAGCAACAGACACGCGCCAAGCAGGAGTGATTTCTTCATGCGCGCAACATAGCCGCGAGGACCGCGCCGATTCAATGCTGGAGGTGCCGGTCAGCGCGGTACGGCTTGGCGGTTGCCTGCGCTGGCGAAGCACGCTCCGCGCAGGAAGACGCAAGCCAGCTCGTGCTCCGCATGATTCACAAAACTGGTGCAGGCCGGATGCCCCGCAACCAACACAGCATCTCCCTCTTCCCTGTGGGCGGGGCTTCCAGCCCCGCGAACCCAACCCGCGCCGGTACTTCCACTTTCACACCGCCTCGGTCTCAAGGTAAAGGACTAACAGTAAATAGGCAGCCGGGATGCGTGCCGCCACGCAACCGCCCCTTGGCAAAAAAATCGCGAACTCCTCTTGGCCAGACGCCGCGCCATCTGCTAGCTTCTGCGCCACGCATGAACCCATCATCTTTTGTTTTCCCGCTGACGGAAGCCGCCCGCGGGAAATTGGCCGCGGTCCTTGACGCCGGCAACTACCGCCGGCGCACGGTGCCGCACGCCGCGCTGGCGGCGGAGGGCCGCGACTGCCAGATCACGCTGTATAACAGCGGCAAGCTGGTCGTCCAGGGGCGTGGCGCCGCGGAGTGGATCGAGTTTGTGCTGGAGCCGGAGATCATCGGGCAGGCCCGGCTTGGCTACGAAAAGGTGGTCGACCCGCAGCTCACCTCCGCGCACATGGGCATCGACGAAAGCGGCAAGGGCGATTTTTTCGGCCCCCTCGTCATCGCCGCCGCCTATGTGGACGAGGAACTGGCGACCGAATTTCAGCGGCTGAAGGTGCGCGACAGCAAGACGATCACCAGCGACCGCGTCGCCGAGCAGATGGGGGCCGACCTGCGCCGGTTGCTCGGCTCCCGCTGCAGCGTGATCGCCATCGGCCCGAGCGCCTACAACCGGCTCTACGCCGGCTTCCAGAACGTCAACCGCCTGCTCGCCTGGGGCCATGCCCGGGCGATCAAGAACCTGCTCGAAGTCATCCCCGCCTGCCCGCGCGCGCTCTCCGACCAGTTTGGCCCCAAGCATCGCATAGAGTCCGCGCTCAAGGCGCAGGGCGTGACGATCAAGCTCGAGCAGCGCCACAAGGCCGAGTCCGATCCCGCCGTCGCCGCCGCCTCGGTGCTGGCGCGCGCCGGCTTCCTGCGCGGTCTGCGCGAGCTGGGTGCCAAAACGGGCGTTGAGCTGCCCAAGGGCGCCTCGGATCGCGTGCAGGTGGCGGCCCGGCTGGTGATCCAGCAGCGCGGTCCCGCCGCGCTCGGCGAGGTCGCCAAGCTCCATTTCAAGACCACCGAGGCCGTGCTCGCCAGCCTGGGCTTGGCGCGTGGCGCGCTGGCCGGCGGTCCGGCCGTAGCAGAAGAAACCGTGGAGGAAGCATGAAACTCGTACGCTTTGGTCCGCGGGGCGCGGAGCGCCCCGGCGTCTGGCTCGATGACACCCCGGCACCCGGCCAGGCCAGCATCCTCGATGTGCGCGCGATGACCTTCGACATCGCCGATTATGACGCGCATTTCTTCACCCATTACGGCATCGAGCGTCTGCGGGCGCTGCTGCTCGAGCCGCAGCCCAAGCTCGTGCCCGCCGCCGGCGTCCGCCTTGGCCCGCCCGTTGCGCGTCCCGGCAAGATCGTCTGCCTCGGGAAAAATTACGCTGCGCACGCCGCGGAGTTCGATTCCGCCATCCCGCAGACGCCGATCTTCTTTTCCAAGGCGACCACCGCGCTCAACGGCCCCACCGACCCCGTCGTCCTGCCGCGCGGCTCGGGGCGCGTGGATGGCGAGGCCGAACTCGCCCTCGTCATCGGCCGCACCGCGCGCCGCGTCGCGGCCGAGGTGGCGCTCGAGTATGTCGCCGGCTACACGATCCTCAACGATGTGACCGACCGCGACGCGCAGCGCCAGGGCCAGCAGTGGTTCCGCGGCAAGAGTGCCGACACCTTTTGTCCGCTCGGCCCCTTCCTCGTCACGGGCGACGTGATCGGTGACCCGCACCAGCTGCGCGTCACGCAGCGTGTCAACGGGCAGACGCTGCAGGACGACACGACGCAGCAGATGCTGTTCAAGATCCCCTTCCTGATCGAATATTTCAGCGCGGCCATCACGCTGGAGCCCGGCGACATCATCGCCACGGGCACGCCCGCGGGCATCGGCTCCGCGCGCCAGCCGCCCGTGCTGCTGCGCGCCGGCGATGTCGTTGAGGTGGCCATTGAAAAGCTGGGCGCCCAGCGCAACCCGGTCATAGCGGAGGTCTGAGCGCCCGCAAGGACTGCCCGCCCTGCGGAAAGTTTAGCCGAGCAGGACGCGGCGGTCTTTCACCTGCCTCCCGCAGGCCGGTGGGGCGGCATGCTGCCCTCCCGCGTCCGAGCCCTACAACAACACAGGCATGATCGTTCCTGCCTTGTTGTAGAACGGATTGCAGCCTGCGGCGGACGGGGTAAATTGGTGGCGTGAAATACAACCGCTACGCCGACCTGTTGGACGTCTTTAGTTGGGGTGGGGCTACCCTCGGGCACACCCTTCTGGCCGCGTTGCTCCAAGGTTATGAGACGGAGCCCCACCGCTGCGCCAGCGTGCGGGTGGTCCAGCAATTGCGCCAGCACAACCTGATCGCCGCCCGCGGGCGCGGCGCACAGGCGGAGTTTTCGCTCACAGCCCAGGGCCGGCAACGTGTTGGCCTCCGCGATCCCGAGCCACATTGGCAGCAGGCCTGGGACGGGGCATGGCGGGTGGTGACGTTTGACCTGCCCGAAACCCGCCGCCAGGATCGCAAACGCCTCTGGCAGGCCTTGCGCGCGCATCGGTTCGGCTTCTTGCAGCGCAGCGTCTGGGTCTGGCCGCACGACGTCAGGCAGATCCTTCGCGAGATCATCAAGGTCGAGGGCGTGCCGGAATGCTTTTGCGGCTTCAAGGCGGACCAGCTCTTTCTCTGCACAGATGCGGAGATCGTCAACTCGGCGTGGGACTGGCAGGCCATCTTGCTCCGGCAACAGCAGTATCTGCGGCAACTCCCGGGGTTGGAGACGGCGTGCCGCGCGACTTGTGAACCCACCCGTTGGGGGTTGTTGGCGCGCACGGAGAAACAGGCCTATGACCAGGCCACCGCCTGGGATCCGCTCCTGCCACAGACGTTGTGGCCAGCCGGCTATCGGGGACGGCTACTGCATCAGCGCCACCTGCGCTGGCGCGCCCTGCTCGGCGACCGGTTGTCCCGGATGACCAGTCGCTGAATTTACAATAATAGTGGAATGATCATTCCGGTAAAGATGTCAAAACTGGCCGGCGAGGGTATGGCCGGCTGGCTCTGCACGGGCGATGCTCGCCCGCCAGCGCCGGGGCCATCCGCCTCGCTCGTTCTGGGCTGTCACCTCGCGGCGCGGATGGCGGCGGCAAATTCCGCGGCGAGCGCATCGAGTTCCGACGCCGTGATGGTCAGCGGCGGCAGCAGATAGACGACGTTGCCGAGCGGGCGCAGCAACACGCCGCGATCAAACAGGATTTTCCGCACGCGGCGCGAGCGCAAGGGATCGTCGGGCTGCAGTTCCACCGCTCCGATCAAACCGAGGCAGCGGACTTCCTTTACCTGCGGCAGCCCAACCATCGGCGCCAGCGCCGCGGCCAGCCGCCGGCCTTGTTCCGCGGCCTGTGTGACGAGGTGCTCTTCTGCGAACACACGCAGCGTCGCCAACGCCGCGGCGGCGGCAATGGGATTGCCGCAGAAGGTGTGGCCGTGCTGGAAGGTGCGGTCCTCGGGCCGGTCGGAAAAGGTCTGGTAGATCGAATCGCGGACGATTGTCGCGCTGATCGGCAGGTAGCCGGCGGAGAGCGCCTTGCCGACGCAGACGATGTCGGGGTCCACACCCGCCCGCTCGAACGCGAACATCTTTCCGGTGCGCCCGAAGCCCATCGCGATCTCATCCACGATCAGCAGCACGTCGTTAGCCCGGCACCACGCGGCCAGTTCCGCGAGCCACGCTGCCGGATACATCCGCATCCCCGCCGCGCCGAGGCAGAGCGGTTCGACGATCACCGCGGTCAGTTCGGCGGCGTGCGCGTCAAGGATCGCTCTGGCGGGCTCAAAATCGGCCGTCGTGTCCGGCAGCGGCAGTGTCACCGCCGGCGTCAGCAGCGGGCGGTAGACGCGGTGGAACTCCTCGACGAAACCGACCGACACCGCGCCGAGCGTGTCGCCGTGATAGGCGCCGCGCAGGGCGGCGAAACGCGTGCGTTGCGGCTGGCCGAGGTTGTGCCGGTATTGCAGCGCGATCTTCAGCGCCTGCTCGACGGCGCTGGCGCCGTCGCTGGCGAAAAGGACGTGCCGGTCCGGCGTCGGCATCAGCGCGGCGAGCTGTGCCGCCAGTTCCACCGCGCGCGGATGGGAGAGATTGCCGAGGATGCTGTGCTGGAGCTCGCGCGCCTGCTTTTCAATGGCGGCGATGATCTGCGGATGGCCGTGCCCCAGCGCGCAGCACCACCAGGAGGAGATGGCGTCCACGAAGCGGCGACCGTCGGCGTCGAACAGATGGATGCCTTCGCCGCGCACGATCAGTGGCGGCGGCTCCTCGGTCAGTGTGGAGCAGCGCGTGTAGGGATGCCACACGTGCTGTAAATCCTGCTCGCGATGGTTCGGCTGCTGCACGCGCGGAGTATAGCAAGTACAGGCGGCATTAAACGCAAAACATGAACCACGGCGCCGGCCGATGCTGGATGCGGGCGCCGCCGCGCGCCGGCTTTTTCTGTTGGTGAAAGCGCTTGAGGTAGGGACGCCGCGCCGCGGCGTCCGCCATAAGCCTGCACCCCACTGCAAACACCAACCGCCGGAACTTCACCCCTTCAGGTCCACCCGCAACACGCGGACGTCCGCCTGGCGCGCCAGGCTGGCATCGCCGAACGCGGCGATAAATTCGCCGAGGTCGAAGGCCGGGCCCGTCGTGAGCTGGAAAACGGTTCCGGTGTTGTGCCGCTCCAGCTCTGCCTTTGACAGAAACGTTTTCTTCTTTGGGTCGAGTTGGAGGCTCAGGCCGCGGTCGGTGCGGCGCAGGCTGAAGGCGAGTCGGCGCTCCTTGAGCCAGCGCTGGAAGACATTTTCGGCGTCCGGGAAGAATTCTGCGGGCAGGCGCAACTCGATGTCCAAGGCTTGGAATACCGGAGTACTGTCTTTCCCAAGGCTTGGATAAACCTGGCCGAGCCAGAGGATGGTTGGTGACCGGTGGGGCTTGGAGCTGCTGGTGGGCGGGAGCTCCTGCTCCCGCTTCGGCAGCAGGGCGGATGGGGTGGAGCGGAAGCAGGAGTTCCCGACCACAAGAGGAGCGCTGTAGCGGCGGTCTGCGACCGCCGTGGCGGGATTTCCGCTACAGGGAAAAGATTTGGCCAGCGCCGCGAGCAGCTTATCCGTGTCCCACGCTTTGAGGGTGAAGAGCGTTTCGCCGGAAAAAACCGGCCAGCGCGCAGCGTGGTCGCCGGAAGTGAACAGGAGCTCGCGGACACCCAGCAGGTTTTCCGCCTGCTCCGGCAAGGCCTTGAGCAGTTCGCGCAGCACGAAGGCGTTGAGCCACTCCGGCGTGGCGCCGGCGAGATCCGGCGGGAGCCAGAAGCGTCCATACACAGGCTTGAGTTTCGCCTTGGCCTCCATCAGCGCGGTGAATTTCTTCAGCCAGTCGCGGTCGGTGGGCTTTTGCAGGCGGTGTCCGGTCTGCTGTTTGCGCTCGGAGGCACTGGCGCACGCGCCACAGGCGAGACAGGCGCCGCCGAGGCAAAAGCCGCCATCCTCGTCGCGCCGTGACGCCTGGAATTGCTTGAACAGAAACTTCGGCGTCACGTTGGAGCGGACGAAAGCGAGCGCGAACGGGTGGTCGGCCGGTTTCTCGCCGAGCCAGTCCGGGGTCCAGAGGCCATGCGCCTGCAGCCACGCCTGCAGGCGCTGTTCGAACCCGGGCGGGAGCGCCTGGTCATAACAGAAGTCCGCCTGCGCGAACTCCAGCAGTGCGGGCGCCAGGCCGGCGGGCGCGAGGGTGAGCATCTGCGTGACGGCATACTCCGGCCAGGTCATCGCCAACCTGAACTCGAAACCGGCGCTGGTGACGGCGTCGCGTGCGGTGCGGATCAGTGGCTGCCACGCCGCCTCGTCGAGCCGCAGCCGGTCGTGCCGGAGCGGTGTGAACGGCATGCGGATCAGCAGGCCGAAGCTGAACATCACGCGCACGCCGCCCTGGCCCACCCGGCACAGCGTGCGCAGCTCGCGGCAGAAGCCGATGAACTCGGCGAGGTCCGTGGCGGTCTCGTCGCCGGTCAGCAGGAAGAAGAATTTCAGCTCGCGGATTTTCTCGTGCAGCAGGCGGCGCAGCACGGCCTGGATATCGGCGGTCGGCAGGCTCTTGTGGAGCACGGCGCGCAGGCGCGTGCTGATGCCCTCGATGCCCAGCGTGAACGAGCGCTTGCCGGCGGCGAGTTCGGCGGGCAGGAGCTCGGGCGCGGTCGCCAGCAGGTCCACGCGCTGGCTCATCATGTTCACGCGGTCGAACAGGCGGTTGAGCTCCGGCAGCAGGCCCAGCAGCTCGGCGTGGGTGTTGAAGTTGAAGCTGAACACCTCCAGCGCCTCGGCGCCGGAGGTGCGCTTGAGCTCGCGCGCGGCGGCGAGCAGTTCGGCGGCGCCCAGCTCGCGGTACGGTTTGCGGTCATACCCTTCGAAGCAAAACGTGCAGAACGCCGGGCAACCGTAATTGATCTGCAGGCGCGCGGTGCCGGCCTCGCCGCTGTTGAGCAGGGGGGCGCGGCGCGGCAGCTGCGCGGCGCCGGGCTCTTTCACCGTGGCCTTTTGGACCGGCTGCTCCGGCCAATGCCCTGTGAGCCAGAGGCCGGGAACCGCCTGCGCCAGCGCGTCGAGGATGCTCAGCCTTGTGGGCGGGAGCTCCTGCTCCCGCTTCGGTTGTATGGCGAGTTGGGTGTCGCGGGAGCGGGAGCTCCCGCCCACGGGGGAATTATAGTTGAGGTGGTTGGCGTCTGGATGAACTGCATAACCTTGCGGCCGCTCCTCGCCACAGCAGGTCATGGCCTCCCCCGCGTTGTTGGATGGTTGAGCTGATTGCGCGGGGATGGAAACCCCGCCCACGGGGGAGTGGTGGCCGTCAAGGCGGTCTGCGACCGCCGACGGCAGTCCCGCCGAGATGGAGTCGCCGCTGCAGAGGGACAAGCGGCGGATGAGCTCCACCACCTGCTCCTCGCCTTCACCGAAGAACAGCGCGTCTACGAAGCTGCCGCCCTCGGCGTCGAGGATCGCCTGCGACGCCATCGCGTTCGAACCGCCGAGGATGAATGGCGGCCAGCGGCCGGCGCGGTCGCGTGCCCACGGAGGAATGCCACTGCCCAGCAGCAGGGCGGGCAGATTGAAGAGTTCCAGCGTGTAGGCATTCGAGATCAGGATGACGTCGAAATCTTCCGCCGAGCAATGCGAGAAAACCCCGGTGAGCCACGGTACGGCGTGCTCGCGCAGCAGGGCGCGGTCGCGCGGCGGCGGGAAGAACGCGAAGTCCACGAACGCCTCCGGCGCAGCACGGCGGACGGCGTCGGCCAGGAACAGGTGCGGCGTCGAACGGTCCACGTCGCGGAACGACGAGAGCCGGACGATCAGAGCGCGGAATTTTGCGGCGGTCCATGCGGGATTGTCCGCGACCAGCGGCGTACGCGGCCAATAGAGGTCGGCCTGCTGCAGCCGGTGCGCGTGCGCCGCAAAGAATGGACTGAAGTCAGACATGACAGAGAGTGTTTACCACAGAGCGTCCTCGGGTAGAAGGAGAACGCAGGCCCGATGCAGGGGCTCAGTCTTGTTGTGCCCGGGTTTGACGCCGATGGGAATTAATAAAAGATCCTCCTTGACGACGGAAACCCTTTAGGGTATACATATGCATATGCAAACGGTGATGTGAACGTATGAAGAGTGACAATGTCAGGCAGCTTCGAGATGCGCTTGGTCTCTCTCAAGAGCAGTTTGCATGTGTCCTTTCTGTAACACAGGCGACCGTCGCGCGCTGGGAAAGTGAGGCTGCGACCCCAACCGGTAGCGCCATTTTCAGGATTCGGCAATTGTCCGTGACCCTCGCCAGCCCTGTCGACCGGCAGATGATCATGGATATTTTGGCCGAACCTGGAGGCCCTACTACGCTTGCGGCACTTTTGACGCTAGGTAGTTCATTTGGTAAAGCGGCGGAATCAATGGGCATCCCCTCGCTTTTTGCGCCTACAGGCGTTGCAGCTTCAGCATCCGCGCTTACGGTTCTTCGTGTACTAAACAAGATTGTGAACGCCCAGAAGGAAAGGAAAAGAATGAACGAACTACCACTACGTGAATCGGACGCCGACTTGGTGCCCCTGTTGAGAAAGTGCAAGAGCGAGGATCTCGATCCCCTCGTTCAATACATCCTTCAGAAGGGTTGGCTCTCGTCAGAACTTGAGTTGACGGAACTTTACAAGAAAAATCAGCCCAATCATGCGGCTTACGCAGATGAGATCTCATCGGAGATTCAGCGCTTCGGAGGTCATACGTTTGCTAATTGGTTTCGCGGTGGTGAAGGTGCATCATATAAGAGCATTGTCTGCGCTGTTGCCAAGCGGTTCAAAGTTAACTTCAACGAGAACCGCGAGGTGGAGGTTATCGAGGAACAGATACTCCTGAAAATACTCGAGAAGGCTTGGGAGAAAATGACGGATGAGGAGAAAGCCGAGCTACTCAAGGCTTCAGGTGCCAAAAGCTTTAAGGTTGGCAAAGAATTTCCCGTTATCGCGCTGCAAGCCATATTCAAAGCGGGAGGCTTCAAGTCGTATCAGATCATGCTTTCTGTGGCCGCTGCCGTTTGGAAGTTTATTTTCGGGAAAAGCATTCCTTTTATTGTCAACACAACTCTTGCAAGGTGGGCTGCGGTTCTGACTGGTCCTGTTGGCTGGGCCATCACCGCAATCTGGACACTCTTTGATCTAGGTGGTCCGGCGTACCGAGTAACCATCCCTTGCGTTATTCATATTGCAATGCTGCGACGGCTCGTGGCCTTGCGAGATGCTGGTCAAGACCCGGCTGAAGAAAAAGCAGGAAAGACGTAGAAGGAGTCAACCATGTCAATGACAGTGCATTTCACAGGCGACCTGCATGAACGGATCAAACGGCTCAAAGCTGAACGAAATGTTGGACAAGAAGCTTTTGTTCGTGCTGCCATCACTATCGTTCTCAATGACCCTCGTCTTCGCGATCAGGCCATCGAAAACGCCATGCAAGACGGTAATCGCGGCGTAGGGCGAATTGAGGGTGACAGCGAATAACCAAGCAACTGTACGTTAGCTGAGCCGATGGCCGACTGGTCAACGGCCAGGCAGGTTCTTCGGAAACGGTTTGAGTGCGGCGCAAGGCTTGCGATATTTAGGGCGAATTTTCCCCGTGCTCTTCCATGGTGGCATGCGTCGCGTGTGCCAGTGCAGGCGGCGTCCTCGCCGCCTTGTTGAGACTTTTATCCCATGGCTGAAGGGTGAAGCCAAGCTGTGGGACGGGGACGCCCGCCTCACCGGCAGGCGGGACGCCTTCCTCTATGTTTGTGGTTGCTGCTGAAGGAAAATCGGGCGCAGCAAGACTGCGCCTATGCATGAGGATCAGATCAATCCCAGCGCCTGCGCCGCAAGCCATTCGCCGCGCAGCGCGGACCATGTCGGCGACGGACTGGGGCGAGCCACTGCGGCAAGGAGTTTTCGCTTGCCATGTCTCACTGTTCGCCTAGGATGCCCGCATGAAGAAGACCGATGACGTAAACCACAACCACAAGTTATTCCATACTGTTTAAGCCGAACATACCGGACAAGGAGGAACCTGTGATCAAGGGCCGATTCAATATGTATCTGGGGTTGGCCGTGCTGGTGGTGGCCGCCATAGTCGGATTTGCCCTGGGACAGTCGCTTGAGCCCTACTACAAGAACGGCTACGGCCAGATAACTTTATGGCGCTATCTCATCAAGGTGGCGCATACGCATGGCATGCCCTTTGGCCTGATCAACATCGTGTTTGGCCTGCTGATCGGCCGCGCCGAAGGTTCTGCCACGCTCAAGCGTGCTGGCGCGATTTTAACCGCCTTGACGTTGTGCCTGCCCCTCGGAGTGGCCTTACGGGGCCTCACGGAGGGCGCTAAATATGCGGAAGGCATCGCGATGCTCGGGGGCTTTTCGTTTTTGGCGGCGTGTGTGGTCATGGTGTTCATCGTTCGGGCCATGCCCGGCGATAAATAATTTCTCCGATCTGGCCCTGCACCGTCACGGTGGCCATGACCGGGCCGGGGATGATGACGGGGGGCAGATCGGCGAACAACGGGGACCTTTTCCGGTGCAGCGCCCGTGCCGTTGGTCGGTCGCCGCCGACCGTGGTCCGGACCCTGAAGGCAGGGAGTTTTCTCTTGCCTATGATTGCTCGGTTTCCTGATCTTGTGCGGGTTGTATGCCGATGGTTCAAGTGGTCTCGACGGATAAGGAATACGCCCCGGCGTATTGGCGTCTAAAAGGATCGATATGAATTTGTTCGATGTGGGGATAACAACCTTTCTTAATCAATTTTCTCAGCACTCGAGGTTGTTGGATACGGCGGTCAGTTTCCTGGCGGCCAATCATTTGTTCAAAGGTGGTGTTTTGGCCGTCATCATCTGGTGGGCCTGGTTTAAAACGGATGAACAAAAACCCGCGCATCGCCAACACATCCTCGCGACTTTATGTAGCTGCGTGGTCGCTATGGCCGTGGCCAGAGTGTTGGCCCTGACACTGCCCTTTCGGCTCAGACCCTTGCACCAGGAAAGCCTGCACTTGCTGCTCCCGTATGGAATGGAACCGGCCACCTTGGATGGGTGGAGTTCATTCCCAAGCGATCACGCTACCTTGTTCTTCGCCTTGGCTGCCGGGCTTTGTTTGGTGAACAGAAAGGTGGGTATACTCGCCCTGCTTTACACGGCCGTTTTCATTGCCCTGCCACGCGTCTACCTGGGTTTGCATTATCCGACCGACATAATCGCCGGGGCCCTCATCGGGATTATCGTGGCCTTGGCAGGCAACAAGCTCCTTGCGCATGGGAAATATCTTCAGGCGATTGAAAGCTGGGCGCAAGCCAAACCCCACCTTTTTTATCCCCTGCTGTTCCTGTTCACCTACCAAATCGCCGATATGTTCAATGGGAGCAGGGGCGTCATCAAGCTGGCGGTAACATTATTCCGGCTGGTCTTGGCCTGACAAAACGCCGTGCAGACCTCGAGCTTGGCCGGTCGCACGCGGCGACCGGATGAGCAGTTTAGATCAAACCCAGCGCCTTGAGCGTCTCGGCGAGTTTCGCGCGCGGGGCGGCGGCCATCTCGCAGAGCGGCAAGCGGTAGATCTCTTCGATCTTGCCCTGCATGGCCATGGCGGCCTTGACCGGCACGGGGTTTGTGTCGAGGAACAGATCGGTGAACAGCCGGTAATATTGTCGGTGCAGCGCCTGCGCGGTGGGCCAGCCGCCTTGGAGCGCGGCGCGGACCAGGTCGGCGACGGGCTTGGGCGCGACGTTCGAGGCGACGCTGATGACGCCCAGCGCGCCGACCACCATCATCGGCAGCGTCAACGCGTCGTCGCCCGACAGGATCTCGATCGTGCAGCGCTGCGCGACCTGGCTGACGCGGTCGACGCTGCCACCGGCTTCCTTGAGCGCGACGATGTGCGGGTGCTTGGCCAGTTCGACGACGGTGCCGACCTCGATCTCGCGACCGGAACGGCCGGGCACGTTGTAGAGGATCACCGGCAGGCCGAGGTCCGCGACGGCGGAAAAATGCCGGATCAACCCGGTCTGGCTCGGGCGGTTGTAGTAGGGCGTCACCTGGAGGGTGGCGTCGGCGCCGGCGTCCTTGGCGTGGCGCGTCAGCTCCAGCGCCTCGCGCGTGGAGTTGGCGCCGGTACCGGCGATGACCTTGCAACGCTGGCGCGCGGTCGCGATGCAGACCTCGATGATCTGGTGGTGCTCGTCATAGTCCACGGTCGGCGACTCGCCCGTCGTGCCCACCGGCACCACGCCGGTGATGCCCGCGGCGATCTGCTCCTCGACCAGTGCGCGGAGCTTGCCATAGTCCACCGCGCCGTCCCGGTTGAACGGCGTCACCAATGCTGTATAAGCGCCTTGCCACATATCTGCTTCTCCACTTTCAGCGTTTTCCAAGGTTGGGGAAACGCGGGGCGTATTGTTTCCAAGGTTGAGGGAAAAGGCAAGGCGGGAAGCGACCGAAAACGTGATTGTAGGGGTGCCCCTGGCGCGGCTGGGCCGGCCAATTTCTGGCGGACACCCCTGTGCCGTGCTAATTTCGGCCCATGCATACCGCTCTTTCCGCCCGCCAGGGCAGGCTGCTCCGCCAGGCTTGTTGGTGTTTTCCGTTCCTCGTCGCCTTGCCGGTCATCGCCCAGCTAAGTTCTCCGCCGCCCAGCTCTCCGGCACTGGCGGCGCCTGCCGCGCCCTTCGCCGAAGCAGCCACCGATGCGCTCGGCTACTCCGCCCAGGCGCGCAGCTTTGCCGTGTGCCGGCAGGCCGGCGTGCGTGTGATTGATTTTCCGGAGGAGCACAGCTTTGCCGCCCTCTGGGTGCCACCGAAGTATGCGTCCGGCCGCGTGATGGTGCTCTTGCACGGCACCGGTGGCACGGCCTATGACGAGATCAAGGACGAACTCGAATCCGCCAGGAAACACGGCTATATGCTCATCGCGCTGCAGTGGCTGAACAAGGAGACGCAACGCTACATGGATGCGCCCGTGGTGTGGCGCCTCGCCGACCGCGCGCTGCATTTTGCCGGGACACAACACCATGCTGATCCTGCAAAGGCCGCGCTGTGCGGCTTCAGCCGCGGCGGGGCCGTCAGTTATGAGACCGCCTGGCGCGATGCGCAGGAGCACCGGCACTTCAAGCTCGTCATCTGCCACTCGGGGGGTGTGCCGCCTAACGCGGTCACCGCGCCGGGCGAAGGCTGGCGGCCGAACACTTTCTTCTCGCGCCTCAACGCGGGCACGCTCGGCGCGGAGAGCTATCACGGGCTCAACTTCTTCCTCTACAGCGGCGACCGCGATGAGCAATGGGGGACGCAGATGAGCGAGCAGATGGCCAATGCGCAGAAAGTGCTCCCGCTTGCCGGCGCCAAGGTGGCCGCATGGGTCCGCGATCCGCGCGGGGTTCACATGGGTTACCGCAAGACCGCGTCCATCCACGAGCAGGCCATCCAGCTCTTCCTGCGCCTGACCGCCGAGGGCAAGTGACTCAGTTCGCCGTGTTGTGGTCTGGCGGGCCGCTCTCACGAGTGCGGCTACATCCTCGCGTTTCCCCGTAGCCGCGTTCGTCAGAACCCGGCCAACCTTTGCCGCAGCAAATCCGCGTCACGCCGACCGTCAGCAGCACAACCCAACCGCTTTCTCCTTGTTCAAGCTCGGAACCTTCCGGCTGTTCTCCTGCGACTCTCTTGCCGTTCGCACGCAACCCATTCGAGGCGTTTTTCAAGGCCTGGCAAGGCCGAGGACAAAAGGTGGACGATTTCCACGCTCCTTGAAAACCGCAGTCGGGTCGTTAGTTTGGCTGGCTCGGAGCGGCGGCACTCCTGCCGCCGAAACAGTCACAACCACACCACGGACTTACACGCGTAGCATGAGCAAGGCCCGCGTTCGACGTTCTGGCTACGGCGGCAGGAGTGCCGCCGCTCCGAATTCGTCGCGATGCGCACTGAACCGTGCCAGTCACACCAGGCTGGAACCGCCAAGCGCGTGCTCGATCGGAAACCCGCGGCCAACTGCCGTTGCAAACGCAAACTTTTCGCGCGGCGGCGGTTCTGCTAGGGTGCCGCGTCGCTCAACCGAAAGGGACCATCATGAACTGCTCGCGTCGTGACCTGCTCAAGTATAGCGCCGGATGCGCCGCCCTGGCCGCCCTCGGCTTCCCCCTCCGCGGCGCGGCCGACGGCAAAAAGATACCCGTCGCCTTGCAGCTCTATTCGCTGCGCAAGGAGTGCGCCAAGGACCTGCCCGGCATGCTGGCAGCGGTCGCGAAGATCGGTTTCCGCGGCGTCGAGTTCGCCGGCTACCACGGCCGCACGGCCAAGGAACTGCGCAAGCTGCTCGACGACGACGGTCTCGTCTGCTGCGGCACGCATACCGGCCTCGATACGCTGCTGGGCGACGCGTGGGCCAAGACGCTCGAGTTCAACCAGACGCTCGGCAACAAGTTCCTGATCGTTCCCAGCCTGCCGCACGCGCGCGTCGCCACGGCGCAGGCTTGCCGTGACACGGCGAAGCTGTTCAATGAACTCGCCGCGAAGGGCAAGACGTGCGGGATGCGCGTGGGCTATCACGCGCACGGCGGCGATTTCAAAAAGATCGACGGCGAAACGATCTGGGACCTGCTCTTTGGCAACACCGGGGCGGACGTGGTGATGCAGCTCGACACGGGTAACTGCCTCGACGGCGGCGGCGATCCGGTCGCCATGCTCAAGAAATATCCCGGGCGGGCCGTGACCATCCATCTGAAGGAACACGGCGGCCCGAAGGCCGCGGCCATCGGCGAAGGCGTGGTACCGTGGCAACAGGTCTTCGAGGTGTGCGAGACCACCGGCGGCACGGAGTGGTACATCGTCGAGCACGAGGTCGGCAGCGATCCGCTCAAGAGCCTCGCCGACTGCTACGCTTTCCTCAAGAAGTGCGGCAAGGTTTGATGCCCTGCGAGTTCATATGACCATTCCGAAGGCGGTGTGTTTGCGGACGCGACGGCACGCGTCTCTCCAGCCGTGGCCACAGCAGGCGTCTGTCCTGCAGCGGAGGGCCATCCCTCTGCTGCGGGAGCATGCCCGGAAGCTGGCTTGTGTTCTCGCCATCGGCGCGCTGTGCGCTGCCGCGCAGGCGCAGGACTGGGTACCGTTCATCATTCCGGCGCAGTTATCCGCGCCGGCGTGGCAGGCCCGCCCGCCGGCGCCGATCACCACGCGCAGCCCGCGCATTGTGGTGCGCGGCGAGCATTTCTACCGCGGTGGCGAACGCATCCGCTTCTTCGGCGTCAATTGCTCGTTCGGTGCGAATCTGCCGTCGGCCGAGGAGGCGCCTGTGATTGCCGCGCGCCTCGCGGCGCTGGGCCTCAACAACGTCCGCCTGCACCACATGGACACCTCGTCGTTTCCGATGGGTCTTTGGCGCGCGGATGCGCCACAACGCGAGCTCGACGAGGAGGCGCTGCGCCGGCTCGACGGCTTCGTTGCCGCGCTGGCGCAGCAGGGCATCTCGGTGGACCTGAACCTGCATGTCGGCCGCGATTTCGCGCGGGCGCTCTCCCTGCCGCCGCCGGGCACGGAGATGGGCAAGATTGTCAGCCTCTTTGTCCCCGAGTTCATCAAGCTACAAAAGGACTATGCGCGCACGCTCCTCGACCGCGTCAGCACCGTGCGCGGCGTGCGCTACGCCGATGATCCCGCCGTCGCGCTCGTGGAGATCACCAACGAGGACAGCTTCTTCATGTGGAATGGCGAGGAGAAGTTGCGCGTCTTCGGCGAGCCCTATGCCGGCGAGCTGCGCCGCCAGTGGAACGCCTGGCTGCTCGCGAAATACGGCGCTGTGGACAAACTGCGCGCCGTGTGGGCCGTGGGTAGCGCTCCGCTCGGCGCCAGCCTGATGCAGCCGCTGGCCACCACCGGCCCGTGGGAGCTGGAGCAGCATGACGGCTGCAGCATGACCGCCGCGCAGGCGCCGCACGCCGGCCGTGACGCGCTCGTCCTCAAGCTGGTGAAGCGCGACGAGACCGAGTGGCACCTGCAATTGAACCACGTGGGCCTGCGCGTGGAGAAGGGACGCTACTACACGCTCCGCTTTGCCGCCTGCGCGACGCAGCCGCGCAAGCTGTACGCCGGCTGCGGCCAGCACCATGAGCCGTGGAACGAGCTGGGTTTGCACCAATACGTGCACCTGACCACGAACTGGCAGGAATTTACCCTCGGCTTCGAAGCCACGGGCGACGATACCCAGGCGCGCATCAACTTCGCCGTGGGCGGTCACGCAGGCGATGTCTTTTTGAACGGCGTCGAGTTGCGGCCCGGCGGCCGCGCAGGCTTGCGGGACGACGAAGCACCGGAGCGCGGCTCGGTCGCGCTGTACGCCGGCGCGGAAACCGCGGCGCGCGCGGCCGACCGTACGGCGTTTCTCGTCGCGACGGAGAAGCGCTTCTTCGATGGGATGCGCGACTTTATCCATCGCGATTTGAAATGTGCCGCGCCCGTCACCGGCACGATCGTCTTCGGTGAGCACGGTAAGACCGCGCAGCTTGGCATGGACTTCGTCGACAGCCACGCCTACTGGCATCATCCCACGTTCCCGCATCGCGACTGGGACATGAACGACTGGCTCATCGCGCAGAAGGCGATGACCGGCGAGCCCGAGCACGCCACGTTCAAGGCCATGGATGGCGACCGTGTGCCGGGCAAGCCGTTCACCGTGACGGAATACAACCACCCCGCGCCGAACGATTATCAGGCCGAGTGCGTGCCGCTGCTGCTCGCTTGGGCCGCGCAGCGCGACGTGGACGGCATCTGGCTCTACAGCTACAGCCACTCCGCCAGCCAACAGCCCGTGGACCGGCTGGTCAGCTTCTTCGACGTACGCGAAAACCCCGCCAAGCTCGGCTTCATGGCGCTTGCGCCGGCGATCTATCGCGATGCCGTCACGCAACCGGGCGTCGACTGGACGAAAGGCAGCTGCGCGGCGCGCGCCGCTGGTTGGCGCGTGTGGACCGGCAAAATTGCCGGCGATGAACTGCGCGTGCAGAGTCCCTCGTTCGCCGCCGCGGCGTTGACCGCGCTCGACGGTCAGCCGCTGGAAAAATCGCGGCGCGTGATGCTGGCGGCGTGCGGTCGCTGCGAGAACGTGGACATGGGTTTCTCGGCCGACCGCCGCACCATCGGCACCCGGTGGGGCCGCGCGCCGGTGCGCATCGAAGCCGTGCGCGGCGTGCTGAGGTTGCCCGGCCCGGGCTGGCGCTGCCAGGCGCTCGACGCCGCCGGGCAACCGGCGCGCGATGTGCCCGCGCGCGCCGCCGCCGGCGCGACCGAGTTCGCGCTCGCGCCCGAGAGCGCGACGCTCTGGTATCTGTTCACGCGGTGAGCTGCCGGCGGAGTTCACTGTGCTTGCCGTGAATGACGCGTGCCCGATCGAGGCCATCAAGCACAAGCAGCGCCTGATGTACGGCACGCAGTTTCACCTGGAGCAGTACGACGACCAGCACCTGGACGGCCGGGTTATTCTGCGGAATTTCTACAAACAAGCCGGCCTGACGACGCCCGCCGCGCCATGAAAAAAGGCGGCGTGATACGCCGCCCTCCATGCAGGAATGCGCAGTGGCTCGGCCCAGGTTTCCAAGGCTTGGACCATCTCACGAAAACTTTGCCGAACCTTGGAACTCGATCACTCCAGCCGCCAGCGGACCTGGCGCAGGACGGCTTTGGGGACGTCTTTCAGCTGTTCGTACCAGATGGTCAGCAGCGTGCCATCGTCCAGTTCCACCGTGCTGGGATAACCGAGGTCGCCGTTGGCAGCGTCGCGGGAGATGAACAGCGGTTCCGACCAGGTGCGGCCCTCGTCGGCGCTGACGCGCGCCTGGTTGCCGAACGGGGGCCGGCGATAGCCGTAGGTCATCAGCAGCCGGCCATCGCGCAGGCGCAGCAGGTGGGAGGGTGCGCCCCACACTCCGATGGAATGCAGCGCGGTCCAGGTCTTGCCGCCGTCGTCAGATTCCGCTTGAAGTGTTTCAAACTTGTTGGTCACTCCGTGGCCACGTGCCTGGACCAGCAGCCGCCCGCTGGCCGCCTCGACGGCATGCAGCTCGACGTAGTCGGCGCACGTTTCTCCGGCGCGTGCAGGAATCTCGGCGAGCCAGCGCCAGGTACGGCCGTCATCGGCCGACTCGCATGCGCCGACCCGTTTGGGCGTGGCCCAAAGTTCTTTGCCCGCGTACAGCAGCCGGCCGTCGCGCAACTGGATGGGACCGTGCGGACTGTTCACGGGGGAGGGCAACCGCGTAGACCAGGTCTTGCCGCCATCGGCTGAGCGGATCAGCCACTGCCCCAGTTCGGCTTTGCGCTCCGCGTCGTTCAGCCGTTCGTGGCAGGCTTTCCAGCGGGCGAACTGCTCCGGTTTCATGCCCGCCGACTTCCAGCCGTTGGTGGATAGCTCGACCAGCGCGGCCTGTTTCTTCAGCAGCGGTTCATAGGCGAGTGAGGTGAACGTGGTGACCAGCAGCGTGCCCTGGACGGTTTCGAGAACGCCGGCATCGCGGTCGTCAATGGCACTGTCGAGCAAGACCCGCGGCCAGCTCCAGGTGGCGCCGTCGTCGCGTGAGGTCATCGCCTGCACCTGTCCGAACGGACAGATGTGCGCCTCGCGGCCGCCGGACCAGGCGACCCAGAGCTCCCCGTTGGCCCGCCGCGCCACCGTCGGCCAGCCGTGGTAATACTGCGCGTCGTGGCTGATGACTTTTGTCTCCAGCACGGTGATCGCCGGCGTTGCCGTGGCCGGCCAGGAAGCCGCCGCCAGCAGCCCCCCCGCCCAGAGAATTTTCACCAAGGTCATGGTTGCTCCTGTGTTTGAAGTCTGTCGCAGGATACGCCAGGCCCGCCAGGGCAATCAAGGCTGGCGTCCGGTCAGCGTCCAGCGGCGGGTTTTTGTTTGGCCGCGCGGCGGGCGGCGAGTGCGTCGCGGACCTGGCCGAGTTCCGGGCAGCGCAGCAGCCAAGCCAACAGCAGGTAGAGGGCGATGCCGAGCGCGAGGGACGGGATGAGCGCGCCGAATTGCAGCCACTTGCCGTGCAGGCCCGCCTTAGCGAGCGCGTCGGTCAACGCCGCATGGCCCACCCAGATCGCCAAGCCCATTGACCCGGCGGCGGCCAGCGAGCGCAGCGCGCTCTGCCACACGGCGCGGCCACCGAACGAGCCCAGGCGGCGGCGCAGCTGCCAGCCGAGCGTCAGGCCGTTGAACGCCTCGGCAAGGACCATGGCGGCGGCCAGACTCGCGGCCTTCCACTCCGGCACGAGCGTAAAGGTGCAGACGAGGTTCAGCGAGAAGTTGATGCCGACGGCGAACAGCCCGTTGCGGAACGGTGTGCGCGTGTCCTGCAGGGCGTAGAACGCGGGCACGAAAACCTTCGCGAGGCCGAAAAAGAACAGGCCGGGCGCGTAGACCTGCAGGACCTGCGTGGCGTGATCCACGCTGGTGGCGTCGAAGGCTTTCCAGCCGAGCAGCGCGGCGGTGATCGGCCGCGCGAGCACGAACAGGCCGACGGCGGCGGGCACCATGATGAAGAGCAGGATGCGCAGCGAGTGGTTGATCGTTTCGCGGACCCGGTCGTGCTGGCCCTCGGCCACATGGCGCGAAAGCACGGGCAGCAGGACGGTGCTCATCGCGGTGGCCAGGATGCCTTGCGGGACGAACAGCAGGCGCTCGGCGAAATACATCGTGGAGGCCGCCCAGGGCGTCGCAAAGAGCGCCATGAAGCTGTTGATCGCCATGTTGAGCTGCGAGACGGACTGGCCGAGCGCGACCGGGGCCATCAGCTTGAGGAACCGCAGCACGCGCGCGTCGCGCAGGTCCCATGTGAAGCCGGGGCGCCAGCCGAGCCGCAACTGCGCCGGAACTTGCGCGCCAAGCTGGACCACGCCGGCGACGAGGATGCCCAGGGCGACACCGAAGATACGCTGGTCGTTCGTCTCCCCGAGCAGCGGGCAGACGAACAGGATGAAGGCGATCCACGTGAGGTTCAGCAAGCAGGGGGTGAAGGCCGGCAGGGCAAAGCGCAAATGGCTGTTCAGGACGCCCTGCGAGAGTGCGGCCAGGCAGATGAAGAGCATGTAGGGCAGCATGATGCGCATCAGCGGCAGCACCAGTGTGTCGTGGCTGAGGCGGCCCGGCAAGAGCTGAAGCAGATAGGTCAAGCCGATACCCGCCAGCACGATGGCCAACAACGCCGTGCTGAGCAGCGTGCCGACCTTGCGCGTGAACTGCCAGGCCGCGGCATCGCCCTCCTGCCGGCGGGTCGCCGTGTAGACCGGGACAAACGCTGCGGAGAGCGCGCCTTCGCCGAACAGCGCCCGGAACATGTTGGGGATGCGGAAGGCGACCACGAAGGCCGACATGGCACCACTGGTGCCAAAGGCCGCGGCCGTCAGCATGTCGCGCGCCAGTCCGAGAAAGCGGCTCAGGGTGGTGAACGCGCCGACCGTGAAGGCCGAACGGATGACTTTGTGTTGTTCCACGGCGCGGCATCATGTCACACCGCCCTGCGTCGCGCAACGCCGGCCCCGGCTGTGCCGCGGGCGCTGTGCTTTTTGTCGTCACAATTCCGCCCGTACTTCTGCTATGGTCTGCTCGTCATGCCTGTGACATTCGAAAAGAGGCCGGCGGCGGTCTGGGCGCGGCGGCTGCTGCTGGTGGCGGTGGCCGCGGTGACCTTTTCCGTGGCGCTTGGCCAGCTATTCCTCGTGGCCGCCTGCGTGCCGCTCGTGGTCTGGCTGGTGCGCGCCCGGCCGTTGCCGGCGCTGCCGCCGGTGGTCGCCCCCGCGTTGCTCTTCATCGCCATCGCCTGGCTGACGATTGCTTTTAATACCGCCCGGCCGGACCTGGCGCGCATCACCAAGCTGCTGTGGTTTGTCGCGCTGCCGGCGGCGGCGTGGCTGCTGCGCGACGCGCGCGCGGTGCAGCACCTGCTCTGGACGTTCGCGCTGGGGTGCGGCGTGCTGGCGGTCAAAACGCTGTGCAGTGTGCCCTGGGACGCGTGGAGGCTGCTGCGTCAAGCGCCCGACTATGCGCAGAACTATCTCCATGCGTTGACGCTGCAGGGCTCGATGCCGGACGGCCAGATGTTGATGCTGGGTTTGGTGGCCACGCTGGGATTGTTGCTGATCCGGCGAGCCGCGCGGCAACCCGTCCGCTGGGTTGCGGCCCTGTTTCTCCTCCAGATCGCGGCCTTCATCATCAATCTCAAGCGGGGTTCGTGGCTGGTCGCCGTCCTGCTGCTGGTGATCTTCGTGCTGATGAAGCTGACCTGGAAGCATACGCTGCTGATCGTGCTCGTTGTGCTCGGCGCACTCTGTCTGCCGCCGGTGCGTGCGCGGCTGACGGCGCTGGAGCGCGATTTCGACCCCGCGGTCGGCGGGCGTGCAACGATGTGGTTGCGCATCGCGCCGGCGCTGATTCAGGCGCATCCGTGGGGCCTCGGCTACCGCCAACTCACCAACGAGAAGATGCGCGCGGTCGCGCCCAACGTCGAAGCCGACCGTGACCACCTGCACAACAATGCGCTGACGGTACTGGTGGAAACCGGCTGGGCCGGCCTGGCGACCTACGTGCTGTGGATGGGCTGGGCGTTGGCGGAGGCGATCCGCCGGCTCCGCCGCGCGCGAGCGGAGGCGGAGCCCGCGGCGATCGCGGCCCTGGTGCTGCTCCTGATGTTCGCCGGGCTGTTGCTCAACGGTCTTGTGGAATACAACTTTGGTACCTCGCGACTGATGATCGTGCTCGGCGTGGTCATGGGTGCGGGCATAGCGGTCGACGCGTATGGCGCGGGCCGCGGTGTGCTGCCGGCCGGTTGCGCAGAGACGGGGCCCTTGGGGCAGCCGCAAGCGGCGGAATACGTGCGGAATGAGAAAAATAAAACGAGAGCAGGGGGGCGTTCGCGGAGGGGCAAAGGATGAGGGGCGAAGCGGCAGGGGGAAGCGGATTCGACACCGTAATTTTTTTCTTGTTTTTTTGCGGGCATTAACGGATAACCACGGCGTGTTCTTTTTTTTGCATCAGCAAAAACAGGTGGTCAGCGGGTGGCGGCAGGGTAAAAAGAGGTGAAAAAATGAAAATAATTAGTGCAATGGTGGCCGCGGTGATGAGCGTTGTGACAGTATGCTCAGCGGCGGATGCTCCCGCTCCTACGGCGGACACCGCCCAGGTGACCCAAATCGAACTCGCCAAATTAATTGTTGAATTGTCGCACCTGTCGCGGTTCTTGCCGCCGAATCCCTCGGATGCAGATTACTTTGGCGTGCTGATGGCCAATAATATTGCCCCTGAAAAAGGATGGGTAGCGGATCAGGCGGTGAGCCGGTACGATTTGGCACGGGTCTGCGTATTGGCCCTGAAGCAGGGCAGCAGCGTGCAGCATCCGGAGACACCGCAGGCTTGGATTGATTACCTCGTGGATAAGGGCTATCGGATCGACACCATCGGCTTGGCCACCAAGCCGCTGGAACCGCTCGCCATCCCCGTCGGCCCCACGATGTTCTCCAATCGTGGGCAGAAGCTTCCGCGTGTAGTGCCGTCCGGTGACGTGCAGTTTGGCGCGGTCATGCAACCGGTTCGTGAACTGTTCAAGCCGAGCGGCAGCACGGCGACATCTTCAAACAAGGGCGCTCGTATTTGATGGTGCGGGCAAGGAGAGAATCATGAAGAAAACTATAGCGATAGCGGGTGTGGTTTTAGCTGGCGGCATCGCCTGGGGCATGGGGTCCGACAACCTGATTTCAGTGAATAATTCGCTCCGGTTACAGTGGAACGACAATTATTATCAGTCGCCAACCAACAAGACCGCCACGGGGGTCATCATAGAGCAACCGGAAGTCATGGCAAACCTCAGCCGTGAAAACACCTACTTGGGTTTGCATTATCGGCCCTCTTTCATCTGGTATATGAATTCTGATATCGAACGGCGCCAGACGGTGCAGCACGAATTGGACGCCAACTGGAACCAGACGATTTCTTCGCGGATCACCTTCTCGCTGATGGAGACCCTCCGCCGCGGCGTCCAGCCGGAGATGATGGACCGTAACAACGCATTGATGTTCCCTGATCAGAGCTATTTTGAAAACACCCTAAATGGCACCGTGGGCATTCAATTGCGCGAATACACCCGCTTGGATGGTTCGGGGCGTTTCTATTATATGCACTATGACACCGAGGCTATCGCCACAAACTCGGATTATAACATTGTGTCCGGCGGCTTGGCGCTGCGGCAGGAGGTTTCCAAAGCGACGACGATAAGCGGTTCCTTTAATTACGATAATGCGTCGTATCGCCAGGCTTCCGTGCGCAGTGCGACCACGATGTCCGTGGGCGGCGGAGTGGATCATTCGTTCGGACCGCGGTTGTTGAGCACGCTCAGTGGCGGCTATCAGATCAAGAGTTTCGAGTTGACCTCGATCAATGGGCAGAATTCGCCCTATGGCAACTTCTCGCTGACCTATCTTTTCGATCCTCGTCTGCGCTTAACCGCAGGTGCAAGTTATTCCCTGTGGGAAGCTGATATTTCAAATTATGCCAGCCAGGAACGGCTGAGCACCTATGCCAGTTTGGGTTACGATATCTCGGCTCGGCTGTCGCTGTATGTGTCTGGCGGCGCCACGCGTGGCAAGTATCGTGCCGATCAGGTTGCCATCCCTGGTGCGGTGATCATAGAAGGCGCCAATCAGACCTCGGTCACGGGGCAACCCGTTGCAGATGGCGTTGATACCATCTACCAGTTAAGCGCGCGTTTATCATATCAGGTCAACCGCCACAACTGGATTGATCTTGGCTATGCCTATACTACGTTGAATTCGGATCTGCGTCCGGAATTTGACCAGAATCTGTATGATATCGGATGGCGCATCTCGTTCTGATCCAGCCTAGACATGCGGTGGTGCCAATGCGGACCTGCCCTGAGGGCGATTCGTCGAGTGGTCTTTATTGTTAGAAAGTGGAGAACTTATGCCCGACAAGGAAACCCAGGAAATTGGCCTGCATTTTCTCGACTATTGGCGCGTAGTGCGGTCGCGCAAGGAAATCGTGCTGGCGGTCGCGCTGCTGGTCATCATCACCGTGACGGCCTGGACCATGACGCTGCCGCGCATGTTCGAGACCGAAGCCAAGGTGTCCTTGAAAGAAGATCAGGCCGATGTGGACGTGTTTGAGCGTTCAGGCGGTAGTTTTTCCTACAATCCGTATTTCCTGCGCACCCAGTTCGAGATCATCCAATCCCGACAGATTCTTTACAAAGTTGTTGAAAACCTGAACCTCTGCAAGGAGTGGGGGAAGAAATTCAACGAGGACAAGTCGCCCATCAACCGCGGATTGGCTTTTTCCATCTTGGCCGGGTCGCTACGGGTGCAACCCTACCGCGATACGAGTCTTATTTCGATCATCGTCCGCATGGAGGATGGAACCGAAGCGGCCTTGGTGGCCAACGAGGTCGCGAAGGTTTATCGCGAACATCGCTTGAGCGAAAAACGGGCGCAAATGATGCGCGGCGTCGAGGCGCTCGAAAGCGAATTGGAAAAGCAGACGGAGAAGGTGGGCAAGGCGGAGGAGGATTTGGAGCGCATCCGCCGGACTTTGAATATTTCCACAGCAGGCGGGCCGGGTGCGATGGCGATCGACAAGATGAAACTGCAAGCGATGCAGGGCGATCTGATCGCGGCGCGTGTGGACATGCTGGTGCGCAAGTCGCGGTTGGACCAGATCAAGGATTTGAGCGGGGAGGACCTCCTGGCGGCCCAGTCGTTCATCGTGGGCGACGCGAGTTTGGGGAATTTGCGCCAGCAGATCACGGACACGCAGGTCAGCCTGAAGCTCATGCTCGAAAATCTGGGTGAAAACCATCCCGACGTCAAGCGGTTGACGGCAGGTTTGGAAGAACTGCGCAAGCGTCTGAACGACGGCATGAACGGCATGAAGATCGGGTTGACCGCCGACTATTCGGTGGCCAAGGCCAAGTATGACGTTTTGGAAAAAGAATTGAATGCGGTCAAGGCCACCGATATTGACGCCGAGCGCGACAAATATCTGCCGTACAACAAGGCCGAACGCAAACTGGAGAACGAGCGTGCGGTATTGACGGCGCTCAAGGCCCGCCTCTCTCAACAGGGCATTGAGCTGGAGATTCCGCGCACGCCGGTCGAAGTGATCGACCCGGCCGAGCCGAGCAACTCGCCGGTCAGCCCCAATCTGTTCTTCAATATTCTGGTGGGCATCATCGCGGGCATCGTGTCGGGCATCGGCCTGGCCTTCTTCCTGGAATACCTGGACACCTCCATCAAGACGGTGGACGATGTCGAAAAATATCTGGGTCTGCCCGTGCTCGGGGCCATCCCGCAGCGTGTCAAGCCGCTCAACGAGGAGGGGCCCGACAGTCCGCATGCTGAAGCCTATCGAGTGTTGCGCGCCAACATCCAGTTCGCCAACAAGGGCAATGGCGGCGCCTTCACCATGATCAGCGGCGGCGCCGGCGAGGGCAAATCGACGACCCTCTTCAACCTGGCCTACGTCTGCGCGCAGCAGGGTGACAAGGTCTTGATCGTGGACTCGGACTTGCGGCGGCCCGTGCTGCACACCATCCTGGGCATGTCCAACCGGTTCGGTCTGACGAACGTGCTCATGCGCGATGTGCCGATCGAGGAGACCATCAAACCCACGGCGGTTCCCAACCTGCACTTCCTGCCCAGCGGCAAACTGCCCAAGACCTCCATTGGCTTGCTCGATTCGCAGCGGATGCGCGAACTCGTCAAGAACCTCAAGGCCCGCTACGACTACGTCTTCTTCGATTCGCCCCCGATCATCGGCGTGACCGACGCCTCGATTCTCGCGAGCGAAGTGGATGGCGTCATGCTCGTTGTCCAGTACCGCAAGTTCCCGAAAGTCATTTCCATGCGCGCGAAGCGGATGATCGAGAACACCGGCAGCCACATCCTCGGGGTGGTGCTCAACAACATCAACATCATGCGCGACGATTACTACTACTATTATCATTCCTATTACGCCGATTATTATTACCGGTCACAGGAGAGCGTGCCGAAACCGGAAACCGCCGCTGCGGTCGCTGCTCCGACAGTCGATGCCCGGAAGGAACTCACATGATCACCCTGCGTGCATCTCTCTCTCTCTTGGTGGCGGGCGGTTTGATCGGCGGCTTGATGCTGGGCTCCGGTTGCCGGAAGGTTTCGGCGGGTAAGGACGGAGCCTCCAGCCCGGCGAAGCCGCCGCCGGTCGTTGTGACCAAGCCCGCCAAGCCGAAGCCGGCCCCGGTTGTCGAGGCCAAGCCGGCCCCGGTCGCTCCCGCGGCGGCCACCGCCAAAGAACCTGGTTTCTTTGCGCGGTTGTTCACCTCCAAGCCCACCCCGCCCGCGGCGGTGCCTGCGGTGCAGAAGCCGACGGTGCCCGCCACACCGGAGAAGGTTGTCGAACCCAATAAGACCTATGTTCCGTACCGTCTACAGGTCAACGACACCCTGCTGGTGGCCTTGCGCAGCATCACCCCGGAGCAACCGAACATCGAATTGGTGGTGGATGAAAATGGCGAGATCAAGTTGCCCTATATCAATTCCATCAAGGCCGAGGGGCGGACCACGTCGGAACTCGAGACAATCATTCGTGACACGTACCTCATGCAGAAGATCTACAAGCGGATGACCGTCAACGTCATCGTGCCCTCGCAAACCCAGCCCACCTTCTATATCAAGGGCGAGGTGCGTTCGCCCGGTCGCTTGCCCTATGCCAGCGGCATGACCCTGCTCACCGCCATCGCCGCCGCCGGCGGACCGACGGATTTCTTCACGCCCAATATGGAAGTCCTCCGGGGTGGCAAGAAGATCAAGTTCAATTACTACGATCTCGAAAAGCATCCCGAACAGGATCAGCCCATCCAGGCCGGCGATATCATCATCGTGTATAAGAGCTGGCTCTAAGCCGGCCGCTGCGCGTGTCGCCAAAAGTCTTACGCCCCGAACCGACGAGTCTGTCTCGTCAGTTCCAAATCCCTTCAAGCCCCGGCTGTTGCGGTGCTTTCGAGCAAGCCCTGCAGCAAGCCTGCGTTTGCGGCGGCTCGCAGCCAGCCCAACTCGCGGCGGCGCATGGTGGCGCGTTGCCGCGGCGTGGCATCGTCCGCGCCGGCGAGATGATCGCAGCCGTGCGCCAGATAGAGCGCCAGTTCTCGATCCGGTCCGCCGGCGCGCCGTGCGCCTTCGCGTGCGGCAAGCTCCACGTTGATGACCAGTTCCCCCGCAGCACCCGGTTCCGTCGGCAAGGCCGGATAGGCCAGGCTGATGACATCTGTGACATAGTCCCGCCCGAAGACCGCGCGGTTGGTCGTGACGCTGCCGGCATCGTCGGTCAGCAGGATGTCCAGGGTGCTGTAACTCGCCAACTCCGCCTGCTGCGCCAGCCACACGGCCAGCCGCCGCAGGCGCGGCGTGCAGACCTGACAGGCGTGCTGCCGGTTGAGCACGGAGATTTTGAGCGCAGCGCTGATCCCCCTGACCTGGCCTGCTCCCTTCATACCGGCTTCTTCTGCCGCCCCGCAGGACGGCCTTCGCGGTACGCTTGGATGACGCGCTGGACGAGTTCGTGGCGGACGACATCCGCGTCCTTGAGGTCGGCGAAGGCGATGCCCTCGATGTTGCGCAGCAGGGTATGCGCCTCCAGCAGGCCCGAGATCTTGTTGGGTGGCAGATCCTGTTGCGTAAGGTCGCCCGTGATAACGCACTTGGAATCGAAGCCGAGCCGCGTCAGGAACATCAACATTTGCTCCGGCGTCGTGTTCTGCGCCTCGTCGAGGATGACGAAGGCGTGGTTGAGCGTGCGGCCGCGCATATAGGCCAGCGGCGCCACCTCGAGCACGCCGCGCTCCGTGTGCCGCTCGATGTCCTCCGGGCCCATCATGTCGTAGAGCGCGTCGTAGAGCGGGCGCAGGTAGGGGAAAACCTTCTGCTGCAGGTCGCCGGGCAGGAAGCCGAGCGCCTCGCCAGCCTCGACGGCGGGCCGCGTGAGGATCAGCCGGCTGACCTCGCCGCGCTGCAACTCGCGCACCGCCATCGCCATCGCCAGGTAGGTCTTGCCCGTGCCGGCCGGGCCGATGCCAAAACAGATGTCGTTGGCCCGGATGGCTTCGAGATAGGCCTGCTGGCCGAACGTGCGCGGGAAGACCGGGGGCTTGCCGCTGCCCACATCAATGCGGCAGCGATAGAGCTGCTCCAGCTCGGACTCGCGGCCGGCGGCAAAAGCGCTCAGTGCATAGGTCACGGTGTGTTCGCGGATCAGATTGCCATCACGGCGCGCGGCGCGCAGCCGCTCGAAGAACTGTTGCGCATGGGCGACCGCTTCGGCTTCGCCCGCGATCTTGACCCAGGTGTCGCGTCCGGCCAGACGGACGCCCAGCGAGCGGCCGATCAGCGGCAGATGTTCGCTGCGCCGGCCGGTGATGTCCTGCGCCTCGCGTGCGTTGTCGAATTGGATGGTCGTTTCCATGGCGCAAGCCTACGCCGACGGCGGCGCGCGGCAAAGACGAAAACACGCGGAGCGCGGCGAACCCGCCCGGCAATTAGGCTCAACGGGCAGGCGGCGGCATGTTAGGATGCTCACATCAGCATGAACATCTTGTTTTTCAATGCCTACCGAGAAGCCGGGCTCTATGGCGTGGAGCGCTGGATGTTGAACCTGGGGCGTGCGCTGCGCCAGCACGGCCACTGGGTGGGCCTCGCCGCGCAGCCGCAAAGCGCGCTGCTGCGTGCGGCCGGGCAGGCCGGACTGGTCGCCCTGCCGCTGCGCCGGGATGGTGCGCGGGCGTGTTCCGCCGCCTGGTCGTTGCGTGACCTGCTGCGGCGCCACGACGTGCACGCCTGTTGTGTCTACACCTTCCCGGAACTGCGTCTGGCCGCGCTCGCGCGGCTGGGCCTGCCGGTGCGGCTGTTGATGCGGCGCGGATCGTTGGGCGATGTGCGCAACTGTCGCAGCGATCGTTGGACCTTGCGCGTGAGCGGGGCCGAGATCGTCACCGGGTCCCAGGCATTGAAGGCCGATTTTTGCACGGTCGGCTGGCTGGCGCCTGAACGGGTGCACATCGTGCCGCATGGCCTGGAGGCCGCCGCCTATGCCGGCCTCGCGCCGGCCGGTGGTCTGCCGCCGGCCCGGGTCCGCGTCGTGTACGCCGGCCGTCTGCATCCGCTCAAGGGTACCGACGTGTTATTAGAGGCGTGGCGCCAGGTGCTGCACGCCGAGCCCGGGGCGCGCTTGCTGCTCGTGGGTGAGGACGTGGGCGGGCGGTATGCGGCGCAGGCCGCGCGCCTCGGCATTGCCGAGGGATGCGACTTCGCCGGCTATGCGGAGGACATCCAGCCCTGGCTGGCCGCAGCGGATCTGTTTGTGCTGCCCTCGCCGCAGGAGGGGGCGAGCTACGCGCTGCTGCAAGCGCAGGCGGCCGGGCTGCCGGCGGTCGCCACCCGCGTCGGCGGCAACTCCGAACTGACGCGCGAAGACGAAACTGCGCTGCTCGTGCCGGCCGGCCGGCCGGAGGCCCTGGCCGCCGCGTTGCTCGCCTTGATCCGCCAGCCGGACCGCCGCCGGCAGATGGGCGCGGCCGCACGCGCCTTCATCGCGGAACAGTTTACTTGGGCGGAGGCGGTGCGGAAATTCGTCGAAGTGGCCGGCGGGGCGGCGGTCCGTTTCCCAGACCCCGGAAAATGAGCCGTCCGGTTTTGACGCGCTTGGAAAACCGTCTTGCACGGCGGCAGGGCGGGGCGTAACCTCTGCGCCTGTTTGTGAGCTCTCTTTCCGGTGACCCATGAAAACAATCGGCATGTGTGTGGTGAGTTTGCTGGTGCTGGCCTCGTGCCACCCGGCGGAGAAACCGGTGGCCAAAAAAGGCGGCGGCCCGGTGCCCGTGCGTGTTGCGGCCGCTGTGCGGCAGGCGGTGCCGCTGGAACTGCGCACGTTCGGCGCGGTCCAGGCGCTGCAATCGGTGGAGATCCGCGCGCAAGTCGGGGGCCCGATCACCAAGCTGCATTTCCAGGAAGGCCAGGAAGTGCAGGCGGGCGAGCTGCTGGTGTCGATCGATGCGCGGCCGATGGAGGCGGTGCTGAAACTGGCCGAGGCGAACCTGGCCCGGGACCGCGCCCTGCAGGCCGACGCCGCACGCGAGTCCGCGCGGCAGGAGGAGCTGTTCAAGAAGGGGCTGGCTGCGCTGGATGCCGCGGAGCACGCCCGCACACAGGCCGAAGCGCTCGCGGCCACGGTCACGGCCGATGAGTCGGCGGTGGCCACCGCCAGGTTGAACCTTGAATATTGCACCATCCGCTCGCCGCTGGCGGGCCGCGTGGGCGAGCGCCGGGTGGACGCGGGCAACCTCGTCAAGGCCAACGAGCAGGTGCTCGTGACGGTCAACCAGATCCAGCCGGTGGAAGTCAGCTTCACGCTGCCGCAGCAGGAAGTCGCGCGGATCCTCGCGGCGCAGGCGCAGGGCCCGCTCGAGGTGCGTGCGTTTGTGGCGGAGCGGCCCGACCAGGTCAATACCGGCGTGCTGACGTTTGTGGATAACGCGGTGGACGTCGCGACCGGCACGATCCGGCTCAAGGGGAAATTTGAAAACGCGAAGCGCACGCTCTGGCCCGGCGAGTTCGTCAGTGTCGTGCTGCGCGTCGGCCTGGATGCGAACGCGCTGACGATCCCGGGCACCGCCGTGATGGCCGGGCAGAAAGGCCCGTTGGTTTTTGTGGCCAAGCCCGACCAGACCACCGACGCGCGCTTCGTCAAAATCATCCGTACGCACGAACAGACCGCCGTCGTCGGCACGGGCATCGCGGAAGGCGAGCAGGTCATCGTGGATGGCCAGCAGCGGCTCTTCCCGGGCGCCGCCATCCGCGTCGCCGCGCCGCCGGTGGAGACACAAAAGCCGAAACCCGAAACCCACAAGGCCAATTGATTTTCCCTTGGACCTTCATGAACCACCGTCTCACAACAAGGCCCGGGCTTTTTAAATTTTCGGATTTGAAACTTGTTTCGGATTTTCTTCCCTCATGAATCTCGCTGCGCCATTCATCCGCCGGCCGGTGGCCACGACGCTCATCATGGTGAGCATCCTGATGGCGGGCGTGCTGTCCTACAAGCAGCTCCCCGTCAGCGATCTGCCCGCGGTGGATTTCCCGACGATCCAGGTGACCGCGAATCTGCCCGGCGCGAGCCCGGAGACGATGGCCTCTGCCGTCGCCACGGTGCTCGAGCGCGAGTTCTCGACCATTGCGGGCATTGACTCGATGAACTCGGTCAGCATCCTGGGCAGCTCGCAGATCACGATCCAGTTCGCCTTGACCCGCAACATTGACAGCGCCGCGCAGGACGTGCAGTCGGCCATCGCCCGCGCCGCGCGCCAGTTGCCGCCGGACATGCCGACGCCGCCGAGTTTCGTGAAGGTCAATCCTGCCGACCAGCCGTTCCTGTACTTCATGCTGTCGAGCCCGACGCTGCCGATGTCGGACCTCGACCAATATGCGCAGTCGGTGTTGGCGCCGCGCATCTCGATGATCGATGGCATCGCGCAGGTCGAGGTGATGGGCGCGCAGAAGTTCGCCGTCCGCATCCAGGTCAACCCGGAGGCGCTGTTCGCGCGCGGCCTCGGTCTCGACGAGGTCGTGCAGGCGATCCAGCGCGGCAACGTCAACCTGCCCACCGGCGTGCTCTACGGCCCGTTGCGTTCCTACACGGTGCGCGCCACCGGCCAGCTCATGCGCGCGGCGGATTTCAAGCCCCTGATCGTCGCCTACCGCAACAAGGCGCCGGTGCGGCTGGAGGAAGTGGCCGACGTGCGCGACGACGTGGAGAACAACAAGGTCGCCGTCTGGCAGTGGCGCGACGGGAAGCGGCAGCGCGCGATCGTCCTGTTCATCAACCGCCAGCCGGGCGTCAACACCGTCGAGGTCGCCGACCGCATCCACGCGCTGATGCCGCAGCTCCGCCAGAGCCTGCCCGCGGCTGCGGCGCTGGAAACGTTCTACGACCGCAGCCTGCCCATCCGCAACTCCGTGGACGACGCGCAGTTCACGCTGGTGCTGACCTTCGGCCTTGTCGTGCTGGTGATCTTCATCTTCCTGCGCAGTGTCGGCGCGACGGTCATCCCCAGCCTCGCGCTGCCGATGTCCATCATCGGCACCTTTGCGATGATGTTTGTGCTGGACTACAGCCTCGACAACCTCTCGCTGATGGCGCTGACGCTGGCGATCGGCTTCGTCGTGGATGATGCGATCGTCATGCTGGAGAACATCGTCCGGCACATGGAGATGGGCAAGGACCGCATGACGGCGGCGCTGGACGGTTCGCGCGAGGTCAGCTTCACGATCCTCTCGATGACGCTCTCGCTCGCGGCGGTGTTCATCCCGGTGCTGCTGCTCGGCGGGCTGATCGGCCGGCTGTTCCGCGAATTCTCCGTGACCATCGGCGTCGCGGTGTTGATCAGCGGCTTCATTTCGTTGACGCTGACGCCGATGCTGTGCAGCCGTTTCCTGAAGCCGCCGGCCAGCGCGCACCACGGCCGCCTCTACGCCTTCACCGAGCGCGGCTTCCAGGGGCTGCTCGCCTTCTATGACCGCACGCTGTGCTGGGCGCTCGACCACCGCCGCTGGGTCATGGTCTTCTCCGCCCTCGTGCTCGTCGCCACCGGCGTGCTGTTCAAAGCGGTGCCGAAGGGATTTCTCCCCGTCGAGGATCAGAACCGGGTGTTGGTCCAATGCGAGGCCATCGAGGGTATCTCGTTCGAGGCGCTCTGCACCCACATGCACGAGCTGGCCGCGACGGTCGTGGACGACCCCAACATCGAGAGCTTCATCGTCAGCGCCGGCAGCCGGCGGGCTTCTGGCAACAACACCGGCCGGCTGGTCTTCACCCTCAAGCCGCGCGACCAGCGCCCGCTGTCCGCCAACGAATTTGTTCAGGCGATCCGCAAGCGGCTCGCCGTGGTGCCGGGCATCCTGACCTATCCGCAGGTGCCGCCCTCGCTGCCGATCGGCGGCATGTTCACCAAGGCACAATATCAGTACACGCTCACCTGCCCGGAGATGGGGCCGCTCTACGACAGTTCCGCGAAGCTCCTCGAAAAGATGCAAGCCATCCCCGGCCTCACCGATGTCAGCAGCGACCTGCTGATCAAGAGCCCGGAATTGAACGTCGTCATCCGCCGCGACCTAGCCTCGTCGCTGGGCCTCACCGCCGGCCAGATCGAGGAGGCGCTGCTCAACGCCTACGCCACGCCGCAGATATCCACCATCTATGGCGCCGACAACCAGTATCAGGTGATGATTGAACTGCCGCCCGACTGCCAGGCGCATCCCGAGCAGCTCGCGCTGCTGAACGTCCGGGCCGCTTCCGGCGCGCTCGTCCCGCTCAAGACCGTCGCCGCGCTCAAGGAAAGCACCGGCCCGCTGAGCATCAACCACGTCGGCCAGCTCCCCGCCGTCACCATCTCCTTCAACCTGCTGCCCGGCACCTCGCTCGGCGAAGCCGTCGAGGCGATCAAGGTCGCCTCCGCCGAAACGCTGCCGCACTCCGTGCAGGCCTCGTTTCAGGGCACCGCGCAGGCGTTCGAGAAGGCCATCCGCGGCATGGGCATCCTGCTGCTGCTCGCCATCTTCGTCATCTACATCGTGCTCGGCATCCTCTACGAGGACTTCATCCATCCGATCACGATTCTCACCGCGCTGCCCTTCGCCGGCGTCGGTGCGCTCGCCACGCTCTGGGGCTTCGGCGCGGAGGTTTCGCTCTACGCCTTCGTCGGCATCATCATGCTCGTCGGCCTGGTGAAGAAGAACGGCATCATGATGGTGGACTTCGCGATTGCCGCGCGCGAGAAGGACGGCAAGAACGCGCGCGACGCGATCCACGAGGCGTGCCTCATCCGCTTCCGCCCGATCATGATGACCACCATGGCCGCGCTGATGGGCGCGCTGCCGATTGCGTGCGGCTTCGGCGCCGGCGGCGAGGCCCGCCAGCCGCTCGGCCTCGCCGTCGTCGGCGGCCTGCTCTTCTCCCAGATGCTCACGCTCTACGTCACGCCGGTCTTCTACGTCTATATGGAGCGCACGCAGGAACGCCGCCGCGCCCGCCGCCTGGCGCGCCAAGCCGCGACCGCCGCCGCGGGGATGTAAGCTTTATGATTTCAGATTTAAGATTTTCGGAGGTGACGTCCTGTGGGCGGGAGCTCCTGCTCCCGCGCACCCAACCCCTGACTTCTAGAAACGCGGGAACAGGAGCTCCCGCCCACAAAGCGAAAAGAAAGATGTTCCCGGTTCCAATGCTTGGAAAAAATGAACCGCCAAGACGCCAAGCGCGCCAAGTTCAGCTTCAGTTTGTCCGTGCTGCCGCTGTTGTCCTTGCGGTCTTTTCTGTTTTCGCCGCCTGCGCCGGGGAGCCCGATCTCAATCTCTCCATCAACGAAGCCGTGCTGCTGGCGCTGGATAAAAACCCCGCGGTGGCCGTCGAGCGGCAGACCACGCCTCTCGCCCGCACGTTTGAGCAGGAGCAGCGGGCTGCTTTCGACCCGGTCCTGGGCTTTGGCGCCGGCCGCGGCAAGTTTGACGGCACGCGGATGCAGTCCACCAGCACCAACCAGTTCAACGTCGCCGGCCACACCGACGGCGCCGGTGTCAACCTGGGCACGCTCCTGCCGCTGGGTACGCGTCTCATGCTGGATGGCAGCGTCTCCAACCAGGTCATCAATGGTGCCGATCCGTTCTATACGGCGCGCGTCGGGGTCAGTGCGGTGCAACCGCTGCTGCGCGGCGCGGGCCAGGCGGCGAACCTCGCCAGCCTGCGGCAGGCCCGGCTCGACGTGCAGGCCTCGGAATATGAATTCCGCGGTTTCGCCGAGGCGTTCGTCGCGCAGGTCGAAAGCGCCTGCTGGAACCTGGAACTGGCCCGGCAGCGGCTGGAGATCGGACGCTCCTCGGTCAAGCTGGCCACCGACCAGTTCAACGAGACGGTTGAGCGTATCCGCATCGGCTCGCTGGCCGCGGTCGAGCGCGCCGCCGCCGAGGCCGAGGTCGCGCTGCGCCGGCAGGCCGTCATCAACGCCGAGAGCGCGTTCCATGCCAACCGCCTGACGATGCTGCGGCTGCTGCAGTCCGGAAGGCGCATGGCGGCATGGGACCGCGATGTGGCCATCCGCCTGCCCGCCGAGCCCCCGGAGGCGCCCGGCGCCGTCCTTGCGCACGTCGAGCAGGCGCTGCGGATGCGGCCGGAGATGAACCAGGCCCTGCTCGCCTTGCAGCGCAACGAACTCGCGGTGGTCAAGACCCGCAACGGCCTGCTGCCGCGGCTGGACTTCTTTGTCGGCCTCGGCCGCAGCGGCTACGCGGACAGCTTCGGCGGCTCCATCCGTGCCGAGTCCGGCAACGGCAACGACCTGGCGCTCGGCTTCACCGGCGACTGGCCGCTCGGCCGCCGGCAGGGCACGGCGCAGCTCGAGCGCGCCACGCTGACGCGCGAACAGCTCCGGCTCGCGCTCGACAACCTGCGGCTGCTGGTGCAGAGCGACGTCCGCAGCGCCTATGTCGAGGTCCAGCGCTGCCTCGCGCAGCGCGACGCCACCGCCGCCTCGCGCCGCCTGCAGGCGGAGAAGCTGCGCGCCGAATCCGAGAAGTTCAGCATCGGCAAGTCCACCGCGTTGCTCGTCGCCCAGGCCCAGCGCGACCTGGCGCAGGCGCAGCTCGACGAGGTCCAGACCGCCGCCGATGGCCGCGCCGCCCTGATCAACCTCTACCGCCTCGACGGCTCCCTGCTCCTCCGCCGCCACCTCGACGCCCCGGGCGCCGAGCCGGTGGCGCAGAAGGTGGAGTGACCAAGATGGGACAGCAGCGCATGATGGAAAAGCAGCGGCTTTCTTTTGGCAACTGGATGCAACTGCGGTGGGGCTCCTGCCGTCGTCTCTACTTGAATCTCTTTCGTTCTGCATTCGTGCGCGCCAGTCTGGCCCGCCGCATGGGCGCATGCCGGAGATGCGGGGCCTGTTGCCATCTGGTCCGCCGCTGTGCCCTCTTGAAGGACGATAAGGGCCTGCCGGCTTGCCATCTATACCTGTATCGCACACCCAACTGCACCCAGTTCCCCCTCGACCCGCGGGATTTGGCGGATCGCAACCTTGTGTTGCCGGACACGCCCTGCGGGTTCAGCTGGGCCCCGGTGCAAAAGGATGAGCAACTTCCACGGGCATGAGGCGTTTCACCGCTCAGCTCGTCGTGCAGGCGCAGCTCGTCGTCTCCGGCACCGAGCGGGTGGCCTAGCAGCGGGAGTGATGGAGCAGGGGAGCGATGGAGTGTTGGAACAGACTAGCGTTTTTTACTGAGGATATGCCTTGCCCGTAGGGGCGCAGTCTTGCTGCGCCCAATGTGTGCCGCACGCGGAACGAACGGGCGCAGCAAGCCTGCGCCCCTACGACGGATATCGGCATCGGTTCCTGCCTCGTAACTTTCACTTGCTCAAATGGCACCCGGGCCTAAGCTTTGCATGGTCGTGAAAACGGGATGGTGCGCAAAGCCACCGAGGAGCGTGCTCAATAAATCAGGAGGAATCAACATGAAGGAACTACCACTGGCCAAGGCCTTTCAACTGATCGAGCCGGGACCGGTCGTACTGGTCACGACGGCGCACAAGGAGAAAGCCAACATCATGACCCTGAGCTGGCACATGGTGATGGACTTCACGCCGCAGATCGGCTGCATCATCGGGCCTTGGGACTTCAGTCACACGGCGCTGCGCGCGACCAAGGAATGCGTCCTCGCCATCCCGACGGTCGACCTCGCCGGCAAGGTGGTCGACATCGGCAGCTGTTCCGGGCGGGATGTGGACAAGTTCAAGAAGTTCAAGCTGACGCCGCTGCCCGCGGAACTCGTCCAGGCCCCGCTCATCGCCGAATGCCTGGCCCACATCGAGTGCCGCGTCGTGGACGACCGCGTGGGGAAGAAATACAACCTGATCGTTCTGGCGGGCGTCAAGGCGTGGATCGACCCCGACCGCAAAGAGCGCCGGACCTTTCATGCCAACGGGGACGGCACCTTCGTGGTCGATGGCCGCACGCTCAATCTCCGCAAGCGCATGCTCAAATTGCCGCCCGGCGTTTAGGCCCGGCACGCAGCATAAAGAAACTCGCGCTCAAGTAGGCGCCTTGAACGACCGCCCTCGCGTAGGCACAACCCGACGCAGGCCAAACTAACGTCCCACCCGGATAGGTTGAAATACCTGTGTCTGCTATGTCTTTATCTTCTGCAATTCAATGAGATAAAAATTCGCGTCTTGCTAAGTCGTTTTTACACTGGAAAACAGCCTCGACCGTAGGGGCGCAGTCTCGCTGCGCCCGTTCGTCCCGCATGCGACGCACATTGGGCGCAGCAAGACTGCGCCCCTACAACGGACGCCGCGCCTGTCATCCCATCAGCAGTTTGACTGCGGCGATGGCGGCGAGGATCTGCACGAGCCGGGCGAAGAGCTTTTCCGGGATGCGGCGCAGGAGCTTGAGGCCGAGCCAGCAGCCGAGGAGGATCAGCGGCACGCAGAGCAGGTTGATTCCTAGCGAATCCATCCGGATCAGGTGCAGATGGATGCTGAACGGCACCTTGACGGAATTGACGATCAGGAAGAACCAGGCACCGGTGCCGATGAATTCTTGCTTGGGCAGGCGCATCGCCAGCAGATAGGCTACCATGATCGGGCCGGCGGCGTTGGCCATCATCGTGGTGATGCCCGCGAGCAGGCCCAGCACCGCACCGAACCACAGCGCGTGCGGCAGATGCTCGAGCGCCGCGGTCCGGTCGCGCACCCACGTCAGCGCCAGCAGCGCGAGCACGACCACGCCGACGAAGATGCGCAATTGCGTGTCGTTCACCCGTCCCAGCGCCAGCCAGCCGATGACGATGCCCACAAACGCCCACGGCAGCAGCCGCCACAGGTGCGACCAGACCGCGTGGCGGTGATAGTAGATGACGGCAAAAATATCGCCCACGATCAGCATCGGCAGCAGCATCCCGGTGGACTCGCGCGGCGGCACCGCCATCGCCATCAGCGGCACCACCAGCACGCCCAGGCCCGGCAGGCCGGTTTTGGCTAAGCCAGTCAGCAAGGCACACAAGCCGATTAAAACATGGGAGAGCATTAGCCGTACGTCAGTTGTCAGTGGTCCGTCGTCAGTTGTGAGTTGTCAGTAATCAGTTGTCCGCTGTCATTGGTCATTTGTCATTGGTCGCCAGGGGAAAAGCTGTAGGGGCGCAGTCTTGCTGCGCCCATGCGGGTTGGTCGCGCCATGCGGCGGGCGGCGGCAAGCGACGCCCATTGGGCGCAGCAAGCCTGCGCCCCTACAGGGGGAAATCTCCCCGCCGGAAAATCCATGTAATCTGTGGGTCACTTTCCAACTGCGGGTTCGCTGCGTGCGGGCAGGGCCACGGTCAGGGTGCCGTCGGCGGTGCGCTGCTGGCGGAGGCTGACGCGCTGGAGGCTGATGGCGTCGACGGGGCAGGCGTCGATGCAGGCGCGGCAGCGGATGCAGTCGGCCTGGTTGATCCAGATCAGCCGCGTTTCCTCGGTGGTCTTGGCGCGCTGGAACTCGACGATGCGGCCGGCCTGGTCGTGGGTCAGCGCGCCGATCTTGAGGATGCAATCGGGGCGCGGCTTGGCCTTGATGCACCAGTCGCAGTAGATGCAGCGGTCGGGGTCGATCTCGAATTTATAGTGGCAGAGGTAGCAGCGCTGCGTCTCGGTCCCGGATCCATCCCGGGTGAAGCCCTGTTCGACCTCCGCCGTCGCCGTCCGTTGTTCCACCGGGCGCGCGGGCATCGGCTCGCGCGGCACGGCATCCATCTCGCGGCTGCGGCCGGTCTGCGTGGCGTCCTCGACGAGCGCGACGTCGCGCAGGCGGTCGGCGCCCATCAGGAAGCGGTCCACCTGGCGGGCGCAGTCCTTGGCGTGGCCGATCGCCTGGATCAGCGAGCTGGCGCCCGTGGCGAAGTCGCCGGCGGCGAACACGCCCGGCACGGCCGTGGCGGCGGCCCGGGCGCTCTTGAGCCAACCCTCGCGGTCCACCAGTTCGCCGCGCAGCTCCGCGTCGAGCCAGGCGGTGTCCGGGAACTGGCCGGTGGCCAGCAAAACGGTGTCGGCGGGGATTTCGAATTCCGAGCCGGGCACCTCGACCGGGCGGCGGCGGCCGCTCGCGTCCGGCGCGCCCATCTCCGTGCGCACGAAGCGCATCGCGCTGACGCGGCCCGCGGCGTCGCCCACGTAGGCGACGGGTGCGACCATGAAGTGCATCGGGATACCCTCGTGGTCCAGTTCTTCCAGTTCGCCCGGCGTGATCAGCATCTCGGTCTGCGAACGGCGGTAGAGCACCTTGACGGATTCGCCCTTGAGCTTGAGCAGGGCCGGCTGGCCGTCGCTCGAGTTCTCCATTTCCAGTTCCACGGTGTCGGCGCCCAGCCGCGCCGCGGTGCGCGCGCAGTCCATCGCCGTGAAGCCGCCGCCGATGACGACGACGTGGCGGCCGAGGCCCGTGGCGCGGCGCTCGTTCGCCGCCAGCAGGAACGCCAGCCCGTGCTGGATGCCGGCAAGGTCCTTGCCGGGGATGTTGAGCAGGTTGGGGCGGAGCGTGCCGCAGGCCATGATGACGGCATCGAACTGCTCGCGCAACTGGCGCAGCGTGAGGTCGCGCCCGATGGAAACGTTGCAGCGGATCTCCACGCCCTGCCGGCGGACCTGTTCCACCTCGCGGTCGATCACGGCACGCGGCAGGCGGAACTCCGGGATGCCCTGGTTCATCATGCCGCCGGGCCGTTCGTATTTTTCGAGGACGGTGACCTGGTGGCCCAGCAGCGCCAGGTTGCGCGCGGCCGCCAGCCCGGCCACGCCGGCGCCGATGACCGCGATACGCTTGCCCGAGGGCGGGAACCATGGCGCGAGCAACGTCAGCGCCTCCGGCTTGAAGTCCGCGGCGGCGCGCTTCGAGAAGCAGATCGCGACCGGCTCGCCGAGGCCCTCCCAGCCGTGCCGGCATTCGCCCTCGCAGGGCCGCGCGCAGACGCGACCGAGCACGCCGGGAAAGACATTGTCGTGCAGGTTGATTTTATAGGCGCGTTCGAACTCGCCCTGCTGGATCGCGTCCAGGTAGCTGGGGATATCGGTGCCCGCCGGGCACGCCTTCTGGCACGGGATATTGTGGCCCAGCCAGTCCAGATCCTTGGGCGTGGCGCCCACGCCGCGCAGGGTCGAGACCGCGTAGCTGTCCAGCGGGGTGGGGACATCGGCCGGCCGCTGATCGGCGACGCCGCCGAGCTGTTGGCCGGACTTCTGCCATGAGCGGTGCGCAGCTTTTACCTGCGTGTCATGCGCCTCGCGCGCGGCCGCGGCGAACAGCGTGTTGTCCGGCTCCAGCCGTGCGGCGCGTTCCAGCCACAACAGGGCCGTGGCGCGCTGGCCCGACCGCAGGAGCGCCAGGCCCTGCAGGTGCTGCGCCGCGGCGGCGGATGTTTCGGTGACGTAGCGCGCGAACAGGTCCGCCGCCTCGGCATAGAGTTCCTTGCGCAGGGCCGCGATGGCGCAGATCGCCAGCATCCGCGGCGAGTCGGGCCCCAGCGCCAAGGCGCGCCGGGCAAAAAACTGGCTGCTATAAACGTCGCCCCGCGCGTCGCCGCGCTGGAAGTAGGCCTGCGCCATCAGCGCGCAGCGCGCCGCGTCGTTGGGCGCATCGGCGGCGTGGAGCAGCGCGATTGCGGCGTCCGGCTGATGCTGCGCCAGCAGCTCGCGCGCCTGCTGCACAAGGGTATCGGGGGTGTTGCTCATGGTGCCCGTTTATTCCGCGTCGGCGACGGCGTTCTTGAAGGTCGCCTGCAAGCCCTGGTTGGTTTCGTTGACCGGCTCCGCGGGGAGTGCGGGCGCGCCCAGCCACGCGGCGTATTGCGCAGGGCCGACGCGGCGCGCGAACGCGCCGAACAGTTCTTGGGCGCTGCTGCGCTTGGCGAGGTAAAGTTCCAGCACGCGGCGGACGGTCGGCACCAGCGCGGCGGCCGCGGTCTCGCAGACGGGCTGCGCGATGTGGCCCGCGCCTTCCTGGTCGCCGCCCAGGCAGATCTGGAAACCTTCCTCGCTCCCGGTGGCGGTGCGCCGCCGCATGCCGCGGAGGCCGAGGTCGGCGATCCAGTGCTGCGCGCAGGAATTGGGACAGCCGTTGAGGTGGATGCGCAGCGGCCCGACGGCCTCCCATAGCGCGCGGTCGGCCGTCAGCGCCTCGCGCAGCCGGCGGCAGGCGTTGGGCGTATCGGCCACCGCGAGGTTGCACATCGTCGTGCCGACGCAGGCGACGACATCCGGCAGCTGTTCAAAACCCTCGAGCAGGAAACCGGCGGCGCGCAGCTGCGCCTGCAGCAGCGCGACGGAGGCATCCGTGACGAACGGAAACTGCAGGTTCTGGCGGGTCGTCAGCATCAGCGTGCCGTTGCCGTAGTCGCGCGCCCAGCGCGCCAGCAGCCGCGCCTGCTGGCAGCCCAGCTCCGCGCGCGGAATCAGCACGCGCACGGTGTTGTAGCCCGCCTGGCGCTGCGGCAGCACGGCCTGCCCGTCCAAATAGGATGGTGCGATGTCCATGGCGCCGGTGGGCCGTTCCAGTGCGTCCAAGGCTTGGACCGTGGAATCCCCGGTTTTTCCAAGGCTTGGAAAACCGCGTTCGCGCAGGACTTTTTCGACCTCGTCGGCGAAGCCCGCGGCGCCCAGTTTGTCCACGACGATCTTCAGGCGCGCGAAGGCGCGGACCCGGCGGTCGCCGAGCCGCCGGAAAACTTCGACGCACGCCCGCGCCACCGGCAGCACCATGTTTTCCGGCACCCAGGCATAGATGCACTGGGCCATGAAGGGGCGCGCGCCGAGGCCGCCGCCGGCGTACCAGCGCCAGCCGATCTCTTCGCCGCCGCCGGGGGTGGGGCGGCGCACCGGGAACCAGCCCTGGCAGTTCATCAGCGTCAGGCCGCACGCGCGGCCGCAGCCGTTGACGGCGATCTTGTGCTTGCGGGGCAGGTTGCGCTGCTGGTCCTTCATCTCCGGATCGTTGGCCAGGGTCTCGAGCATCGCGCGCACATCCTGCACCTCGTGCGGGCAGACGCCCTGCAGCGGACAGGTCACGACGTTGCGGACGACATCGCCGCAGGCGTTCTTGGTGTCGAGGCCGACCTCGGCGACGCTCTCGAGGACCTTCCACAGGTCGTCCTTGCGCAGCCAGTGGAACTGGAACGTCTGGCGCGTGGTCAGGCAGAGCTCGCCCTGCGCGTAGCGGTCGCCCAGGTCGGCGATGCGGTCCAGCTGGTCGGCCGTCACGCGGCCGCCGGGGATGCGCAGCCGCATCATGAAGAACCCGCGCTGGAGCTGCTGGTAGATGCCCGTCCACTTGAAGAGGGCGAGGACGTTGGGCGGGATGGTTTCCAAGGGCCGCGCGGCGATGTCGTTCTTGAAATCGAAGTCGGGGCTGATGGCGAGCTTGTCGCGCTCGACCGCGGTCAGTTCAGTTTTGGCTTTCATGCATAAGCTTTCGTGCGGGCGGACGATAGTGCCGCCCCCGCGAGTTGTCAACGGCGCGCCGCCGGGACGGCGTGGGAAAAAGCGCCTGTTTTTCCCGGGGGCACAGGTTGTGAAAGAAATCGCAGGCCTTCACTTGACAGCCTCAGTTTCGTGCAATACTATAGCAGCGCGATAGACATTATAGACAATGAAAACAGAACTTCATCCGGCCGCTCCGGCGGCCTTGGCGGCGGTTGACCAAGCTGACCCGGTGGCCGTACTGCGGCGGGCGCTGGAATTGTATCACCCGGCGGTGGCGCTGGCCTCGAGCTTCAGCCTGGAAGACCTCGTCCTCACGGACCTGCTGCTGGCGGTCCGCCCGGATGCGCGGGTGTTCGCGCTGGACACCGGGCGGCTCAACCCGGAGACCTACGAATGCGCCGAGGCGGTCCGCCGCCGCTACGGGCTGCGGATCGAGTGGTACTTCCCGCGGCCCGAGGCGGTGGAACCGCTGGAGCGCGAGAAGGGCCTGTTCTCCTTCCGCGAGTCGGTCGCCGCGCGCCAGGAGTGCTGCTTCATCCGCAAGGTCGAGCCGCTGAACCGCGCCCTGCACGGGTTGCAGGCGTGGATCACCGGCCTGCGCCGCGAGCAGGCGGTGACGCGCTCGGCCCTGCAGGTGGTCGAGACCGATGCCGCGCACGGCGGGATCATCAAAATCAATCCGCTGGCCGACTGGACCCTGGAGCAGGTGTGGAGCTACGTGCGCGAGCACAAGCTGCCCTATAACCGGCTCTACGATCAGGGCTATGTATCGATCGGCTGCGCGCCGTGCACGCGTGCGGTCGCCCCCGGCGAGGACCAGCGCGCGGGGCGCTGGTGGTGGGAAAACCCGGAACACAAGGAATGCGGCCTGCACACGCATGGCCGAAAGCCGCAAGTTTAAGGAATCATTATGGACACCTATGCCTTGAGCCATCTGGAAGCACTCGAAGCCGAATCGATCCACATCCTGCGCGAAGTCGCCGCCGAGTTTCAGCGGCCGGTCCTGCTCTTCTCCGGCGGCAAGGACTCGATCTGCATGCTGCGGCTGGCGGAGAAGGCGTTCCGCCCGGCGCGGTTTCCCTTCCCGCTGCTGCACATCGACACCGGCCACAACTTCCCGGAGCTGCTGGCGTTCCGCGACCACCGCGCGCAGGAGCTCGGCGAAAAGCTGATCGTCCGCACGGTGGAGGACGCCCTCGCCCTGGGCATCGCCCGCGCCACGCCCGGCGAGAGCAGCCGCAACCGCCTCCAGATCCCGACGCTGCTGGCGGCGCTGGAGGAGTTCAAGTTCGATGCCGCGCTCGGCGGCGCGCGGCGCGACGAGGAAAAGGCGCGCGCCAAGGAGCGGGTGTTCTCGTTCCGCGACGCCTTCGGCCAGTGGGACCCGAAGAACCAGCGGCCGGAGCTGTGGAACCTCTTCAACGGCCGCCTCAATCCCGGCGAGCACATGCGCATCTTCCCGCTGAGCAACTGGACGGAGCTGGACATCTGGCAGTACATCCTCCGCGAGCGGCTGGAGATCCCCTCGATCTATTTTACGCACCGCCGCGAAGTCGTGCGGCGCGACGGCCAGTGGCTGCCGGTCAGCCCGTTGCTGCAGCCGCGGCCCAAGGAGGAGGTGCGGAGCCTGGAGGTGCGCGTGCGCACCATCGGCGACATCTCCTGCACGGGCTGCATCGAGTCCGCCGCCGCCAACGTCGCCGACATCATCACCGAGATCGCCGCCGCGCGCGTGACCGAGCGCGGCGGACGCGCCGACGACAAGCGGTCGGAGACCGCCATGGAAGATCGCAAGCGCGAAGGCTATTTCTGATCATATTCTCTGAGGGACACCTATCATGAGCACTGCAACCACCAGCCAATCCAGCGAACTGCTGCGCTTCGTCACCGCGGGCAGCGTCGACGACGGCAAGAGCACGCTGATCGGCCGCCTGCTGTTCGACTCCAAGCAGATTTTCGAGGACCAGCTCGAGGCGCTGGAGCGCTCGAGCGACCTGACCGGCGGCGGCCGCATCAACCTGGCCAACCTGACCGACGGCCTGCGGGCCGAGCGCGAGCAGGGCATCACGATCGACGTGGCCTACCGCTACTTCGCCACGCCGCACCGCAAGTTCATCGTCGCGGACTCGCCGGGCCACGTGCAGTACACGCGCAACATGGTCACCGGCGCCTCGACGGCGAACCTGATGATCGTGCTGGTGGACGCGCGGCAGGGCGTCATCGAGCAGACCCGGCGCCACGCCTACATCGCGTCGCTGCTGCGCATCCCGCACCTGGTGCTGTGCATCAACAAGATGGACCTCGTCGGCTATTCCGAGGAGATCTACAACCGGATCAGCGCGGACTTCACCCGCTTCGCGACGCGCCTGGACATCCGCGACATCGCCTTCATCCCGGTCAGCGCCCTCAACGGCGACAACATCGTCGACCCGTCCACGCACATGCCGTGGCACAAGGGCCCGCCCCTGCTGCGCCACCTCGAGGAGGTCTACATCGCCAGCGACCTCAACCTGACGGACGCGCGGTTCCCGGTGCAGTACGTGCTCCGCCCCAACTCCGACGAGCACCACGATTTCCGGGGCTATGCCGGCCAGGTCGCCGGCGGCGTCTTCCGCGTCGGCGATGACGTCGTCGCGCTGCCGTCCGGCCGCACCACGCGCATCACCGGCATCCACACCTTCGACGGGCCGCGCCAGACCGCCTACGCGCCGATGTCGGTCGCGCTGCTGCTGGCCGACGACGTGGACATCAGCCGCGGCGACCTGCTGGTGAAGCCCGACAACCTGCCGAACATCGGCCAGGACATCGAGGCCGACGTGAGCTGGATGAGCGCGCGGCCGCTGCAGCTCAACGGCAAGTACGCGCTCAAGCACGCGACGCGCAACACCCGCGCCATCGTGCGCCTGCTGCGGCACCGCACGAACATCGACACGCTGGAGCCGGAGCCGGCCGCCACGCTGGGGCTCAACGACATCGGGCGCATCCGCCTGACCACGCTCACGCCGCTGGCCTTCGACAGCTACCGGCGCAACCGGCAGACGGGAGGCTTCATCCTCATTGACGAGGCGACCAACGAGACCGTCGCCGCCGGCATGATCGCCGACCCGGCGCCCGCCATCCCCCTCGCGGTCAACGACGGCGGATACGCCATCTGAGCAAGAACGCATCCAGGAGACCGGGTTCATGAAAATTCAAAAAGCGATCAAGTATGTGGGCGTGGGCTTGCTGGCCACCCTGGCGGGCTCCACCGCCGGCGCCAAAACGCTCACGCTGCTCAACGCGTCCTACGATCCAACGCGCGAGCTGTACCAGGAGTACAACGCCGCATTTGCCAAGCATTGGAAAGCGCAGACCGGGGAAGAGGTCGCGATCCGCCAGTCGCACGGCGGCTCCGGCAAGCAGGCGCGCGCGGTGATTGACGGGCTCGAGGCCGATGTGGTCACGCTGGCCCTCGCCTACGACATTGATGCGTTGAGCGCCAAGGCCAAACTGCTGCCGGCGGACTGGCAGCAGCGGCTGCCGGACAACAGCGCGCCTTTCACCTCGACCATTGTCTTCCTGGTCCGCAAGGGCAATCCGAAGGCGGTCAAGGATTGGGACGACCTCGTCAAGCCGGGCCTCGCCGTGATCACGCCGAACCCGAAGACCTCGGGCGGCGCGCGCTGGAATTACCTGGCGGCGTGGGCCTACGCGCTCAAGCACAACGGCAACGACGAGGCGAAGGCGAAGGACTTTGTCGCGCGCCTCTACAAGAACGTGCCGGTGCTCGATTCCGGCGCGCGCGGCTCGACGACGACCTTCGTGCAGCGCGGCATCGGCGACGTACTCCTCGCGTGGGAGAACGAGGCGCTGCTCGCGCTGAAGGAGGACGGCGGCCAGGAGTTCGTGTTGGTCGCGCCCTCGTTGAGCATCCTCGCGGAGCCGCCGGTCGCGGTGGTGGACAAGGTGGTCGAGCGCCGTGGTACCCAGGCGGTCGCCGGGGAATACCTCAAGTATCTCTACAGCGACGAGGCGCAGGCGATTGCGGCGAAGCATTTCTATCGTCCGCGCAACGCGGCTGTCGCTGCGAAGTTTTCGGCGCAGTTCCCGAAGCTCGCGCTCGTCACGATTGACGAAGTTTTTGGCGGCTGGAAAAAGGCGCAGGAAGCCCACTTCAGCGACGGAGGCGTCTTCGACCAGATCTTCGTGAAGTGAAGACAGTCTCGTGTCTCGGGTCCCGCGTCTCGCGTCCTGAAGAGGGCGTGCTGGTCGGGAACGCGGTGCGAGATCTGCGACACGAGACGCGCGGCGAGGGACTCGAGACTCCAACACCATGTCATCAGGAAAGTCCAATGTATTGCCCGGCTTCCGGCTCGCGCTCGGCTTCACGCTGCTGTATCTGAGCCTGATCGTTTTGATCCCGCTCTCCGCGATCTTCGTGAAGACGGCGACGCTGACGTGGGCGCAGTTCTGGGGCACGATCACCAGCGCGCGCGTGCTCGCCTCCTACCGCCTGAGCTTCGGCATGTCCGCGCTCGCCGCGCTCATCAACGGCGTCTTCGGCCTGCTCGTGGCGTGGGTGCTCGTGCGCTACCGCTTCCCCGGCCGCAAAATCGCCGACGCTTTTGTGGACCTGCCCTTCGCGCTGCCGACCGCGGTCGCCGGCATCGCGCTGACCGCGATCTACAGCAAGCACGGCTGGGTCGGCTCGCTGCTGGAGCCGCACGGGATCAAGCTCGCCTTCACGCACTGGGGCGTGCTCATCGCGCTGGTCTTCATCGGCCTGCCGTTCGTCGTGCGCACCGTGCAGCCCGTGCTGGAGGATCTCGACCGCGACGTCGAGGAGGCCGCCGCGAGCCTCGGCGCGAGCCGCTGGCAGACCATCACACGCATCGTGCTGCCCGCCATCGGCCCCGCGCTGCTCACCGGCATCGCGCTCTCCTTTGCGCGCGCCATCGGTGAATACGGCTCGGTCATTTTCATCTCCGGCAACACGCCGCTGAAGACCGAGATCACGCCGCTGCTGATCGTCATGAAGCTCGAGGAATACGACTATGCCGCCGCGACCGCGATCGCGCTCGTCCTGCTTGTCGCCTCCTTCGCGCTGCTTTTCCTCATCAACGTCCTGCAGGCCTGGAGCGCGCGCCGATGAGCCGGGCTATCCAATCCTTGGAAAGTGCGCCGAGCATGGGGTGTGAGACGGCCATTGGGGAAGTGCGGCATCCGGCAGGAACGCCACCTGGAGCGGTGGAGTATGGGAGTACTGGAGTCAGGCAACATCCAGCCGGCACACGCGCCATGCGTGGCGCTGTGGAAAATCGCGACAGGAGCGAACCGCTGGTGTTCCTGTGGGCGGGAGCTTCCGCTCCCGCGTCAGTGTCTCGCGTGCTTGTGGAGGGTTGCGCGGGAGCAGGAGCTCCCGCCCACAGGCCGCAGCGCAAGAGTCTTGGTATCTTGGAAGAAAGTGGCCTTGCGAGCGCGCTGCCCTCGGCAACCAATACTCCAACGCCCCAGTACCCCATATTTTTGACAAAGCTCCCATCCTTGGAAAGTGGCCCCCGCGTCTATTCCAAGGCCGGGCGCCCCCCGGCGTACGCCTTCCCATTCACCCTTAACCATCAACCCTTTTTCCCATGGCCGGCATAATTTCCAGATTACAGCGCGAGACCCCGTCGCCTGCGGCCAACACGACCGAGCCTGCCGTGGTGCGGTGGAGCCTGATCACGGTCGCGCTGCTGTTCCTCGGCCTCGTGGTTTTCCTGCCGCTCGCCAGCGTGTTCTACGAGGCGCTGCACAAAGGCGTGGGGCTGTACTTCAAGGCCCTCGCCGAGCCGGACGCGCTGTCGGCGATCAGGCTGACGCTGCTGACGGCGGCGATTGCCGTGCCGCTCAATCTGGTCTTCGGCCTCGCCGCCTCGTGGGCCATCGCCAAGTTCGAGTTCCGCGGCAAGCAGTTGCTGACGACGCTGATCGATCTGCCCTTCGCGGTCTCGCCTGTCGTCTCGGGCCTGATCTACGTGTTGCTCTTCGGCGCGCAGGGCTGGTTCGGGCCGTGGCTGCAGGCGCACGACGTCAAAATCCTTTTCGCGGTGCCGGGCATCGTGCTGGCGACAACCTTCGTGACGTTCCCGTTCGTCGCGCGCGAGCTGATTCCGCTGATGCAGGCGCAGGGCAACGACGAGGAGGAGTCGGCGCTCGTGCTCGGCGCGACCGGCTGGCAGACCTTCTGGCGCGTCACGCTGCCGAACGTCAAGTGGGGCCTGTTCTACGGGGTCATACTCTGCAACGCCCGCGCGATGGGCGAGTTCGGCGCGGTCGCCGTGGTCTCCGGCCGCATCCGCGGGCTGACCAACACCATGCCGCTGCACGTGGAGATCCTGTACAACGAATTCAACTCCGTGGCCGCCTTCTCCATGGCCTCGCTCCTCGCCGTGCTGGCTCTGGCCACCCTGGTCCTGAAAAATCTGATCGAGTGGCGCGCGCGGCGCGTGCAGGCCGAGGCGGAGCGCTCCGCCGCCCAGCAGGTGCAATCATGAAAATCGAAACGCAGAACATCAATAAGCACTTCGGCGCCTTCCACGCCCTGCGGAATGTCAGCGTGGATATCCCGGACGGCCAGCTCGTCGGCCTGCTGGGGCCCTCCGGCTCCGGCAAGACCACGCTGCTGCGCATCATGGCCGGGCTCGAAACGCCCGACGACGGCCGGATCCTGTTCGACGGCAGGGACACCACGCACCTGCCGCCGCGCGAGCGCCGGGTCGGTTTTGTGTTCCAGCACTACGCGCTGTTCCGGCACATGACCGTCTTCGAGAACATCGCGTTCGGTCTGCGCATCCAGCCGAAGGCGCAGCGGCAGGCCGAGGGCGCGATCCGCGAGCGCGTGATGTCGCTGCTGCAGCTGATCCAGCTGGAAGGTCTGGCTGCGCGCTATCCCGCGCAGCTCTCCGGCGGCCAGCGGCAGCGGGTCGCGCTCGCCCGCGCGCTCGCGGTCGAGCCCAAGGTGCTGCTGCTCGACGAGCCCTTCGGCGCGCTCGATGCCAAGGTCCGCAAGGAGCTGCGCCGCTGGCTGCGCGAGCTGCACGATACGATCCACGTCACCAGCGTCTTCGTGACGCACGACGTGGAGGAGGCGCTCGAGGTGGCCGACCGGATCGTGGTGATGAACACCGGGCGCATCGAGCAGGTCGGCGCGCCGGACCACGTCTATGAAAACCCGGCGAACCCGTTCGTCTGCAATTTTCTCGGCAACGTCAACCTCTTCCACGCGCGCGTCCATCAGGGCCGCGCGCTGGTGGCGGGCGTCGAGGTGGCGGTGCCCGAGCATGCGGAGGCGAACAACAAACCGGCCTTCGCCGCTGCGCGGCCGCACGATATCGAAGTCACGCGCACCTGCCGCAGCTCCGATTCCATCGGCGTCATGGTGGACCACATCCTGCCCATCGGCCCGATCGTGCGGCTGCAGCTGCGCCGCACCGACAACCGCGACCTGATCGAGGCCGAGCTGAGCAAGGACCAGTGGCGCACGCTCAAGCCGGTCACCGGCGAATATCTCTACGTCGAGCCGCACAATCTCCGCGTCTTTGTGGAGGAGGATTACGTCATCTGACCGGACGTGAAAGGAGCTGGGATGAAGACGCTGCCGAAAAATCTGCACTGGGAAACCGCACTGCTGCACGGCGCCAACGAGGCCGCGGCGGGCGCGGGCGCCGCCGGCTCGACCATCGCCCAGTCGTCGGCCTTCGCCTACGGGACCGCCGCGGAACTGGAGGCGGTGTTCGCGGGCCGCGACGTGGGCTACATCTACACGCGTATCGGCAATCCGACCGTCGCGCACTTCGAGCGGCGGCTACTGGGCCGCGCTTCATCAATGTGAATCTGCTCGCGCTGGGGCTCGCGCCGTTCGCGCCGGAATCCGCCGCTGCGGCGGCCCGGCGATTGATGGATCAGCTGATCTGCGAGCGAGTGCGGCTGCGCCATGATGTTGCGATCGAGACCACCTTCAGCAGCCTGACCTACGCACGGGGCCTGCACGCGTGACACAAACACGGCTATTGCGTGGACCTGATCTTTTTGGACTGGTCGCTCCGGAATTGTCGTTGGTGCGCTTGGCCTGATTGGCGGCGGCGCGCTAGCCGAGTTGCGCCCGGCCGGCTCTGCGGCGCGGCAACTTGTGTGGCAGGCGCATGCACCGGTCTGCGTCTGCCGGCACGGAAAGATGGAGGCCGAGCGCGAGTGTCTGTCGGCGGGGCGCAGGCACGTGGCTTGACACCGGAAAGAAACCGGCAGCATAATGGGTTTCATGGAGTAGAACTCAAATGACAGGAGAACAGAGCATGAGTCAGGTCTATACCGACAATTCGCAGTCCATTGGCAACACGCCGCTGGTGCGCCTCCACCGGGTGGCCGAGGGCGCCAAGGCCGTGGTGCTGGTCAAGGTCGAGGGGCGCAACCCGTCCTACTCGGTCAAATGCCGCATCGGCGCCAACCTGATCTGGGACGCCGAGCAGCGCGGGGTGCTCAAGCCCGGGATCGAGATCGTCGAGCCCACCAGCGGCAACACGGGCATCGCGCTCGCGTTCGTCGCGGCGGCGCGCGGCTACAAGCTGACCCTGCTGATGCCCGAGACGATGAGCATCGAGCGGCGGCGCGTGCTTGCGGCGCTCGGCGCCAACCTGGTGCTGACCCCCGGCCCGGAAGGCATGAAGGGCGCCGTGCGGCGCGCGGAGGAGCTGGCGGCATCGGACCCGCAGCGCTACTTCCTGCCGCAGCAGTTCAAGAACCCGGCGAATCCGGCGATCCACGAGAAGACGACCGGCCCGGAAATCTGGAACGACACCGCGGGCAAGGTGGACGTACTGGTCAGCGGCGTCGGCACCGGCGGCACGATCACCGGCGTCTCGCGCTTCATCAAGCATACGAAGGGCGCGCAGCTGCTCTCCGTCGCGGTCGAGCCGAAGGAAAGCCCGGTCATTTCGCAGAAGCTGGCCGGCCAGGAAATCAAGCCGGGTCCGCACAAGATCCAGGGCATCGGTGCGGGCTTCATCCCGGACACCCTCGACCTGTCCATCGTGGACCGCGTCGAGCAGATCGACAGCCCTGCGGCGATCGAGTTTGCGCGGCGGCTGGCGCGCGAGGAAGGCATTCTGGCCGGCATCTCCAGCGGCGCAGCGGCCGCGGTTGCCGTGCGGTTGGCCCATCTGCCGGAATTCGCGGGCAAGACCATTGTGGCCATTCTGCCCGACGCCTCCGAGCGCTACCTCTCGACCGCGCTGTTCGAAGGTATTGGATAGGCACTGGTGCTTGGCAATTACCGCAGAGGACACAGAGGTAAGCGGAGGGCACAGAGGGGCGGCTACGAAGGCGTCTGTGACCTCTTGCACCTCTGCGACCTCTGTGGTTGATTCTTATCACGCTCACGAACAGGATTGGCCGGCGCCGCCAAGCACGGTATGCAGCCGCCAGTAATCATGTCTTTGACAGCCTTCCAACAACAGCGGTATGCGCGGCACCTGACCCTGCCGGAGATTGGCGCGGCCGGGCAGGAACGCCTGCTTGCCGCGCGGGTGCTGCTCGTCGGCGTCGGCGGGCTGGGCTCGCCGGCGGGCTTCTACCTGGCGGCCGCCGGCGTTGGCCTGCTCGGCGTGGTGGACAGCGATGTGCTGGAGGCGAGCAACCTGCAGCGGCAGATAGCGCACACGACGGCCGACCTCGGCCTGCAGAAAATTGCTTCGGCACAACGCACCTTTGAGGCACTGAATCCGGACTGTCGTGTGCGCGGTTTCGCGGAGCGTCTGACCGCTGCCAACGCGCCGCGGATTCTCGAAGAGTTCGACTTCGTGGTGGATGCGACGGACAATTTCGACAGCAAATTTCTGATCGCCGATGCCTGTCACGCCGCCGGTAAGCCCTATTCACACGCCGGCATCCTCGCGTTCTTCGGACAGACCATGACGGTCATCCCCGGCCGGACCGCCTGCTATCGCTGCCTTTTCGATGGGCCGCCTGCCGAGCCGGCCGGACCGCCGCAAGGCCCGGTTGGCGCTTTACCCGGCATTCTCGGTTCCATCCAAGCCTTGGAAGCGATCAAGTTTATCACCGGTTGCGGCACGCTGCTGACCGACCGGTTGCTGACCTGCGACGCGCTGCAGATGCAGTTCCGCGTCGTAGCAGTCCGTCGCAATCCGCACTGTCGCCTGTGTGGCCATCCGCCCGGGTAGCCCCGGCGCGCGCAATCGTCTGCACGGTGGGTGCCTCGTCCCGCACCTGCGTGGTCCCGCCGGGGCTGCACAGGGTGCGGATTTTCCGGCTGCTGACAGCTTGCATCTTGGGACGCGACTTCTTATCCTTCGCGCAGCCTTCAACCACGGGAGTCAGACATCATGGAAAAGAATTGGTTCTATTCGGCGGACGGTCAGGAGAAAAAAGGGCCGGTACCGGAAAGCGAACTGCAGCAACTGCTCGCCGGCGGGCAAATTTCTGCGGCCACGCTGGTCTGGAGCGAGGGCATGGCCAACTGGGCCCCGGCCAGCAGTGTGGCTGCGCTGCAGCCGCAGGCGGCCGCCGCGGCTCCCTCTGCTTCCGCCGGGGCCGTCCCGGTGGTCGCGGTCCCCGGCGCGGGTGTCGTCCCGGTGCCGCAGGGCTTGGGCGGCTGGATGACCTTCGTCGGTGTCATGCACATCATCGGTGGCGCGTTTGCCTGCCTGTCCTGCATCGGCGTCATCTATGGCATCCCCATGATCATGGGCGGCGCCGGGTTGCTCGGTGCGAAAAACCTGTTTGCCACGCTGCCGGGTGTGGATCCCGCGCTGTTGCCGGCGCTGGAGAAGCAGCGTAGCGCGTTCAAGATGCTCGGGTGGGGCTATATCATGATGTTCGTCTTTACGATCCTCTTCATGATTGTCTACGGTATTTTCATCTTTGCCTTCGTCGCCAAGATGAAAGGCCTCGCCCAGTAAGGGCCGCGGCAGACTCCGGCGTGCTGCCAGTTGATGGCCCGGATCCGATCATTTGCCGGCGCGCTGCCCCGCGGTTGGGGGCAGACGTCAGTGTTTCGACTCCTCAAAAAAGAGTTGTTGTGTGCATCGTTATAACGTAATAATTCCCCGCGGATTTGGTTTCTGCGGGGAAAGATTATGGAAAAGCGAAAAATCAGCGGACGGCCGCCCAAGTTCGAGGAGGCGCGCCGGCCCATCACGGTGACGCTGCCGGAACGTATCTTGCAACAACTCGCCGCCCTGCACGGGGACCGGGCACGCGCCATCGTCAAGGCGACGACCTTGGCCATCGGGTTTAATGCGGACGAGCGCCCGTTGGTGGACGTGGTCGAGGTCCGGCCCAACGAAGCGGTGATCATCGTCGGGCCGAGCCGGCGGCTGCAAGAGATTTCCTGGCTGCGGCTCGTGGAGGTGGCGCCAGCCCGACACCTGCTGGTGATTCCGACCGGCACGGCCATTGAGCAGTTGGAGGTGGCCGTCTCCGACCTGTTGGATCGCTTGACGCCGGATGAAAAGTACGAGTACGAGTTGTTGTATGAACTGCACCGGCTGTTGCGCCAGCGCCGCCGGCAGCAGGATATGTCCAAGGCGGAAATTCTCCTGCTCCGCATCGGGAAGCGATGATGTCGTCCATGTAAGTCCTCATCTGGAACGCGGCCCGGTGCCGGCGAAGCGCTGGGGGCGGCCTGCTTGAGCGGGGTTTTGATGAAGAGCTGATCAAACCCTTGGCTGGTCCGTGTATTTACTTCTCATGAAAAAGACGTTTCCATCTGATCCTTGGCGGCGCTTGGTGTCCGGCCTGCGCGGTGTTGCTTCGCCTGCGTGGCTGTGGCAGGTGCCGATGCTGCTGCTGGTGCTGGCCCTGTATGCGCTGTTCATCCGCCTGCCCTACTGCTCGCTGGATTCCGATGCGGTCAATTTCGGGCTGATGGGCGAAGATCTCTATACCTATGGCCATCTCCCGTCGTTGGCCTACGGTCAGAATTACCTGCTGTCCATCACGCCCTATCTGTATGCGGCGTTCAAGGCGCTGCTGCCCAAAACGGTGCCGTGGGCCTATATCCTCGCTGCCGCCGGTGGTGTGCTCTCGCTCTCGGGCCTGTGGATGATTTTCCGGAGCTTCGTCGCGACCGCGGACCAGACGCAGCGCCGTTCCGGCGTGGCGCTGGTGCTGTTCCTGCTGCTGCTGCTGGGCCTGCCCAAACATCTGTTCGATTACGGGGGCAATGCCAGCACGGAACTGGGCTATTTTGTGACCGGCCTCCTGATGTTGAGCGCCAGCCGGCTGGCGGCGGCCTTGCGCGCCGGCCAGTTGCCGTCCTGGCGCTGGTGGGCGCTGGCAGGGCTGGCCTTCGGGTACGGTATGTTTTCGCGGCCGCAAGTGTGCGCCTACGGCCTCATCCCCTTGGTACTGCTCGCGGGGCAGCAATGGCGGATCGGGCCGGGTAGAAAATTTCTGACCGCTTGCGCCTGGCTCGCCGCCGGGTTGCTGGGCGGCAGCCTGCCGATGATCTTGCACCGGCTCTTCCGGGCGGCTACCTGGCCGTTCGGCATGGAACTCGGCAGCCATTGGGCCGATGCGGCCGCCCTGCGCGAACAGTTCGACGTGTTGATCCACAAGGTCATTCCGACCCTCTTCAGTTTCGACGACCGGTGGGGGCCGCCGACCTATCAGGAAGAGTTGGTACTGCTGTGGGTGGCCGCCGCGATAACGGGATACCTCTATTTCCTGGTGCGTCGGCGCGGCGAAATGACGCCCATGGATCACGGCTGGTTCTGGGGCCCGTGGATCGTGCTGGCCATCATGCTGACCCATACGCACATGATTTCTGACCAGAGCAACCGCCGCTATTGTCTGCAGATTGTGGAGGCGATGATCTGGCTGTTCTGCCGGTTCTGCGTGCCGGTGCGCAGGCCCATGGCCTCCAACCGGCCGGCGGCTGCCCGTGCGCCCATGCTGCTGGCCGTGGGCTTGATCCTGCTATTGCTCATGAGTTCGGTGGTGAGCTGGCGCGACGTGGTCACTGAAAAATTAAAAAAGAACACGTTTTACAAGCACATGGTGCGTGGCCATCTGGTTCCCGAACTCGAACGACAGCATGCCGTAATCATCGCCGATTATTGGGACGCCTATATCCTGCTGTTCCTGTCCGAAGGCCGGCTGCGGGTCGAAGCCCAACCGTGGTTCTGGGTCCGCACCTACGGCCGCATCAGCGCCGCCGAAATGCAGCGCAACACCCTCTGGCTCGCCCGCAATGGCGTCACCCACACCGCCATGCGCATGCTCCAGCAAGGCCTGGGACCCAAGGCGCTCGACAATCTGACCAGCATCCCCGTGGAGGCCAAGTGGGGCGACCTGAGTTGCGAATTGTGGCGGCTGACGGACACCAACGCGGCCGTCACCCTCATGCAGAAATATCATCCGCGCTATTTCGCCACCCCGTATCCGCCGGGCTCATAACTCCACGTGGCGCTGCGGTGCCTGTCGTAGAAGCGGCCGCCGGGCGCTTATCTCTGACCGACCGTTGGCGGGTGGCTTGCTGCGATCCTCTGCGCTGGGGGCTAAGCGGCGGGACGCCGCTTCTACGGGTTGCGGGCTTCAGTTCGGGCTTCTTCGTAGAAGCGGCCTCCGGCCGTTTCCCCGGAGCGATGCTCTGCCGCACAGCAGCCAGTTGAAACCATCCAGTAAGCGCCGCTGCTGTCCGTGCCGGGATATCTGACCGGCTGGTCAGCCCCGGTTTCTTTTGACCTGCTGTGATGCTCCTTTATCCTGGCCGAGTCAGGGTGTGCCTGTTGGAGTGCTATCCGTGGCAGAATACACCTCGACCTCGCCCAGCATCCACACCGGCCGGGGGTGGGGTTGCTTAAGCTGCACCCGCAGAGCATCGGCCAGGCGTGGAGCAAAGCGGAGGGTTTGTTTCAAATCACCGTATACCGGATGAGCATTGGCGAAGGCAAAGGGATCCTCCTTGAAAGCTGAATTAGCGCTAATATTCTCCCAGCCGTTGGTGCCGCGCAGGAGAATTTCGCGGAAGGGCGCATGCCCCTGCGGCTGGTTGTGGTAGTACAAGGAAATACGCTGCACAGGCCGCAACGGCTTCCACTCCTGCTGGAGCCACATGCCAGCCAGTTGGTTGGTTTGGCTTTGCCCCAAACGGGAGTGAGGATCCGCCGTCAATCGGGAGGACCCGGCCGCGCTATGGCTGGCTATAGCCCCCGCATCGTCAAACATGATCCGCTGTTCCTGCGGTGCGGCAATCGTCTGACGAAATTCGGAATATACCCGGAACACGCCTACCGTGGCGACACGGCAGGCCACACCCATCACGGTCAGATCCTGTTCAAAACGCTCCGCCGGCAGAGGGGGCAGGCGTTGGACCAACACATAAGCCGCGTTGGTGGCGGCGTGGACTTGATCCTTGTGCGGCAAGGGCCATTGCGGGAAACGTTCATTGTAGGCCTGACTGGCCAGCACGCGCCCACCACTTTCGTAGGTTAATCGGTAAGCAAACAAATGAGTGGAGAAACAGTGGCGGATACCTTGCCGCTCGAGTTCGTCCATGACAGGCCGGAGGTCATCAAGATCGGACTCGCGGGTGGCAAAGCCAGGCGAAGCCCAGTGGCGCATCAGCGCCACGCTGCAGACCGTATTGAGTATCGCCAGGAAAATCACGGCACCTGCGAACACGCGCCGCCAGCCGCCGCGCAGTTGGGCATACACCCCGGCCAGGAGGAAGGGGAAACACCACGCCGCCAGCAGCAGATAGCGGTAGGCATGCCATTGCTGACGCGCACTGTGTGCAAACAGCAGGACCCCTAGCCCGGCCACGCCCAGCAGGAAGTCCCAGGGCTCCAGGCGTAACCGCCCTTCGGTCCGGATTTGACGGGTCCACGCCAGGCACCTCAACACGACCAGCGCCAGCAGCACGAGAAACCAAAAGAGCGCCAGCAGAAAACCGACATCGGGGAACAGGTCCAGCCGGGTTTTGTCATCGGGATAGAGGCAGGGGTTGAGCCCCAATGCACCCGGCAGGGTATGGGTGCAGGTGGGTGCCCATAGGCGTTGCAGGGTGATGCTCCACGGCAGTGTGCCGCCGACCTCCGCATGGGCACCCGGATGCAGCCAGCGCGCCAGCAGAAAGGGGACCAGCCCGAGGCCCACGCCGGCCAGCCAGGCGGGTAGGGCCAGCAGGGACCGTTGCCAGCGGTCGTGCAGCATGATTACGACGCTGGACATGATGAGTACGGGCAAGGCCAGCATATGATTGCTGAAGGCCAGTCCTGCCAGCAAGCCCACGCCTGCCGCGCGCAAGATGACGGGCAGCGGTCGCTCCGGGCGCGCCGTCAACCACAGAAGAATCAGGGTGGACAGCAACAACATGGAACTGTGCTGCGGCATGGCATAGGCCACTTGCAGCATCAACACATAGGCGGAGGGAATGATCATCAACAGCCAGCCGGGCCAGGCGTCGGCAGTTCGCACCATGCGACGCAGCGCGAACAGGCCCAACAGGACGGTCACGAGGCCGATCACGGCAGGAATCAATCTGGCCCCGAAGGCGGTCGGCGGTAACCAGCGCGCCACCGGCGCCGCCAGATAGCATTCCAGCGGGAATTGATAGGGCTGCGCCCAAATGAGCAGGGGGAGCAGTCCTTGCGTTACGTCCAAGGCTTGGGAACCGGCAATCGCTTCGTCGGCGGATGGCGGCACACAGCGCACACTGATGCCAAAAAATACCACGTTCAAGGTCAGTCCCAGCAAGAGCACGGGCAGGGCCGCGCTCAGCCAGCGGCGGCGGGTCATCGTGGGGGTATTTATCATGGTTGTTCCAGCCTGCCCCGGGGACGGCAGGTTGCCGAGTTCATCGCAGTTTGCATTTTCCAGGCCGCACCAACACGGAGCACTGCACCGCAGGCAATAACTTTTATAAAAAAGACGAGGTCTGTCACGCACTTAATAAAGAGGCCAGGGTGAGGATTATTGAGGGGGAATGCAACGGTGGTAGCCACGGATGGGCGGCGTGACCTTGACTATCACCAGCGGCTTTCTATACTCGCCCAGCTATGCCCTGTGGCGGTACGTGCGGACGCATGTTCTGGAAAAACTGAGGGCAGCAACAAGCAGGAGACAACTGACCATGCGCTATCTGATCACGGGCGGGGCGGGCTTTCTGGGGATCAATCTGGTGCGTTATCTGCTGGCCAAAGGCCAGCAAGTGACGTCGCTGGACATCGCGCCGTTCGATTACGCTGACGTGCGGGATCGGGTGCGCATCATTTCGGGTGACATCCGCAACGCCGAGGATGTACGCCGCGCCATGGCAGAAGTGGATCTGGTCGTCCACGCCGCGGCCGCCTTGCCGCTCTACGCGGCCGCCGATATTTATTCTATCGATATTGAAGGCACGCGGACGGTGCTGGACGCCGCCCAGCGCGCGGGTGTCCGCCGCGTGGTCCACATTTCTTCCACCGCGGTGTACGGCATACCGGACCATCATCCCCTCCTGGAAACCGATCCCTTGCACGGCGTCGGGCCGTATGGCGAAGCCAAGATTGCGGCCGAACAGTTGTGCGAAAAGTATCGCGCCGAGGGCCTGGAGGTGCCGATTCTGCGGCCCAAATCATTCATCGGTCCGGAACGTCTGGGCGTCTTTGCGTTGTTCTATGAATGGGCCAAGGAGGGACATAATTTCCCGATCTTAGGGAGCGGTAATAACCTCTACCAATACCTGGATGTAGAGGATTTGTGTGAAGCCATCTGGCTGTGCTGCACGCTGCCGGAGGTGACCGCCAACGACACCTTCAATATCGGGGCTGAAAAATTCGGCACCCCACGCACCGATTTTCAGGCCGTCCTTGATTTCGCGGGCCACGGCAAGCGGGTGATTTCCATCCCCGAGCAGCCGGCGATCTACGCCCTGCGCTTCTTGGAAGCCCTGCATCTCTCGCCGGTTTATAAGTGGATTTATGAAACGGCTGGCAAGGAGTCCTTTGTTTCCATTGAAAAGGCCAGGCAGAAACTCGGGTTTAATCCCAAATTCTCGAACAAAGATGCGCTGCTGCGCAATTACACCTGGTACCTGGATAATGTCGGCAAACTGACCGGTGGCGTTGGCGTGTCGCATCGCGCGCCCTGGGCGCAAGGCGCCTTGCGCTTGTGCAAGGCCTTTTTCTAAGAAATAGACGTGAGTTGTAAGGGCGTGGGTCTGGCATGATTACGCGGTAATTCAAACGCTGCGCTTCCGGTGTCAGGCCTTGCCGGTCAGGTGGCGGACGGGTCCCAAGCGCCGCGTGTCATGTTCGGCCTTCCGGTGCGCGGAGGCCCGCTCATCCCGCTGGATGGCTTCACCCCAGGTGCGGCATATGACCGTAATAAGGTTCGTGATCCTGCTTTATTAAGCGTGTGACGACTGGGGTTCGTCGGCTCTTGTGGATTGGGATGCCGCACATGATCCCTTGCTGAAACTCGTCTTAATGTTGGATGTCCTCGGTTGGCGTCCTGCACATCAGCGGTGGCGCGCTCGTCAGCCGGATCTGCATCGGCCTGAAACATGGCCTCGCGATGATCAGCGCGGCGTCGGTCTGAGCCGGCCCGACGAACCTCGTCCACACGTTACCCGCGTCCGAGCATGACCGCCTGCGGTGCCTTTTTCGCGGTCGTGGGGTCTCCCAGCCGTCTTTTTCCACCGGTATCCGGGGCGCGAAAAAGGTATTGTCTCGCGGCGGGTTATAACGTAGAAATTCCCAGTGTTCGTGTTTTTCGCGGAGACTTTCCATGGAACGACGTAAACTCAGCGGACGGCCACCCAAATTCGAAGAGGCGCGCCGCCCCATCACGGTGACGCTGCCGGAGCGCATCCTGCAGCAGCTCGCCGCCCTGCATGGCGACCGTGCGCGCGCCATCGTCAAGGCAACAACCTTGGCCATCGGCTTTACTGCGGCAGAACGTCCCCTGGTGGATGTCGTCGAGGTGCGCCCCAACGAGTCCATCATCATCGTCGGACCGAGCCGGCGGCTCCATGATATTCCTTGGCTGCGGCTCGTCGAGGTCGCGCCGGCAAGGCACCTCTTGGTGATTCCGACCGGCACGGCCATCGAACAATTGGAGGTGGCCGTCTCCGACCTATTGGATCGGGTGACTCCAGATGAGAAATACGAGCTTGAATTATTGGGGGAACTGCACCGCTTGCTGCGCCAGCGTCGCCGACAGCAGGACGTCTCCAAGGCGGAAATTCTACTCATCCGAACCGGGAAAAAGTAACCCATGTCCGCATGGGTGGATAACTTTCTAGCCTTTGCGTTTGGGCCGCCTTCCTCCAGCCGTTTTAAGCGGACACAGGTGCTCTTTCTGGGGCTCGTCCTGTTGCTGGGCGGCGGCTTCTGGTGGTCGTTCTTCAGGTGCCAGGAGCCGGAGCCATTTTTCAGTGCGATTGATTGGAAGGTCGAGCAGCAGTACTACCACATCATCCAGCAGGCTTGGCAGACCCAGCAGGCGCCCTACCACGTATCGACCCCGGTGCAGCCGCTGCGGCCGACGCAGCGGTTCATGGCCGTGCCGGAAGCGCTCTACTGGCTCGCACCCCAAGCCCCGCTCCTTGCCTTCCTGACCCTGAAGCAGTTCGTGGTCGCCAATGTCCTGCTGCATTTCGCCATCGGCTTCTGGGGCTGTTTGATGCTGCGGCGACGGCTTGACCTTGCGCCGGTCGCGTTCCTTGTTTTGGTCCTGCTGTTCAACCTCAACGGGCACATCATCGCGCACGTTGCCGCGGGCCACAAATGGAACGGCTATTTCTACCTGGCCATGTTGGCCGCCTTCGTCCTCGATGCGCTCGACCGGCGCGCGCCGGTTTTCGAGACCGCCGTCAAGATCGCCCTGGTCAACCTGTTCGTGCTGTTGCAGGGCTCGATTCATCTCTATGCGCTGTGCATGATTTTTCTGGGCCTGCTGTTCCTCTGCAGCAGCCGCGCCCGCTGGCCCGCCCTTCTGGCGGCGGCGTTGACCGGCCTGCTGTCGGTCTTCCGCCTCGCGCCGGCCGCGCTGACGCTGGGCAAACTTTCGTCGGCGGAGTTCGAGAACGGCTTCGGCTCGCTCGCCGACATCCTTACCCGCCTGGACTCGACCGCCTTGTTCAAGAAGGCGTTGTTCCCTTGGGAATACGACCTGTACGTCGGCCTGGTCGGTGTCGCGTTCCTTGTCATCTTTGGCATCTGGTTCGCCTTCAGTGCGCGGCCGGAACTCGCGGCCATCCGTTTTCGCGGCCTTTATCTGCCCTTGTTGATCCTGCTGGCCCTCTCCTTAGGCGACTTCTATCAGCAATTCATTGCGTTCCTGCCGGCCGCCGTCCCGAACACCGAGCGCGTGCCCTCGCGTTTCCTGGTCCTGCCTCTGGTCTTTCTGGTGGTGATGGCCTGTGCGCGTTTTCAGCGGCTGTATCAGCACTACATCCAGATCCGCTGGCTTGGCTTCGGTCTGCTGGCCGCCGTGGCCGCGATGTTGCTCCAGCTCCGCTATCACTGGGCTTTATGGCGGATGGAGTCCATTGAGCGAAACTTTATCAGCGGTGCGCCGGATCTGCTCCTCCCCAACATCATCACGGTGGACGATCCCGCCTATCTGCGCTCCGTCCATGTCACCCTGCTGTTCTCGCTGCTGGTCTTGGTGACAATGATGGGGCTGCTGCTCTGGCGGCGATTGCGGCGGCGTGCTGCCGCGCCCGCGCCACACCGACTGTTCCTGGAAACGCCATCGGTCGCCGTCACGCTCGCCGACCGGCGCCGCACGGTCCGCGGGGCCATCGTGGTCGGAATCCTGTTCTGGTCCCTGCTGGAGGCGGGCGAGGTGAGCCGCTGGGTCCGGCCGGAGGGTTTGAGCGTGACGTACTATCAGGATGTCAGCCTGAAAATCCCGGCCTGGCGCGGTGTCGAGCACGATCTGGTCCGCGATTTTGAAGAGGATCCGCCCGTATGGTGGATCCTGCCCGGTGGCTTCTCGTCGCGCTGGACCGGCTACCTTGACGTGCCGCGCGAGGCGGACTACATCTTCTACAGCCAAAGCTCAGACGGCATCCGCTTCTATCTCGACGATCACTGCGTATTGGACAACTGGCGCCGGCAGAGGTTTATCACCAGCGGCACCGCAGCCAAGGTCCATCTCACGGCCGGTCTGCATCCCTTGAAGGTGGAGCATTTTTCGCACGACAGATCCGGCGCCCTGCGTGTCCGTTGGTGCGGCGGCGGCATTCCCGAAAACACCCTGCTCGCCGCGCCTTATCTGCGCAAGCGTCCGTGATCATTTCCCGCATCCGCCGGGACTTGAATCCGGCACCGCTGCGGCGGAGCGGCGATCCCTTGAGGGCTCTTCAGAACTCGCGTTCCACATCCGCCAGCGCCGTCCCCGTACTGGCGGCGAGGGAGCGGATCATGTTGTTGAGCTGGCGCACATCACCTTCGAGACCGCCGAGGCGGGGGCCGGACATCGGGGGGATGGTGGCCAGAATCGGAATCGTGTTGTGCTCGCGTGCCGTCGCAATGATGGCTGCAAGATGGCTGATGACGGAGTCGAACGAGTAGTGTGAGTGGACGTCGTTCGAGCCGTACATAATGCAGAGATAGGCCGGATGGTAGGCGTCCAAAACGCTGGCGGCGCGGTTGGCGCCGCGTCCACTGTCCTCGCCAAGCCCTCCTTCATTGACGCAGGTCTTGCCGGTCATGCCGGCGAGAAAGCCAGGATAGCCGGCGCTTGTGATGCTATCGCCCAGACAGACGATGACATTCGGATTGTTGTCGCCAATCCCGGCCGGGCTGCGGGAAATACGGTCATTGAACGCCGCTGCGATCATTGCGCTGCCGGTATCGTCCGGATGCAGGCCATCGGGGAAATGGGGCAGCGTGCCCGAGGTGTCCGTCATACTGTTGGTATCGGTCGAAGCGCTGTCGGTGGAGTTCGCGGCAGCGGTGTCAGAGGCGCCGGTGCTATCGGACGAGTCGCCGCCACAGCCTGCGAGCCAAGGCAAGGCAACGCCCAACATTCCCAGGCATAGAAAGGCGCGCAAGTTTCTTTTCATAGGGTCTTGGTCTCTTCCGCGTGAGTATAGGCGCTTCCCTGCCTGCGGCAACTCGAAAGCACGCCCGTTGCGCCCTGTGAGCAGAAGCCTCTCGTCCCTGAACTTGCTGCGCGGCAAGGGCTGTCCCCGGTTTCGGGAATGAGGGTGACCGGTTTCCTCTCCATGGGAAATCAGGGGGCGGCGATGATCAGCGGATTCGGGAGCTGGACGGCGTTGGATTTATGGGGCAAGGGGCTGCGTTGCACCCGCAACCGTTTGCCGTCTTCCGTGCGGCAGACGCCCACACGGAGGGAGTAGGCCCCGGCTTTAAGGGTGGCTGGGACCGCGAGGGTCTTGTACGCTTGCGCCGGTGCGGCAACGCGTGGCGCGTAGACCTGCAGCAGATCTGCCACCCCAAAGTCGCCCTGAAACGCGATCTGCCCCGCCGGATCCACAACGTGAATAAAAAAGGCCAAGCCGGCGATGTCCAAACCGGGCGCATCCAGATGGAACTGGACGCCAAGGTGGAGCGGTTGTCCGGGCTGGAGCGTCGTCCGGTCGCAGGTTATTTTCTCCAACCGTAAACCGCCCTGGAAGACCGTATCCACGCTGTGTTGGAACAGCGCCGGCGCCGGTAGTGCTCCGCGCAACGGTCCGGCCTGTTGCCGCGTCTGGTTCAACCAGTGGATGGTCGCCAGCACGTCCGGTTTGATGGCCACTTCGTCGAGCACCACGCCGTCCAACGTCTGCGGCTTGAACACCAGGCGGACTTCGGGCGCCGCCAGCGGCATGTGAAAGATGGCGGTGACGTTGGTGAAGTTGCGGTTGTCCAGCGGCGGCAGTTCCACGTCGGTCTCCGCGAGGCCGGTTCCAAAGATATCCTGTACCACCATGCGCCAGCGGAGGGCCGCGGTGGTCCGGTCGCTGCCCCGGACCCGCAACTGCATGGTATAGACGCCGGGGTCGAGTTGGAGCATCGGCGAGCTGATGGCAAACGGCGGATAGTTGGTCGCTTCGGCCGCTGTCAAGGGCACCTTTTCAAGCGCCAGCCGGCCCGCCGCCGCCAAGTCGGCGATGCGGCGGCAACCGGGGGAGTTCAGGAACCCGGCGCACTCCAGCTTGATGAAATCGAGCGCCTCCAGATAGGCTGGCGCAATGCCGGCCCGGCGGAGGCAGCTTGCGCTGTCGCGTATGTCGGCCAGCGGCTGGGCACGCCGCTCTAGTTGGGCGCGTGTGGCCGGCGCCAGGTCGTGACCGGTCTGCTGTGCACAGATCAGCGCCAGGGTGGCCAAAAGGGCCGGGTGCGCCGCCGTGGACTTCAAAAGACAGGGCAAGGCATCCGCATAGTTGCCCGCGTTGAACAGGAAGACGCCGAGCTCTTCCGGGCGCGTCGCCAACAGGACGCGGGCGCGGCCGTAGTGGGCTTGGACACGCAGTCGATACCAGTCATGGTTGGGGTCGATGGGCCAGATGGCGCGCGGCGAGGGGATGCGCCACCACCTGACCTCGCCGGGCTGCATGCTGCAGCGGCGTGAGGAGCCGCCAAACTGGACCTCCACGAAATTGGGCGCATTGCCGTTTTGCAGGCCAACCCATGCTTCGCGCAACGGCGCGGGGGTGACCAGGCAGCGCACCACAGGCTCATCGGCTGCTTGCAGGTTCAGCAGCTTTTCGCTGCGCACGAATTCCGGCCCGTTGTCGCAGATGCTGCGGTTGCCGTCTTCCGAGGCGGCGCGCTGGCTGATGGGCAATTGGAAGCCCGGCTGCAACCAGGCGGAAGGTTGCACAAAGAGTTGCACGGGGATGTTGCGATGTACCGGCAACCCGTCGGTTTCCACCGAAAAGCTCTTCAGGTGGCGATACGGTGCGGCTGGCGGCTGGGCGGCCACCGCCTGAAACAAGCACGTCGCGTTGGTTGGCGACGCGAACTTGTCGGAGGAGAACGAATAGTTGTCGGTTTGCACGGCGCAGGCTGGCGGAACATTTTCCTCCGTCCAGGCCAGAGCCAGCCGCCGGGTATCCTGATGCCAGAACAGGAACGACTCGCGGGCGGCGTGCAAGGCCAACAGCCCGAGCGCCAGCGCCATGAGGCCCCTGCGCAGACCGGCCAGGAGCGGATGCTCCGGCACGGACCGGAGCCAGGGGCGCGTGAACACCAACCCCGCCGCCACAAAGACCAATGGGGTCGTCAGGGTTTGGACGATGGGATGCGCCATCGGCCGGAGCCCGCCGCCGGCGAGAAAATAGCAGAGCGGCAGAACATACAGAATCAAGGCGCGCGGTTCAGGCTGGCGCCGGAACACATCCCTGAGGCCGAGCAGCGCCGCCACAAAGGCCAGCGGTCCGAGAATCTGGACGAGCAGCGGCACGTTGTGCTGCAGGCCAAAGACCAGCTTCGTGCCCCAGTTGCCGGCGCGAATGCTTTCATCGGCCCCACGGAAACTGGTGACCTGGTTGAAGAATCCAATGATATTGCGGACGGTCTCCGTGAAGTGCGTCAAGAAAACCGGTGTGGTCAGAACCAGCGCCGTGAGTCCAATCAAACCCAGCAGGCCCAGCCGCCCCAAGGCCGTGCGGGTGCACTGCGCGCGCCACGAACCCATGCGCAGGCCATGGGCCGCGAGCACCGGCAGCAGGGCCATGCCTGCATGATATTTCGAGGAAAAAGCGCAGGCGGCGAACAGCGCGGCAAGCGCGTAGTCCCGGATACGCCCCAGGCGGTATATGCGCAAGGCAAAGAAGACCGTCACGGTGGCAAGAAATCCGGCCGTGGTATCGGCGCCGGCAAAATGGCAGGCGATGACATCCATCGGCGAGACCGCAAGAAAGAGCGCGGCAGCGAAGGCCGCGCGCAGATCCCAGTTCTCGCGCGCCAGTTGGAAGACCAGCAGGATCAAAAGCGTGGACAACAACGCATTCCATCCCAACGCCAGCCAGAAAATTTGATAGTAATCCGGCCGCCACTCCGTCACTGGCACACCCGTCAGCGCCTGCATGCCCCCGTGGAGCGCCGTGCCGGCCCGGCTGATATATTCCACGATATGCGAATGGAAGTAGGGGTAGGCGTCGTAATCAAGGATTCCGAAGTGGGCGTAATATTGTCCATCCAGAAAACGCTGCACCGCCCGCACTTGCTTGGGCGTGTCGGGATGGTATTGGCTTTCCTCGTGCAGGTCATGATCCAGCCCGCCAAAACGCAGGCCGAAGCCGAGCGCGACAATCAACAGCAGCGCCAGTTTTTGCAAGCGGTTCAATGTAGGCATAGCATCACGCGAAACATCCTTCAGGCGGCGCACCTCGCTAGCTCATCTCCATGCACCTGGCGCATGCCACGCAACCGGCGCGGCAACCGCTCTCAGAACAAGGTGTAGATGAAGGGCGCCGCGGATTGACCTGTAAAAATCAACAGCATCAGCAGCAGCAACACCAAGATCATGGGGACGATCCACCAAGCTTTTTTGTGCCAGGCAAAAGCCAGAAACTCCTTCAGCAGCCGCCCCAGATTTCTTAAGAATCTCATGCGCAGTTCCCCGCGAATTCCAGCTTTATCTTATCCCAAAAAGACCCGATCAGCTTCTGCCGATAATGCCCCGGGCGCGCCATCAAAAACATGATGCCCCCCCGCCAGCTCCCCTTGGAACCGGAAGAGATTGCCCCGCTCAGGCGCCCTGCGCCGCAGATGAGTACAGCGCAAAATGCAAAAGGCTTGCGTGGTTTTCGTTGTTGGCACAGGTGCTTTAACACGCCATTTTACTACTATATTGGAATCCTTCCGTCAAGATACCGGGCGTGCAGGCTCCGCCCATAAACAGCCTTGCCAACACAGCGTGCCTTGCTTGCCCCTGGCGGTGGGCGGGCGTCACGGCTTCCGCGATATTTGACGGTAAAGGAGCTCGGCCATTAATTTGTGTGTTTTGGCATTGGGATGGCCGTCGGTGGGGCTGGCCCACGTGTCCAAGTCCTTGAGGTGGGGCGTTAAATCCAGCACCTCGACATTGTACTGCGTGGGCAACCGGATGGTATCGACGGACAGGTTGCCGTTCCCCAGGTACGTGACACGGAATTCAATGTCGCCGGTCCAAGGCTTCGCTAAGGAAAAGGGTAACGTGAAGTCCTGCCAGCTGTTGGTGGCGGCAAAGTCTTTGCTACCTGTAACGGTCTGGGCCAGGGTTGTGGCCGTCTCGTCGCAGACCACATCCAGCTTGGCCACGGGCCCCGCCTGAAACGTGTCGGCTTTCAGGCGGAAGGTGACCGCGTAGTTGCCCGGACCCAAGGGCAGATAGGGGCCATGCACGAGAAAGCAGTTGGTCCGGGTCAGGCCGGCGATGGCCTTGCGCGTCAGGCCGTAGGTGGAGGCTTTGTCCTCGACATTGTCCCCGTCTTTCATGTGCATCTCGTAAGCCGGCATGGAGAATATGCTGCGGCCGGCCATCTCTGCCATGCGTTGATGCAGCGAGCGCAGGGGATATTCACCTTTAAACGGGAGCAGCGGATAGAGCAGCAGGATGTTTCGGTTGGCGGTCAGGGTCGCCCGCGTGGCCCACCGATGGAACGCGTAGCGGACCGGATACCAATAGCCTGTCCGGCTTTTTTCGGCATAATCCTCCAACAAGTATTGTTCATAGGAACGATTGAAGGCGGGCAACCAACCGGCCAGCCTTTCATCTAACAGGTTGTAGAGATAGTAGCGGCGTTTGAGGCCGACGTGACAGGGCAGCCGCCTCCACAGCGCGGATCGGCTTTCCGGACGGTTCTCATGGGTCAGTTCAACGTCGTTGACGAACCATTGATAGATGATCATGTCCGGGTTCAGCTCGGTAGCGATTTCTTCCAGCAGGCGGGCATGGCCATCCAACTCACGCCCGGGTACGCCGTTGCTGAGCATTTCATACTTTTCGCCAGCTTTGTTGAGTCGGGCCAGAAGCTGGTAGGGGTATAGCTCCCTGTAATCGCTAACGCCGACCCCGTAGGTGAGGGAGTCGCCCTGCACCAGAATCCTGCTGATCCCCGGCCGTTTGGGGCCGCCGGCCACCGGTCCGCGATTCCCTTGCTCGTTGGTCGTGTATACCCATTTGTCCCAACCCTTCTTGGCGGCCATCCGGCGCAGCAACATCTCGGCCGCGTACATCGTCAGCACCACGGAGATCAGGCTGAAACATGCGCCAAACAGCCTGCTGCGCCACCGCTGCGATTTGTTGTTCTTTATATCCACAAGTTTCTCCTGGATGCCGCTAATCCTGCCGTGGCCATCGGCCCTGACAAAATTATGCACTATTAGGACATCCCTTGGCAATCCAAGGGCCGCGTCCCCCTTTTTGCCATCGGGGAGGGACTCCGTAGCAAGGTGCTGGGGTGGGGGGGCTCGCGCAGCAGCCCCGGCCACCTGGTTCATGGAGCGCTTGATTTCAGTCAATCAGATGCCAGCGCACCGCGTCCAACCGGACGTTGCCATAACCGGACTTCCAACAGCGGAACTCGAGGCTTTCTCCCGTGCTGCTCACCTCCAGCTCAAGCCACTCATAGCCACGGGTAGGCCGATCCAAAATGATTTTTCCGTGTAACACGCGGCCGTGCTGTCCGGTCACTTCCAGATTGACCGGGTTGGAGGTTTTAATTTTATCGGCCTTGATGCGAAAACCGACGCGATAGCGCCCCGGTGGGAAGTCTAGATCGGGGTAGGGGCCGAAGATCATATAATCTTGGCGTTCATAGCGGCTGGCCTCCCAGGCCACACCGGTCCGTGCTGCGAAGTCAACGGTGCCATGGCCGATTTTGTGGTTGAGTGATTCCGCCTCCAGGAACCGGGCACAAGCCTGGGCCTTTACGTTGAGCGCGCGGGAGTGGCCGCGGCGCAAGACCACCGTCTGGTCACTGGCAAGAGCGTAGACACCGTAGGGCGAGTTGGTGCCGAGCAACCGGTTCAGCCACGCATGATAGGCACATGGATCATAGGGATAGCCTTGGCCGTCGAGCCGGAGGATCAGCCAATCAGCCTCGTGGCAGCCATCCAGCAAATTGAGTTTTTGCCGGCGGGCGATATGTGCCGCAAGGGTCGGCAACGCGAAAACGGGTTGCTCTGCGGGGATGCTCGCCACAGCAGCGGTGAGGGCGCGACTTCTGGCCAGCCCGCCGTCCTCGCGGCCCAGCCCCAGAGACCGGATGCTTTCGAGCTGTCCGCCCCACGCCAGCACCCAGCCCAACAGCACAACGACGCAGATGCCCGGCAAGGCCAGCCGGCGACAGACCGGGTGCCGATCCAGCGTACTGCCGTTAACGATGCGCGCGAGCCCGGCCACGGCCGCCAGGGCCAGCAACGGATAGACGGTCAGGGGATAGTGGATGAGGATCAGGGCCTGGGCTTCTCCGCGGGCAATCCACATCACGCCCACCGCCATGGCCGCCGGGATGAGCAGCCGGCCGCCCAGCACCGGCAGCAGTCCCAAGGCGAGCAGGTGTCCGGTGAGCGCCAGCCACCGGGTGGGGTGCAGCGGCACGGCCTGCAACCAAGCCCAGAGCCCGCCGCAATTCTTGGGTGTGAGCATCCTGCCGATCAGCAGATGTTGCCCCGAAGGCGAGCAGGCCGGCCCAAGCCAGAGCACGGCCGCCAAAAAATAAAGCATCGCCCCGCCGGCAATGAACAGGCCGAGCCGCCAGCGGCCGCCTTTCCATCCGAGCAACACAGCGACCGCCGCTAGGTAGAGCGGTGCATCCTCCTTGCAACTCGCGTAGAGCACGGCCCAGAGCACCGCCGTCCCACGATTCCGCCACAGCGCCAAGGCAAAGCTGAAGAGGAACAAAGCCTCGAAGGCCTCCATGTGGAAATCATATAGGACCGCGCCCCAGAGGGCCGGCTGGAGCAGCCAGCCCACCGCTGCGCCGAGGGCGATGCGCCCGGAGGCCGTCAGCAGCAAGACCAACCGATAAAGTGGCAGGGCCGCCAAAGCGAAAACCAGCGCTTGAAAGACGAGCAGGGCCTCGGGGCCTTGCGTCAGTCCGGCGGGCCAGGCCAGCAGATAGAGGATGGGCGAGACATGCTCGCCAAAGAAATGATGCAGAAATTGAAGGTTGCCGTTGCCGCTGACCGAACACAGCAGACCCTGCCCTTGCCGCACGTTCCAGAGCATCTGGTCGAACATCGCCAGATCCTCGGCCGAGGCCAGGTTCCAGTGCCGCTGCAAGGAGGCCCAGGCGAGCACGATGGCGCACAGGACGACACTGAGCAGCAGCCATCTATAGCAAAGCTTTCCCGGGGCAGAACCGGAGATCGGGGCGGGTGGCTCAGAAAAGGTGGCGCTCATGAGCGACGGCTTCGGCTAGGGCAACCTGGTGGTAGGCATGGGCGCTGCTGCCCTTGCGCTAGTGGCGCCCGTGAACCTGATAAGATATGCCAAGCCTTGCGGGTAATGGGCCAAGTTCGTCATAAAGAGGCATTGCCGCCACGCAGCGCGCAGCGTGGCGATCAAAACATATAGCGGAGGCCCACGCCATAGGAAATGTTCTTCATGGGGAACGTGAACGTTCCGTTCTCATAGTAATCGCTGCCCCCATGCCGGGTAAGTGTGACGCCGTCCACATCCATGGCCATGTAGCGGGCCATAAAATCAAGCGCCCAGTTATCGTCCAGGTTGATCAGCAAGCCGACATAACCGAGCCACGCGAGCGTATTATCCAGTTTGAAGTCCTGATAAAAAGAAGGATCATAATCGATTTTGTCCGCCGGGTGATGCCACGCTGGGTCAGCATCGAAGTCGGCAAAGAAATAGGCCACGCCAACTCCAGCATAGGGGGTGAACCCTGTGGCATTGGGGTAGCGGGCGAACACGCTGAAGACGGGCCCCATGAGATTGATCGTGCCGTCCGTCCACGGGTAACCGTCTTGCGGGTCCGGACGCGACCAGGTTTCAACGGACAATTTCTCCGCGGTCAGTTCAACACCCCAATAGGGGTTAACTTTATAGGCGACGAATACTTTCAGGGGCAGATAAATCTGCTGGATCTCAAGCTCATTGATGCTGCCATAAAACCGATCGCCACCCAGGAAATCCCGATGATGATCCTGAAGCTGGAAATAGGTGGTCCGGGTGCCGATTTCCAAGTGGTTCTTGATCCAGTCGGGCATTTGGCTGGCCGGTTCGGCTGCGCGACTACTGACGCTGGTCTGCAGCACGAGGGTCAACACAACCGCGGCAGTTTTAATGTAGTTTTTCATATGGTCATCCAAGTACGGGCGGCAACTGTAAGTAAATAAATTGCGTTGTCAACATGAAAGCCGACGGAACCCAGGCACTCCTCGGCGCCGGTAGGTCGCCCGCCGTCCAACGCGCCGCCGGTTTCGCCGTAAGAAGGCGTCCGGGCCGGCATTATTAAGCGCGTGACGCCCGGAAAGCATCCTGCTTAACTCCGCGCGACGTATACCTCCCGCTCCGCGGCGCTTTGGGGGGCGGGGCGCGTCGGCTTGTGACCGGGCGATGACCATCTTTGATCAACTTGAGGCGTGGGTGCGCCGCTGTGTGCGGCAGCATTTTTACCTGATGCTGGCGCTGCTGGTGGTGACCACCATCCTCTACTGTGGCATCGGGGTGGTGCCGCGGGAATTCTATCGCGAACTTGCCAAGGATCCCTATATCCAGCGGACCGACATTCATCAGGAAAACTATTTTCAGGAGTCGCCGCTGCTGCCCGTGCTGGCGTACCTGACGGGCTGGCAGGCGCAAACACCCTTCAACGTGCTGTGCGCCTCGTTCATTCTGGCCGGGGTGGCCTACCTGGTGCGCGCCACACGCCGGCGCTATGGTTCGCTTTGGACCCTGCTCCTGCTGGCGCTGCTGCTGGCCAACCCGGTGACGGTGGTCCTGCTTTCCTGGATCGGGATGCCGGACGCGATCACCTTCCTGGCGCTGGCGTTGATGCTTTACATCCGGCAGGGGTGGGTGGTGTTTTTGTTGGCCGCCTTGGGGTCCTATAACCATCCCACCGTCATGTTCGCCGCGCCGGCCTTGTGGTTGCTGCGGTGGCGGGCCCGCGAAAGCGGTGTGAACTTCCGTCATGTGGTGCTCACGGTGGCCGGTGTCTTGGCGGGCTGGCTCGCGGTCCGCTTCTTTCTGCACATCAACAGCATTGAAGTGGTCTCGCGGGCGGAATTTGTCGGCGATCGCAATCTGCTGTTCTGGATCAAATACAATCTGACCCATCTGCCGGTGGCCATCTTTTCGCTGCAGGGCATGGTCTGGTTTGCGCTCGCCGCGAGCTTGTTCGTCTTGTGGCGGCTCGATCGGCTCTACGCCTGGCTCCTGCTGGGCCTGTTCTACGGCGTCACCTTTTTCTGCCTCGATACCACCCGCGTGTTTGCCCTGCTGGCGTGGGCGCCGGCCTGGCATGCGGTGCTGCACGCCCTGCAGAAAGCGGAACAGGCGGACCCGCGCCTGCGGCTGCAACTCGAACGCCTGTTGTTGCTCATTGCCCTGATCGGCTTGATCTCGCCCACCTACTATGTGTGGCTGGGCCAGGTCTTTCATCCGGGCCGGAATGTCTGGGATGTTTGGTCTTGGCTGCGGTCCGTCCTGTAATCCATCGGCATACCATGAACGCAGAACTCTATCAGGATACCCGGCAGAAAATACACGGTGCGGCCCGGGCCGTGACGCAGGGGGTGACGACGACCGATCTCGCCCGTGGCCAGGCTTTGCTGGCGGAGGCCTGCGGCGCCTTGCAGGCGGCGGCCGGCGTCCTCCACATCGCGCTGCCGCCGATCCCCGCCGCGGTCGCGACGCTCGACGATCTGGAAGTGCAGGGGCGGGCGCTGCGCCGGCTGGCGGAACACTTGTCCGCCGAACTCTACGCGCAGTGTCCGCCCATGTTGCGCCGGAGGGCGCGCTGGCGTGTGGCGCTCTATCTGCTGGCCATGGCCGGTTTATTGATCGGTTCCATGGCCGTGGGCGAATTCCAACGCTGGCATCAGCCCTATGGTCTGCTCGTCACCTATTACCAGGACGCCACCCTCACCCGGCCAGGTTGGTCCACCTATGAAATGGATTTGCAGAGCGACCCGACCGAGCATCCGCTGCCGTGGTGGTTCGGCCGGGGGGCCTTTTCGTCGCGCTGGACCGGCTATCTGGTGGTGCCGCGCGAGGCCGACTACCTCTTTTGCGCCCAGAGTTCCGGCGGCCTCCGCTTCTTCCTGGATGGCCGCTGTGTGTTGGACAACTGGCGCCGGCAGGACGTCAACGCCAGCGGCACGAGCGCCAAACTCCATCTGACGGCCGGCTTGCACCCGCTGCTGGTGGAGCACTATTCGCATGACAGACGCGGCGGTCTGAGGGTGCGCTGGACTGGCGGTGGCCTGCCGGAAAATGCCTTGCTGGCCGCTCCTTACTTGCGCAAGCGCCCGTGATCGGAGCTCCCGGCTGGCGCGAGGCTGTCAGCTTCTCAGCGCTTGGAGTTTGTAGCTGCGGCTGTTGATGTTGCGACGTCAGAACTCCCGCTCCACGTCGGCCAGCGCCGTCCCGGAACTGCCGGCCAGGGAGCGGATCATGTTGTTCAGTTGCCGCACCTGGTCGGCATAAACGCCGTAGTGGGAACCGGACATCGGGGGGATGGTGGCCAGGATCGGGATCGTGCTGCGGCTCCGCGCCGTCGAAATGATGGAGCTGAGATTGCCAATCACCCCGTCGAGCGAACGGTGGGTGATGATGTCGTTCGATCCATACATAATGCAGAGATAGGCCGGATGGTTGGCGTCCAGGACGCCCGCAGCGCGGCTTGCTCCGCCTCCGCTCTCTTCGCCGGGCGTGCCGTCATTGACGCAAGACTTGCCGCTCATGCCGGCGAGGTGGCCGGGATAGCCGGCGCTCGTGATGCTGTCGCCCAGACAGACGACGACATTGGGGCTGTTGCTGCCAATCCCGGAGGGGCTGCTCGCGATCCGGTCATTGAAGGCCGCGGCGATGGAAGCGCTGGCGGTGCCGTCCGGATGCAGGCCATCGGGGAAATGGGGCAGCACATCCGTGGTCGTCGCTATGCTGTTGGTATCGGTCGAAGCGCTGGCGGAGGTGTCGGCCGCAGCCGTGTCGTCAGACGAGCCGCCGCAACCCGTCAGCGAGAGCATGACGAGGCCGAGGGCCCCGAGGTAGCGGGCGGTGTGAAAAGTCGGTTTCATAGGTTCAGGGTCTCCTTGATGGCCAGCGCAGCTCCCCGGCCGTTATTCGTTTCGTCAAGTTCGTCCAAGTTATCCGCGGTCGTAGCCGCTCACGTTCGTAGGTCACAAAGCGAAACTATATCAGCTGACATCGTTCCTATCGTCACGCACTTAATAAATAACGCTTGCGACTGTTAACCATGATGTAATCAATTTGACGGGTGCCAGTATACAGCATGCGCACCCCGGGTGCAGGCCCGCCCTGCGGGCGGAAGCTCCGGCGCTCCGCCACGGCTGCTGGGGTGGGGGCATCAGGTGGTGGGTATGGGGGGCGTTATCCGCCCCAGCCGTAACAGCAGTATTTCGGCTTTGGACACGTCCTGCTGGCGGCGGCGCGAGCGCAAGATGTGCAGCAGATCGGCCAGCAAGCCACGCTCATAAGTCTCGGAGGGCAGCAAGTCTTCGAGGAGATCGGCCACGGCGACTTCCAGCTTTTCCGTCATGGTCCCGGAGGGCACGACCAGCAGGAAGCGTGACGGGGCGATCTCCGCGAGCTGCAGCCATGTGATCTGCCGCAAACTCCGGCTCGGTCCGATCATAATCAGCGCCTGCCCATGGGACACTTCCACCACCTCGACCGGCGGTGCCTGCTTCGAATGCAAGCGCGTCGTGGTGGCCGCCGCCTTGACAATAGCCCGTGCGCGGTCACCGTGATGAATGGCCGCCAGTTGTTGGAGGGTACGTTCCGGTAAGGTCACCGTGATGGGACGGCGTTCCTCGTTGAACTTGGGAGGGCGCCCCAGATTCTTATTCGTTCTAATCACGCAGTTAATTATAGGCATTTCGCTCCCTGCGGCAACTACGAAACCAAGCCCTACGAAACCAAGCCATGGTGCCTGCCGGAGCACAGGCGCTGACCGGCATTCGCGCCGGCAGGGAGTGCGACGGATGCCTTTTCCTGTTTCGTTTGGGCGAGGAGCGGGAGGAGTGTGTCGGCCCAGATCTGGTAGCCCTTCTCGGTCAGGTGGCAGAGGTCTTCAGGACTTTCTCCCCGGGCGAGGGATGCCCGTTGGTCGCAGGCACGCCGCCCCACTGGTGCGTGATCGAGTCGCCGATGAACACCACATCGGGATGCGCCGCGTCCTTGACCCGCAAGATTTCCGCGTGCCGTGCGGACCAGTCATAGTGGTCCTGCTCCAGTTTCGACACCGGCATGACGGCGGAATTGTTGGGCAGCGCCGGGGCCTTCGGTGTTTCGACGCGGGGCAGGATGGTGCATCCGTCACACCGCAGCAGGACGATGGGGATGAGATGGGATTTTATGTTTTTCCTTGGTTTGTGTGCTCCGGCTAGCTGGGAGCGGCGGCATTCTTGCCGCCGTCAAAAGTCTTTCCTCTGTCATGCAGCTCGTGGGCGTCCTACGTGGCGCGGCACGTGGGGCTGGAAAGCCCTGCTCGTCCAGCGCGGCCGGTTAGGGCTAATGTTGCTGAGTTGGGCGGCGGGCACGGCGTGCCCGCCCTACCGGCCGGACTCTTGCGCACAAACTTTTTCACGGCGCGCGTGCTCCGACTAGCTGGGAGCGGCGGCATTCCTGCCGCCGTCAAAAGGCTGCCCCACTTTCCGCGGCGCAAGGGACTGAAAAACCCCCGTGCGCCAAGCGTGGTTGGTGGGGGCTGATGTTGCTGCGTTGGGCGGCGGGCACGGCGTGCCCGCCCGGCCGGACTCTTGCGCACAACCACTTCCTTGGCACGTGTGTTCCATGACTCTGAGGGCGGCCCCGCCTGCGTCCCGTCAGGGACGCGACGAAAGTAGCCCGGCGCTTCAGCGTCAGGGGGGCGCGAATCTTTACGCTGGAGTCCCGTAGGGACGAAAGAAGTTCCCCCTGAGCGGATCACATCGCCTTCCGCTTGTCAGAACTTCAGCGTCTGCTTCTCGATGTTCCAGCCGTCCACCACCAGCTGGGTGGGCTGGGCGCCGGTGACGCGCTCGTCGTGCTCGATGGTGATCGACTTGCTCTCGCCGGGGAGCAGGATCAGGAAGTTGTCGTTGAAGAAGGCGGGCCGTACGGGCTTGCCGGTGGCGGCGTCCTGCAGCCGCAGCCAGACGAAAAAGGCCAGACTCTTCGAGGGGTTGCGCACGGTGCCGGTGTAGCGCGCCCAGCCGTGTTCCTGTTTCTTCGTGAACTGCGCCGCCACCGCGACGCGCGGCAGGTCGGCGAGCGACTCGAACCCCTCGTACTGCGGCCCGGTCCAGGAACGCAGCGGCGCGCCGGGTTTCGGGGGCGCCTTCTGTTTCGCGTTTGGCACCGGTGGCGCGGCGCGGTAGGCCTTGTCGGAGCGCCAGTAGAAGTTGTCGCTGACCAGCGTGCCGGCGGTGTCGCGCAATTCCAGCTTGAGGAACTGGACCGGCGGCAGCTGCGCGGGCCAGGTCACCTTGATGACGTCGTTGGTGACGGCGTCGGCGGCGACGGCGAAGGCCGCATCCTGCTTCAGGATTTCCTTCAGCGCGGCGTCGAGCACGCGCAGGGTGACGCGGCCGGCGAACGGCTGCTTCAGTTCGTTGACCACGCTGACGCCGTTCTTGAGGAAGTCGAACTGCGCATGGCGCGGCTCGGTGGCCTTCTGGGTGAAGTAGAGCGCGGCGGTCGGCTCGAGCGAGTAATCCCAGAGGCGCCCGCAGACCTGCGGCTCGGGGCTGTTGTGATACCAGAACAGGAAGCCGGTGCCGAAGCGGTCGCCGAACTCGAACTTGTTCCGGCTCCAGCATTCCCAGATCGCGCGGTTGGCCAGCCCGCCGAAGGCCTGCGCGCGCATCGCGAGTTCCTCGGCGTTGTGGATGGGGCCGTACTGCTCCACCGCGCGCAGGTAGTCGCTGGACATGCGGTGGAAGCCGCCGCCGTCGAGGTAGTCCCAGACGTTCTTGTTGACCGGCCAGATGTCCTTCTCGTCCATCATCTCGCGCAGGCAGTCGATCGTCGGCAGGCAGGGGCACCCGTATTCCGGGTTGAAGCCGTAGATGCGGCTCCCGCGCTCCGAGGCGCTGTCCTCGTAGTACCACATCGGGTTGCAGGTCCAGTAGGGGCTGCCGTCGTGGATGCCGTCGGTCTCCGAGCCGGGCTGCCAGCCGGTCGTGCCGTCGAGCTGGTCGATCAAATCCTTGACCGGGATGACGCTCTTGCCATCGCGCTCGTTGGCGCTGACATAGTAGGCATTGCTCGCGTGATGGCGGATGCGCTTGACCGTGTCGGCGAAATTTGCGCGGTACAGCTCCGGCTCGGCGGGCAGCAGGGTGTCACCCGTCTGCCAGAACTCGGTCCAGACGAGGATGCCCAGCTCGTCGCACAGGTCATAGAAATAATCCGACTCGGTGATGCCGCCGCCCCACTGGCGCAGCAGGTTGACGCCGGCCTGCGCGGTCCAGCGCAGCTCGGCATAGGTGCGTGCGTCGGAGCCCCGGCACATCGCCTCCGGGGTCCAGTTGCTACCGCGGATGAACAGGCGCTGGCCGTTGACGTAGAAGATGCGGTCCTGGCCCGGCGTCTGCTGGTCGCTGGTGATCTCGCGGATGCCGAAGCGCGAGCGCGACCGGTCGGACACCCGGCCATCGGCGGCGACGAACTCCAGTTCCAGGTTGTAGAGGTGTTGCGCGCCCTTGTTCAGCGGCCACCACAGCTGCGGCTGCGCGATGACCAGCTGCGGGAACGCCTCCGGCGTGAAGCTGAGGGTGCGCGTTTCGCCGGCCGCGAGCGTCACCGGCTGTTCCAGGGTCACGCTGGCGCCGGGGATCTTCCCGCGCAGCACGCCCTTCTGCTCCGCGCCGGTCAGGTTGATCGCCTCGATCACCACGGTCTCGCGCGCCGGCGCGAGTTGCGGCAGCGGCAGCTTGGTGCGCACCTGCGGATCGCGCAGCGCCACCGGGCCGACGGGATAAACCTTCACGTCTTTCCAGATGCCGGTGTTGCGGTCGCGCACGCCGTCGCGGAGGGTGAAGTCCCAGCCGACGCTCATCAGCATGGATACGTTCTTGCCGTAGGTGTGGTCGCCGCCGTTGCTGTTCTCGCCGACCGCGCCGCCGCCGCCGCCCTTCTTCGGGCGGAAGTTGCCCGGCGTATCCGGCGGCCGCACGCGCACCGCGAGCACGTTCGGCCCGCCGGCCTTGGCGACCGCGGTGATGTCGAAGAAGCCGCGCTGGAACATGCCTGCGAGGTCGCCGAGCTTCTGCCCGTTGAGCCAGATCTCGGCGCGGTAGTTGATACCGTCGAGCTCCAGCATGGTGCGCCGGCCGGCGAACTCCGGCGTCAGGGCGAACTCGGTGCGGAACCAGTAGGTGTAGAAATCGGGGCCGGCGTCCTTGAGGTCGGGAATCCGCTTGAAGTCGTGGGCGTTGTTGAGGCCGAAGTAGGGCTCCGGGTAGACGCCGTTCTTGACGAGGCTGTTGAGCACCGTGCCCGGCACGACGGCGTTCTGCCAGCCGGCGGTCGGGAAGCCCGGCGTGCTGATCGCCGCGCCCTCGGCGCGCGCGTCGCCCGCGCGCTGCATCAGCCACGTGGCGCTGCCGCCGTGCGTCGCCTGCGAGCGCAGCACCAGCGGAGCCTCCGCCGCGCCCGCCGCCACCGCCAGCGCCACCAACCCAAATCCAATGATCGGAATCTTCATGTGTATGCTCCTCGTCACGTGCGCGGCTTTGTAACACGCGAGGGTCTGGTTTCCAAGCATCGGAAGGACGCGCGTCCGCGCGGGCCGAAAAGAAGAGGAGGACCATCCACAGATTTCACAGATGACACAGATTTTCAGAGAGGGCTGAGGCACGCCGGCAGACAGGCATGGAGCAGCTTCAGGGCACATGGCGCTCAGTTCGCGATGGCCCACTGGCGCCCAACTTTCCAGGTCTTGGAAATGAAAACGCCGTTTTATCCAGAGCTTGGAAAGATATCCGCCGACGAAGGGTAGGGCGGGCGCGCCGCGCCCGCCGCCATCAACGCGGCCTAACTTCGGCCACGCGCCTGCCTGCCCTGAGCTTGTCGAAGGGCCTGCCCTGACCTGTGGTGAACTTTGCCGAACCAGCTGGTCGAAGGGTCGAATCCCCCGCGCCCGCCGCCAGATAAACAAACCGCAGCAAAGCTCAAGTCTTGTGGGCGGGGTTTTCACGGCTGCGTGCAGCACTACGCCGGTGCAAGCGAACCCCGCGAAACCAACCTGACAAGGGCATGAGGCAAGCCGGAAACCAGGAACGGCAAGAGCTGCACCACTGGTGACGCCGTGATGGCATGGACCTGCTGGCCAAGACACGCATCCTCAGAACTTCACCAAGTCCAAGGTGTCCATTTTGTCCATGACGTCCATTTATGCTGAACTGCTCGCCGCACTGCGGAGGTGAAAGAACCACCCATGCACCCGGACACCAAGCGGAGAAAACGGCAACCCCTTGGTGCCTTCGGGTCCTGGTGGTGAATCCTATTCGGCCCCGCTGCGTTGCCGGCCTTGGCGTGCTTGCCTGCGGTGAGCCTGTCGAAGCCGGCGCCCTTGGCCCGAAAAGTCCGCTCCGGTTGGGCGGCGGCGTGCGTCCCTGCTCAGGTCGCGTTCTGACGAACGCGGCTACAGGGGCAGTGGCTCTGTGCCGCCTGGCTATGCGGTTTCTTTGTCTTGGGTAGAATTCGATTTATCTGGCGGACGGCGCGGCGGTTCGACCCTTTCGACAAGCTCAGAACGGGCAAGCTCACCACAGGCGCGCCGTCCCTACCATCTGCGCCTCTGTGACCTCCTCCGACCTCTGCGCCCTCCCCGCCCTGAGCGAAGTCGAAGGGTGTGGTTGCTTCTTTTCCGCTGCCTCCGGCTGACCGCTGACTTCTGTCCTCTGACCTCTTGCTGCGGGCCTCTTGCTTCCGGCCGCTGCAACCCGGTCTTTGTTTCCTTCGTTGGCTTTTGTTCAAAACCCAGCCGCATGTATCCCGCATCCCGAATCTGCCTTATCGATCGAAAATGATCTTGTTCCCCGACATGCGCGGGACGGGGATGCTGCGGTTGCTCAGACCCGTCGGGGTGGTGGTGCGCTGCGGGGCGGGGTTGGCGGCGACGGACCGGTCGTAGGCCTCGGAGAGGAAGCGGTGATCCTCAGCGGCGAGCTGGCCCCAGCGCAAGGTGGGATAGGTCGTGTTCAGCTGTTCGAAGCCGTCGCGCGTGGCGCGCAGGTCCTCCAGCGTGCGCAGGCTGGTGCTCTTCCACAACAGGTTCCAGTACGCGTTTTCCGCGGCCCATTCCTCTTTGGCTGGCGAGCGTGCGGTGGCGTCTTTCAGTAGAGCTTGTGCGGTGAGGCCGGCCTGCGGCCCGCAGAGCCGGAGCCGCGGATCGCGGATCAGATCGAGCGCCTGGCTGAATTTTTCGCTGACGTTGGTCGTGGCCCGGGCGGTGGTCAGGGTGTTGGTGAACCACTGACCCAGTTCCGCCAGCGCGGCGCTGCCGCCAGTGTGATAGCGCGCTTGCACTTGCAGCCAGGTGCGCAGGCGCGGGGCGTCCGACGGCGTGGCGTGGGCGAGGCCCAGGTATTCCTCGAAGGTCAGCGCCATGCCTTGTCGCTGGAAGAACGTCGCCGCCTGCCGCGCAGGCCGCATGTTGTTGTCCGTCTCGCCGTCGCCGATATAGACCGGCTTGCCGCGGTAGGCGGCGCCGCCCGGCGCCGTGGTGAAGGGATAGCTGCGGCCGGCGAGCACGATGATCAGGCCGGCGAGGCGCGGCAGCTCGGGCTCGCCCAGCAGGCTCGTGGTCCAGCCGCCCTTGCTGATGCCGCCGAGGTAGACGCGGGTCTCATCCACGCTTGCGTGCGCGGCGAGCCACTGGCGCGCAGCCCGCAGATTCGGCAGCTCGCGGGCGGCGAAGTCGGGCATCGGCTTGTCGCTGTCCGGCGTGACGTAGGGGACGCCGACGACGATGAAGTCGCGGTCGTCGGTGTGGCGGCGGATGAAGCCTGTCGAGGGCTTGCCGCCCTGGCCGGGATAAAAGAAGACCACGGGCCATTTAGTTTCTGCCGTGTAATTGGCAGGCAGGAACACCTTGAGCTGTGTGCCCGAAAGCGGCAGCGCGATGGTGCTCTCCGTGCCGGCGCTCAGCACCTGTCCGGGCAGCTCTCCGGCGGCAGTGTTCAACGCCAGTGCGAGCAGCACCGCGGCACCGCCTGCCATCTTGCTCGTCTTCATGCTGTCTCCTTACACTCGCGGGCAGACTTGTAACACGCACTCGTGGGGTTTCCAAGATTGCCTTGGTAGGGGCGCAGTCTTGCTGCGCCCTTTGTGTATTTATTTTTTGCGAAGAAGGGCGCTGCAAGCCTGCGTCCCTACGATGTGATCGGCTGAGCGCATGGGGGTGGATGTCCACAGCCGTGCGCTTTCGCGGTTGCATTCCGCGCGATTTCACGCTAGGGAAGGCGTCATGAAAAACCTACTGATGGCTATGACGGTGGCGGCGGGGCTGTGCGGCGCGGCGTGGGCGGTGACCGGCCAGGCGCCCGTAGCGGGCGAGCGCACGTCCCTGTTCGACGGCACGACGCTGGCGGGCTGGAAAGTGCTCAAATGCGAGGCGGTGGTGACCAACGGGGCGATCTTCATCAAGGACGGCAACGGCCTCGTGCAGTCGGAAAAGACCTACGGCGACTTCATCTTCGAGTGCGAGTGGAAGGCGCTCAAGGCCGACAAGTGGGACAGCGGCATCTATTTCCGCTACGATTCGAACCTCGTCGGCAAGCCGTGGCCCAAGCGCTACCAGGCGAACCTCAAGCAGGGCGATGAGGGGAACGTGTCGGGCCTCAAAGGGGCCCTGAGCAAGGGCCTTTTCAAGGCGCACGATTGGAACACCCTCAAGCTCACGGTGCGCGGCACGCACGCCGAGTTGGAAGTCAACGGCAAGCTCGCGTGGAAGGCCGATGGCCTCGGCAGTGTCGCCGACAGCCACATCGCGCTGCAGGCCGAAGTCCCCGGCGGCGGCCAGCACCTGTTCAAGAATATTTTCGTCACCGAACTGAAGTGACGGCCGGCCGGGCCCACCGCGCTGCATGATCCAGGCCGCATCTCGCCTGTCGGTTTCCTGATGGCATGGCGTTGACTTCGCGGTTGCTTTTGCAAGGTCGCTGCTTTAGGAGGTGTCCCATGAAAATACTGCAATGGATGCTGTGCGGTGTGCTGGTGTGCCTCGCGGCTTCGGCCGCGGAAAGAGTGGACCGCGGCGTGGTCGCGGTGCCGGCGGGCGCGGGCCAGGTCCATGTCGGCTGGCGGCTGCTGCGCGCAGATGCCTCGGACATCGCCTTCAACGTATATCGCCGGCCGGCCGCCGGCGGCGAGGCGGCCAAGCTCAACGCGCAGCCGCTCACGCAGAGCACGGACTTCACCGACTTCGCCGCCCCGGCCGGCGTGGCGTGCGAATATTTCGTCCGCGCCGTCAGCGCGGGCCGTGAACTGGAAGCCAGCAGCGCGGGTGTCGTGACCGTGGGCGCGCAGGAGGCGGTGGCCCAACGCGATGGCAAGAAGCCGGTCGTGCCGGAGGCGGCCTTCGTCAAGATCCCCTTGCTCGGCAATTACACGGTGCAGTCCGTCGCCGTGGCCGATCTCACGGGCGACGGCAAAGTGGATTACGTCATCAAGCAGCCCGACGGCAACATTGATCCGTGGGAGAAGTACTGGCATCCCAGCGCCGGCACGTTCAAGCTGGAGGCCTATGGCCACGAGGGCAAGCCGCTCTGGCAACACGACCTGGGCTGGGCGATCGAGCAGGGCATCTGGTATGCGCCCTACCTCGTTCACGACCTCGATGGCGACGGCAAGGCGGAGGTCGCCGTGAAGAGCGGCGAAGGCGATCCGCGCGACAAGGACGGCCGCGTGCAGAGCGGGCCGGAATATCTCGCGATCCTCGATGGAGCGACGGGCCAGGAAATCTGTCACGCCGACTGGCCCGGGCGCGACCTGTTCAAGGCGGAGGGCTACAACCTCGCCTCGCGCAACCACCTGTGCGTCGCCTATCTCGACGGCAAAACCCCCAGCATCATCATCGACCGCGGCACCTACAAGCACATCGTCATCGAGGCCTGGAAATTCCACGACCGGAAACTGGAGCGGCAGTGGCGCTGGGACAACAAGGACCTGCCGCGGAACTACCAGGGGCAGGGCTCGCACATGCTGCAGGCCGCCGACATCAACGGCGACGGCCGCGACGAAGTCATCGTCGGCTCCTGCGTGCTCGGGGCCGACGGCAAGCAACTCTGGACGACCGGGCTGGGGCATCCCGACAGCATCTACGTCGGCAAGCTCGATCCCGCGCGCAAGGGCCTCCAGATCTATTACAACATCGAGACCGGGCAAAAGAGCAACACCATGTGCATGGTGGATGCCGCCACCGGGAAAATCCTGTGGGGGTATGACCAGCCGACCAAGCACGTTCACAGCCACGGCCTGTGCAGCGACATCGATCCCGCTCAGCCGGGGTGGGAATGCTACGGCGCCGAGTCGACCAATCACACCTTTGTTTACTCGCGACTCTGGAGCTGTGCCGGCCAGCTCTTGTCCGACTCGCTCAAGTGGAGCTTTGGCCCCTACGCCGTGCTGTTCGACGCCGACCCGCAGCGCGAGGTGCTCCTCGGCAACCGCATCACCAAGTACAACGGCCCCGCGCTCGCCACGGTCAGTGGCAAGTTCCTGGCCGTCGCCGATGTCTGCGGCGACTGGCGCGAGGAGATTCTCGCCAGCGTCCCGGGCGAGTTGCGCATTTACACCACGACCATCCCCGCGCGCGACCGCCGCGTCTGGCTGATGCAGGACCCGCTCTACCGCAACTGCGTCATCCGCCAGACCTCGGGCTACTACCAGTGCCCGACGCTGAGCTTCGACCCCGCCACCGGCGCGACGCGGGAGAGCGGGAAGTAAATTCCGGCAGCCGGTTCCAACCATCTTGGTGGGCGGGGCTTCCAGCCCCGCGGTCTGGTGCGGCCATCTTCTGTTCGCGGGGCTGGAAGCCCCGCCCACAGGATTAGTGTCATGAGGCGTTCGCTTGGGCGCTGGCCGACGAGGTTATTTCGGGTTATGGCTCGTCAAGCGCCAGCCTGGTGCGCGATTCTCCGCAGTGGGCTGTGCCGCCGGCCGGCTTTCCGTGCCGGGCCCCGTCCGGCGGCCGGCGCATGGCGCTTTTCTTCCGGCGCAGGTCTGGTATGGTGTGCCGCGACAAAGGCGATTACCGATATGGCAGCAAACTTTAAACTGGTGGCAGATTACCAGCCGACCGGCGACCAGCCGGAGGCGATCGACGCGCTCGTCTACGGGCTGGAACACGACCGGCGGTTCCAGACCTTGGAAGGCGTCACGGGCTCGGGCAAGACCTTCTCGGTGGCGAACGTCATCCAGCGCTGGGGCCGGCCGACCCTGGTCATGTCGCACAACAAGACGCTCGCGGCGCAGCTCTATGCCGAGCTGAAGGGCTTCTTCCCGCACAACGCGGTCGAGTACTTCGTCAGCTACTACGACTACTACCAGCCGGAGGCCTACATACCCTCGACCGACACCTTCATCGAGAAGGACTCGGCGATCAACGAGGAGATCGAGCGCCTGCGCCTCGCGGCGACCGACGCGCTGATGAACCGCGAGGACGTGATCATCGTGGCCTCGGTCTCGTGCATCTACGGCTTGGGCTCGCCGGAGGACTACCGCGAGATGCTCGTGCGCGTCGAGCGCGGCCAGTACATCGACCGCGACAGCGTGATGGTCAAGCTGGTGGAGATCCAGTACGGGCGCAACGACTACGAGCCGGCGGCCGGCACCTTCCGCGTGCGCGGGGACACGCTCGACATCTTCCCCGCCTACCGCAAGGACGGACTGCGCATCGATTTCTTCGGGTCGCAGGTCGAGGCCATCCACACGATCGACCCGGTGACGGCCAAGAACACCGGCAACCTGGAGCACGTGGTGATCTCGCCGGCGTCGCACTTCGTCATGCCGGCGGAGAAGATCGACCGCGCGCTCGGGGGGATCCGCGCCGAGATGGAGGCGCGCGTCCAGGAGTTCACGTCGCAGAACAAGCTGCTCGAGGCGCAGCGCCTGCGGATGCGCACCACCTACGACATCGAGATGCTCAAGGAGATGGGCTACTGCGGGGGCATCGAGAACTACTCGCGGCACCTGACCGGGCGGCCTGCGGGCGCGCGGCCCGCGACGCTGTTCGATTTCTTCCCGGGCAAATCCCTGTGCGTGCTTGACGAGAGCCATGTGACCGTGCCGCAGATCCGCGCGATGTACAACGGCGACAAGGCGCGCAAGACCGTGCTGGTGGAGCACGGCTTCCGGCTGCCCTCGGCGCTCGACAACCGCCCGATGAACTTCGACGAGTTCCTGTCCGTCAGCGGCCCGATCCTCTTCACCTCGGCGACGCCCGGCCCCTTTGAGTATCAGGTCGGCGGCGCGCCGGTGCCGCAGGTGCTGCGCCCGACGGGCCTGCTCGATCCGCCGGTCGAGGTGCGCCCGCTGGGCACCCAGGTGGACGACCTGACCGAGGAGATCCGCGCGCGCGCCGAGCGGAACGAGCGCACGCTGGTCACCACCCTGACCAAGAAGACGGCCGAGGATCTCTCGACCTATCTCCTGAACATCGGGCTGCGCGTGAAGTACCTGCACTCCGACATCGACACCATGGAACGCGTCCAGATCCTGCGCGGGCTGCGCGCCGCGGAGTTCGACTGCCTGATCGGCATCAACCTGCTGCGCGAGGGCCTCGATCTGCCGGAGGTCACCCTGGTCGCCGTGCTTGATGCCGACAAGGAGGGCTTCCTGCGCTCCGAGACCGCGCTGATCCAGACCGCCGGCCGCGCCGCGCGCAACGTCGACGGGCTGGTCATCCTCTACGCCGACAAGATCACCGATTCCATGCGCGGGATGATGGAGAAGTGCCGGCTGCGCCGCGAGAAGCAGGCGGCCTACAACAAGGAGCACGGCATCACGCCGCGCACGATCCAGAAGAACATCCTGGCCAGCATCTCGCAGCAGAAGAAGGAAGCGCAGGAGATCGAGGAAAGCGTCATCACCGGGACGGGTGCGGACTACAACACGGTCGAGCTCATCGCCGAGTTGGAGAAGGAGATGGTCGAGGCCGCGGAGGCGCTGGAATTCGAGCGCGCCGCCCTGCTGCGCGACCAGATCCACGAGCTCAAGGCCGCGCAGAAGTCCGCGGACGGAAAGGGTGGGGCGGAGGCGAAGCCGGCGAAGGGCAAACGCGGCCGCAAGCCGCGCGCCGCCCCCGCAGAAGCCGCCGCGCCGGCGGAATCCGCTCGCGCCCCGGCAAAAACTTCTGTATCTAAACCCGTCAAGCGCGGTCGCAAGCCGGCCGCGAAAAAGAAACTGTAGCGGCGGCCTGTGGCCGCCGGCGGCGCTCTCAGGGCGCCACTACAGAAAAGGATTACTGTGAATCTGCCGCAATATCTGGAACAGCGCGAAGTGCGCGAGTTGATCTCCCGGGCGCTCATCGAGGACGTCGGTCCGGGCGACCACACGAGCGAAGCGCTGGTGGGCGAGGACGATCTCGCCAGCGCGGCCCTGGTCTCGCGGGGGCAGTACATCGTGGCCGGCGGCCCGGTGGCCGAATTAGTTTTCCAGATCGTGGACCCGCATGTGCGCACGCGGATCCTGATCCCCGACGGCCAGGTGGTGGGACCGGGCGAGACGATTCTGCAGATCGAAGGCCGCGCCCGCGACCTGTTGACCGCCGAGCGCACGGCGCTCAACTTCATCCAGCAGATGACCGGGGTCGCGACGCTCACCCGCCAGTTCGTCGAGCGCGTGCAGCAGTACGGCGTGCAGATCCTCGACACGCGCAAGACCGTGCCGACCCTGCGGCGCCTGCAGAAGTACGCGGTCGCCTGCGGCGGAGGCGTCAACCACCGCCTCGCACTCTACGACCGGATTTTGATCAAGGACAATCACATCGCCTTCTGGCGGCGGCACGGCACGGGCAAGCTCGGCGATGCCGTGCGGGTTGCGCGCCAGAAATTCCCCAACCTGGAGGTCGAGATCGAGGTCGAGAACGAGGAAGAGCTCCGGCAGGTGCTGGAGGCCAGGCCCGACTGGGTGATGCTCGACAACATGCCGCCGGCGATCATCCGCCGCTGCGTCGAGATCAACGCCAACCGCTGCAAGCTCGAGGCCTCCGGCGGCATCACGCTCGGCAACGTCTCCGCCTACGCCGTCACCGGCATCCAGGCCATCTCCATCGGCAGCCTGACCCACTCGGCCCAGGCGGCCGACCTCTCGCTGGATTTCATGATCTGAGCCGGCACGGTGGCGGTGTAGGGGCGCAGTCTTGCTGCGCACCATTTTTGTGAATGAAGAGGTTGCTTTGCGCCTCGGTAGGGTGGAGCCGCTGTGTATGGCGGACGCCGCGGCGCGGCGTCCCTACCTTGCGGCGAATTCATCTTGGGTAGGGACATCGCGCCGCGATGTCCGCCATGAAATCAGCCGGCTCCTTCGAGAAACAACAAGCCACCACGAAGCGGAGCGTCAAACACAACAGTGGAGAGGGCGCAGCAAGCCTGCGCCCCTGCCGCCTGCTCAAAACTTCTTCGTGAGCGAGAGCATGGCCCAGAATTCGTTTTCCGGATCCACGCTGGCGATGTAGGACCACTGGTAGTTGACGTTCGCGCTGAGGGTGCAGCCGAGGAGTTCGGCGCTGGTGCCGAGCATCGCGGTGGTATGGCTCCAGCCGCTATCCACGCCGAAGGCGCCGTCGTGATAGTTCAAGCTGCCGCCCAGCGTCACATCCTGCTGCTTCGCGCCGGGGATGAAGACCGGCAGCGCGTGGGTGTAGCTCAAGGCCAGCTCGTGATGCGCGCCGGCCTGGAACAGATCCTTCTGGTCGGGGAACCAATAATAATAGTTGTAGCTCGGCACGAGATGGGAGCCGAGGACCGGCAGCAGTTCCAGCAGCGAAACGCCGGCGTGGACTTTCTGGCCGCGCTTGCTCTGCGCCGCGATGGTCGCGCCGTTTTTGTCCGTCGTGTATGCGTCGTGCGGATAAACCCAGTAATCGTAGTAGCCGTGCAGGTTGAGCTTGAGCGGCGAGCCCCCGAAAAAGTCGTGGCTATAGCGCGCCATGAAATCGTATTCGTCGTATTGCTGGCGGTTGCGTTCCATCGGCAGCGCGGACCAGAACTGGAGGTAAAACCCCGGCACCTTCGTGTCCACCGCGAGCGAGGGCATATATGCCGCGTGGTTGTCGCCGACGTTGAAGCCGTCGGTCATGTACTTCGAGGCCAGGGTCAGGTCGGCCGTCACGCCGAGGGACTTGTCCTCGGCCGCCCCCGCGGCGCACGTGACCGCCAAACCCATCAACAACACTGCGCGTATCGATTTGTTCATGATATCCCCGTTCATTTTGACCGCCCTACGGTGAATGCGGGCGATTTGCATAGCGTAAAACCCCGCCGTGCCGCAAGCGCGTTTTACAGGCCAAGGGAACAAAGAAGGCGTTTACCTGAGGCGTGGAAAAGCGCTGTGCGAAAGATTCCAAGCTTTTGGGAAAAGCGCTCCCCACTTCGCGGCTGGAAACGGTCTGCATGGCTGACCAGCCGGGCGTAGCGATCTCATCGCTAATCAGAAGCCAGCTGTGTTCTGTTCGACTGGGCCCCCCGGAGGGGCGACACTCTTGTCGCCCTACTCAAGCAACAGCAGGTCACGAAGACCGCCGGCTGACCCATCGCATGAGGCCTGCAATACTGCCGAAAAGAAAAGCTCCGGCTCCGGTCCAGCAGACGGCGGCGGCAATGCCTGCATGGCGAGCATAGCTGGCCGACATTGCAGGAGTCGGATCTTGGTAAGGGATGCCCGCGAACAGCACGTTGTAGATGAACCCACCGACAAGCAGACAGAGCCCCGCTGTCATGAGAAGGATGGGTCGGAATCGTTTCATACTCGCAGCCTCTCGTTTTGTTTGTGATCGGGTTTTGTCCTGCCGCCTGACAGGGTGTTCAGTGCGCGAAGGGCAGGCGCCAACTGTGCCGCCTGAAGGTACGCCAGATCAGGAGCAGCAATGCGCCGAAGATGGCGAGCAGCAGCGTGCCCGGTTCCGGCACGATGTCCGGTGTGGTCGCCGGGTCCACGGCCTGCAGGTTGGCCGCTCGGTATTGTTCGGCGTTTTCCAGCACGACGGCGCCGGAGACCGCGGTGACCAGTTGCCAGGTTTTCGCCAAGGCTACGGCGCGGGCGCGGTCGTCCTGAGCGCGGGAATGCGCCAGGCGCTTGATCTCGTCCACAGCCCACAGCCGGACGATCTGCGCTGAGCCGGCGCTCACATCGCCAGGCGCCGCGCTGTTGCTCAGGCGCGTGCGCTCCCACGTCAAGGGCGTACCGCGTCCGGCCCACGCCGCCAGCAACGCTTCGAGATCCAGTTCCGGCCCGCGTACCACGGGCAGGGCGCTGAAATTGGCTGCCGTGCCGAGCTTTTCGGCGATGCGATCCACGCCGGGGCCGAACTGATAGGAAAACACCTGGGGTCCGTTCGGGCGCCGCTGCCAGCGTTGGAGTAGCGCTTCGGTTTCCTCGGATTCCAGCGGCTGCATCGCATGCAGCCAGAGCACCGCGCCGCCGGGTTGCTCGGCCGCCCAGTCCCAGGCGCGGATCAGCGCCGGCACGTTGTCGCAGCCGCCGGCAAAATGCAGGGCCTGCGGGGCCGGCGTCTCGACGCGGTCGGAAGCGAGCAGGACTTGTGTGGACAGACCCGCCGGCAGGCGCGCGAGCAGCGCGCGGATGACGGCGGCCTGCTTCTGCATGTGGATCGAACCATCCACCACCAGCGCGAGGCGCTGTGGCGCAACCAACGCTGCCGGCACAAGGCGTTGCACGATCGCCGGCTTGTCCGGCGCCCGCTCGTCGGCGTGCCAGGCCGTGGTGGCTATGGCGGTGCTGGTGAGGCTGAGGGCGACCGGTTCCTCGACGGCCGCGGCGAGCAGGTCGCCGCGTGCGCCGTAGCGGCCGCCTGCCAGCTGCTCGCGGGCCAGGGTGGTGCCGGCGGTGAATTCGGCGTCACCCTCGAACCAGACCGCGTGTTTCAGGTTGGGCGCGAGGCCGAAGTTCGTCTCGAGGAAGCGCGGCAGCGCCAGCGGGCAGCGGCCGTCGGTCTGCGGCGTCAACGGCTGGGTGATGCCGAGGCGCACCTTCATCGTGCCGCCGTTGGCCGGCACGGGGTAGCACTGCATGAGCACGCGGTCGGGCCCGGCGTAGGAAACCAGCACCGGGTCGCGGCGGCGCGCGACGACCTGCTGGTAGGCCGCCCGCACTTCGCTGCGACCGCCGAAGGCGGCCTCGCGCTCCTCGCCGTTGATCCACAGGGTCAGACGGCTGACCACACCGCCGGGCGGCAACACAATTTGCGCGCGGGCCTCGCGTTCCGTCTGCGCAGCGTTGCGGAAGACCAGGGTCCATTCCTGATAGGCCGCGCCGCTGCGCGCCTCGACCTTGCCGTCGAGCCGCGACTGCTCCAGCGTCAGGCCGCGCAGCTTGGCCGACACGCGGTCGCCGGCCTGGTCGAAGTCCCAGTCACGCCCATCGAACACGAGGCTGCCGCGCTGGTTGCGGAACGTCGGCGGGCGCACGGCGTTGAACGGCTGGCCGGTGACGCGATAATAGACGTCGCGCACTTTTTCCAGCGGGGCCGGCGGGTAGTAATAATTCAGGAGCAGGTCGAGCGGGTTGGCCTCGCCGTTGCGGCGGAGATAGCTTTCGCGCAGCAGGGCGCTTTCGTCGCCATAGTGGCGCAGCACCTCGATGCCGCGGATGCGGGCCTCGCGTTCGCCGTTGGTGGCCATGCCCACGCCGACTTGCGTGATGATCCCGGGTACGGCGAGCGCGAGCATCAGGCCGCAGCCGAGCGGCAGGGTCAGCCAGAGCGGGGCGGGCCGCGTCCGTGCCTCCTTGCGCGCCACGCCCGCGAGCCGCACACGCAGGAACACGCCGCAGATCAGTGCGCTCAACGGGGAGAGCGGGAGGAGGCCCAGCCCCATGACGATGATGCCGACGAAGGCGAAGGGTGTGATGATGGAAAACATGAAGACGTAGAACAGCCCGATGCCCATCGTCAGCCCGCTGAGCCAGCCGGTTGTGCGCCACAGCGGACGCTCCGGCGAGCGCAGGGTGTGGAGCGTCAGAAAGAGGCTCGCCGGCACCAGCGCGATGCACACCGCGTGCAGCCACGTCGGGATAGGGTCGAAGACGATGCTCGCGCACATCCCCGTCAGCGCCTCGACCACCAGCGTCAGCGCCGGCAGGAACACGCCGAACAAGCCCACCAGGATCAGGCCGGCGATGTTGATCCGGTAGGGCTTTTTCTCTTTGGACGGCGCGTTGGGCGCTGCGCCGTGCGGCAGGTTGGCGGGCGGCGCCTCGGCGGGTACATCCAGGCGGGTGAGGATCTCGAAGACCTCCTCGGCGGTGACGGTCTCGCCAGGCCGGGCGACGGTCTCCTCGGTGACGTGGGTGCGCCAGTTGGCGAAGACCTCGTCGGGATCGGCGCCGCCGGCGAGCAACGCGGCGCGGCGGCGCTCACAGTAATCTTCAAAACAACGTTGTGCGGCAGCACTCCAGTTCTTCATGTGTATTCCCTTGGTTCAGCCGCGCAACTGGCGGCTTTGTGCGACCATGTTTTCGACGTGCTGGTTCATCCGCTCCAGCGCCCGGCGGCCGGGCGGCGTCAGCGCATAATATTTGCGCGCCGGTCCGGAGGACGACTCTTCAAGCCGGGTGGATACCAAGCCGGTCAGGCGCAGGCGCGAGAGGAGGGGGTAGAGCGTACCTTCGGTGACATCCAGCCCCGGCAGCGCCGCGAGTGCGCGCACCAAGTCGTAGCCGTAGCGCTCGCCGCCCTGGAGGGCATTGAGCACGCACAGTTCCAGCCACCCCCGCCGCAACTGCACCGCCCAGTTCAGGTGATAATCCGTGGTGTCCATAACGTCGCTACCTAGTAACGCAAGGTAGCTGGCGTGTCAAGGTAGTTTTGGAGTAATGGGTCAGTTACGGGGGGGGGGCTTTTGTAGGGGCTTCGCTTGCGAAGCCCGCCTGCGGTGAGCGTGCCTGCATCGAACCCGTCGAGATGTCGAATCCGTCGGCGGTTCGACCCTTCGACAAGCTCAGGGCCGGCAAGCTCACCACAGGCCAGCGGCGCCCCTATGGACGTGACCCATTACGTTTCGGAAGGGAAAGTGATGTTGGCAGAGTGGTGGGTGGTGTCTGGCTGGCTGCGGTGGGGTGAGATAAGGTTGGCTGGCGCAATGCTGCCGCTGCGGCACGTCACCGGCGTGGTGTGGTGCATGGCGGAGAGGTCAGAGTCTGGATGCCGCTACCGTTGAACGGCAGCGTGGACTTCTAGGCTCGCTTGTCGCCCGGGTGCCGTGATGAGGTGGGTGTCGTTCTGAGTGCGCCGCGGTGGTGCGTGTGCGCGGGATTGACGCGGCGGGGCAAGTTCAGCATGCTCGCGCCGGAGAAAAATGTTCATGGGCTTGGATGGCGTCGAGTTGGTCATGGCGTTCGAGGAGTCGTTCGGGATCAGCATCTCTGATGCGGATGCCGCCGCGGCCGTCACGCCCGGGATGGTGGTGGACCTGATCTGCCGCCAGTTGGAGATGACCGACGCGCGCACCTGCCAGACGCAGCGCGCGTTCTACCTGCTGCGCCGCGCCCTGATGGGCCTCACTCAGAAGCCACGCCGCGCCATCGCGCCGGCCACACCCTTGAGCGACTTGTTTGACACCCGCGATGCCCGTGTCTTCTGGCCACAACTCAAGGCGGCCGTGGAGGCGCGGGGCTGGCCCAAGCTGGCGCGGCCCCGCTGGCTGCAAAATCTAATTGTTCTGGCATTCTTTTTGTCCCTGTTAGGTGGCTTGGGCCTGCTGCGCGGATTCTGTCCGTTATGGTCAGGGGCCACTTGTCTTGCGTGCGCTTTTCTGGTCGCGTCGTTTATGTCCATGAGTTTGCTGGTCGGTACGCGCTCTTCGGCGCACGCTGTGCCGGCCCGTTTCAAGACCGTGGGCGATTTGACGCCGTGGGTGCTGACGTCGAACCAGATCGAATGGACACGTGAGTCGGTGAGCAAGCTGGTGAAGGCCATTGTGATCGAGCAGCTGGGCATCCCCGAAGCGAATTATTCCGAGGACGCCCATTTTGTCCGCGACCTGGGAGTGGATTGAGCCATGGCCGAATTCGCCAGAGTCATCGTGGAGGTCGCGCGCAACCGGGAATTCGACTACCGGATTCCGGAGGCGCTGCGCGACATCGTCCACGTCGGCTCGCAGGTGGTCGTCCCGTTCGGCAAGAGCGAGGCGCGCGGCTACGTGGTCGCTTTGCTGGCGTCGGTATCACGGACGGGGCTGAAGGAGATCCGCGACGTCGCCGGGCGCAAGGCGGTGGTCAGCGAGACGATGCTCAAGCTGGCGCGCTGGATGGCGGATTATTACCTCGCGCCCTACGAGATCGCGGTGCGCACGGTCCTGCCGAGCGCGGTCCGGAAAAAGGGCGCGGCGTTTGTCGAACGGCTGCAGGTCGTGGTGACGGAGAAGAGCCGCGACCCGGCGGCGCTGCTCGAACTGCGCAAGCGGGCGCCCAAGCAGGCGGTCGCGCTCGACGTGCTGCTCGGGGGCGGGCCGGCCTTCCTCAACCACCTCGCCACCGCGGCGCACACGACGCCGGCGGCGATCCACGGGCTGGAGGAAAAGGGCTTCGTGCTGATCAGCAAGGAGCGGTTCACGCGCGATCCGCTCGCCAACCAGACGTTTTTGCGGACCGAGGCGCCGACGCTGATGCCGCAGCAGGAGGCCGCCCTCAAGATCATCCGGCAGTCCATCGAGACCCTGGCGCCCTCGGTGGTGTTGCTGTTCGGCGTCACGGGCAGCGGCAAGACGGAGGTCTACCTGCAGGCGATCAAAACCGCGCTGGAGCGCGGGCAGGGCGCGATCGTGCTGGTGCCGGAGATTGCTTTGACGCCGCAGACGATCGAGCGCTTCCGCGGCCGGTTCGGCGAGGACGTCGCGGTGCTGCACAGCCGGCTCTCGCAGGGCGAGCGGCACGACGAGTGGCACCGCATCCATGACGGTCTGGCGCGCATCGTCGTCGGCCCGCGCTCCGCGGTGTTCGCGCCGGTGCACAACCTCGGGCTGATCGTCGTGGACGAGGAGCACGAGCCCTCCTACAAGCAGGAGGAGGCGCCGCGCTACAACGCGCGCGACGTCGCCGTGGTCCGTGGAGTGTTCGAAAAGTGCGCCGTTGTGCTCGGGTCCGCCACGCCGGCGCTGGAGTCGTTCGCCAACGTGCGGCGCGGCAAGTACGCGCTGGCGGAACTGCCCGCCCGGGTGGACCACCGCCAGATGCCGTCGGTGCGCGTGGTGGACATGCGCATCGAGGCCGAGCGCGAGGGGCACATCAACGTCTTCTCTCGCGACCTGATCGACGCCATCCGCCTACGCATCGAGCGCGCGGAGCAGACGATGCTGTTCCTCAACCGGCGCGGCTACGCCTCGCAGCTCATCTGCCCGAAGTGCGGCTATGTGGCGCAGTGCCGCTCGTGCAGCGTTGCCTTGACGTACCACAAGACCACCGACGAGCTGCTCTGCCACATCTGCGGCGCGCGCCAGCGCGTGCCGGAACGGTGCCCCGAGGCCAGCTGCCGCGACCCGGCGTTCAAGTACGCGGGCCTGGGCACGCAGCGCATCGAGACCATCCTGCACAAGCTCTTCCCGATCGCGCGCGTCACGCGGATGGATTCCGACACGACCACCGAGAAGGGTTCGCACCGCCGCATCCTCACCGATTTCCGCGGCGGCAAGATCGACGTGCTCATCGGCACCCAGATGATCGCCAAGGGCCTCGACTTTCCGAACGTCACGCTGGTCGGCGTCATTTCCGCCGACATGAGCCTGCACAAGCCGGACTTCCGCGCGTCGGAGCGCACCTTCCAGCTGCTGACGCAGGTCGCCGGCCGCGCCGGCCGCGGCGACCTCAAGGGCGAGGTCTTCGTGCAGACCTTCACGCCGCACCATCCGGCGATCCAGGCCGCACGCCGGCTCGACTATGCCGGTTTCATCGATCAGGAGCTGGAAGGCCGGCGCGAGCTGAGCTATCCGCCGTTCACGCATCTCGTCGTGCTGACGCTCAAGGGCGTGTCGGAGCAGCGCCTCCAGTTCGCCGGCGAGCAGTTTGTGAAGCAGCTCCAGCCGCGCCTCGGCCCGCAGGTCATCCTGACCGGCCCGATGCCCGCGCCGCTCGCCCGCGCCAAGGGCCTGTACCGTTTCCAGATCCTCCTGCGCGCGCCGTTGACCAAGCAGGTGGCCGAGCCGCTGCGCGAGGCGCTCGGAACCTTCAAATGGCCCGGCGATGTGGACTGTTCCGTGGACGTGGATGCGCTGCAGATGATGTGAAACGAAATGAATAACAACCATGCCATCAGTGCGGATGTGAGGCAGGCTTTCCGGCGGTCCTTGCCGGCCTGGTTCCGGAAACACAAGCGGGAGATGCCGTGGAGGGAGCAGCGCACGCCGTACCGTGTCTGGATTTCCGAGCTGATGCTCCAGCAGACGCGCGTGGAGCAGGCCCGCGCCTATTTCCTGCGCTTCATGGAGCGGTTCCCGAGCCTGGCCGCGCTGGCGGCGGCGGGGCAGCAGGACGTGCTCAAGCAATGGGAAGGGCTGGGTTATTACTCCCGCGCCCGGCGCGCCCACCAGACGGCGCAGTGGCTCGTCGAACATTGCGGCGGGCATTTCCCGCAGACCTTCGAGGCCCTGCTCGCGCTGCCGGGCGTCGGGCCCTATACGGCAGCGGCGGTCGGCAGTCTGGCGTTTAACCTCGATGTGGCGGTCGTGGATGGCAACGTGGCCCGCGTGCTGTGCCGCGTGTTCGCCTTCGGCGCCGACCCGCGGGGTGCGGCGGGCAAAAAGCAGCTGCAGGTGTGGGTCGATGAACTGCTGCCGCACGGCAGGGCGGGGGAGTTCAACGAAGCGCTGATGGAACTCGGCGCCCTCTGCTGCACGCCACGCCAGCCGGACTGCCCGGACTGCCCTCTGAAAACCGTTTGCCAGGGCTATGCCGACGGCCAGCCGGAGAATTTCCCGGCCAAGGCCGCGAAGAAAAAGCTGCCGCACAAGATCGTGGGCGCGGGCGTGATCGTGAACCGGCGCGGCGAGTTTCTGGTCGCGCGCCGCCACGAGCACGAGATGCTCGGCGGACTGTGGGAATTCCCGGGCGGCAAGCAGGAGCCGGGCGAGACGATGGAGGAGTGCATCGCCCGTGAACTCAAGGAAGAGCTGGGCATCGCCGTCCGCGTCGGCCCGTGCGTGACGGTGGTGCAGCACGCCTACAGCCATTTCACGATCGCGCTGCACGCGCACTGGTGCCGGATTGCGCGCGGCAAACCGCACCGGATCCAATGCCTGGATATCGCGTGGGTGCCGTTTGCCAGGCTGCGGGACAAGCCGTTTTCGCGCGCCGATCTGCACATCATCGCCGCGCTGCGCGACGTGAAACCGCCGGAGTTTTGAGGTAGGGGCGCAGTCTTGCTGCGCCCCATGTGTGGTGGTTGCGTGAAGACGGGCGCAGCAAGACTGCGTCCCTACAAAAATTTAATCATGCGCATCGTCCATCGCCATCACTGGGACCTGACGCCGCGCGCGGCCATCGCGCTGCAGGAACGGCTGCGCGGTAAGGTCGTCGTGTCGCCACTGCCGCCGCTGGGCGCGGGCGCGCTGGTGGCTGGCACGGATGTCTCTTATGACAAGCACTCTGACCGGCTTTTTGCGGCCGTGGTGGTGCTGCGCTTGCCGGACTTGGAGATCGTCGCACAGGCGACGGCGGCGGATAGCGCGCGGTTTCCCTACGTGCCGGGCCTGCTTTCGTTCCGCGAGATTCCGCCGCTGCTCGCCTGTTTCCGCCGGTTGCGCATGCAACCGGATGCCGTGCTGGTGGACGGGCAGGGCCTGGCGCATCCGCGCCGCTTCGGCCTCGCCTGTCATCTCGGCTGGCTGCTGGAGTTGCCGGCGATCGGTTGCGCGAAAAGCATCCTGTGCGGAACTTTCGAAAAGCTTTCTGAGCGTCGCGGTGCGGCCGCGCCGTTGCTCCACCGCGGCGAAACCGTCGGCCTCGCCGTGCGCACGCGCGCCGGGGTGCAGCCGATGTACATCAGCATCGGCCATCGCGCCGACCTGGCGGGCGCGGCGGAGCTGGTCCTGCGCTGCGCCGCGCGCTATCGCCTGCCTGAGCCCACGCGTGCGGCACATATCCTCGGCAACCAGCTGCGGCTGGCGATGGTGGCCCAGCTCCCCGCAGCCCTGCACGGCCGGTCGGAGTCTTTGCCGGATGGCCGATAAACACGAACCGGCGCAGCCCTCCGCCGCGGAGGGCGTCCTCTCTTCTGGAGGGCGGCGTGTCACGCCGCCGTTGTTGATGTGGTACGGCGTAATAACTATCGCCCATGATCGCCAGGGGTAACGAAACCCTGACGGGACCCTATCGGTTTACAGGGGTGGGGCGAGGAAAGGGTAGGGCGAAACTTTCCAAGGCCTGGAAAAACACCGGTTTCCGTTTCCAAGGCCTAGATAACTCACGTGCCGAGGATTTCGTCGAGCACGTCGGCGAGGGTGACCAGGCCGATGACTTCCATGCGCTCATCCACGACGAGGACCATCGGCTGGCGGGTGACGCGCATCCGCGGCAGGATGTGGTCCACGGGCGTGTGGTCGGCGACGAGCTGCGGTTGGCGCATGTAGGCGCGGGCGGTCTTGCCGGCGGGCGCGTCGTCGCAGAGCAGGTCGAAGACGTTGAGGATGCCGATGAACTGCTGCTTGGCTTCGTCGCGCACGGGCAGGCGGTTGAGGTTCTTGGTGCGCGCGAGCTCGAGGATCTCCTCGATCGGCGTCTCGGCCGGGACGTAGATGATCTTCTCGCGCGGGGTCATGACCTCGCGGCAGGTCTTCATCTTCAGCTCGAAAATGCTGTGGATCATGCGGTGTTCCTGCGCCGTCAGCACGCCGCTGGTCTGGCCCTCGGTGGTGAGGTGGAACAGTTCCTCGCGGGTGACGAACGGCGTGGCCTTTTCGGCGACCACCCGCGGCAGGAACAGTTTCACCACGCCCATCAGGGGCACGCGCAGCGGCGTCAGCAGCCAGCGCGAGCCGCTGAGCAGGCGGGCGAAGGGCAGGCAGCGCCGCGCCGGGAAGCTCTGGAACCAGGCCTTGGGGATGTATTCGCCGAGGATGAGGATGAGGAAGATCATGAGCACGTCGGCGGCGACCTCTCCGCCGGTACCGGCGAAATGCAGGCCGATGCTGGTGGCGAGCACGGCGGCGACGGTCGTGCCGATGTTCAGGCCGACCAGGGTCGTGCCGAGCAGGTCGTCGGGGCGCTGGAGGAACCCCTGGAGGATGTCGGCGCCCGCCACCTTGCGGCGCACGAGATGGCGCAGGCGCAGGCGGTTGATCGAAATCAGCCCGGTCTCGATGCCGGCGAAGAAGGCGGTCAGCAGCAGGCCCAGCGCGATCAGGAAGAGTTGGAGGCCGAGGCTCATCCGGCGGCCTCCAGCTTTTCGATCTGCGCCAGCGTGACGCGCTGCTTGAGCGTTTGCAGGATGGTGACGCGGCAGCCGGGCGCCTCGACCACGTCGCCCTGCTGCGGCACATGGCCGGCCTGGGCGGTGATCCAGCCGGCGAGCCGGTCGGCGCCTTCGGCGTCCAGGTGCAGGCGCAGCTTGCGGTTGATTTCCTCGAGGCTGATGTTCGCATCCACGAGCCAGCGGTGCGGGCCGGCGGCCTGGAAGAGCGGGCGCGGCTTGTTCAGCTCGTTGTAGATTTCGCCGGTGATCTCCTCGAGCACGTCGCCGCGCGTGACGACGCCCGCCGTACCGCCGTACTCATCCACGACCACGGCAATGCGGCGTTTTTGGAACTGGTTGAGCAGCTGGCTCAGCGGGCTGTTCTGCGGCACGAAAAACGCCGGCAGGCGCGCGGCCTCGAGCTGGTGCTGCGGATCGAGCAGGAACTTGCGGACGTCCAGGAAGCCCTCGACGCTGTCGAGGTTGCCGCGGTAGAGCAGCAGGAAGTTGCGCTTGCTCTGGCGCGCGCGGGGCAGCAGCGTGGCGGGGTCATCGTCGAGGTCGAAGCCGATCAGGTCCACGCGCGGCGTCATCACGTTGCCGGCGCGCAGGTCCTCCATGCGGATGATCGCCTTGACCATCGCCAGCTCGTCGGCATTGATCACGCCCTCCTCGTTGCTGATGTCGAGGACGGTTTCGAACTCCTCCTGGCTCAGCGTGCGGCCGCGCGGGCGGAAGAACGGTTCCAGGGTGCGCGTCAGCCGTTCCAACAGGATGCGCAGGGGCGTGAAGAGGTGCTCCAGCGGCCGCAGGATCAGCGCATGCAGCGGCGCAAGCTGCTCGCCCCAGAGCAGTCCGATGCGCTTGGGCAGCGCGTCGCCGAAGACGACCAGCAGGCCGGTGACGGCGATGATGGCGACCAGTTCGCCCAGGTCGGGGAAGAGCTTTTCGGCCAACGCAAACCCCAGCGCGGCCAGCGCCACGCCGGCGACCGTGTTGCCGATGAGGATGGTCGAGAGCAGGCGCGTCGGCTGGATGAGGATGGCATGGATGCGCGCACCTGCCGCCGGGTTGCGCTGGTTCAGCCGCCGGAGCGCCAGCGGGTCGAGTGAAAAGAACACCGTCTCCGACCCGGAAAAAAAGGCCGAGGCCAGCAGCAACACGGGCCACCCGGCCATTTCGATGATAGTTAGGCTGTCCATATTCACGTGCGCGCGGTTGACGCGGCGCAAAAATTTCTATACTAGGTGCCGACCTAATGAAAGTTTTATCTATCAGCACCGGCGGCCGCACGGATTTCATCAATATCACCGCCCGGGTCCAGGCTGCCGCCCGCGAGCTGGGGGTGGGCGAGGGCTCGCTGACCGTTTTCATCCCGCATACCACGGCGGGCATCACCATCAACGAGAATGCCGATCCGGACGTCGTGCGCGACCTCACCACCGCGCTCGAGCGGCTCGTGCCGTGGCGCGGCGACTATCGCCATGGTGAGGGTAACAGCGCGGCGCATCTCAAGGCCAGCCTGATGGGCAGCAGCGTCCGCGTGCTGGTCAGCGCCGGCCGGCTCCAGCTCGGCACCTGGCAGGGCCTGTTCTTCTGCGAATTCGACGGCCCGCGCCAGCGCGAGGCCTGGATCGGCGTGTGAGGCGCACCGCGGCGCGTGGTGGGCTGCGAGCTGCGTGATCTTGGAGGGTGGCTGCGGGGGGCGAGATGACTGCGATGCAGCGTTGTAGGCCGGGTCACCGACCCGGCGCACCCAAGCCCAAACAAGCCGCGATCACACGGTATACCCCCTCCGTAATAACATGCATTGCTTCGGAGTTGAGTGAGATGCCCTGCGCTTTACGAGGTGTTGGCGCGGCGCGTCTGTAGCGGCGCTCTGCGAGCGCCGACGGCGGCCACAGGCCGCCGCTACAGGTAGCCCTCATCCAGAATCTTGCGGCGCGCTTTGGCCGCGCATGCGTTTTTCCGTGCGGCAGGGCAGGGCCTGCGGTATCATGTGCCCGCTTTTTTTCATCAGGAGCAAGCCGTCATGCTTAAAATATTTTTAGCGCTGTCGTCTGTCGCGTGTGCGCTGGTGCTGGCCGGCTGTGGCGGCGCGCCGGGCGAGCGCGACTACAAGGCGGGGGTCCGCGAATACGAGCGCGGCAATTATGCCCGGGCGATGTCCAGTTTCGAAAAGTCGGTCCACCAGCCCGGCGGCGAGGCCCATGCCGCGGCTTGGAACTACCTCGGCTGCGCCGCCTGGCAGCTGCATCAGCTGCCCGCCGCGCGCGCCGCGTTCGAGTCCTGTCTGCGCGTGGAGCCGGATTGCGCCGCGGCGCAATACAATCTCGCGGCGCTGCAGGCCGCCGGTGGCAACGCCAGCGCGGCCGTCGCCCTGCTCCTGCCACTGGCCGCACGCGAGACCGCGCGCAGCGAGCCGCTGGAACTGCTCGGGCAGATCTATCTGGACCGGCAGGCCTGGCCGGAGGCGCGGCATGCCCTGCTGGAGGCCGCGCAACGGGCGCCCCAGGCGCCGGGCGTGCTCACGCGCCTCGCGCTGGCCGAGCTCGGCGCGGGCGACGACCGCAGCGCCGTCGCGCAACTCAACCGCGCGCTCGACCGCGACGGGCAGTACGCGCCCGCGCTGTTCAATCTCGCCTGGATCTATCAGCAGCGCTACAACGACAAGGTCCAGTCCGCCGCGCTGTGGCGCCGCTTTCTGGCGGTTGCGCCCCAGGACGCGCACGCCGAGCTCGCTCGCCAGTTGCTCGCCGACCTCGGCGGCGGCGTGCCGGCCGTCGCGGCGGTGGCGCCGACCTCCGGCGTTCGTGCGCTGCTCCGGCCGGCCCCGGCCGCACCGCCGGTGCGCAGCGAAACCGTGCCCGGCCGCACGGTCGATACGATCGTGCAGGAGGCCATCGCCGAAGCGGAGCGCGGACACACGCCGCGCGCGGTGATCCTGTTCCTGGAGGCCGCGAGCCGCGCCGAGCGCGAGCAGAATGCTGCGGCGCAGGAGAAGGCCCTGACGCAGGCGGCGAAGTATTGTTTCGACCAGGCGCGCATCCATGCGGCGCTCGGTCGTTTCGAATTCGACCACGGTCGGACCGAGGCGGCGCTCAAGTCCTTCAAGCAGGCCCTGCTCCTCGACGGGAAGTTTGTGCCGGCGCATCTCGGCCTCGCCGCGGCCGCGGGGCGGACGGGCGAATATGACGCGGCGCTGGTCGCGCTCAAGAATGCCCTGCAGATCGATCCGTTGAACGCGGACGCGCAGTGGCAGCTGGCGCAACTTTTCGACCTGGCGCTCAAATCGGCCGATCGCGCCGCTGTCGCCTATCGTCAATTCATCAAGCAGTTCCCGGGCGATCCGCGTGTGCTGAAGGCGCAGGAACGGCTGGGCGCACTGAGCCTGGAGCAGGTCCGCGGTCCTGTGGCGCCGCCGGTCCTGCCGCCCGCCAAGGACGCCACGCGCGGCAAGAAGGCGCCGAAGGTGGCCGCCGAGGAGGCACCCCCCGCGCCGATCGCCGTCAATCCCCAGGCCGCCGTGGTGGCCTACAACCGCGCGCGCCAATACCAGGCCCAGCAGGATTGGGAGAGCGCGATCAGCTATTATAAACGCGCCATTGAGAACAACCCGGGCATGGCCAACGCGTGGTTCAACCTCGGCCTCGTCTTTGCCGCCAAAAGCGACAACACCGGCGCGCGCGACGCCTATGAGCACGCGATCCGGGCGCAGCCCGACATGATCGCCGCGCGCTACAACCTCGCGCTCCTGCAGCTCGGCGCACGCAAGCGCGATGAAGCGTTGACGCAGCTGCGCGAAATCGTCCGCCTGCAGGCCGACAACGCGGCGGCTTTCTACGTCCTCGGTTATGTGCTCGCCGACGATCCGCTGTCCACGCAGCAGGCCAAACAGGCGTACAGCAAATTCATCGAACTGGCGCCCACCGATCCCAACGCCGCCGGCGTTCGGGACTGGCTCAGGCGGCACTGAAGAATGGCCGATTGAAGCTTTCCGCTGGCCGACAGGAGCCAGCGCTAGCGGGCGAGGGCGACGAGGTCGGCGGAGGTGACGACCTTCAGATGTTGGGCGGCGTAGGCGACCAGGCCTTCGTAAGCCACAAAGATTTTTTCGATTTCCTGCGGCGGGCGTGGTCGTGAGGCATCCGCCGCTTTGAGATTCCAGGGCGAGGGCAGCGGGGTGCGGTCCTGCAGGTAACAGGCCTTCCAACTCTCGGGACCGTGGCGGTAGAAATTGTTCTCGTGGATGAGCGCCGTGATCAGCGGCGGGCGCGGCGCGTGCCACCGGGCCAGTTCCTTTTGCAGTTTCGCCGTCGGATCTAATGCCGTGGCGTCAAACCGCAGTTTATCCCACCAGAAGGCATCCGCCCGGTTGCCCGTCGGCGACCACCGCGTGATGCTGAAGTCGCTGGGCCGCACGAGCAGGCCTTCCACGAATTCAAACGGCTGCTCCACCCTGGTGCCGCTCTCGTGGTAGAGCATGGTCATCTTCGCACCCATCCCTCGGTAGATTTTCAGCAACGCGGCTTTCACCTTGGGCAGGTCGGTGAGCGCCGAGACGCAGACCGGCGGCTGGCCGAATGTCTCGGCAACCAGCGCGTAGCCACCCTTGCGCTCCGGGTGGATCGCTCCGGTGGCAAGGTCGAGTTCGCCGGTCTCGACCGCGCGCAAGGCGGCCTCCAGCGCCGCGCCCTCGAGAGGGGCGAGCCGGTCGCTGAAGCCGGTGTAGGCCGGATGCGGCGGCCGGAAGTGATAGCTGATGGTCATGCCGCTTTCCTTGAGCGCCGTGATGACGTCCGGGCATTGCGCGCGATAGACGGCGGCCATCGGACCGGTCATGTAAAAATCCCCCTTCACGCCCTGGCGCTTGAAGATGCCGACCAGGCGCTTGAGCGTGTCGGCGCTTTCGCGCGGATGGCACCAGTCGTGCACATTGACGGCGAAGGTGATGTAGCCGGGCCCCGTCAGCGTCTGTCCGTTTTTTTGCTCCGGTGTCGCCGCCGTCGCTGGCTGCGCCACGGGGTCCGGGGTCGGGCCGGGGTGGGGCCTGTCCCTGTCCATCGTGCGGGCCAGGCCGCGCGGGTCGGCGCCGGGGTTGGCACGCTCCCAGGCGCCATAGGCGTCGGCCATCTGCGCAAAGGTGGCCCACTGCACTTTGCCGGCCGCCACGAGCGGATCCAGCGCCTTGGTCAGCCAGGCTTCCAGCGCTTGGAATGGCGCGCGCGGCGATCCGCGCAGTTCGCCGGGGTGCACGGTGATGTGGAACACATTCACGCGGTCCTTGCGCGCGGCGCACAGCGAGCGCTCCAGCCCGTCGGTCAGGAAGTTCAGGTAGTCGGCATCGGAGCCTTGCTTGCGCGACTTGAAGTCGGCGTCGGCGAAGAGACCGTCCGGCAGGTAAACGATCTTACCCTGCGGGTCATGACGGATGAACGCGGCGACATCGTCGGCGTCCGGTCCGCCTGCTGGACGCCAGGGGTGGATGGCGAGCAGGGCGGGGTCGGTTTCCTGCTTGCGCGGATTCTTGTGGTCGCTCATCACGTCCAGTCCGGCGGCGCTGGCGGCCGCGAGCACGCCCGGGTAGATGTTGCCGCCGCTCCAGTAGCGCAGCGGCACCTCACGCCCCACGGCCGTGCGGATCAGCGTCAGTTCCTCGCGCATGACGGCGGTCCACGTTGCGACGGGCAAATCGCCGCCCTGCCGGCCGAGGTGCGCGTCCTCGTGAAAGTGCAGCGCGATTTCATGGCCGTGTTGCTGCAGGTCGGCGAGCAGGGGCTCCCGGTTTTCCGCCGCGAGGCGCGTGAAGGGGGATTGCGCCTGCACGGTCAGTTTGCCGCCGTGTTTTTCCACCAGGCCGGCCAGCGTGCGGATGTTGGCGGCATGCATCTTGAAGACTTCCGGGTCGTGGTAGTCGAGCCGTGCGTTGCGGGGCCCGCCGGCGCCGCCGCCCGGGCCGGGCCGCGGGCGCGGGTTCTGGTCGCCGCCGGCGGCCGCGCTGATCGTGGCGCCGAACGGTTCGATGTGCACGCCGATGCAGAACAGGAGGGGCGCCTCCCGGCTGCCGACGTCTTGCGCCACGGCACGCACCTCGGAATTTTCATTGGCTTTGAAAGCGCGTGGCGGGCGCCCCTCCGCCGCCGGCCGGGGGCCCAGGCCCGGGCGTTGGCCCGGAGGCACCGCGGCGGCCAACAGCGTCAGGGTTAGACCGGCGGCGACGATTAGGGCCGTACGTTGCATGGCTGGTTCCTTTCGCAGTGGACTCATTTAACGATCCTATTGAAGAGAAATAGGCCGGCCTTGTCGAGAACGTTTCCCGCCGGCTGCTCATCGCTTTTCTTTTTTCATCGTCTTTCGTCCGCGCTTCGCCTATTTTCAGCGCAGTATCTTGGGCATCAATCGTGCTGGACACGCTTAAAAAAAAGGTTCGTTTTTGGTGGCTCTATCCGGCCCTGTTTCTTCTGCTCGTGGCGGCGATTCTCGGCGCCGGGCAGCTGTTTATTCATCATACCCGGGCGGCGGCCCTGCTGCGCGCCCTGGATGACCTGCATCATATAGCGGACTTCAAGGCGGAGCAGGTGGCGCGGTGGCGCGACGTGCGGATGAACATCGCCAACACGCTCGTGATCAATCCGGCCGTGGCGCAATGGCTGGATAAACTGGTGCAGGACCCCGCTCGTCTGGCGGGCCGCGAGGAAATCCTCCAGTGGATGAAGAAGATGGAGGGGCGCTACGGCCATGGGGATGCTGCGCTGGTGACGGCGGCGGGCGAACTGGTGGTGTCCATCAAGCCGGATGTGGCCGACCTGTCGCCCTCCGCGCAGCAGGCTCTGACCCAAGCCTGCCAGACCGGTGTGCCCCAGCTCTCGGACCTCTATACGACCACCAATGCGCTGCCGGTCCGCATGGTGCTGGCGGTGCCGTTTTCTCCCTCAATCGCGGCGGGCACCAACCCGTGTCCGTTCAGTTTGCTGATCCGCGTCAATCCTTACGAATACCTGTTCAAGCTGTTGAAGACCTGGCCCATCCCGTCGGTGTCGGGCGAGCTCCTGCTGCTCCGGCAGGAGCAGGACGAGGCGCTGGTCCTCAATGACCCGCGCTTCCGCGCGGGCGCGGCCTTGCAACTCCGCCTGCCCCTGAAGGATCGTCCGCGCTCCTGCGCGCAGGCGGTGTTGGGGCAGACCGAGCTGGCCGATGGGGTGGACTATCGCGGCGAGCGGGTGCTGGCGGCGATGACGGCGATCCCCAAATCGACCTGGTTCCTCGTAACCAAGCTGGATCGCCGGGAGGTGCTGGCGGAAGCGGACCACATCGTCCAGCCGACCTGGTGGGCCATGGTGGCCGGCATCCTGGGGGCGGGCCTGTTGTTGGGCCTGCTGGCGCTCAACGCCTGGCTGCATACCGTGCGCCGGGAAGGCGAATGGGCGGAGGAATTCCACCAGCTGTTTGACCATGTGGCCGATGTCGTGTTCGTGAAGAATTTGGAGGGCGATATCCTGATGGCCAATGCCATCGCCTTGAGCGTTTATGGTTATAAGCAGGAGGAAATCCTTCGGCTGGGAACCAAACACCTGGTGGTGCCCGAAGAGCTCGAGCATGTCGCCGGATTCATCAAGACGGTCATCGCAACGGGGCAGAACATTTTCGAGACGGTGCATCGCCGGAAAGATGGCTCGCGGATGCCTGTGGAGTTGAATGCGCGGTTGACGACTTTCCATGGACAGCCCGCTGTCGTGTCTGTCATCCGCGATATCACCCAGCGGCGGGACGCCGAGGCCGACCTGGAAAAACAACGGCAACTGCTGTTGACCTTGATCAACGCCTTGCCCGATCTCATCTATATCAAGGATGCGCAGCACCGTTTCCTGCTGGCCAATGCCAGCACCGCCCGGCATCTCAATGTGGCCACGCCGGCCGACCTGCAGGGCTGGACCGATCAGGCTTTCTTCCCCGCGGAGCTCTCCGAGAAGTTCACGAACGACGAGCGGGGCGTCATGCTCTCCGGACAGCCGCTGGTGGCCCAGGAGGAACAGGTGCTCTGGCCCGGTGGTGAGACCGCGTGGCTCTCCACCACCAAGCTGCCGTTGCGCGATCGCGACGGCGCCGTGATCGGTATCATCGGCATCGGTCACGATATCACCGCCCTCCGGCAGCTGAGCGACAAGCTGCAGTCCGCCTTCGAGCGCAGCGTGGGCCTGGAGCTGGCGATCAACCGCAGCCCCGCCATCGTGTGCCTGCACCGGAGCGGGCTGGATTCGCCGCTGGAATATGTCTCCGACAACGTCCGCCGCTGGGGCTACTACGCCGAGGATCTGTGCGGCCAGGCCGAGCTGCCTTGGATCCATCCCGACGACCGTGCGCGCGTCCGCGCGGAAGTGCATCAGCAGCTGACCGCCCGCGCTCCGGAATTCATGCTGGCCTATCGCCTGCTGACGAACGCGGGGGAGGTCCGTTGGGTCGAGGACCACACACGGGTGGCCAGCGACGGCGCCGGCGCCATCAAGCAGGCGCAGAGCTTGCTGATCGACGTGACGGAGCACCGCCTGCTTACCGAGAAGCTCCAGCAGGCCCAGAAGTTGGAGTCCATCGGCCGGCTCGCCGGCGGCATCGCCCACGATTTCAACAACCTCCTGCAGGTCATCCTCGGCTTTGCCGAACTGCTCGTCGGCGACCTGACGGTGGACGAGAAGCACCGGCGCGACGTGCGCGAAATCCAGGCCGCCGCCCAGCGCGCGCGCGACCTGACCAACCGGCTGCTGGCCTTCAGCCGCAAGCAGATGATCCAGCCGACCATCACCGACCTCAACACCCTCATCCGCGACGAGCGGGAGGTGCTCAAGCGCGTCCTCGGCGAAACGGTGGAGGTCCAGACCGAATTGGCGGCGGACCTCTGGCCGGTCAAGGTGGACCAGGGGCAGATCCAGCAGATCCTGCTCAACCTGGCCACCAATGCGCGCGAGGCCATGCCGCAGGGCGGCCGCCTCACCCTCTCCACGCGCAACGTCACGTTCCTCGAGGAGGATGTGCGGCTGCATCCCGACGTGCGGCCCGGCCCGTTTGTCTGCTGCGCTCTCTCCGACACCGGTCGCGGCATGAGCACCGATGTGCGCGCGCACATCTTCGAACCTTTCTTCACCACCAAGCCCACGGGGCAGGGCACCGGCCTCGGCCTGGCCATGGCCTACGGCATCATCAAGCAGCACGACGGCTGGATCCATGTCTACAGCCAGCATGGTCGTGGCACCACGCTCAAGCTCTACTTGCCTGCGCTGCCGGCCAGCGCGCCGGCCTTGCCGGTGACCGCCGCCACCGCCAGCTTTGCAGGTCTCCGGATCCTGTTGCTGGAGGACGAGGATGGCGTCCGCAACCTCGCCTGCCGCATCCTGCGCAAGCGCGACTGCGTGGTCTTCCCGGCGCGCATCGTGGCCGAGGCGGATGCGCTCTGGCGGCAGGAGCAGGGCCGCTTCGATGTCATTTTGAGCGATGTGGTGTTGCCGGATGGCAATGGGCTGGACTTTGTCGAGCGGTGCGCGACGGGCGGAGCGCGGCCTGTCATCATTCTGTCCAGCGGTTACACCGATGAACGCGCGCGCTGGCCTTTGATTGCGCAACGCGGCTACCATTTCCTCCAGAAACCCTATCCCGCCGGCGAACTCATCCAACTCCTGACCACCGCGGTGGCACGTGCACAAGGCGGGTGCCGATGAGTGCCTGGTTGAACTCCCAGATGGATTATATCTACGTCGGCTACGGTTTGGCGTTTTTCTTTCTGGCTATTGCCGCCTGGTCGCTGCAGCGGCAGCGCGTGGGCACGCCGAAGTGGGGTTGGCTGGCGTTGTTCGGCCTCGTTCATGGCGCGAACTTGTGGCTGGAGGGGTTGATGTATGGCCTCCAGTGGCCGGCCGGTTCGACCCTGCGCCTGCTCATCCGCACGATTTCGTTCCTGTGTCTGCTGGAATTCGGCCGCGCCAGCCTGGCTGCGACGTCACGCCGCTGCCCGGGGCTGTGGCTGCATCTGCTGCCGCTGACCTTGGTGACGCTCTATGCCGGCAGCGGGATCATGACCTTTCAGGCTGTTGTGCGCTATGCCCTCGGTTTCCCTGCCGGGGTTTTGGCGACATGGGCCCTCGTGCGTCATGCCGAAACGTACACGGGCCGGCAGCGGCAGCAGCTGCTCGCGGCGGCGTGCTGCTTTGCCGTGTATGGCTTGCTCATCGGCCTCATCCCGTCGTTTGCGCCGTGGCCGCCGGCCTCGTTCCTGAACGAGACCCAGCTGGCGTCGCTGACCGGGTTGCCGGCGCAACTCTGGCGCGGCCTCTGCGTGTCCTTCGTGGCGGTCTTGCTGTGGTGGCAGTACCGCCGCGGGCAGGAAGAGGCCCTGGCGCGCAAGGGTCGTCTGGTCTGGTGGCACTATCTGCGCTACGGCATCCCCATGGTGAGCGCGATGCTCATCGCGGGGTGGTTTGTCACCTACGAACTGGGCCAGGTGGAGGATGGCCGCCTGCGCGCGGACCTGCTGTGGCGCGCCCGCATGCTCGCCTCCGCGCTCGACAGGGAACATCTGGAGCGGCTGACCGGCACGCACGCCGACCTGGCGAGTCCGGATTATCAGGTGATCAAATCGCAGCTCATGGCCCTGCGCCGCGAAGATGACCGCGCGCGCTTCTACTATGTGGCCGGGCTCAACAGCAGCAATGAAATCATGTTCCTGGCCGATTCCGAGCCGCCCGGCTCCAAGGACATCTCGCTGCCCGGCGATCTCTATCCCGCAGCGACGGAAACATTCCGCAACGTGTTCCTCAACGGGGTGTCGGCAACGGAAGGCCCGGTGTCCGACCAATGGGGGCAGTGGATCAGCGCGTTGGCGCCGGTCAAGGTGGCCCCTGGGCAGCGGCGGTTGGTGGTGGGGCTGGACATGACGCGGGAGGACTGGGCGGTGCGCATCGCCGGCCGCCGCATGTGGCCGATTCTCGTGCAGATGATGTTGATGTTCATGATCATCGGGGCGTTCATCGTCGTGCAACGGTTGCAACTGCTGGCTGACTGGCTGGCGCAGTCGGAGCAGCGCTATCGCGGGCTGATCGAGGGCAATGCCTCGGTCATGCTGCTGTTGAATCCGGACACCGGCTGTGTCGAAGAGGCCAACCCCGCCGCCAGCGCCTTCTACGGATATACCCAGGCGCAGTGGGCCGGTATGCGCGTCGCCAACTTCAGCCAGTTGACCGCGGAGCAACACGCCGGACTCCTGGACCGGCTCGCGCACGGTCCGGTCACCTATCGCAGCCGGCACCGCCTGAGCGACGGGCGCGTGCGCGATGTCGAGGTGGCGCTCTCGCCGCTCTCCGTCCAGGGCGCGCAGCGGAATTTTGCCATCGTGCGCGACATCACCGCCCAGGTGCGGGCCGAGCGCGAGCTGCAGGAGAACGAAAAGCGCCTGCGCAACATCTACGACTCGATGACCGCGTACATGCTGATCGGCGAACTGGTCAGCGATGCCTCGGGCAAGGCGGTAAACTTTTGCATCGTGGACTGCAACGCCAGCCTCCTGCGCCTCCTGGGCAAGACGCGCGAGGAGGTGATCGGCCAGCTGGGGCTGCGCGTGTTCGGCGCTGCGCCGCTGTCGCTGGAGCGCGCGGCGGAGGTTGTGGCCAACGGCCAGCCGCAACGCTATGAGCAGCTCTTCACGCCCTTGGGCATCCAGCTCGACGTCGCCCTGTTCACCTCCGAACCGGGCCGCTTCGCCTTCTTCGCCACCGACATCACCGCGCAGAAATACGACGAGGAGCAGCTGCGCCTGCAGGGCGCCGCCTTGTCCGCCGCCGCCAACGGCATCGTCATCACCGACCGCGCCGGCAAGATCATCTGGGCCAACGCCGCATTCAGTGCGATGACCGGCTACGAGCTGCGCGAGGTGCAGGGCCGGACGCTGGACCTGCTCCGTTCCGAGCAGCAGACCCCGGAGGTTCAGGCCCAGATCGCGGAGGCCTTCCGCACGGGCTCGGTCTGGAGCGGCGAACTCGTCAACCGCCGCAAGGATGGCCGGCTCTTCACCGATGCGACCACCGTCACACCGGTCCGCAACGGTGCGGGCGAGGTCACTCATTTTATCGAGATCATGCAGGACGTCACCGAGCAGCGCGCGCTGCTCCAGCAGTTCCTCCAGGCGCAGAAGATGGAGAGCATCGGGCGCCTCGCGGCGGGCATCGCGCACGACTTCAACAACCAGCTGCAGGGCATCCTCGGCTTCAGCGACCTGTTGCGCCGCACCATGCCGGAGGAGGACGAGCGGCGCGCCGACATCGAGGAGATCCGCAAGGCCGCCTACGCCGCGGCCAACCTCACACGCCAGCTCATGGCCTTCGGCCGTCGCCAGGCGCTCGAGATGCAGGTGCTCGACCTCAACCGCTTGATCGCCGATGGCCACAAGATGTATCAGCGGCTCTTTGGCGAGGATATCGTCTTCACGCTGGACCTGGCGCCGGACATCGAGCGCGTCCGGGCCGATCCCGGCCAGCTCGACCAGGTGCTGATGAACCTGCTCGTCAACGCCCGCGATGCCATGCCCAAGGGTGGCCGCGTGACCATCTCCACCTTCAATGCCATCCTCGACGCGCGCGATGTCGGCGCCTGGCCGGATGTGCGGCCCGGGCGCTTTGTCGTGCTGGCGGTCGCAGACACGGGTGTGGGTATCGCGCCGGAGGTCATGGCGCATATCTTCGAGCCGTTCTTCACGACGAAGGCGAAGCACGTCGGCACTGGCCTCGGCCTCGCCACCGTCTACGGCCTGGCGCAGCAGCACGGTGGCTGGGTCCACGTCTACAGCGAGCAGGGCGCAGGGTGCACATTCAAGGTCTATCTCCCCTCGTGCGCCAGCGCGGATACGGCGGTGACGGCGCCCGCGCCGGTGGTCAACGAGCCGATCCAGTCGGGCGACGGCCAGCGCATCCTGCTTGTCGAGGATGAGCCGGGCGTCCGCGAACTCGCGCTGCGCATCCTGCGCCAGAACAATTATACCGTCATCGCCGCGGCGTCCGTCGGCGAGGCGCTGCAGCTCTATGCCGCTGCGGACGCCCCGTTCGAGCTGCTGCTGAGCGATGTGGTCCTGCCCGATGGCAACGGCCTCGACCTCGTCGAGCAGTTGCTGGCCCTGCAGCCCGGCCTGCGCGTGCTGATGGCCAGCGGTTATACCGACGAACGCTCCCGCTGGCCCGCCATCCAGGCCCGCGGCCTGCGCTTCATTCCCAAGCCCTATCCTGTGGCCACGCTGCTGCGTACCCTCCACGAAGTGCTGCACGCGCCGCCGCAGAAAGCCTGAACCATGCACCCCCGGATCCTGGCCGCGTGCGTCGCGGCCGCCTGCATCGCGCACGGCGCTGACGTCGAATTTAACCACCACTGGAAATTCCACCGCGTGGACGTCGCGCCTGCCACCGCACCTTTCGCTCCCGCTCCCGGCGAACTGATCGCGGAAGGTGTCTGTGCGGCGGGTAGCGCCGCGCAGGGAGCCGCGTTCAAGCCCGCGAGCGGGCGCTATGTCTGCCTGCAGGCGCTCGACGCGCAGAAGCCGGGCGAGCCCTTCGCCTCGCTCGCCGAATTCGAGTTGCTCGACGCGCACCAGCAGCCGCTGCTGGCGATCAGGCACGCCTTCGTCAGCCGCCCTCTTGATTCGCCAGTTCCTTGATCTGGCTGCCGGTGAGCGGGCCGTCCCAGATCTGCAGTTCGTCCAGGCAGCCGCTGAAGCCGTAGCGGTTGTTGCCGAGCTTCAGTTCGCTCGCCGGATCCTGCGCGCTTTGCGCGATGCCGGTGGCGCGCGTCAGCTGGACGCCATCCACATACATCTCCGCCGTGCCGCTTTCTCCCTCGAAGGTGCACGCGAGATGGTGCCACTTGCCCACCGTGAAGGCCGGACGGTCAAAACGCAGGTTCTGAGTTTTCCTCGTGGCAGGGTTCCCGATCATGAACCAGATGCCGCCGGTAGCACCTTCGCCTTCGGTCTTGGCTGAATGTCGCAGCGAAATCTGCCAGCCGGCGTTGTTGGTGCTGGCGCCGGTTTTCCCGATCAGGGTCATGGGCCGCTCGAACTGGTCCGCCTTGAACCACAGCGTCACAGAAAAACTTTTCAGCGGGCCGGCCTGGGCGCCGAGGCTCACGCCTTTGTTCTTGAGCTGGAGGCAGGGGCTGAGCTGGCCGGGCACAAACGCGAACGACCTCGCATCGGCCGGCTTGCTTTCGACCTTCGTCATCTCGTCGCGGAAGTTGTTGTTGAAACGCCAATGGTTGACGAGCCGCGCCGCCGTTCCGTTGGTCGCGACGACATTCGCCGTGATGCCGAGTTTCTTTTCGATCACCTGGGCGATCTGCCGGGCCTGCACCAGGTAACCGCCGCCTGTGAAATGCACATTGCCCGGGCCGGCGTGCAGATGCTCGTTGGTTTTCATCAGCGTATAGAGGTCGTCAACCGCGATGCCTTCCCGCTGCATGATTGTGGCGGCGAGGGCATTGCGCGCGACCTCGTCGCCGGTGACCCGGCCCGCGGACTGCGGTGGCACCGGGGTGGTGGAGGCCCACACCAGATGCGCGCCGGTGGATTTCAGGATCGCCACGCATTGTTCGAGATGCTGGACATATTCCGCCTCGGTGAACCGCGGCTGGGCGGCGCTGTTGTAGGCCTTCGTCGCGTCCTGCCGGACGATGTCGTGCAGGCCCCAGTTGAAATGAATCAGATCCCAATTGGTTCCCGCGCCGAGATAGCGCGCGTAGTTGGCGAGGAAGCGGGTCATGTCGCCGCCGTTGCCGTGGATCCGGTAGACGTTGGCCTTGCCCTTGAACAACTGCCGCACGTCCAGCGTGTAGCCCATCGAGATGGAATCGCCGATCAGCAGGATGCGCGGCAGCTTCGGGTCGCATTCGACGAATCCTATAACGCCGGACTCGTCCCAGTTTTTGCGTTGCGTATAGAAGTCGGCGAACCCGTTCGTCGCCCAGAAACCCGGCGCGATGGCCGGCTGCGCCGGCAGGCCCGGCTTGGGCGTCCAGGCAGACGAGCCTTGTGTACCGCTTGGCACTCGTGTGTTTACAGGCGCATCAAGCGCCTGAGCTGCCCCCAGCAGCACACTGATGGCGAAACTGCCGGTGACGCATTGAACGACAGACCTTCGCATGTTCTTTTTCAATTTTCTCCTTCAGGTCGCAAGGCGGGTCGCACGGGTGTGGGGCAAGTGTTGTTCTGCGTAATGGAATGAAGGTGGTGTTGCCCTGTCTGAAGGTTCAATTCAGCATGGGCTTTGGATTGCGAACCGGCAGCGGGACGAGGCGTGGCGGTGCAGCGGCGGCAGGGGTTGGCTGGCGTTGCACAAGGAGGTGACTTCTTCGACGCGCTCAACCAAACTGCGCAAGGAAGCGGGCGTCATTCTCGTAGAGGTTACGGATGTCGCCGATGCCGAAGAGGATCATCGCAATGCGCTCGACGCCCATGCCGAAGGCGTAGCCCTGCCATGCGTTGGCGTCGATGCCCACCTGCTCGAAGACGCGCGGATTGACCAGCCCCGCCCCGGAGATCTCGATCCAGCCGCTGTGTTTGCAGACGCGGCAGCCTTTGCCCCCGCAGACGTGGCAGGAGAAATCGTATTCCACGCTCGGCTCGGTGAACGGGAAGAAGTGCGGCCGGAAGCGGACCTTCACGTCCGGCCCCATCATCTGCTTGGCGAAATGGCTCACGTCGCCCTTGAGGTCGGCGAGCGAGACCTGGCGGTCCACGTAGAGCCCCTCGATCTGGTGGAAGTTCGCGCTGTGCGTCGCATCGGTCGTGTCCCGGCGGTAGCAGCGGCCGGGGGCGATGATGCGGATCGGCGGCTTCTGGTTGAGCATGACGCGGATCTGCACCGGCGAGGTCTGCGTGCGGAGGATCTGGTCGTCCTTGAGGTAGAACGTGTCGCTCGGCGAGCGCGAGGGATGGCTCTCCGGCGTGTTGAGCGCGGTGAAGTTGTTGAAGACCGTCTCGATGTCCGGGCCGGTGGCGACGGTGAAGCCCATGGTGCGGAAGATCGCGGTGGCGCGCTCGATGACCTGCGTGATGGGGTGGAGCGAGCCGAGCGCGCGCCAGCGGCCGGGCAGGGTGGCGTCGAAGGCGCTGGCGGAGGTGCGCGCGGTCGCGGCCTCGAACGCCGCCTTGCGCTCGTCGAGCGCAGTGGTCAATTCGTTCTTGAGCTCGTTGGCGACGCGCCCCGCCTCGCGGCGTTCGTCGGGCACGAGTGTGCCGAGTGTTTTCATGATAGCGGGCAACTGGCCGCTGCGTCCGAGCCATTTGATGCGGACGGCCTCCAGCGCGGCGGCGTCGGCCGCGCCCTGCGCCTCGGCGAGCGCCTCGGCCTTGACGGTGGCAATTTCGGTTGCGTTCATAGTTTCCAGCCTTGGAAAATCAGTTCACGATTTTTCCAACCCTTGGAAAAGATCGCGCTTACCTTTTCCAAGTCTTGGAAACCCTTCTGTTGAAGGGGCAAGCCCTGGAAAACGGCCGTTTTGTAGCACGCCGCCCGGCGGTTGTCACGCGGGCTTCACTCGGAGGCCGGCTTTAGCGGCCAGCGTTTGCTGGCGCTTGTCGAGGGTGAAGAACTCCTGTGCGTCCACGGCCAGAGCTGCAGCGACATGCAAGATGTCGAGGCCGCGCGTGCCGAGGTCGGCCGTGAACTCGGCGCTTAACTTGTCAGCCCGTTCCAGCAAGGCGCTCCAAACCAGAGGTGCTGCGCGGAGGAAGCCCCCCTGAAGGTCCTGCTCGATCTCTAGATCGGCGGCAGAACTGCGCGGGTGGAGGTTTTCACTCCGGACCTTGGGCGCGCTTCTGCAGGCAGCCGGCCACCAGCACCAGCCACAGGAGGATGGCGGCGAGGACGAGCCATTCCAACAGGGCGGCGGGCCAGATCTCCGGGCGGACAAAATGCTTTTTCTGGATGGCCTCCAGCGCGACGTGTCCGGCGCAGAGCGGCGAGGCGAGCAGCGCGGCAAAGGCGAGGACGGTCGCGAGACTGGGCAGCACCAGCCAGCGGGGCAGTTTGTGGTGCCGGTCGCGGGCGAAGACGAAGGCAAACAAGGCGAAGGCGATCCATGCGCCGTGGAAGAAGAGGACCGCGATGGCGAGGTGCGGCATGAGGTGATTGATCGGGACGAGCCCGGTGCCGCTGCAGGCGAGGCCGCCGAGCACGCCCGCTGTGGCGGCGGTGTATCCCAGCCTGGTGCGGTAGAGCTTGCCCAGTCCCCACATGAAGGCGGCGATCAGCAATCCGCCCAGCACGATGCCCGCATTGAAGACCGCGCATAGCGGCGAACTGCGCGGGCGGCCCAGTTCGCTGATGAAATGATTCAGGCACGAGTAGCCGGCGCCGCTGGACTCGCGGTAGGAAGGGATGGGCAGGAGGATGCAGCCCACGATCAAAATCCCCGCACCCAGTAAGCCGTAGAGTGCGGTCAGGCGTTGGGGCGGGGTGGTCACGGCAGCGCAGACTTCGGCACGGGTGCGGGTGAGCCGGCGGACGCCGGCGGCGGCACAGCGAATTTGAGCGCGAGGCAATCGTAGGTCGCGCGATCCGGGGCGTAGGCCACGGTATGGCGCATGAGGACACGGTAGCCGGCGGCGTCGGCGATGCTCACCTTCGTCAGCTGCACGGGCAGTTCGGTGGCGGCCTCGAGGGCGGCGACGAGCTCGCGGTCCTGCGCGAGCACGAGCGGCGGGCGGCCGGGCACCACGATGAGCTGGAAGGGCAGGATCGTCGCCGGCCAGCCGGCGCCCGCGGTTTCGACGAGGGGGACGGCGGCGACCGCGGCCTGCTTGGCCTCGATGCGCACCATGCGCGCGCGGTCGGCGGGCACATCGGTTTCCATCGCGGAGGAGATGAGGTCGAGCAGGCGGATGCGGACCTCGTTGAGATCCTTGGCCTGTTCGATGGTCGCGAGGGTGTTCTGTTTGGCGATGGCGCGGGCGAGCGCGGAGATCTCCTTGAGGTAGGCGTTCTTCTGCGCGTCGGGGATGAAGTACATCACGATCACGCGCACGGGCAGGCCGTCGGGGGCGCCGTACTCAATGCCGGCGGGGCTCCAGCCGACGGCGCAGAGGAGTTCGCCCTCGGCGGAGGTGCGCGCGTGCGGGCAGGCCCAGCCGAGGCCGAGCGCGGTGCTGGCGGTGCGCTCGCGGGACAGCACCGACTCGACGACCTGCGTGCCGGCCTTGAGCCCCGGGACGGCCTCGATCAGGCTGCCGAGGATCTGCAGCGACTTGTCCTTGTTGTTGTCCGGCAGTTCGATCAGGCGGCCTTCTTCCAGCGCGGCGAAAAATGTTCTCATAGTCAGTCAATTCCGTAACGGTTATAGAACCAGACCTTGACGAAGTGCGTCAACACCGCATAGAGGCACACGAAGCCGGCGATCCACGCCCAGTAGATGGCGGGCAGCGGCTCGAGGCCGAGGAAGTGCGCAAAGGGCGAGTAGGGGAGCCAGGCGCCGATGGCCATGACGACCAGCGTGGTGCCGAGCATGCCGAAGCTCGGCCAGCTCTGGATGAACGGGATCTTGCGCGTGCGGATGATGTAGACAATCAGGGTCTGCGTCAGCAGCGACTCGACGAACCAGCCGGTGTGGAAGAGCCGCTCGTAATAGGCCTTCAGCTCCGGCGCCGTGCCGGGCACGCTGAACAGGTGGCAGTTGAAGAAGTAGAGCATCAGGAAAAAGGTCGCATAGTCGAAGAGCGAGCTCATGGGCCCGACAAACATCATGAATTTTTTGATGTTGCCGATGTTCCACTGGCGCGGCTTCTGGAGAAACTCGTCGTCCACGCGGTCGGTCGGGATGCCGGTCTGCGAGAAGTCGTAGAGCAGGTTGTTGGTCAGGATCTGGATCGGGGCCATCGGCAGGAAGGGCAAAAAGTAGCTGCCGCCGACGACGCTGAACATGTTGCCGAAGTTGCTGCTGGCGCCCATGCGGATGTACTTGATGATGTTGCTGAAGACGCGCCGGCCCTCGATGATGCCGTCCTCGAGCACGAGCAGGTTCTTCTCGAGCAGGATGATGTCGGCCGATTCCTTGGCCACGTCCACCGCCGAGTCCACCGAGATGCCCACGTCCGCCGTCTTGAGGGACGGGGCGTCGTTGATGCCGTCGCCGAGGAAGCCGACGACATGCCCGCGCCGCTGCAGCGCCTGGATGAGGTCGTCCTTCTGCGCGGGCGAGAGGCGCGCGAAGACCGAGTGCTGCTCCGCCAGGTCCGAGAGCTGGTCGCGGTCCAGGCCGGCGAGCTGGTCGCCCGTGACGATCGTGCCGGCGTCGAGCCCGACGTCGCGGCAGACCTTGCGGGTGACGAGTGCGTTGTCGCCGGTGAGCACCTTGACGCGCACGCCGTTGCGGTGCAGCTGCTCGATGGCGCGCGCGGTGGAATCCTTGGGCGGGTCGAAGAAGGCGATGTAGCCCAGGAGGATCAGCTGGCTCTCGTCGGCCACGGAGAAGACTTTCTTGTCGTGCGTAAACTCCTTGTAGGCGATGGCCAGCACGCGATAGCCGTCGGCGCTCAGGGTCTCATACTCTTCCATCAGGTCGTTTTTGATGATGTCGATCAGCGGGTTGATTTCCTCGTCCACCTGGTACCGGTCGCAGGCGCAATAGACCTCCTCCACGGCGCCCTTGCAGACCAGCACATGGGCACCCTCGTAGTCGATCACCACGGACATGCGCCGGCGCTGGAAGTCGAACGGGATCTCGTCGACCTTCGGGCAGCTGCGCTCCACGTCGAGGTCGGTGTGCGCCAGGATCGCGCGGTCGAGCAGGTTGCGCAGGCCGGTCTGGTAGTAGCTGTTCATGTAGGCATAGCGCAGGACGTCCTCGCTCTGCCGGTTGGTCACGTCCACATATTTTTCCAGCACCACGCGGTCCTGCGTCAGCGTGCCGGTCTTGTCGGAGCACAGGATGTCCATCGCGCCGAAGTTCTGGATGGCGTTGAGGCGCTTGACGATCACCTTCTTGCGGGACATCGCCAGCGCGCCCTTGGAGAGGTGCACCGTCACGATCATCGGCAGCATCTCCGGCGTCAGGCCCACCGCCACGGAGAGGGAGAACAGGAGGGCTTCGATCCAGTTGTGCTTCGACAGGCCGACGATCAGGAAGACCGCGCTGACCATGATGATCATGAAGCGGATCATCAGCCAGGTGAAGCCGGCGATGCCGCGGTCGAAGCTGGTCTGCACCTGCTGGCCCGCGAGCCGCGTGCTGATGGCGCCGAAGTAGGTGCGCGCCCCGGTCAGCACCACGACGCCGCGCGCCGCGCCGCTGAGCACGTTGCTGCCCTGAAAGCACGCGTTGGTCAGCTCGATGGTGCCGCGGCCGGTCGCGGCGCACGCGTCGGCGCTCTTTTCCACCGGCATGGACTCGCCGGTCAGCGCCGCCTGGCCGACGTAGAAATCCTTCGTGCTGATCAGGCGCAGGTCCGCCGGGATGATCGCGCCGGCGTGCAGCACGACGATGTCGCCGGGCACCAGCTCGGAGAAGTTGAGCTCGACCTCCGCGCCGTCGCGGATGACCACCACGGTGGTCTGGACCATTTCCCGCAGCTTCTCCACCGCGCGGTTCGAGCGGCTTTCCTGGAAGTGTGCCAGCACCACGCTGAGGAACACCATGCCGCCGACGACGCTGGCCGAGCGGACGTCGCCCATCAGCAGCGAGACCCCGCAGATCACCAGCAGCTGGATGACCAGCGGGTTGCGGAACCGGCGCAGCATGTCCAGCAGCGCGCTGGCACGTTTCTTGTCGCCGATCTCGTTCCGGCCGTGGTCCCTCCGGCGGGCCGCGATGGCGTCCGCCGCCAGGCCGCGCTCGGTGGTGCCGAGCCGGAGCAGCGCGTCGGCCGCGGACACCGCGCAGACCTCCGCGAGCTGCTGCTCGTGTTCGGAAGTTGCGCGTGTCGGCGCCTTGGCTTCCTTGACAATCAACGCCGGCGAAATTTTTTGGAATAAAGATTTGAACATCGGGCCTGGCCTGAAAACGCACGGCGACTATAGGCTTTGCCCCGCGCGGTTGCACATGTATTTTTGTGGTGCGGCCGCGCGCGCGCGATTGACTTTGCGCGGCGATAAGATTAAGTAGTTGCTGCCGGATGCGAAAGGAACGAGAGACTATGAAAAGCAAACTATGGGTGGCGGCCTGGGTTCTGGGCAGTGCGGTGGCGGCGTGCGCGGCTACGCCCGGCGGCGCGGGCATGCGCGATTCCTTGACCACGACGGACAACCTTGGTCCCGTCAGTGCCGGGATTGACTACCAGCAGATCAAGCGCTCCGTGGCGCTCGACGGCGGCGGCAAGAATGTCTTGCAGGCCCGCGTCTATTCGGCCGAAATCGGCGTCGACCTGTTCAACTGGTGGCAGATCTTCGGCACCCTCGGCCGCAGCGAAGCCGGCTGGGAAGCCTTGGACTACGGCGACGGCAAGATCAAATGGTCGGGTGGCATGCACTTCAACTGGTGGCACTTTGACATCACCGAACCGGATTTCATGGAAGGCCGCCTGAGCTTCCAGACCACCGCCGAGTTTTCGCAGTTCCGCTCCGGCAACGATACCAGCTGGTACGATGCCTACGCGGACCTCACGCTCAACTACGAGCTCTTTGCCGAAAAGCAGAAGGACATCAAGGCCGTGCCCTACAGCCTGGTGCTGTACGGCGGTGCGGCCCTCTCGCGGCTCTCCGGGCACGTCAATGGCGCGGACTTCGGCGAGGATAAAACGGTGGGCCTGGTGGGCGGCGCGGATGTGTTTATTGCGCGCAACCTCTCGCTCGGCGGGCAGGTGCTCTACTTCGACCAGGCGAGCTTCGGCCTCAGCGTCCGGTATCACTTCTAAAGCCGCAGCGGCCCCTTGAAGCGCCGGTTTTTCCAACCTCTGGAAAAGCCGGCGTTTTGCTTTTCCAAACCCGGGAAACTTGCCGCACTTGACGCTGGGGCGGCCTGCCGCTAGGGTTCGCGCCACCTCAGTCCTTGTCGGAACCGATCCATGTGGCAGCAAAATTATCTCGGGGCCGGCGGCAGCCTGTGGGCCTCCGCCGTCGTGGCGGCGCTGCCGATCGCACTGCTGTTTTTTCTGATCGGTGTCCGGCGGATGGCGGCGTGGAAAGCCGTGCTGGGGGCGCTGCTGGCGGCGGTGCTGATTGCGCGTTGGGTTTTTGGCGCGCCCCCCGCGGTGCTTCTGTCCTCGTTTCTCTATGGCGCCACCTTCGGGCTGTTTCCGGTCTGCTGGATCGTTTTGCCCGCGATCTTCCTCTACCGGATCACGCTTGAAAACGGCCAGTTCGAGATCATCAAGGGCTCCATCGCTCAACTCACGGGCGACGCGCGCCTGCAGGTGCTGTTGATCGCGTTTGCGTTTGGTGCGTTCCTCGAAGGTGCTGCCGGGTTTGGCGCGCCGGTGGCCATCGCCGGCGGGATGCTGGCCGGGTTGGGCTTCAACCGGTTCCAGGCCTCCAGTCTCTGTCTGCTGGCCAACACGGCGCCGGTGGCGTTCGGTTCGATCGGCATCCCGATTGTCACCCTGGCCGGGTTGACGCATCTGCCGCTGGAACAACTGAGCGCCACGGTCGGACGTATCTCGCCGGTGCTCTCGCTGATCGTGCCCTGCTACCTGACCGTGGTGTTTGCCGGCTGGCGCAAGACGTGGCCGGTCATGCCGGCCATCGTGGTGATCAGCGTGGTGTTTGCCGGCGTGCAATTCGTGGTGGCGAACTATGTCGGGCCCTATCTCACGGACATCCTCTCCTCGCTCGCGGCGTTGTTGGCGCTGGTCATCCTGCTGCAGTTCTGGCAGCCGCGCGACGCCGAACCACCGCACGCGGAGGGGCCCGCAGCGCCCCGTCGGCACCACGGGCTCGTGGTGCTCCGGGCCTGGTCGCCGTATCTGCTGCTCGTGGGGTTCGTGTTGCTGTGGGGCTTCGGCCCGGTCAAGGCGCTGTTGGAGCGTGTGACGGTGTCCTGCGCGGTGCCCTGGCTGCACGACCAGGTGCTGCGGGTGCCGCCGGTCGTCAACGTGGCCGCGCCACTGGCGGCGGTTTTCAAATTCAACTGGCTTTCCGCGGCGGGTACCGCGTGCTTGTTGGCGGCGATCCTCGGCGGTTTCGCCGTGGGGTTGGACGTGCGCGCCCAGGGGCGCATCTTGCGCACCACGCTCGGGCAACTCGCCATCCCCGCGCTCACCATCACCACCGTGCTCGGGTTCGCCTTCCTGATGAACTACTCCGGACTGATCGCCACGCTCGGCCTGGCCTTCGCCGCCACGGGCTGGCTGTTCCCCTTCTTCAGCGCCTTCCTCGGCTGGCTCGGCGTCTTCGTCACCGGCAGCGACACCTCGTCCAACGCGCTGTTCGGCAATTTGCAGGTCATCACCGCCACGAAGCTGGGCCTGAACCCGCTGCTGATGGCCGCCAGCAACGCCGCCGCGGGCGTGATGGGCAAGATGATCTCGCTGCAGAGCATCGCCGTCGTGCTCGCCGCCACCGGCATGCCGCAGAGCGACGAGAGCAAACTCTTCCGCTGGGCGCTGCGCCATAGCCTGCTGCTGACCGCGCTCGTCGGTCTGCTGGTCATGCTCTACGCCCATGTGCTGCCGCAGGTGATCCCATGAAAATCGTCGTCGCGCTCGACAAGTTCAAAGGCAGCCTGACTGCGGCCGAGGCGTGCGACCTTGTCCGCACCGGCCTGCTGGCGGCACATCCTGCCGCGCAGATCATCCTCAAGCCCATGGCCGACGGCGGCGACGGCACAGCTGATGCGCTCCACGCCGCGCTCGGCGGCGAGTGGATCGAGCGCGAAGTCAGCGGCCCGCTGCCGGACATGCGGGTCACCGCCAAATACCTCTGGCTCGCCGACGAGCGCCGCGCGTTCATCGAGATGGCGCAGGCCAGCGGCCTCGTCCTGCTGCCGCCGGAGGACCGCAACCCGCTGCTGACGAGCACGCGCGGCACCGGCGAACTGCTGGGCGATGCGCTGCGCCGCGGCGCGCAGCACATCTGGCTGACGGTCGGCGGCAGCGCGACCGTGGATGGTGGCACCGGTGCGGCCGCGGCGCTCGGCTGGCGCTTCCTCGACAGTCACGGCAGTACGCTCGCGCCCAGTGGCGAGGCGTTGGCGCGGATCAAGAAGCTCGCCGCGCCGTCCCGCGACTGGCCGCAGATCGACGTGCTGTGCGATGTGGATAACCCGCTCTGCGGCGAGCATGGCGCAGCGCGCGTCTTCGGCCCGCAGAAGGGCGCGACACCCCCGATGGTCGCACAGCTCGATGCCGGCCTGCGGAACCTCGCTGCCGTTGTGCGCGCCCAACTGGGGAAGGACCTTCTCAACCTTCCCGGCGCGGGTGCTGCGGGCGGGCTCGCCGCCGGCGCGATCGCGTTTCTGAATGCCAAGCTTGTGCCTGGCATTGACACCGTGATGCACGCCTGCAAGCTGGAAGAAGATTTGATTGGCGCCGATTGGGTGATCACCGGCGAAGGCGCGTTCGATGAGCAGTCGCTGCGCGGAAAAGTCGTCGCGGGCGTCGCTGGGCTCGCCCGCCGGCATGGCGTGAAAATAGCCGTGCTCGCCGGCCGTGTCTTGCTCCCTGAGGCGCAGTGGCGTGCCGCGGGGGTGGACGTCGCGCTGGCGCTCGCCCCGCCGGCGATGAGCACCCCCGACGCCATGCGCCAGGCCGCCGCCTTGCTCCAAGCGACCGCCGGGCAGCTGCCGCTCAAAGCTTAGTACTGAAGCTGTTCTGAAGGAGACCGAGGCTAGAGTCGCCGCAGGACAGGAGCAGCTGGCCGACTGGACGACGGCTATTACCCGGCATCCTTGACAGTTTTGCGGAGCAGCGTGCCATAGCCCTGGCCTTCGGACATTTCCTGTTCCGTTTGCCTGAAAATGGTCTGCGGTCCTGCCGGTTTTTCGGCGGCACAGGTGAAGAGCCGGGAACCCACACTGATTTCATCACCAGCCTGCAACCGGGCCTCGGTTACTTGTTCGCCGTTGACCCAGGTGCCGTTGCTGCTGCCGAGGTCCCTGATCCAGCACACGCCTTTTTGCATCTGGATGCTGCAATGGCTGCGGGACACCCTGCCGTCCTCAATGACAATGGTGGAGGCCGCATCACGCCCGATGAGGATGAGCTGGGCGGTTACCTTCATCGCAGCCGTGGACCCATCGGGGTTTGTATAAGTTAGCAACATGATTGATCCTTTATCGCGCCGGCATTCTAGCCTCGTCCCGATGCCGCGCAAGCTTTTCGCATCAGGAACTAAAGCATCTCGCGGAGCGAGATGACCACTATGGCGGCGGTTCCGGCAAAGAAGTCCTCACGCTCCGCGTGAGGTTTCGTTGCGGCGTAGCCGCGCTAGGTCTCTGCGGTGAAATTCCTGGGTTCAGCGCCGGTGCCGGGGCACGCCGTAGGGGCCGTCCGCAAGGATGGCGAGGCGCTGGTGGGGTTGCACGCGGTGGAGCAGGCGCTGCACCATCGCCTCCGCGAATTCACGGCCGGCACCGGCCAGGCCTGCGCCGCCGTCGTGACCGTGGATGCCGTGCTCGTGGAATTTCTCGCCGGTGAGTTGTGGCGCGCAGAGTATGAAACGTCCCGTGGGACCCAGCCGCCGGAAGACGCGGGCCCACATCTGCAATTCCCACTGCTCGGGCACAAAGGTCCAGTCAGCGGACAGGAGCTTTTGCTCGGCCGCGTCAGGCCCCAACTGGCGGAGCAGGGGCAGTACGCGCTTGTAGTTGGGGCCGCCGACAGGATCGGGATCGGTCAGATTGGCGGCGAGAATGAGCTGCCCGCCGGGCGTGACGGCGCGTGCGGCTTCGACCGCGGCCTTGGCGGCTTGATAGTGATTCTTCCCGACGAAACCGGTATGGGTGACGACGATGTCGTAATGTTGCCCGAACGGAATCACCACCTCGCTCAGCGCCTTTTCCGTCGCTGCACGGTGCGCCTGGTCGAGGTCGCCGGCGAAGACGCCGGTCACCTGCTTGTTCCGGTCGATGGTCACATTGACGATGAAGTCCACGCCCGCCATGCCCGCGACCGCGCGGGATTCCTCGCGGCAGGGATTGCCTTCCAACGACAGGCTGTCGGCCCGCGCATCGGCCATCATCGCCGCGCCGTGGAAGATGTAGGTCACCTGCTCGCCGACCAGCCCCGGACAGATCGACTTGGCGCCGCCGCTGACGCCGGCCATGAAGTGCGGCTCAACGAGGCCGGTCAGAATTTTGATGTCGGCATCCAGATAATGACGGTTGATCCAGACCTCGGTGCCGCGGACGGTGCGGCCGATATGCCGCAGTTCGGCGGTCTCGGTGCAGCGGTGATTGGTCACGGTCACGCCGGGCGCGAAGGCCGCGGGCGGCAGCATGTGGCGCAGCTCGGCGTCGGTCATCGGCCGGTGCGTGCCGGTGGCGACCAGGATCTCGACGGACTCGACCTGCCCGGCGCGCAACACCTCAAGGAGCGGTTCCAAAATGCCCTGCTCCCCGCGATAGGGTACGGGGCGCGTGCTGTCGCTGATGACGATGACGGCGTGGGCCTTGGGCTTATGCTGCACCTTGGCGCGCACGATCTCGGCCAATGACGGCTTGCCGATGGGATGCTGCAAGGCGTGCCGGATGGTTGCGGCCGGATGCTGGAGTGGCGCCACGGCCGGCAGCGTGAGAATCTCGGCATGATCGGGGAGCTGCAGCCGCAGCGTTTCCTCGCCGAATTCGAGCTCAAATCGCTTCATGGGCGAAAGCTAGCACAAGGCCATGGCCGGGGGAATATTTTCCAAGGGCGGAAGAGCTTTCACCACAGAGGACTCAGAGGTCAGAGGAGGTCACAGAGTCGGGGCAGAAGTTAACGCAAAGTCGCAAAGCAGATAAGAGGCTTACTGCAAAGACTTGAAGGTCGACTGGAAGCCACAAAGGCAGCGCAGCTGCTTCGCGTCTTCTGCTTTCCTTGGCGACTTTGCGTTAAAATCTTCTATGGGGCTTCCACCACGACGTTGCGGTTCAGGAGCAGATGCGGGTCGATCGCTCGCTTGCAGTTCAGCACCTGCGCGGCGGCGGCGGGGCCATAGCAGCGCAGGAAGTCCTTGCGCTTGCGCTGGCCGGTGCCGTGCTCGCCCGAATAGACGCCGCCGAGCTCGGCCGCGCGCGCGATGATCTGGTCGTAGATTTCCACGCCGAGTGCCAGGTCCTTCTTTTCCGGCAGCAGAGTGAAGTGCAGGTGGCAGTCGCCCAGGTGCCCGAAGGCGAGATAGTCCATGCCCGCGCGCTGCAGCAAGCCGTGGGTGAACTCCAGAAACTCGGCGAAACGTTCCGGCGGCACGGCGGCATCCGTCATGATCGTAAAGGTGCCGCGCCGCTGGACGACCTCCAGCGCGTTGGCCGGCAGCGAGTGCCGCGCCTCCATGAAAGTTTTCCAGCTCTGCTCGTCGTCCAGCATGATGATGGCGTCCGGGTCGATATGGCAATTCGCCGCCTCCAGCAGTCCCAGCCACGCCTCGGCAGCGTCCTCCAGCGTTTGGTCGTGCAGGGGCACCTGCAGATAGATGGCCACCTGGTTGTTGCCGCGGAACAGCGCGGCCTCGTGCTCCATGTATTTGCGGGAATTGACGCCAAAGTACTCCAGCGCGCCCAGCTGGTCGAACCGGCCCTGTAAATGGGCGCGCAGGAAAGTGTAGAACTCCAGGGCATCGGCCTCGGCGGGCAGCGGGAAGAACAGGTCCAGCATCGCCTGCGGCTTGGCCTTCAAGCGCAAGGTGCAGCCGGTGACCAGCCCGTAGATGCCTTCGCTGCCGATCACGAAATCGAGGAAGTCCATGACGCCATCAGGCTTGGAGTAGGGGCCGCTGGCATTCTTGATGGTGGGCCGCGGATGGCGCGGTACGGGCAGATCGGTCACGGCGTCGCCGTCGGCGAGCAGGAACAGACCGTCGCGGGAAACGTATTGGCCGGATTGCGCGCGGATCAAGCTCCCGTCGGGGAGCAGGAAGTCCAGCGCCGCCACCCAGGCGCGCGCCGCGCCTTGCTCGCCGGGGATGAAGCCCGAGGCATTGCAGGCGAGCGAGCCCCCGACGCTGGCTTCCGCGCGGCTGGTGGGGTCCACCGGATAGATCAGCGTCTCCGCGCTCTGATGGCGGACGGCCTTCCGCAGGTCTTCGAGGAACAGGCCCACTGGCGCGTGCACCAGTTTGCCCGCCACATCGACCGCGGGCGCCGGTGCCAACATCCGTACGGTGGAGAGCACCACGCCCGCCTGTGGCGTGGCGCTGCCGGTCAGATTGGACCGACCGCCGGACAGGGTCAGCGGGATGTGCGCGCGGTGACAGGCGCGCAGCACGATGGCGCACTCGCGCGCCGTCATGGGCCGCGCCAGTGCCTGGGCGTGGCCGGACAAGTTGGATTGATCGGCGGCGAAGCCTTTCACGATGTCCTGATCCAACACCAGTTCCACGGCGAACCGCTCGTGCAGGAACCTGGCCAGGCCGGGCAAGAGCGCCACGCCGCTGGCAGGCACACAAAACGCATCGAGCGCAGCGCGCTCCTCCAAGGTTAGCAATTGCTGAACGGGCACCCGGTTATCGCTCATGAGAACTGTCCCTCGCCCTGTCGTTGACGCCGCCGCTTTCGACAGGGAAGCTAACACAAGACGCCGTGGTGGTGAAGGGGGGAACTCCGTTACGCGATCCGAAATGCGGCCCCACAACCTGGCTTGAGCAGACGGGTGCGCCGCGGATCATTGGCGCCGTGCTGTCTGTCCAAGGGACTGGTTCGTATTTATTTATCTTGCGTGGCATCGTACGGGTCTTATTCTTGCGCCCGGCTGAAGGGAATTTTGATGAAGACTGCGCCGTTGGGCATCCAGGAGAAGGAACGTATCGCAAGTTTGTTGCGTTACGATATCCTGGATAGCGCCTATGAGGTGGCTTACGATGAACTCACGGCCTTGGCCGCCTTTATCTGCCAGACACCGATTGCGCTTATCAGTCTGGTCGATACGCAACGCCAGTGGTTCAAAGCCAAGGTAGGTTTGGACGCCCGGGAAACGCCCCGTGATATCGCTTTTTGTGCCCATGCCATCCTCGGGAAAGAGGTCTTCGTCGTCAAGGACACCCTGAAGGATGAACGTTTCTTCGATAACCCGTTGGTTACGTCCGCGCCGCATATTCGCTCCTATGCGGGCGCCCCTCTGGTTACGCCCGACGGTTTGGCGCTGGGTACCCTCTGCGCGATCGACCGGATACCCAGGGAGCTGAGCGCCCCACAGTTGCAGGCCCTGCATACCCTTGCCAACCAGGTGATCAAGCTGCTGGAACTGAGGCATTCCTTCCACCGCTTGCAAACCTATGCCGCACAATTGCAACAGGCCAACGACAGCAAGGATCTCCTGTTTTCGGTGATCGCTCACGATTTACGCTCCCCGTTCACGGCCCTGCTTGGATTGGCGGAAGTTTTGGCCAGCGAGGCCGGCAGCCTGCCGGCCCGGGAAGTGCAGGACTTGTCGAGCGAACTGTTGACGGCGTCGCGTCAGGCTTTCACACTGGTCGAGAATCTATTGGAATGGGCTCAGATGGAATCCGGCCTGATGAGCCCCCGCCGCACCCTGCTCGCGGTGGACGGGTTGGCTTCGGGTGTGATCGATGTCCTTGCCAAGGCGGCTGAAAAAAAGAAAATTACCCTGGCCCTGCGTCCCAATACGGCGGCCGTGCTCTATGCCGATCAGCACATGATGTATTCCGTGCTGCAGAACCTGCTGACAAATGCGCTCAAGTTCACTCCGGCAGGCGGTTGCGTCACGGTCTCCTCACAAGTCGCCGCGGATGTTGTGTCCGTTACCGTCGCCGACACCGGGGTGGGGCTGAGTCCGACCCAGCTCGAGAACTTGTGGCGCATGAACAAGGCCGCCACCACCCAGGGAACGTCGGGTGAGAAGGGCACCGGGCTGGGCCTGCTGCTCTGCAAGAAATTTGTCGAAATGAATGACGGCAAACTGACGGTCATCTCACACCCGGGCCAGGGGACGACCTTCACGTTTACATTGCCCGGCGGGCAGTCGCGGGAGAAGCAATCCGTCGCCGGCTGAGCGGTGCGCGCTCGGGTGCCGCTGTGGTGGGCGCTCTCGGGCCGGGGCGATCCACGGCCGCCGGTTATAAAACAGGCGAGGCCTTCCAGCAGTTGCTGAAAGCCTCGCCTGACTACACACCGCTCCCCCGTCTCAGTCCTTGGCGCTCGGAGCGGTCGCTTCTCTCAGCATTTTGGTGGCGCCTGATTTCTCCATCCAGGTTCCTTCATCCATGGCCACGCGGAGCACGGCAATACCGAGCACCACGTAGCCCAGGCCCAGACAGAGGCCCAGGATGGCTTTGGCTTCCACGTTCCACGGCAGCAGGATGAACAGGGCCGCATGTACCAGCAGCACGCCGAGACAGATGAGCCCGATCAGCAGTCCCATGCCCAGCAGTCCGAGTGCTGACAGCCGGGCCATTTGCACGCCGCGCAGATAGGACTTCGTCGCCTCGATCCTGAGCAGCGGCAGAGACAGTTCCCGGCAATGCTCCAGCAGTTTGACCGCGAGGCCCGCCAGCAGCCCCTTCAGTAGATCCTTAAACATAGGCACGCCTTTTCCTGGTCGCGGTCACTTGCGGTTCCGGCCGAGAATGTAGCCGAGCAACAGCCCGATGGCTGCCGTGCCTCCAATGTAGGCCCACGGATTTTGGTGCACGTTCTTGTCCACACCGCGGGCGACCTCGCAGGCCTTATCGACCGCCACATCTTTCGCATGGGCCGCCGCCTCGGCCGCGTGCACTTTGGCCTCGGCCAGCGATTGGATGAAACTGTGTTCGGTTTCCACGATGACGTTTTTGAGATGCGTGTACTTGTCGGACATGGCGGCTTTCAACTCGTCCTTTTTCTGCCTGGCCGCTTCCTCCAAGAGTTTGAGCGCTTCCTCAATCTTCTCTCCGCTTGTGTGTTCCATGACCATGCTCCTTTCCTGTTTGTTACCTAATATCCATATAACACTAGATCGGTTTAATGTCATGTCAAAAACCAGGCTCCTGAAAGTCGGCGGCAACCCAAACCCGCGGGGCGCCTATTTGGCCCTTGTGCCGGGAGGTCATTACTGCTAATGGCAACGCCGTCCCGAGTGGCCGTGAAATCAGTCAAATGGAAAAGGATCTGCACATGAAAAAATCGCTGTCATGGAGTATGGGCTTCCTCGTGGTGATGGTCGCACTCGCGCTGGTCGTGCCCGCGGGGGCCGCTTCAAAATCAAAGGCGCATGCCAAGAAGGCCGAAAAGCATACGCCGGCCCATTGGGCGGTCGGCGCGGTGGACGGCGCGGCCAACACCATTGAATTGGCGAAGAGCGATGGCTCGTCCAATCTCACACTGAAAGTCACCTCGGTCACTAAGATCACGGTGGAAGGCAAGTCGGGCAAGCTCGCGGATCTGCAAAAGGGCCAGAAAGTGAACGTCACGGCGGCCGGCGAAAACTGCAGCTCGATCGAAGTGGTGGCCACTTCGGAGTCCAAGAAGAAAAAATAAAGCCTGCTCCCACCAGCCTGCGTGCTGCCGGACTGTGCACGGACTTGACCGCCTGTTTTCCAAGCCTTGGGAAACGGGCGGTTTTATTTCCAGGCCTTGGGAAACCCTGCTCAGTTGCCGGGCGGCAGGCCCGCGGCCCAAGCGGTCCCGCGGCGGTAGAGCGCGCCGACGCTTTCGCCGAGCGCCTGCACGTCGTGGCCCAGCACACTGTGAAACGTGCGGCCCTGGCCGGGATTGAGCACGAAGGCCATGGGATAAACTTTCTGGTCCACCTTCGAGGTCGCCGTCGCCAGCACCTGGATCGGCACTTCGCCGGTGAGGCAGGTGTAGAGCTCGTCGGTGGTGTCGAAGTCCGCCAGACCGGCGGTGATCGGGTGCGCAGGGGCCGCGATCTGGACGCGGAACGGGCCGCGCGGGTCATGCCCGCGCAACTTCGGATCCCACACACGGCCGGCGATCGGCAGGAACTCCTTGGACACGGTTTTCGTCGTCCAATCTATGAAAGCACCGCAGGAGAAATGCACCATCACCAGGCCGCGCCCGCCCTCGACGAACTGCCTGAAGTTGGCCAAGGCGGCGGGCCCGGGGGCGGCCACCTGATGGTTCTGGTAATGCAGCACCAGCGCGTCGTAGTTCTTCAACTCTGGTGCGGCCAGAAAATTGGCGTCCTCGACGACGCTGATCTCCAGCCGTTTGTCCTGCGCGAGCGCCGCGGTGAGCGCGGGCGTCGTTTGCTGCCACTTGTGGCCGGGATAGTCGCAGCCGGTGACGATCAGGATTTTCTTCTGCGCGCCGGCGTTGGCCCGCACTTCCGGCTTGGTGACGAGCGCGACAGGCGGCGGTGCTGGCACGACGGTGATCGTCGCTGTCGCGGTCACGGTGGCGAAGGGCGTCGCTGATTCGACGAGCCAGATTTCCGAGCAGACGACGTTGCTCTTACCCTCGCCGCGGAATTCGATGGCGATCTTGCCGTTCTTGATCGCGTCGGCGGGAATCGCGACGGCGATTTGTACCGGACCTTGCTGCTTGCCTTGCCACTCCGGCAGCGCGGTCTTCGCCAATACCTGCTTGCCGCCGATCCAAACCGACTGTTCCCGACCGTTCGCGTCGAAGTCCCACCACGTGAAGCCGAGTTGATAATTCAGCTTCGCTTTCAAGCCGCTGGCATCGAACTTCAGATGACCGCCCGCGTAGGCCGCGGTCAGCGCCGCCGGATTTTCGGACTGGCCGTGCCAGACCCAATTCTGTCCGTTCACCACACGCAGCGTGATGCCGTCGCTGCCCTTGTCCTGCTTCTCGACGCCGCAATCGCAATAGGCGGCGACGCGCGAGCCGGCCGGCAACTTGGCTGCGAGCGCGTGTCGCCGCGCATCGCTGTGCGCCGACTTGAGGCCGAGTTCCTGCTGTGCCTCGGCGCGCAAGCTTTTGGCCGCAGTCAAATCGGGGTGGGTTGCGAGCACGCCATCCATCTTGTCCAAAACAAAAGCGGCTTCTTTCGGCATGATGGCCCGGCCGATTTGCGCCAGCGCCAGCGCCGCCTCTTTTCTGATGTCAGCATCGCTTAGGGAGGCCACGCACAGGTTAAGCGCGACAGCGCTATGCACCGCTCCGAGCGCGCTCACCCATTGCCGCTTTTCATCGGCTGTTTTCATGGCGTCGCGAATGCGTTCAAAACAGCTCGCGCCCGCCTCTTGAGCCGGCGCGAGCCGGAAGAGGCCCCGCATCGCCAGCACCTTGTGCGTAGGGTTCGGTGAGGCGTTGATCAAAGACTCCAGATCCATCAGGGCTGAGCTCTCGGACCAGTCGCAGAGCGCGCGCACCGCCGCATCCTGCAGGGCGGCGTCCGAGGAGGTGAGCCGTTCGCGGACAGCGGCAAGGGCCTCCTTGCCGCCGAGGCCGGCGAGTGTGCGCAAGACGGCGGCTTGTGCTTCCGTTTTCGTCCCGCCGTGTGTGAGCAGCGCGAGCAGCGGAGCCAGGCGCGCGTTCGCGTCGGTCATGCGGCGGCCGACCGACGCTATGGCGCTTTCCAGGTCCGCGTCAGGGGCGGTGCCGAGCAGGCCGACCAGCTGCGGATAGATATCCGGCGTGCCGATTTTACCGACGGCCTTGGCGGCGGCGGCGCGCACGTTATCGTCACCATCGCGCAAGGTCGTGCAGAGGGCCGGCAAGGCGCCGGCTTGGGCGCGGGCGACGACCGCGTTGATCGCCGCCACGCGTTCGCCGGCTGCACCCGTGGCGATGGCCTGGATGAACGCCGCGTCGAGGCCCGGCGCGGCCAGTTGGGCGAGCGCGGACTCGGCCGCGGCTTTTACCGCGCCTTTCTTTTCCGCCGCCGCCTGGAGCAGGGTGGGGAGGCTGGCGGCATCGCCGACCAGGCCGAGCGCTTCGAGCGCGGCGGCGCGCACGGACTCATCGCTGCTGCCGGCGAGGGTGCTGATGGCGCCGCGCGCCCCCGTGGCGCGCCGCTCCGCCAGCAGGGCCAGCAGCGCGACCTGGCGCGGCGCGTCGAGCCGCGGAAGCTCGGTGGCCAGCGCGGCGCTGACGTCAGCGCCCTTGAGCTGCCCGAGCACGTGCAGGGCGTTGAGCGCCAGCGCCGGATCGGTGTCGTGGATCGACTTGAGCAGCAACGGCGTGGCTTGCGCCGCGTCGAGGCGCGCGAGTCCGGTCAAGGCGGCGAGGCGCGTGGCCGGCTGGGTCACGGTGCTCAAGGCGGTGTAGATCTCCTGCGCGGTTTGCTGCGCGGAGTGTTCGGCGCAGAGCAGGCGCGCCTCCACCGCATCGGGGGGCAGCGCCGCGGCGGCAGCCGTGCCACCGATCTTGCCCAGGGCCAGCCGGGCCGTGACGCGTACTTGTTCGTCGGACTGGCCTGTCAACTTGCCGAGTGCTCCGACGGCTGCTGCGTCCCGCCGTTCGCCGAGCGAGTTGATCACGCCGATCAGCGGCTTGCCGGTGAGCCGGTCCAGCGCGGCGCGCAGGGCGGCGCCGGCCTCGGGGTCGGGGATCGCCTGCAACGCGAGACGCGCATGGTCGGTCTGCTCCGGTTGCAGGAGAAGCGCCGACAGCACCGGCACCTCGGCCGAGCCGCCGACGAGTGCGAGCTGCTGGCAGGCGAACACGCGCGCCGCCGCCGTCGAGTCGGGTGCTGTAAGCAGCTTGCCATAGGCCGCGGCCAACGCCTGCTGCTGCTCCGGTTGGGCCGTGGCGCGTCCGGCGAAGGCTTCGAGCGCGAAGAGCGGCTGTCGCGGCTGGCCGTAGTCATATTTCCGAACCACTTGCAGTGCCGTGACGACTTCGTCGGGCAGTGGTGCGGCGGTAGCCACAATGGATACGCCGAGGCCCATGGCCAAGAGGAAGAGCAGCGTGTGAGGGGAGGGGTGCAGGTCTGTTTCGCCGGGTCGGTGACCCG
>CAITZM010000114.1 GCA_903896925.1 uncultured Lentisphaerota bacterium | reverse complement strand
GCGCCACGGCTTGACCGTGCCATCCCGGGCGACCTCGAACAGCTTCACATCGCCGTTGACGTTGCTCAGGGCCAGCCGCCGGCCGTCCGGCGAAAAGGCCAGGCCGTTGAAGCTGATCTGGCTGTGCCCGTCGTAATCGAGGAAGTTGGCCGAGGACGCCTCCGGCGGCGCACCCTTGCGGACCTTGGGCAACTGCACGCGCTGCTTCGTCGCACCGGTGGCGGGGTCGAGGACCAGCAGTTCGCTCGTCAGGCCGGAGACGATCAGCAGCCGGCCATCCGGCGAGAGTGCCAGGGCCTCGCCGCGCATCCCCGGCAACTCGATCTGCCGGCCCGCCGGCGTGACCACCTGGTTCACCGGCGTGACGAGGCGCCCACCGGGATGCCGCCCGACCGTTTCCGTGTCCGGCGTCTGCGCCGGCGCGGAGGAGAGCGCAAACAACACCACCGCAAAGCCCGCCAGGTAGGGGCGCAGTCTTGCTGCGCCCACCCACACACATCCAACCCCCATGGGGCGCAGCGAGCCTGCGCCCCTACAGGAAACAGCGTGAGACCGAAAAGACATCTGCATTGTTCACCTAGCTTTCACGGGTCATCCAAACTGCCAGGCCGAGCGCCGACATGCTCGCACCACCCTGCGGAGCAGCGCGGCGCCCGCCACAAGCGCCACCAGACCGGATGCTTGGATCGGCCACCCACACGTTGCGCGGATGATGGCGACAGCGGCGCGCGGCGTCAAGCAAGGGCACAGCCGAACTGCTGCACTGCTGCACGCGGATAAGCTGTCTTTATAAGGATTGGAAACGGAAACCACGAGTTTTTCCAGTCAGTGGAAAAACGGTTCCGGATTCCAAGCCCAGATATTGCGACAAGAAGGGTGGCAGGTCACTCATCTACGGAGGTGGCAGACCATGGCTATATAAGTACTCTGCTGTGGGCGGGGCGTTCCAGCCCCGCGACTGTGTGTGGTGGTGAGGTTCGCGGGGCTGGAAAGCCCCGCCCACAACGAAGCCGGAAGCCGGTTCCCGCATTTGGGTAGAAGGTACTTTATCATCCTCATGTACAACATGATACGTTCGCGTTCGTCCTCGTCCTCGAAGTCCACCTTGTTCAAAGCGAGGACGAGGACGATGGTGGAGCGCCTCACTTCGTCGTGGCGAGCTCGAGGGTCAGACGGCAGCCGGTGGCGAACTGGATGAGGTCCACGTACTCGTCGTAGGCATGCGGATGATGAGCGCCCACGCCGAGGGTGACGGTCGGGATGCCGGCGGCGTTCAGCGGGTTGGCGTCAAGGCCACCGTTGATGGCCACGCAGCGCGTCTCCAGGCCCAGCCGGTCGGCGATCTGCCGGGTGAAGCGGACCACGGGTGCGCGCTCTGGAATATGGAAGGGCTGATAGTCGTTGTCGCAGTGGAACTCGACGCGACCGTGCTCGCCCTCGCAGTTGCGCACCTGTTTGGCGGCGCGCTCGAAGGCCGTGCGGTAGGCGGCGCTGATCTGCTTGATGAAGGCGGGATGGTGGCTGCGCGACTCGCCGTGCACGACGACATGATGGGTGACCTGGTTCGTCGCATCGCCGCCATGGATGACGCCGGCGTTGGAGGTGCCGCTGCGTTTCCCCTGCCGCACCTTGCCGAACCAGCCGCGGTCGGCGACCTCGGCCAGTGCGCGGCTGGCGATGAGGAGCGCGGAGGCGCCGCGCTCGGGGTGCATCCCGGCGTGCGACGAGATGCCGTGCAACTCCGCGCGCCAGCGCTGGGCGCCGATGGCGCCGGTGATGATTTCATCCGGACGGCCGGAGTCGAAGTTGAACGCCATCGCGGGCTTGCCCACGTCGGCGGCCTTGACGCTCTTCGCGCCATAGAGGCCGACCTCTTCGCCAACGGTGAACAGAAACGTCAGCGGGGGGTGCGGCAGCTTGTTCTTCAAGATGGTCTCGGCGACCGTGAGCAGCGCGGCCACGCCGGCGCGATTGTCGCCGCCGAGCGCGGTGTGACCGCGGGCCACGACCCGGTCATTCTTGATCACCGGCTGCGCGCCGCGGCACAGCGGCACGGTATCCATGTGCGCGAGGAACATCCGGCTCGGCCCGGCAAAGGTGCCGGGCAGTTGGACGACGAGATTGCCCATGCCGAACTTCGCCGGCAGCGGCGGGCGCGCCGGCAGCCGGCGCAGCCACGCGGGCTGGCAACCCGCCGCAAGCAGGACTTTTTCGAGATGGTCGGCGACGAGCATTTCCTCGCCGCTGAGGCCGGGGATGTTGAGGAGCGCCAGCAGGTGCTGGCGGGCGCGAGCTTCATCGGGAAGCCGGAGCTGCTTTTTTAAGTTCGTTTTCATCTTCGCCAGTCAACTTCTGCAGGCACTGCACGCCCCACCCCTCGAGAGGAGCACTAGGCCGACGGCGGCTGGGTCGTCAGCGCTTCCAGCTTTTTCTCCAGCTCGATCAACCGCTTCTTGTAGTCACCGAGGTGATTCCAGTGCGCCACCATGCGGCCGAAGTCCTCGCGCGGGATGGCGGGAGAACCGATCAGGTACGACTTGGGCGCCACGTCCTTGCTGACCCCCGCCTGCGCGCCGATCACGGCGCCGGCGCCGATGACGATGTGCCCGGCGACGCCGACCTGGCCGGCGATGATCGCATGGTGCTCGATTTCGGCGCTGCCCGCGATGCCGGCCTGGGCCACGATCACGACGTGGTCGCCAAGGATGCAGTTATGGCCAATCTGCACGAGGTTGTCGATCTTGACGCCATTACCGATGCGCGTCGTGCCAAAGCGCGCGCGGTCGACCGTGACGTTCGCGCCGAGCTCGACATCGTCGCCGACCACGACCGTGCCGACCTGGGGGATCTTGACCCGCGCGCCCTGCGCATCCACGCCGTAGCCGAAGCCGTCGCTGCCGATGACCGTGCCGTTGTGGAAGATGCAGCGCTGGCCCACCTGCACCCGCTCGCGCAACGAGACTTGCGGGTAGAGCTTGGTGTCGGCGCCCAGGCTGACGCCGTGGCCGAGGTAGCATTGCGCCACGAGGACGCACCGGTCGCCGATGACGACCCCCGGCTCGATGACGCAGTACGGTCCGATGACCACATCGCTGCCCAGCCGGACATCGGCCGCGATGACCGCGGTCGGATGGACACCCGCAGGCCACCTGGGCGCCGGCGGCGCGAACCATTCGGCGAGGAGGGTGAAGGCCTTGTCAGGGTTGCTGACGCGGATGAGCGCGGCGGCGGAACAGGGCTTCGTCATGTCCGGGGTCACGAGCACCACGCTGGCCCGCGTCACGGCGGCCT
>CAITZM010000113.1 GCA_903896925.1 uncultured Lentisphaerota bacterium | reverse complement strand
TGGGCTGCTGCTGCGCGCGTCGGTTAATCAGCCCGAAACCCATAACCGTTGCAGGAAGTACATGACGTGAGGCCGGCGCCCGCCGGCGGTTTCCAGGGGTTGGAACACAAACCAACCAACGTTCCGAACCCTGGAAAAAACAACACGCCCCGTTCCAAACCTTGGAGCCGGTCCGAGCCCGCCTTTCCCCCTCCCCGGGGAATACCCGTTCGATCGTCCCAAGCGCTGGTCACGGTTCCTGGCAGCGATGGATGCAGCAGCAAAACATGAGCAAGCAGAAGAAACCCGCGACACCCGTCGCCCCCGTCAGTGCCGAACAGGCCGCCATGGCCGCCCGCTACGAAGAGACCCTGAAGTCGTTCAAGGAAAACTCGATCGTCGGAGGTAAAGTCCTCGCCGTCCGCTCCAACGAAGTCGTCGTCGACATCGGCTTCAAGTCCGAAGGCATCATCCCCGGCGAAGAATTCAAAGATCTGGCGGCCGTCAAGGTCGGCGACCCGATCGAAGTCCTCATCGAACAGCTTGAAAACGATGACGGCCAGATCGTCGTCAGCAAGCAGCGCGCCGAACAGCAGCGCAACTGGGACCGCGTCCTGGCCAACTTCACCGAAGGCAGCATCATCGAAGGCGTCATCGTCGGCCGCGTCAAGGGCGGCATGCTCGTGGACGTCGGCGTGGATGCGTTCCTGCCCGGCTCGCAGCTCGACATCACGCCGGTCAAGGATCCGGACGCCTACCTCAACAAGCCGCTCGAGTTCAAGATCCTCAAGATCAACAAAGAGCGCCGCAACCTCGTCGTCTCGCGCCGCGAAATGCTCGAAGACCGCCGCAAGGACCAGAAGAAGTCCCTGCTGCGCGAAATCCAGATCGGCCAGATCCGCAAGGGCTTCGTCAAGAACCTCACGGATTTCGGCGCGTTCGTGGACCTCAACGGCATGGACGGCCTGCTGCATGTCACCGACATGAGCTGGGGCCGCGTCAATCATCCCTCCGAGATGCTCAAGGTCGGCCAGGAACTCGAAGTGCTCATCCTCGACGTCAACCTCGAGAAGGAGCGCATCTCCCTGGGCCTCAAGCAGAAGACCCGCAATCCTTGGGACGACATCGAGGCCCGGTACCAGGTCAACCGCCGCGTGCATGGCATCGTCACCAACGTCATGCCCTACGGCGCCTTCATCCAGATCGAGGAAGGTGTCGAAGGTCTCGTGCATGTCTCCGAGCTCTCGTGGACCAAGCGTGTCGCGAAGGCTTCCGATGTGCTCACCGTCGGCCAGGCCGTGGACGCCGTCGTCCTGGGCGTCAACCGCGACGAGCAGAAGATTTCGCTCGGCATCCGGCAGACCGAGTCGAACCCGTGGGATCGCGTGCAGGAGAAGTATCCCATCGGCACCCGGATCAAGGGCAAAGTCCGCAACTTCACGAACTACGGCGCTTTCGTCGAGATCGAGGAAGGTATGGACGGTATGATCCACGTGTCCGATATGTCCTGGACCCGCAAGGTCAACCACCCGACGGAAGTCCTGAAGAAGGGCGACGTCGTCGAAGCGGTCGTGCTCGAAGTCGATCCTTCGCAGCAGCGGATCAGCCTCGGTCTCAAGCAGGCGCAGGAAGATCCGTGGAGCACCATCGCCTCGAAGTACAAAGTCGGCCAGCGCGTCAAGGGCAAGGTCAGCAAGCTCGCCTCGTTCGGCGCGTTCGTCGAAATCGAGGAAGGCATCGACGGCCTCGTCCACATCAGCCAGCTCAGCGACGACCGCGTCCAGAAAGTCAAGGACGTGCTCCAGCCCGGGCAGGAAGTCGAAGCGCGCGTCATCAAAATCGACCCTGTCGAGCGCCGCATCGGCCTGTCCATCAAGGCCGCGAAGTTGGGCGACGAAGAGTTCAAGGTCGACGAGTCGATGCTCGAAGGCCTGCGCCCCGGTGAAAGCATCGTGGACATGGGCGGTATGCTCGACGCCGCCTTGGGCGCCGCGCAGCAGCAAGAGGAATGGCGCCCTGGCGAAAAGGGCGACAAGAAGGAATAAGTCCTTCCCTCAGCGCAGTATGAAAGCCGGGCCCCTTGGCCCGGCTTTTTCTTCTCCTTGTGGAGCGGAAATCCCGTGCGGGTGGGTATTCTGTCGCTACCAAAGGATATTTCACCGCCTAGGAGCCTCGCCACGCCCTCGCAGTGTCATTCCTGCTCCGCTCCGGGCCTGCAGGTGTTCCGGATCAGTCTGCGAAATCCTGCCAAACAAGGTCTTTCAGGGCCAAGAAGTCTTTTTCCTGACAAGATCGAGGCCCGCCACGCCCGTCTGAGGTAATTTACCCGCTTCAGGCAAGGGTGCCGTAGCCGAATTTCTCCTCTGAAGGCTCTTTTTCGGAAACCCTCAAGGAGGCCCCGGTAACGGAACGTTCACGCGGGTTGCGGCCCTTTTCGGGCTGTTAGATGTCCTGCGGAGGTCCTCGATCATCTGCAGACCGGTGTCACGGGGGCACGTTTCGCGCCCGAAGGATTTAACAGCCAAGAAATTTCTCCGAGGGAAAAGGGGGTGGTTCCCCATTTTTTCTACTCGCCGCATCAGCTCATCACTCCACCACCAATATTCGCGGTTCGCCTGCGCTGGCCGTCAGTGGATTTAGACGCACAGCAACAGCAGGCGATGGTTCCGGTGGTCAGCCACTTGGGTTCGCGTCGAAACCGCAGGAGCAGCGCGATGGATTTTTATCAACGACAAGCACCGCCATGCGACGGTCTCCGTCTGCGGCACCGTAACGTACCACCACGCACCGCCCGTAAAGCCGTCACCAGGTGCTGGAGCAACCGTGTTGCTGCGATCTTTAGAGGGCCCTGAATACTGGCGCCGTTAAATACTGCAGCTGAAGAGGCTCACCAACTCCGCGGAACGGTGTTAGTTGTGCGCGCTGATTTTTGCTTGCCCGCCGCCTGGTGGGTCGCCCGATCAAATAGAACGTGGTGGCCCAGAGCGTTTCCCTGGACAACGGCTTCACCTTGAGCTCGCGCCGGCAACGCCGCGCGCTGGCCAAGCGATCGCCACGGCATGATGTTAAAAAATGACTGGTCCTGCCGCCGCATCGCCAGCCTGCAGCAGCGCAGGACGGCAGTGAAAATATATACTTCTAATCGTATAAATACTTAACATATCTTTTCGTTGCAAAAACGAAAAATACAAAATAATTACCGGATCTATATAATACGTGGCGCTGGGAACGCGGCGGTCCCGTTCATCAACGCTTTAGCGGGCGGGCGCAACGGGCCGGAAATGCCGGTGCGTCAGGGTCGGCCAGGTCTGGCCGGAGTCGTAGAGATTGCCCAGCCACAGCGGCTGGGGCAGCCAGACACGATATGGGTTGGCCGAGCTCCACGCGGTGCCGGCCGAGGCGTAGTCGCACATCGTCAGCGTCTGCGGTTTTCCCTCGACCGTGAGCGGCACGTCAAAAGCCATCCACGCGCCAATGCGCGCGGCAGCCTGCGGGTTGGGCTTGAGACCGATGAAGGGGAACGCGCTGCGGTCGAGCAGGGCCTTGGCTTCAAAGGCCACCTCCGGCGCCAGGCGGCTGTCCAGCGCCAGTACGAGCGGCCCGCGAGCGATGGCGAACTGGCCGTTGCCGTCCGGCGCCTTGAGGAGGCGTCCGCGCAGATCGAGTACGAGTTGCACGCGGTCGCCGCCGCGCCATGTCCGCTGGACCTTGGCATAGCTGCCGGGCTGGGTCGCCACCGTCTCTCCGTTGATGGTCAGGCTCGTGCGCGAGCTCCACGCAGGGATGCGCAGGGCGAGAGTGAAGTCTTCAGGCTGCGCCAGTTCCAGCGCCAGCTCGACTGTGTTGGCGACGGGATAATCCGTCTTCTGCGTCACCAAGAGCTTTTGCCCCGAGGGCGCGGCGAGTGTGGCTGTGCCCGGGCAGTAGAGGTTGACCACAGGGCCTGCGTCGGACGCCATGACTGCCCACTGCGGTGTGAGCAGCAGACCGCGCGGGCCGCTGACGACGCAGCAGCTCAGGCCCACCTCGTCGTGCTGCATCAGGCTCGGCACGCGCTCGCCGTTGACGCCGCTGAAGTAGGCCCACCAGCTGCCGTCCGGCATCTGCGCGCCGAGCAGGCCGTTGTATAGATTGCGTTCCAGCTCGTCGGCATACCGCGCATCGCCCGTGAGGCGGAGCAATTGATAGATAAACTTCATCCACGTGGCGGTGACGCAGGTTTCCATCGGCTGGAAAACCGCGGCCGTTTGGTTCGTACGTCCGCTGCACCAGTGTTCGCCGCGCGTGCCGGGGCCGAGGATCGTGGTCTCCTGGCTCAACACCCCCTCCGCCAGTTTGATGGAGGCGTTGAGGTAGTTGCGCTCGCCGGTGACGCGGTAGAGCTCGCAGAGTCCCTCGTAGCACGACATCATCTCATAGGCCTTGTTCCAGCGCATGTTTACGGGCGCGACGCCGGCCAGGCTGTCCTCGATCAGCCGCAGCCCGTTGGTGCATTGCGGCACGTGGTGCGAGGGCTGGCTCCACTGGCCGACGATGTATTGCGCGTACTCCAGATATTTCTTCTCGCCCGTGCGCTGGTAGAGTTGCACGGTGGGCTCGAGGATGGACGAAGCGGCGAGTCCTTTGTGAGTGCCGATGTCGGCGATGTTGGTCTTGCCGGGGCCGGTTTGCGCCAGCAGCGTATCGAGGTGGCGGCCGGCGGCGGCGAGCGCCGGCGCATCACCGGTGCGATCATAGTAGGCCACCATGCCGAGCAGGGCATATTTGCGGCCCCAGACATCCCAGCCCTTGAGCCGGTCCTCCGGCTGGCGCGTGCCAAGATAACCATCCGGCGCGGCGGTGGCCAGCAATGCGCGGGCGCCCTCGTCAAGCTTCGCGCGCGTTGCGGCCGTTGGCCGGTAGGCGTCAGCCAACGCCAGGGAGGTGAACCATTTGCCCCAATATTCACAGCGCCAGTCGCTGAAGCCCACCTCCAGCTTGTCACGGTAGGGCTTGACCAGCGGCTCGACAGGTTGCGCCAGCACGCGGTTTGTAATGCACTGGTCCAGCTTCGCGCCGAGCCGGCCCTCGATGTGGACCGCGCCGGCCGCCGGTGGCCGCAACACATCGGGCGCAACCGGTGTCACGGGCGCGCCGCACACCGGCATCCAGCAGGCGGCGAGCAGTCCCACCGCCAGAAAGGATCGGGCTAATATTGGATTCATCATGGGCGCATTTTCACGTCGCACACCGGAAATGCAAGCGCCGATCTCAGGGCTTCAGCAACGTTCGCACGGAGAGCTTTTCCGGCGACAGCGCAAACAAGGACGGCTGCCACGGGTCGAGCGTGAAACGCAGGCGCTCGGTCTGGCCTAGATACTGGCCGGTCCGCAAGTCCAGCACATGCGCAGGCCGGGCCAGTGCGGCTTCAATCTCAACCGGTTTCTCCAGCGCTTCATTGCCAGCCGCCTGCTTCAGGTCTTCGCCCATCCGGTAACTGGCGTTGCGTTCGAAGGCGACCAGGCGTGTGCTGCCCAGCCGGTAGCGGTAGATGGCGGTGTGCGCGTTGGACGTGGTCACGGTGATGTCCCGCGGCAGCCGGACCGTCCCTTTGGAAACCGTCAGGCCGTCCTGCCGCAATTTGCCGTGACCGTCAAAGCAGCCGACCGGCTCATCGCTATAGGCTTTGCCGAACGCGCGGATCTGCGCGGCTTCCGCATCCGTGACCGCGAGCGAGCCGGGCATCAGCAAGGCCTGGTAGCCGCGCCGGGTGAGCTCGCCGTTCTCGATCTGCGCGGTGGCGACGAAGCGCGGACTGTAGCCGTCGTCGCGCAACATCTGCAGGCAACGCACCCGGTCGCGGGCCATCCGGTTGTGTTGCGCCTCGTAGCTGGAGAACCGGCGGACCCATGTCGCGCCGTCCGGGATGGATTCCAGCAGCCAATCCACCTGGATGCTGGGCTGCGAGTAGTGGATGGCGATCGGGTCGAACTCGCGTTGCGCGTGCAGGAACAGGCGGGCGAGGGGGCCGGTCAGCTCCTTCAGTACCGGGGCGAGCGCCCTGGCTTTGGGCGTCAGCGCCAGATCGGCGCTCTTCCAGTCGATGCAGTCCTCGCTCCACCAGATGATGCAGCCCCGGTCGCCCTCCAGCAGCAGATGCCACAGCCGTCGGCGGGCCTTCAGGGGATCGGTTTCGCCGACGGTGGTGAGTATGGGCTTGCCGGGCATGAACGAGCCGAAGATCGTCCGCGCACAGGCCACATCGTACGGCTCGACCCAGTCGAGCACCTGCGCCAGCCGCCAGAGATCGTAACCGCCAAACGCCGATGGCATCTGCGTGCCTTCGATGCCGACCGGGGTGTGCGGATCGATTTCGTGGGCGGCGCGCCGGCAGTCGTCGAGCACGCCGGCCAGGGCGCTGTCCATGTAGGTGCGGAAGTCGCACCACGGCGAGAAATTCCACCGGGTCGGCGCTTGCCGGGCGGTGGCCGGATCAAACTTCAGGCGTCGCAACGCCGGCCAGTCCGGCTTGCCGCGGGGCAGGGCGTCGCCGCTGGCCATGCGGTTCTTGATCTCGTCGGTCGAGAACGGCCGCACCTCGTCCCATGTCGCGAACCCGGTTTCCCATTGCCGGTTCAGCGCCGCGAGGTCGCCGTACTGCGTCTGGAGCCAGGCGCGGAAACGCTGCAGCGAGGCCGGCGCAAAATCGTAGTCGAACGGATTTGCCGACTGCGTGATGGATAGTTCGTCGCGGATGTTGTAGGCGAACGGCGCGTGGTCGCGGTGTCGCCGGGCGGCGTGGCGCATGGCGTTGCGGGCGTATTCGCGCCACGGCGGATCGTCCAGGCCGTATTCGCGGACGAAGGCGGCGGGGTCGCGCGCCTGCTTCCACCCGTCGATGAACCCGCTCCAGTCGCGGACCTTCGAGCTCCATTTCAGGCAGAGGCCGCGGTTGACGATGTTCTCGACATAATAGGGGAACCGGGCGTCGAGCCAGCGTTGAGGGTCGGCGTCGCCCGTCACCATGCCCGTGTTGACGCCCATGTCGCGCAGACGCTGGATAAACAGGGGGAACTGGTCGGCCTGCTTGTGGGCGGAGTCGCCGACCCACATGATCACCCGGTACTCATCCGCGCCGCAGGCCGCAGCAGCGAGCAGCCAGGTCAGCGCCACGCAACGCCATGGTCCCACCGCGGGGCTCCCGTGAATCATCATGCGCGCATTCTCACGGCGCGCCTTGGAAAAGCAAGTGCCGTCTTCCACCACGACCACCCTCATGCTTGGTAAGCCCGTTGGCGTTCAGGTGTTTTACACCGGAGTCAACAGCACCCACAACGGCAAGCAGGCCCACGGTGCGCCGCGCCAGGTGATCATGTGGGCCGCGACGGACTCGCTCTGGGCCTGATCAGAGCAATCCTTGATAGGACAGCCAGAGGGCGCGGTAATACTTGAGCACGCGCACCGGGTCTTCGCTCTCGGGGATCTCCGCGAAGGTGAAGCCGGTGAAGTTGATCTCGTTGAGCCGCGTCAGCAGCCGCCGGAAGGGATAGTCCTCCAGGCAGAGGTCGCGCATGTGGCAGGTGAAGATCTTGTCCTTGACCAGGTCGAAGTTCGCGTCGAAGCCGCCGTCCTGCAGGTCGCTCTGGTTCGAGTTCCAGCAGACGCCGACCTGCGGGTGATCGGCGTAATCCATGATCTTCTTGCAGCGCGGCACGCGCGAGGTTTCGCCGCCGTGGATTTCGAGCCGGATCTGCAGGCCGAGATAGCCGGCGAAGACGCCGAGTTCGCGCAGCGAGCGGCCGATCTGCTCCAGCGTCTTTTCCTCCGCCACTTCCTTCGGCAGCCCGTTGGGCCGCACCTTGACGCCCGTGGCGCCGACCTCGTGGGCGAGCGTGATGTAGGCCTTCGTCGCCTCGATGTCCTTTTTCAGCTTGGCTTGGTCCGGCGTATGGAAGTCGAACGCGCTGCCCAGGCTCCAGAGCTTGACGGGCGAATCGGCGAAGCGCTTCTTCACCTCGGCGCGCTCTTCCTTGGTCAGGGTGACCTCGACGCCGTGCTTGTGGCTGGTGCGCAGTTCGACGCCCTCGATCTTCGCAGCCGTGCAGTTCTTGATGATCGTCGCGATGTCCCAGTCCTTGGCGATGTTGTAGGTGACGATGCCGAGGTGGAACTTCGGCTGGCCGGTGACGAACGACGGCGTCGGCGGCTTGTCCTTGTTATCTTTTTTCTCTTTGCCGGCGGCGAGTGTGGCAGGGCCGAACAGGCCGAGTGCGCCCGCACCGAGCGCGGTGTTGGTCAGGAACTGGCGGCGGGAAGTGTTCATGAAAGCAGCTTGCCGCAACTGCCCTGCGATTTCAATGGAAACCTGACCTGGAAATTGGAAACCCACGGTCGGGTTTTTCCGGAGCTTGGAGGTGGTGGGGACGGCGCGCCGCGCCGTCCGCCATGCACCCAGGCAAATCCCCCAAACACGCCGCCCCCGCGTGTCACCCCGAAAACGACCCGCCCCGCGCGCACCATGGGTGAAACACCCTGCGCGGCTAGAGCCGGCCGCCGGTGACTTTGGTCCAAGGTCGTGCGGGCGGATGGCGCGCCAGTTTCGGTCCCAAGGTGCGGTGTGCCGTTGTGGCCGCCTGTCTGCGCGGAGCGACCGCGGTCCTGGCGGATGACGCCAACTATCAAAACTTCATCATCGGCGAGCGGGCGCAGGGCATGGGCGGCGCCAGTGGTGCTTTGGCGACGTCGCTGGATGCCTGTTACTTCAACCCCGCCGGCCTTGGTCGGGTGAAAGACAACAGGTTGTCCGTCTCGGCCAACCTGTATGGCTTCCAGAAATACAGGGCCGAGAACGGCCTGACGCTCGGGGAAGACATGAAGCGGAATTCGTTTGTGGGCATTCCGGGAGCGGTGGCCGGCGTTTCGAAATTGGAAGGGGAGGGGGCGCGGGCGTTTTCGGCGTTCATTCCAGACAGGCGTTCGTTTAACGAGATCGCCGCGTTCGTGGACAAACGCAATTTTTACACGTTCAGCGAGGAGGACCAGACCCTCTGGGTGGGCCCCTCGTTCGGCTATCCCTGCACGGATCAACTGTTGCTGGGAGCTCCTGCCTTCGTGGTCTATAGGACCTTCAGCCATATGCAGAACGTGGCCTGGGGCGATGTCGACTATTCGTATTCGAACGATCTGAAATACGACAGCCACGGGTTGGTGGCGATACTGGGCGCGCAGTATAAAGTGGATCAAGATTGGAATTTGGGACTCGTGTTGCAGGCCCCGTCGTGGAGGCTCGCCGGCAGGGACACGTATGCGGCGACCATGGTCTCGCCCTCGTCCGGGAGCGCGGGCCTATACGGGGATGATCTGACGACCGGGAACTACAGCCCCCCGAAGGTGACCGCCAGCGTCGGGTGGGAGAAGCCGAAAGACCGGGCCGTGGGCCTGGACCTCACGTACCATTTTGCCGGCAATTACAATGTGCTGTCGGGCGACCTGACCGGGTCCGGCGTGCCGGACACGTCGAACTTGCTGCACCTGAAGCGCGAGGCCGTCTTGGACCTCAACCTGGGCGGGGAGTATTACGTGCGTGGCAAATACTCCGTGCGCTTGGGCTTTTATACCAGCCATTCCACGGCGCCGGATGTGGATGCGAGCCGACCGAGCTCTGAATACCAAATGACCAAAACGACAAGTACGGCTTCACGGCCAGCGTGGGGCGCGAGGCCAAGAACATGGTCAACAATGTGGGGGTGCTCTATCTCTTCGGGTCGGGGAGCGATTGTGGGTCGAAGCTTAACAGCGCCGGGGATGTGGTGTCCGACCGGGTGGATGCCAAAGAGCAGCAACTCTACGTGTTCATGAGCACCTCGTTTTTCTTCTGATCCTTTTGAGTGCGGGCAGCCTGATCCGATGACCTCGGGTGCGGGGGCAAGCGTGAGTGCGTGGGCCAAGGGTGACGCCGACAAAGTCGAAGCGGCCACGACGAAGGGTGGCCCTCCAACGGCAGGGGTCAGCTTGTGGATGGGCGGCTGCTTAGACTTGTGGCCGGCGTGTCAGGGTGGCCAGCCAAGAGCGGGCGGAGCGGGGACGCGTCAGGCCGCGGGTTGGGGGCCGAGCAACTTGCGGATGACGTCTTCGGCGGTGAAGTCCGGATGCGCGGCGTCGCAGAAACGGCCGATGTTCGCGTAGTCGTCGCCCAAGGTGACCAGCGGCAGCTCGTTGCCGCCTTGGCTGAAATACTGGGGCATACCCACATTGGCGATCAGGGCATTGCACAGGCACTTGCGCCCGACCGCATCCTCGGGCTTGCCGCCCTTGGCGATATACGCGGCTTCCGGCTCGGCGGCGCAACGGTAACCGACGGAGCCATCGGGCTTGCGATAGGGCGTGCGCAGGAAGCCCAGGTCGCAAATCCGGCGACGTTCAGCATAGACGGGCTGATCCGAGAGCGTGCCTTCCAGTTCCGCCACCTTGAACGGGAAACCGGTGGGCGAGGCCTGGGGATCGGTGAACACCCGGGCCTTGCCGGCCAGCGCCTTCTGGATGAGCGCGTGCCGGAGCACCGGCGTCAATTCGGATTCGACGCACAGCGCGAACGGGGTGCCGACCTGCACGCCGGCGGCGCCGGCCGCGAGCGCCTCGGCCACGCGCTCCGGCGAGCCGTAGGCCCCGGCCAGCCAGAACGGTTTGCCGAGCTGGCGCAGGGCCGCGAGATCCACGCTGTCGCGGGTCCCGTAGATCGGCTGGCCATCGGCGGTCAACTGGAGCTGGCCGCGCGGAGGCGCGTTGTGGCCACCCGCCAGCGGGCCTTCGACGACAAAACCGTCGATCGTACCCTTGACCTTCTTGCACAGGATCATCGCCAGCGCGTCGGAAGAGACGATCGGCAGAAACTGCGGACGCTCCAACGGAGGCAGCGCGAGATCTTCACTGAAAGCGGCGGGGTCGAAAGTGATCTGGCAGGTCGCGTTGTCCCGCTGGCTGCCGGCGATCTGCACGGTGTAGACGGCGGCCTGGTGATTGGCGAGGGCTGCGATCGCCGCCGGGAACTCCAGCGGGATGCCGGCCCCGACGATCACCACCGTGACGCCGGCGAGCATGGCGCCATAGAGCGACGGCAGGTGCGGGAGCTGGATCTTCTCCAGGTAATTAATGCCGACCGGATTCGAGTGGCCTTCCCGCGCGAGGAAAACTTCCACGAAATTGCCCGCGATGCAGAGCTCATGCGCCAGCCGCTCGCCCTCGATCACATGCATGCGGATAGGGCGATAGGGTGTGTTGGGTTTCCGGCCCCCCGGGATGAAATAGGAATCCATGATCCGTTGCGCCATCTTCTGCCACGGAAAGTGGCTCAACGCGCGCCGGATATGGCCTTCGTGGTCGCCGTCCTGCAGCCGACGCGCGAGCACATGATCCAACGCGGTGCCCGAAACGACGCCCATCTGGCCCAGCTTGGAAACCGCTTTGGCCAGTCGCCAGCTCGAGACACACGCACCCATGCCGCCTTGGATTATTACGGGCAGTTTCATTCGTGTTTCCAGTATAAACTATTTCCCGAGGATAGCTAGAACTTCCGGCTGAACAGGTTGTTTTCGCCCAAAGCGGGGCGGTCGGTGGGGGGCTCCGCTGCAGCTGTTGCTCAGAACCTCCGTCGGCGTTCATGTCAAGTGTAAGCTGTTTATGTTTAGCTGTTAAAATCTATATCTTTCCAGGCCTTCAGGCCGGAATCCGGTGCCGGGTGGCGGCTCAAGTCGCACGGGTCTTGGTGTAGTACCACTGCAGTTGCGCGGCGTTGCTGTCCTCGTCCACGTTCTCGGCGCCCAGCGCGCGCGTGCCCTTGGCCGTGGGCAGGACTTCCTTGAGCTTCCACAGATTGTCCAGCCGGCCGAAGGTCCAGAACTCGACAAAGGGCACGACATCGTCATCGCGCGCCACCTCGGTGCCGTCGGCGTGCCGGACGAACTGCTGGGCGTGGGCGCTGATGCGGGCGGTGAATTCGTCCTGGCTGTTGTCGGAGAAGTTGCGCACGAGGATCAGCTCGACCTTGCGGACGCAGAGGTTGCGGTATTCGGGCGTCAGGCCGCGCTGCTTTTGTTCAGCGAGCTGTTGCTCCAGATGAGCGGCCACATCCGGAAAGAGGTCTGCGCGCACCGCGGCCGCGTCGCCGGATTCCTCGGCGAGCTTGATGCCGGTGAAGACCTGGCGCGCGCGTTCCTGCATCGCCTGCTGGTCCCAGAGCTTGTCGGTCTGCACGAGGAAGTTCAGCATCCGCTCGATCCGGGTGGCCTTGGTTTCCACGGGCTGGTCGAGCCATGGCCCGGCGGGGCCGGTGGCGTCCGCCGTGCCGCCGTAGATCTGCTGGAGCTGCACCCCGGTGAACTGTTCGACGAAATTGTCCTGCTTGAGCGCGTCGGACTCGCGCGACTGCTCGATTTCGCGCAACTGCCAGGCGTCGCCCTGCCGCTGGAACGTCCAGAACTCCTGGAACTCGGCCGCCGTCTGGTCGCCGCGCAGGAACTTTTGCGTGCGGTCGTCCTGGTAATAGTCCCTGGCGCTCGCGGTGATCAGCGCGGTGAATTCGCGCTGGTCCTGCTTGTTGGTATAGCTCACATGGACGATGTCCACCCGTGCCACCTTCAGGTCGGCGATCAGGTTGATCTCGTGGTTGCGCTTGAGACTGGCGAGCTGGTTGCAATGGGTCAGGTAGAGGGCTCGCATCAGCAGGGGCTGCATCGGCGCGTACTCGCGTGCCTGCCAGCACTCCTGCAACTTGAGGAAGGTGGCTCGCGCTGAGGCCTCCAGCTGCTCCGGCTGCATCGCCGCATCCTGACGCGCCAGAAACTCCAGCAGCTTGCGTGTCTTGCCGGCCTTCGGTGCCACGCGGCCGGGCGCATACACGAAATCCAGGTTCTCGTCACGCTGCCGCCGCTGGTCCCGCATGACCACCACGGCGATGGTCAGCAGCACGCCGGTAAAAATAAGCACGGGCCATGGGCTGCCATTGCCGCCGCCGGAGGAGGAATGGCTGCCACGGTGCGAGCTGCTGCTGTGACCGCCGCCGCCCTTGTTGTGGACCACGAAACCGTCGGCGATGAAGGTGTGCGGCGCATCCACTTCGAGATTGAAAACCACGCTCGGCGTCGGCGTGCTCTCCTGCGCGCGGACCGTGGCGGGCCACACGCGGTCGGACTGGAAAAACGTCAGCGCCGCGCCGGGTTTCACGGCGGCGGCGTTCTGGAAGCCGCCGGCGAACAGGCGGAGCGGATGTTCGGCGGTGGTGTGCAAGGTGCCGCGGTCGGTGTGCAGGGTGAGCAGCCTGTCGCCCTGCTGATAGAGCCGGCGGACGGTGGACGTCACGCCCGCGCCCGCTGCGTCCACGCCGAGCACGGCGCAGCCGGGCCTGAGCATCTCAATGGGCGTCGTGCCCGCCGGCGTGGCGATGCGCGTGCCTGCGGGGAAGCAGCCGCCGCCCTTGTTGTGCACCGCGAAGGCGTTCGCGAAGAAGGTGTGCGGCGCATCGGTGCGGAGGTTGTACACGCGCACCGGCGCGTGGACGCGCGTGAGGCTGACGATGTGCTGCAGCTGCAGGCCCGCGCCGTCGCACAGGAAGACTTCATCGCCCAGGCGCAGCGCCTCGACGGTTTTGAAACGTCCGGCGCCGACGTAGAAGGGATGCTCCAAGGTCACGCGGACGCTCGCCTGCTCCGTCGCCAGCGCGACGTAGTCATGCACCTCGTGCGTGATAAGCTCGGCGACGGTGGCGGTGACGAGCTCGTTGGCGGCATCGAAGGCCTTGATCCGGTCGCCGGGCTGCACCTCGGCCAGGGGCACGCTGCTGCCGTCGGCACGGAGGATGGCGGTGTCCGGCAGGAAGCAGCCCTTGTTGTGGACCAGTACGCCGTTGGCGAAGTACACGCCGCCCTCGGCCACCAGCAGGTTGTAGGCGGGCTGGGTGGCAACCACCCGACGTACAGTGGATAAACTCGAAATCCGAATGTCGAAATCCGAAACAAATTCAAAACCCGAAAGGGCATCCAAACCGTTTTGCGCCTTGCTTGGATTTTGGAGCTTTAGATTTGTTTTGGCTTTTGGATTTCGAGTTTCGGATTTGTCCAGGGCGAGTACGGTCGTAGTTTTCGTCAGCTGTTGCGCGGTCACGAAACAGCCCGGTGCGGTGGCCACGGGATGTTCCGGTGTCAGTCGCAGCGGGCGGCCGCCGGCGGCGAGTTCGATGAATTCGGCCGGTTGCACGCGGAAGACATCCGCGACCGTGGTGCGGATGCGGCGGCCGTCGCGCAGGCCGATCACGGCGTCGCCGCGCTGCAGGCATTCGACGGGGACTTCGCCCGATGGCGTGAGGATGCTGGTGCCGGCCGCGAGGCAGCCGCCGCCGCCGCGGGCGTGAACCTCCGCCGCCGAGCCGAGCAGGCCCAGCAGCGCCAGCGCGAGAAACCTTTTCATGGTCAGTGCAGCGCCGCGAGGATGCCGCCGAGCACGGCCGCCGCGATGATGATGCTGGTGCCGAGGATGCTCGCGCCGACGACGCGGCCGAAGTATTCGCCGACGGCCAGGTTGCCGCGGGCGATTTCCTTCTCCTCGTCGAGGTTCGGTGTGAACTTTTCGATCAGCCGCGGCAGGAGCACCGCCGCGAGCGCCACCAGGCCGAGCCCGACGAGCCCGCCGACCAGCGCGAACACCGCCGCCCAGCCGATATTCTGCATCACTTCGCTCATGCTGTACCTCCGGATAGTCTGCGCGCAAGCGGTGCTAGCCTAACCACACCGGCGTGGTGTGTCGAGCGCAACCATTCTGAAAAAAGCGAAGAAAAGGGTCAGTTGCAGGGGGGGGGTAAAGTCCTTTGCGTCTTTGCGCCTTTGCGCGAGGTCAATTTGGTATTGTATCGTGCCAAGCCGCCAAGCTGATAACCATTCGTCTCTGAGGGGCGCACATAAGAAAGCGGGAAACGTATGGCCAAAAAACAAAATCGAAAAATGTTGTGGGTGCCACCCGCCAAGCAAGCGCTACAACTCAAGGTGGCGTTGCGGCATATCCGCCCGCCGATCTGGCGGCGCGTGGTGGTGCCCGACAACTTCACGTTGGGGCACTTGCACACTATTATTCAGGTGGTCATGGGCTGGGAAAATAGCCATATGCATGCGTTTCGGTTCGGCGCGGTCGAGTACACCAGCGAAGCGTCCTGCGCGATGGGCGGCATGGGTATGGAGAACGAGGAAAGCGTATTTTTGCAGCGCGTTGTGAGCCGGCCCAGACAGAAGTTCCTGTATGAGTACGATTTTGGCGACAGCTGGGTGCACGAAGTCGTTGTCGAGAAGTTGTTGCCGCTGGACCCGCAGGCGCAGTATCCCGTCTGTCTGGCCGGCGCGCGCGCCTGTCCGCCAGAGGACTGTGGCAGTTTCCCCGGTTATTTCGCCCTGCTCGAGGCCTTGAAGGCCTCGAAGAAAACCGCCCAACAAAAAGGACTGCTCGAATGGCTGGGAGCCGGCTACGATCCCGAACGGTTCGATCTGGATGGAGTGAACCGGTGCCTGACGGGGCTGTAGTGATAGTTGGCCGGTCTCTGTGCGGTTATAATCGCCCAAGGCGTGAGGGTCGGGCATGAGCGCCAAGGTCAAGCTGCGTGCGACGGAGGGGTCGGTGGAGGGTCCTCGCAATCTGCGCCCCGTCGTGGAGGCATTCGCTGAGTTGCCGTTGAGCAAGCTGCTGCTGGAGTCGAAGGCGGCGGCGCTCCACGGTGCTGCCGAAGCCGGTGCGGTGGTATGGCAGAGCAAGCCGGCGTGAATGTTTTTGAGGTGAGGTTTCGGCCAGGGTTGGGTGCGCCGGGTCGGTGACCCGGCATCTACAACAAGTGTCGCTGCTTTGCTGGTGCCGGTCGCGTGTCTCTTCGGGGGTGAACCGGAGGAGGCACGAAGGTAAGCAGGGGTTCACGGAGGCTTTCTCTGCGACCTCTTCCGACCTCTGCGTCCTCTGTGGTGGAATCTTTTCTGGCTTGGGCCGGAAGCTCTATTTCCGGACCTGGCCGCGGCCCCAGATGACGTACTTGTAGGTCGTCAGTTCCTCGAGCGCCATCGGGCCGCGCGCGTGGAGCTTGTCGGTGCTGATGCCGATCTCCGCGCCCATGCCGAACTCGCCGCCGTCGGTGAAGCGCGTCGAGGCGTTGACGTAGACCGTCGCGGAATCCACCTCGCCGGCGAACGCCTTCTGCGCGGCCTCGTCGGCGGCGACGATCGCGTCGGAGTGGTGCGAGCCGTAGTGGTTGATGTGCGCCGCGGCGGCGTGCACGTCCTTGACGACGCCGACCGTCAGGATCAGGTCGAGATATTCCGCGGACCAGTCCTCCTCGGTCGCGGGCTTCATCGCGGGCACGATGGCGCGCGCGGCCTCGCTGCCGCGCAACTCGACCTTGCGCGCCGTCAGGCGCGCGGCGAGCTGCGGGAGAAATTGCGCGGCGATCTTTTCGTGGACGAGCACCTTCTCGATTGCATTGCAGACGCCGGGCCGCTGGCACTTGGCGTTCTCGCAGATGTCGAGCGCCATCGCGCCGTCCGCGCTCGCGTCCACATAGACGTGGCAGACGCCCTTGTAATGCTTGATCACCGGCACGTAGGCCTGCTCGACGACGGCGCGGATGAGGCCTTCGCCGCCGCGCGGGATCGCAAGGTCCACGCGGCCCTCGAGCTGCACGAGCTCGCGCACCGCGTCGCGGTCGGTGGTGGCGACGAGCTGGATCGTGTGGGCGGGCAGGCCCTTCTTGGCGCCGCCGGCCTGGAGCGCCGCGGCGATCGCCTGGTTGGAGCGCAGCGCCTCGGAGCCGCCGCGCAGGATGACGGCGTTCGACGCCTTGAGGCAGAGCACCGCCGCGTCGGCGGTGACGTTCGGGCGCGATTCGTAGATGATCGCGATGACGCCGATGGGCACGCGGATCTTCTGGATGTCGAGGCCGTTGGGCCGCATCCAGCGGCTGATGCGCTGGCCGACGGGGTCCTTGAGCGCGGCGACGTCGTTGATGCCCTTGATCATGGCGTCGATGCGCGCGTCGGTCAGCTGGAGCCGGTCGAGCATGGCGCCGGAAAGACCGCCCTGGCGTGCGGCCTCCATGTCGACGGCGTTGGCCTGCTTCAACGCGGCGCGTTGCGCTTCGAGTTCGTCGGCCATCGCCTCGAGGATCGAGTTTTTCTTCCGCGTGGAGCACAGCGCCAGCGCGCGCGCCGCGGTCACCGCGCGGTCGCCCATCTGCAGCATCTCTTCGTGCAAGCTCATGTTTCCTTCACCATCTAAATCACGCTTTCAGCAAAACCAGTTTGTCGCGGTGGACCGCTTCCGCCGGGCCTTCGCCGCCGAGCAGTGCCGCGAGCTCGGCGGTGTGATGCCCGGCGATCTTGCGCAGGTCGGCGCTGCCGTATTCCACCAGGCCGCGCGCGGCGAGCCGGCCGTCGAGCGCGTGGATGTCCACGACGGACTCGGCCTCGAAGTCGCCGGCAACCGTGCGGATGCCGATGGGCAGGAGGCTGCTGCCCTTCTGCTCCAGCGCACGCAGGGCGCCGTCATCGATGGTCAGGACGCCGGCGGGTTTTTGAAAATAGGCGAGCCAGCGCTTGAAGGCGCCGCGGTCCGCGTGGGTGGGCGCGGTGAGCAACGTGCCCACGTCCGCGCCGGCCAGGATGCGCGAGACGATGCGCGGCGCGCGCCCGTTGGCGATGACGACCGGTGCGCCGACCTGCGCGACCATGTCGGCCGCGCGCAGTTTGCTGGCCATGCCGCCGGTGGACAGTTCGCTGCCCTTGCCCTTGGCGAGTGCGAGCGTCTCGTCGCTCAACCCGTTCAAGCATTTGACGCGCTGCGTCCGGCCGTTCGCCAGCGGCGCGCGGAAGCCGTCCACGGTGGTCAGCAGCACGAGGACATCGGCCGGGACCAGCAACGCGACAAGCGCGGCGAGCACGTCGTTGTCGCCGAACTTGATCTCCTCGACGGCGACGACATCGTTCTCGTTGATGATCGGGATGATGCCGCGCGCGAGCATGGCGAGCAGCGTGTTGCGGGCGTTGAGGTGGCGCGCGCGGTCCTTGAGGTCGGCATGGGTCAGCAGCATCTGGCCGATGCAGCAGCGGCCCTTTTCAAACAGCTCGGCATAGATCGCCATCAGCCGGGACTGGCCGACCGCCGCCGCCATCTGCAGCTCGGCGATCTCGGTGGGGCGGCGCTGCATGCCGAGCGCCTGCATGCCGGAGCCGATCGCGCCGGACGAGACGACGATCACGTCGATGCCTTGGCGCCGCAGTTGCGCGAGATCGCGCGTCAGTTCGCGCAGCCGGCGCAGGTCGGGCCGGCCGTTGCGCTGCACCAGCACGCGGCTGCCGATTTTCACGACCACCTTGCGGGCCCCGTGCAATACATCGCGCTGTTGAAGTTTGGTTTGCATGGCAAAAACGGCGGAAACACATAGCAGAACAGGTCCGGCCTGTCGAGTCGTCGCAGGCCGCGTCCGTCCAGGCGCCGCGGACCGGTGGTTGTATCGACCGGGTATTCGACGCAGGGGGCCAACGTGTGGGCTTCGCCCCGCACCGGTTGTGACGGAGTGGTCACCGGAAATACAGCTTAAGAGCTTGGTTTGCTGTGTGTGTGGGCGGGCTGCATAACCTTGATTGTAGTTGGGGTTGACGGGTGATGGGCGGATCCGGTTGGCCTGGCGCAGGGCAACCGGCGCCCAAAAAGGGGCTTTTTATGGCGGTTTTGCGGGCTTTTTATCTTGCGCTGGTTTTGAGCGGGGGCCGGGAGGACTGCGAAAAAATAGTTGGTCTATTTTTGGGTGGTGCAGGGTGCGCCCAAAGGGTGGGTTGCGAACAAGTTATTAACAGGTTGTTTAATAGTTATAATACACATAACAGCAGATAGATAGGTAATGACATTTTTTTTCACAAAAAAGTTGTTGACTGATTGTGGGGCAAAGTGGGATAAGGTGCCGCGAAGGGTTATGACGTGGGAGACAATGCAACAATTGAGCAGGGCGAAGCGGGGATGGCCAGTTACATGGGCCGGCACCTGCACGCACTGGACGGCAAGAAGCGCCTGACGATTCCGTCGGCGTGGCGCGAGTTGACCGGCGAGCCGGCGCAACTGGTGGCGCTGCCGAGCGTGTCGAACAACGCGCATGAGCGCTGCGTCTGGATCTACCCGATGCGCGTATGGAACCTGCGCCTGGAGCGGTTGCGCACGGTGTCCAGCGCGGACGAAAACATCCGGCGCGTGTTGCGCGTCCTGGCCTCGCGGTCGGAGATGCTGACCTGGGATGCGGCCGGCCGGCTGCGCGTCAGCGACGAGACTTTGAAACATGCGGGCCTCACCAGCCAGGTGTTGCTGGTGGGCGCCTTCGAGAGGTTTGAACTATGGGAGCCGGAGCAATGGAAGAAGCAAGAGGAAATCGTGGATTCCACGATGATGATGGCGGCGGTTCAATCCATCGGATTGTGACGCTGCTGGGCGCGCGCCTGCTGGGCGTGCGCATGGCGACCGCGCAGGACGCGGCGCCCTCGCGTTGGTTTGACCCGCGCCGGACGGAAACGGTGTGGGGCGACATTTCGGTGGGACCTGCCGGACGCGGCTCGTTTGGGGCTGCCGCGCAACCGCGCGGGCCCCGCCGCAGAGGACAGGACCTGGAGCAGGTGGCAGGCGCGGTGAGCGCGTCGGAGGAAATGCATATGCACAAGGAAAAAGGTATCGGGAAGTTCATGGGCCTCGGCGGCGTGGTGCAGGGCGCCGAGCGCGGGCCGCGGTGGTTTTCGCTGCCGGGCGCGTGGCGCGCGCCGCGCATCCAGATCATGCGGCATCGCGAACAGGCCGGTTCGGCCGAACACGATGACCGGCGTACACTGCGGATGCTCTCGACGGCGGGAGAACGCGGGGGCTACTGACATGGGCAAACTACAGCCCATTCAGCGCGCGTGTTGCGTGTGCCACCGGGTCCAGCAGGGTGAGGGTTGGGTGCGTCCGGCGATGGTGCCCGAGCACACGACCCTGATCACCCACACCTACTGTCCGGAGTGCTTTCATCGGGCGCTGGCCCGGTTGCATCCGCCGGCCACGCCGCCCCGGCCGGCCGCGCTCGTGCTGGCCTGCGGTTGAGACCGGCCATGCACGTGCCTGTCATGCTGGAAGAGGCGCTGGACGCGCTGCAGCTGCGCGCCGCCGGCCGGTATGTCGATGGCACGGCGGGCGGCGGCGGTCATGCGGCCGCGATCATGGAGCGCCTCGGACCGGACGGCCGGTTGCTTGCGCTGGATCGCGATGCGGAAGCGGTCACCCGGGTGCAGTTGCGGTTGGCGCCGTGGACCCAACAAGTGCAGGTGGAACACGCCAATTATTCCGAGCTGGCGGCCGTCACCCAACGCGCGGGCTTTGCGCCGGTGGACGGCATCCTGCTCGACCTGGGCATGTCCTCGTTCCAGCTGGAGCCGCAGCGGGGCTTCAGCTTTTCCAACGATGCGGCCCTGGATATGCGGATGGATCGGACCCAGCCCACGACCGCGGCGGACCTCGTGCAGCAGCTCGACGAGACGGCCCTGGCCAACTTGATCTTTCAGCTCGGCGAGGAGCCGGCTTCGCGCCGGATCGCACGGGCCCTCGTGGCCGAGCGGATCTTGGCGCCGATCCTGACCACCGGCCGGCTGGCGGCGGTGGTCGAGCGTGCGGTGGGCGGGCGGCGCGGGAAGATCCACCCGGCGACGCGCGTCTTCCAGGCGCTGCGGATCGCGGTGAACGAAGAACTGGAACATTTGACGGCAGGGTTGGAGTCCGCGCTGCGCCTGCTGGCGCCGGGCGGCCGGCTGGTGGTGATTTCGTTCCACAGCCTCGAGGACCGGATCGTCAAGCATACGCTGCAGGCGCATGCGGGCCGCTGGGAAAACCTGGCGGCGGGCGGGCGCCGCTGGGTGGGCACGCCGCCGGCCGTGCGGCTGGTGACGCGCCGGCCGCTCACGCCCACGCCGGAAGAATGCGAACGCAATCCGCGCGCGCGCTCCGCGAAGCTGCGCGCGGCGGAACGGACGGAAGAACGCTTATCATGAAGACACGCAGGAATCGGAAAAAATTCAGCCGCGAAGCCGCCATCCCGTCGCCCTTTTTCATGGCGGTGGGCGTCGGCATGTTCGTCTTTTTTGGGTACATCTGGCTGGACCAGCGCTGCGAGGCGCTGGGCCGCCGCATCTCGCAACTCGAGGGCCAGAAGGTCGAGTTGCAGCGCCAGGTCAAGCAGGAGCGTTCGCGCTGGGAAAGCGCGAAGTCGATCGAGCAGGTCGGTCGCCTGCTGCAGCGGCACCATGTGGCCATGACCTGGCCCGACGAGCGGAACATTGTTCGGATCCGGCGCACGGTCGAAGAGCCGTCCGCCATGGAGGCCGCTCCGGCGCGCCATCAGTTCGCGCGCGCCGGCGGCATGGCTAATGACTGAACGGACGACAACCTGGCGGATGGTGTTGGCCCTGATCGTTGTGCTCGCGCTGTGGATGCTGCTGGCGGCGCGCCTGGTCTACCTGCACACCTTTCCCTCGCCCAAGCTCGTGGCCGACAGCCAGGGCGGGCACACGATCAAGCGCGAGCTGCCCGTCTCGCGCGGCCGCATCCTCGACGTGCACGGCAGCATCCTCGCGCTCGACCTGCCGATGAAGAACGTGGTCGCCGATCCGACGCTGACGACCAACGACCAGCAGAAATACAGCGTGTCCATGAAGCTGGCGCAGACGCTGAACCTCGACCCCGCGCTGATCCTTTGGCGGCTCGAACGGCCGCACAGCCGCTACCAGATCATCCAGAAGTTCGTCAGCGTCGAGACGGCGACCAACCTCGCCGGGATGAAGATGCCCGGCGTGTTTTTCGAGGACTCGAGCACGCGCCGCTATCCCCATGGTTCGCTCGCCTGCCACCTGCTCGGTTTTGCGAACCTGGAGGGCGTCGGCGGCGCCGGCATCGAGCAGCGCCTGAACGAGTTGCTCAAGGGCCGCCCCGGCCTGCGCATCGGCGAGCAGGACGGCAAGCGCCGCGAGCTCTACAACCGGCGCGGCACCGAGATCGAGCCCCAGGACGGGGCCGACGTGCACCTGACGCTGGACGCGAACGTCCAGTTCCTCGTCGAGCAGGCCCTCGCCGAGGCGATGCGGGTCCATCAGGCCAAGCGGGCGTGGTGCCTGGTCGAGCGCGTCCGCACCGGCGAAATCCTGGCCATGGCCTCGCTGCCCAACTACGACCCGAACGCCTATCGCAGCGCCGGGTCGAACGCGATGAAGAACCTGGTCATCAGCCACACCTACGAGCCCGGCTCGACCTTCAAGCTCGCGACCGTCGCCGCCGCGCTCAACGAGGGCTCGGTGACGGCGGACCAGATTTTCGACTGCGAGAACGGCAAGTGGTTCTTCCACGGGAAAGTTCTGCACGACTTCCATCCCGCCGGCCGCCTGAGCGTCGCCGACATCATCAAGAAGTCCAGCAACATCGGCGCGGCGAAGATCGCCCTGACGCTGGGCGAGGAACGGCTGGAAAAATATGTCCGCGCCTTCGGCTTCGGCCACCGCACGGGCTTCGACGTGCCGGGCGAGGAAGGCGGCATTTTCGCGCCGCGCGAGCGCTGGACCACCTTGAGCATCTCGCGCATCCCGATGGGGCACGAGGTGGCCGTCACGGCGCTGCAACTGCTCAACGCGCTGTGCTGCATCGCCAACGACGGACACCTGATGCGTCCCTTCGTCGTGGCGCGCGTCGAGGACGTGAAGGGCCGCACGCTGCGCCGCGGCGTGCCCGTCGAGGTCGGCCAGCCGATCCGCGAGGATACCGCGCGCCTGATGCAGAAGCTGCTCGTCCGCGCGACCGAACCGGGCGGCACGGCGACCAAGGCGCGCGTGCCCGGCTACACGGTCGGCGGCAAGACCGGCACCGCGGTCAAGTTCGTCAACGGCACCTACGACTCGCGCTACAACGTCGCCTCGTTCGCCGGCTTCCTGCCCGCGGAGCGGCCGGAGATCGGCATCATGGTGATCGTGGACGAGCCGCAGCCGCTGCACACCGGCGGCCTCATCGCCGCGCCCATCTTCAGCCAGATCGCGTCCAACGTCGTCCGTTGTCTGCAAATTCCGTCGTCCGTCACGCTGCTTGCGGGCGCGGCGGGCGTCACCGGAGGTGTACCATGATCCTCGGTCAACTATGCGCGGAAACGCTCAAGCTCGAATACATCAGTCGCATCATCCAGCCGCTGACCATCCTCGGTCCGCAGAACCTGGACATCCGTGGCCTCGCCTATGACTCGCGTCAGGTGCAGCCCGGCTTCCTCTTTGTCGCCCTGCGCGGCCTGCATCAGAACGGCGCGCAGTACGTGGACGAGGCCATCCGCCGGGGCGCCGTCGCCATCGTCACCGAGGGCAACGGCTGGACGCGCCGCGACATCACGCACATCCGCGTCGAGGACGCGCGCCGCGCCATGGCCGAGATCGCCTGCGCGTTCTACAACCATCCCGCGCGCCACCTCCAGCTCATCGGCATCACCGGCACCAACGGCAAGTCCACCACCAGCTTCCTGTGCCGCGACATGCTCAAGGCCGACGGCCGCACGCCCGGCCTGCTCGGCACGATCCGCTACGAGATCGGCGAGCGCCAGATCCCGGCCAGCCGCACCACGCCGGAGGCGCCCGACATCCAGCGCATGCTCGACGGGATGGTCCGCGCCGGCTGCCGCAGCGCCGTCATGGAGGTCAGCTCGCACGGCCTCGACCAGAAGCGCACCTGGGGCATGGACCTCGACGTCGGCGTCTTCACCAACCTGACGCAGGACCACCTCGACTATCACAAGACGATGGAGGCCTACTTCGCCGCCAAGACGCTGCTCTTCCGCGCGCTGGGCCAGGCCGAGAAGCAGGCCACCGCGTGCATCAACCTCGACGACCCGTGGGGCCAGCAGCTCGCCTACACCGGCGGCCTGACAGCGCAGGTGCTCGGCTTCGGCACGCACCCCGGCGCCGCGGTGCGCGCCGAGGATGTGGTGGTTAATGGCGAGGGTTGCGCGTTCGGGCTGATCTCGCCATGGGGCAACGCGGACGTCCGCTTGAGCCTGCTCGGCCGGCACAACGTCTCCAACGCGCTGGCCGCCATCGCCGCCTGCGGCGCGCTCGGCGTCCCGCTCAAGACCATGCTCGACGTCCTCGCCGCGATGCCGGCCGTGCCCGGCCGCCTCGAGCCCGTGCCGAACAAGCGCGGCCTGACGATTTTTGTGGACTACGCCCACACCGACGACGCGCTCACCAACGTCCTGCACACCCTGCGCGAACTCACGCGCGGCAAGCTCATCACCGTCTTCGGCTGCGGCGGCAACCGCGACAAGACCAAGCGCCCGAAGATGGGCGCCGTCGTCGCGCGCCTCTCCGACCGCGCGATCGTCACCAGCGACAATCCGCGCAACGAGGACCCCGCCGAGATCATCGCGCAGGTCGTCGCCGGCTTTGGCACCACGCAAAACTTTGAAACGGAAGTGGACCGCGAAAAGGCCATCGGCAAGGCGCTGGCCCTGGCGCGACCCGGCGATGTCGTCCTCATCGCCGGCAAGGGGCACGAGAATTACCAGGAGTTCGCCAACACCATCGTCCCCTTCGACGACCGGGAAATGGTCGCGCGCCTGCTGAAAAAAGCATGATGTTCCAAACCTTGGAAACCGGAACACCCCAGTTTTCCGAGCCTTGGAAAAGTTGCCGCTGACTTTTCCGGCGCCGCGGAAACGGCTCCCCGCAGACGGACCTCCGGCCTTCCCTCTTTTCAAACCTTGGGAAACAGCTAAAACACCGCCGGAAAACAAACCATGCCCCACTTTGCCCCAACCGATCTCGCCCGCTGGTCCGCCGGCGCGTGGCAGCACGCGCCGGACGCGCCGCTGACGGGCGTCTCGATCAACACGCAGACGCTCCAGCGCGGCGACCTGTTCTTCGCGCTGCAGGGCACCCAGGCCGATGGCCACGACTTCGTGGCCGACGCCCTCGCGCGCGGCGCCGCCGGCGCCGTCGTCCACCGCAAGTTCGCCAAGAAAAACCCGGCGCTGCCGCTGCTCGTCGTCGCCGAGCCCGCGGCCGCGCTGCGCGCGTGCGCCGCGGGCTACCGCGACACGCTCACGGCGACGTTCGTCGCCATCACCGGCAGCGTCGGCAAGACCACCGTCAAGGAGATGACCGCCGACCTGCTCGCCACGGTGGGCCCGACGGCGCGGACGCACGGCAATTTCAACAACGACCTCGGCCTGCCGCTGAGCCTGCTCGCGATGGCGCCGGACGCGCAGTTCGGCGTCTTCGAGCTGGGCATGAACCACCCCGGCGAGCTCGCGCCGCTCTGCAAGCTGCTGCGGCCGACGATCGGCATCGTCACGATGGTAGGCCCGGTACACTTCGAGTTTTTTGCATCGGTGCAGGCGATCGCCGAGGAGAAGGCGGAAGTGCTGCGCTGCCTGCCGCCGGAGGGCCTCGCGGTGCTCGATGCCGAGGGCGACTGGTTCGAGCTGCTGCGCGCGGCGACGCCGTGCCGGCTGGTCACCACGGCGCTGCAGGGCGCGGCCGATTATACCGCGCAGCTCGCGCCGGAACTCAACGGCGCCTTTACGGTGACCGAGCGCGCGACCGGCGCAGCGGTCGCGCTGCAGAACTCCCTGCCGGGCGCCCACAACATCCGCAATGCGCTGCTCGCGGTGGCGGCGGCGCGCGCGCACGCGGCGTCGTGGGAAAAAATCCGCGGGGCGCTCGCCGCGTTTCAGCTGGTCGGCTTGCGGTGGCAGCGCAGCGAGTGGCAGGGTGCGACGTTCATCAACGACGCCTACAACGCCAGTCCCCCGAGCATGGCGGCGGCGCTGCGGACGTTCATGGAACTGCCGGCGGCCGGCCGGCGCTGGGTCGTGCTCGGCGGCATGCGCGAACTCGGCGACGCGGCGGAGGACCTGCACAGCGAGCTCGGCCATTTCGTGGCGGGCCTCAAGGACGTCGGGTTGATCACCGTGGGCGAACTCGGCGCGTGGATCGCCGCGGGCGCGTACGAGGCCGGGCTGGCGATGGACCGGATCGAAATTTGCGAGAGCTGCGGGGCGGCGGCGGCGTTGCTGCGCGCGCGCCTGGAGGCCGGCGACGCCGTGCTGCTGAAGGCCTCGCGCGGCGAAAAACTGGAGCGGGTGCTGGAAGCTTTGACGAATTCCTGAGGGCGACATGTTTTACTATCTGCATTTGTTGACCGAGTGGTTCACGCCGTTGCGGCTGTTCCGGTACATCACGTTCCGCGCGTTTCTCGGCGCGGGGACGGCGTTCCTGATCGTGCTGGTGCTCGCGCCGCTGGTGCTCCGCTGGCTGCGCAAGCTGAACTTCGCCGAGCAGAGCCGCGAGATGGAAGTGGGCCAGCTCCAGGAATTCTTCCGGTCGAAAAAAGGCACGCCCACGATGGGCGGCGTGCTCATCATCTTCGCCACGGTCGGCGCCTCGCTGCTCTGGTCCGTGCCGACCAACGGCTACGTGCTGCTGACGCTGGGCACGATGCTGTTCATGGGCCTGCTCGGTTTCTGGGACGACTACCTGAAGGTTACGAAGAAGAACACCAAGGGCGTCCGCGCACGGCACAAATTTATCTGCCAGACGGTGTGGGTGGCGGTTGTGTTGGCGATCCTGCTGGCGTGGCCGGAAACGCGCAAGCTGGCCTGCGCCTTGTTCGTGCCGTTTTGCAAGGGGCCGTTGGTTGCCGACATGGGCATCGTGCTCTCGTTCCTGTTCCTCTGGCTGGTGGTCGTCGGCGCGACGAACGCGGTGAACCTGACAGATGGCCTCGACGGCCTCGCGATCGGCTGCAGCAACTCGGCGGCGGTCGCCTACCTGGTGATGTCCTACGTGGCGGGCCACGCGGTCTTCGCGAGCTACCTGCAGGTGCCGCACCTGCCGGGGGTCGGCGAGCTCACGGTGCTGTGCGCCTGCCTTTTGGGCGCGGGGCTGGGCTTCCTCTGGTACAACTGCTACCCCGCGCAGGTCTTCATGGGCGACACCGGCAGCCTCGCCATCGGCGGCTTCATCGGTCTGATCGCCGTGCTGATCAAGCAGGAGGTCGCGCTGATCATCGTCGGCGGCGTGTTCGTCCTCGAGGCGCTCAGCGTCGTGCTGCAGGTGGCGAGTTTCAAGCTGACCGGCAAGCGCATCTTCTACTGCTCGCCGCTGCACCATCATTTCCAGTTCAAGGAGCGCATCGCCGCGAAGGCCGAGGGCCGTCCCGAGCGCATGATGGAGACGAAGATCACCGTCCGGCTGTGCATCCTCTCGATCATTTTCGCCCTGATCGGCGTGGCGATGCTGAAGATCCGGTGAGGAAGAGTTCATGAATACGCCCGCTTCAATTCTGCCGCCCCCGTCTTCCATTAACCATCCTCCATCCACCATGTTCCGCACCGCCTTGGTCTGTGGTCTGGGCACGAGCGGGGAGGCCGCCGCGCTGCTGCTGCGCAGCGAAGGCACGGAGGTCGTCGCGCTCGATGGCGGCGATACGCCGGGCTTGCACACCCGCGCCGCCGCGCTCAAGGCCGCCGGTGTGTGTGTGCAACTGGGCTCGACCCATATTCCCGAGGGCGTCTACGAGGTCGCGGTGCTGAGTCCGAGCATTGCGCTGAACTCGCCCTGGGTGTCCGAACTGCGGCTTCGCGGCATCCCGCTGCTGGCGGAACTGGAGCTGGGTTGGAGCCGGCACCGCGGCCGGACCATCGCGGTCACCGGGTCCAACGGCAAGAGCACCTGCGTCAAATGGCTCGCGGAGTCGCTGCAGGCGGCGGGCCTGCGCGCGGCGCCGGCCGGGAACTACGGGCCACCCGCCGCGCACGTCGTTTGCGCGCAGCCGGAGCTCGACTGGCTCGTCCTCGAGGTCAGCACCTTCCAGCTCGAAACGTGCCGGGACTTCCGGCCCGACATCGGCATCCTGCTGAATATTTTTCCGAATCATCTCGACCGGCACGGCGACATGGCGACCTATGCGCGCCTCAAGGCCCGTCTCTTTGCCAGCACGCAGCGCGGCGACTGCTGCCTGGTGCCGCCCGCGTTGCTGGAGTCTGTCCGCCGGCAGTCCGGTGGCGCGGGCCGCTGGGAAACGTTCGGCCTCGACGAGCAGGCCGACTGGTCCTTCCGCGCGGGTCAGGTCTGGCACGGCGGGCAGGCGGCGGCCGATCTGCGCGGCACACGCTTTGACAACCCCATCCTGGGCCAGGCCGGCGCCGCCGTGGTGGCCGCCCTGACGGCGGCGGGGCCGGGCCCGGCACCGGCCGTGCAGGCCGCCCGCGCCTTTCAGCCGCTGCCGCATCGCCTGCAGCCGGTCGCCAACCTGGGTGGCGTGCGGTTCGTCAACGACTCCAAAGCGACGAACCTGACGGCACTGGCGGCGGCGCTCACGATGACGGGCGGCCGCGTGCGGCTGATTGCCGGCGGTTTGCTCAAGGAAAAGGACCTGGGCAGCGTAAAAGATTTGCTGGCACAAAAAGTGGAAACTGTCTATCTTATCGGGCGCGCCGCCCCGGCTATGGCTCAGGCTTGGTCGGGGGTGGTGGCTTGCCGTTCATGCGGCACGTTGGCGGTGGCCGTGGAACAGGCGGCGGCCGAGGCGCGGGCGGGCGAGACGGTGTTGCTTTCGCCGGCTTGCGCCAGCTTCGACCAGTTCAAAAGTTTCGAAGAGCGCGGCGACCTGTTCGCCGAGTTGGTGGCCGCGCTGGAAAAAATGGAATCGGCAAGGAAATACAAATAGGAGCGAGTCATGCAAGCAGTTGAGCAGAAGAGTCAATGGAAATCCCGCATGGTTATCAGCGCGGTCGCGGGCGCGCACATTCTGGCCGCGAGCACACTGTTGATGCTCTACGGCTGCAATACGCCGAAGGGCCCCGCGAAGGTTGAGCCGCCCGCTTCGCCGATCATGCCGCCCACCCAGGCGCCCTCGCCGGTGGTCGAGAAGTCCGTCCTGCCGCCGCCCCCGCCGGTGGACCTTGCGCCGGTGGCCAAGGAAGCCGCGAGCACGCCGAAGACCTACGTCATCCAGCCCGGCGACTCGATCTCGAAGATCGCGCACCGCACCGGCGTCTCGTCCCGCGAGATCATGGAGCTGAACCACATCAAGAATGCGAACCTCGTGCGCATCGGCCAGAAGCTTTCGCTGCCGGCCTATGCCAAGGATGTCCCTGCAGGCAAGGTGAAGGCCAGCACCGTGGCGAAGAAGTCTTCCGGTGGCAAGAAGGTCACGGGCGCGACGGCGAGCAAGAAGCCCGCCGGCGACACCGCCGGTGGCTACGAAGTCAAGCCCGGCGACAGCCTCGAGAAGATCGCCAAGAAGCACGGCGTCAAGATCGCCGACCTCAAGGAAGCGAACAAGCTGGCCAACGACAAGATCCGCGTCGGCCAGAAGCTCGTCATGCCGGGCAAGGGTGGCGAAGCCGCCCCGGCTCCGGCTCCGGCGCCTGATGCTGGCGCTGGTGCAGGTGCCGCTCCGGCTCCCGACATGGGTGCAGCCCCCGTCGCCCCGGCCGCGCCGCCGACCCTGCTTGACTACACCGTGCAGGACGGCGAGACGGTGGACAGCGTCGCCAAGACCTTCCTCGTGAAGAAGGACGACATCCTGAAGGCCAACGGCGCGAACGATGCCGCCCAGATCCGTCCGGGCATGCGCATCAAGATCCCCGTGCCCGCCCAGTAATCCTCCGGGCTGATGCAAACGCGGCGGCGGGCTGAAACCCTCCGCCGCGTTTTTTTTCTGTCGCAAACTTTCCCCCTGATGCACCGGTGAACTTCCGATGGGCAAAACCACCAAGCTGCTGATCTATCTCGTGCTGCTGCTGACCGTCTTTGGTCTCATCATGCTCGCCAGCGCCAGCCCGGCGCAGGCCGAAAAGATGAAGCACGGCTGGTCCTTCTTTCTCGTGCACCAGTCCATCTTCATCGTGCTCGCGGTGGTCGCGGGCGCGGGGTGCGCGGCGCTGGACTACCGCTTCTGGGACAAATTCGCTGTGCCGCTGACCCTGTTTGCCTTCGCGCTGCTCGCCCTGCTGGTCAGCCTGCATGTCCTGTGGCGCATGCACATCCACACGCCGCTCGCGCACGAGGTCAACGGCAGCTGGCGCTGGCTCTTCCTCGGCCCCGTCAACTTCCAGCCCTCGGAGCTCGCCAAGTTCGCGATCCTCTGCTGGCTCGCGAGCTGGATGACGCGCGTCCGCCGCCGCGCCGCCGATGTCCGCCTGGGCTTCGCGATGCCGCTGCTCGGGCTGGGCCTGATGACCGGCCTGGTGTTTGCCGAGCCGGATCTCGGCACCACCTTTCTGGTCGCCTTCGTCGGCATGGCGCTGATGTTCATGGGCGGCTCGCGGTTCAAGCTGCTGGCCGCCGCCGGCATCGTCGGCCTCGTCGGCTTCATCTTCCGCATCATGCACGATCCGGTCCGCATGCGCCGCATCCTCGCGTTCCTGTGGCCGGACGAGTATGCCAAGAAGGAGGCCTACCAGCTCACCCAGGCGCTCTACGCCTTCGTCCTGGGCGGCCCGACCGGCGTCGGCATCGGCCAGAGCATCCAGAAGCAATCTTATCTGCCCGAAGCCCACACCGATTTCATTTACGCCATCATCGGCGAGGAGTGGGGCCTGGTCGCCACGCTGTCCGTCGTGTTCGCGTTTGTCCTCTTCTTCATCCTTGGCATGCGCATCAGCTTCCGCGCGCCCGACCAGTTCGGCCGGCTGCTCGCTTTCGGCATCACCCTGATGATCACCCTGCAGGCTGCCTTCAACATCGCCGTCGTCACCGGCTGCATGCCGACGAAGGGCCTCGCCCTGCCGTTCATCAGCTACGGCGGCTCCAGCATCCTGTTCACCTACGTGATGGTCGGGGTCTTGGTCAATATCGGGCGGCAGGCCGAGGCCGACCCGCGCTCCGGGAATGTCCGATGCATCCGCGACCAGCACCACGACTTCTGACGGCCGCGCGGCACGTCGTCAACGCGCTCAAGCTGTCGGAGTCTGCGGTGAACCGGCTCTTCACCGCGCTCGGCCTCGGGTCCGACACGAACTCCGGCTTTCCCAACAGCATCGCGCGGCGCGAGACGCTGCTGAAGTACACCAACCGCTACTTCCTGCCCGAGGGCGCGCAGGCGCATCGCCGCACGCTTTTCCGTTTCGACCCGAAGCAGAAGTTCAGCTGCTACGACGTGGCGCTCGGCGAGCTGCCCTCCAAGCCCTCGCTGGGCAGCCCGGTGACGATGATGCGCGAGCTTTACGACGCCTCGCGCACCTGCATCGAATCCGCCGTCGGCCCCGACGCGCTGCCAACTGCCTGGCTCAGCGGCCCCGCGTCCGCAGCGAAGGCTTCCGCCAAAATGGCCGAGGCCAGCGAGTGATGTCGAGGGCTCAAGTGCTGTTGCCGTTGTTTCGGCGGCAAGAGTGCCGCCGCTCCCGCCTGGGTGCTGAAAAATATTATCAAGATGGCGTGTTCCAAACATTGGAAACGGGAATAGACGGGTTTCCAAGGTTTGGAAGCGGAAAGAAAAAAGATGAATAGAAATGCATGCTGCGTGTGGCTGCTGGCGGTGGCGGGCGCGTGCTGTGCGCCTGCGCTGGCTGATATGGGCGCCGATTTCAAGGATCCGCCGCCGGCGCTGCGGCCGATGCCGTTCTGGCATCTCAACGGCACGTTGACGACAGCGGAAATCAACGCCCAGCTGAAGGCGACGCGGGACCAGAGCGGCTTCGGGGGCGTGGCCGTGCTGCCGGTGGGGCAGACGCTGCCGAAGTATTTGAGCGACGATTATTTCGCCCGCTACGGCGACATCCTGCGTGCGGCGCGCGAACTCGGCCTGGAGGTCATCCTCTACGACGACACCGGCTTTCCCAGCGGCTCGGCGGGCGGCCAGTTGCAGCAGCTGTTCCCCGACGACACCATGAAACGGCTCGACCTGGCGGAAGCGGATGTGCAAGGGCCGGCCGATTTTTCGCGGGAGCTGCCCGCGGGCACGCTCATGGGCGTGGTGGCCATGAACACGCAGACGTGGCAGCGGCTCGACATCACCGCCGCGGCTTCCGGCGGCAAGGTGACGTGGAAGGTGCCCGCGGGCCCGTGGAAGATCATGCTCTTCACCTGCCTCAAGTCCGGCAACCGCCTCGTGGATTTTCTGAGCGCGGAGTCGGTGGACAAATTCATCCCGCTCACCTACGGCGAATATATCAAGCGGTTCCCTTCGCATTTCGGCACCACCATCCAGCGCAACTTCTTCGACGACGTCGGGTTCTACGCGCAGACGCGGCCGTGGACGCCGGCGTTCAACGAAAAGTTCCAGAAGAAGCATGGCGTCAGCCCCGTGCCGCTCTATCCCGCGCTCTGGTACGACATCGGCCCCGACACGGCGGCCGCGCGCGTCGCGCTGCACGCTTTCCGCGCCGAGCTGCTCGCCGAGGGCTATCCCGCGCGTGTCGGCGCCTGGTGCCGCGCGCACGGGTTGCAAAGCTCGGGCCATCCGCCGGGCAACTACGATCCGTGTCCGGTGGATATGCACTGCGACACGTTCAAGTTCTACCGGCACGTGGACATCCCACTGATGGATGCCATTTTCTACCACGGCCACGGCCGCCCCGGCTTCAAGCTCATCAGCTCGGCGGCGACGCAGTACGACCGCCCGCTCGTCGCGGCGGAGGAGTACGGCGCCTATGCGGAAAAAAGTTTCGATCCCGCGATGCTCTTCCGCACCGGCATGGAGCTGTTCGCGCGCGGCGTCAACCGGGTGATCCCGCACGGCATGTGGCTGGACCCGGAGCACGTGCGCATCGCGCCGCTCATCTCGCACTTCAGCGCGAAGCTCCTGCCCGCGCTGCCCGACTACAACGAGTGGGCCGCGCGCAGCAGCCTCCTGCTGGAAGGAGGGCGGCCGGTGGTGGACCTCGCCGTGCTCTATCCCATCGCCTCGCTGGAGGCCTATTACACGTTCAGCCTGCCGGACAAGCTGCGCTGGGGGAAATTCGTGCCGCCGGAAGCCGACTACCAGCGGCTGAGCGATGCGCTCACCTGTCACGTCCGCCGCGACTTCACGTTCCTGCATCCCGAAGCGCTGGCGGCGCAGTGCACGTTGCAGGGCGCCAGCCTGCACCTGAACAACGCGACGAATTGGCAGGACTATCGGGCGGTCATCATCCCCGGGGGCAAGGTGATCCCCTGGGCGGGGTTGCAGAAGCTCAAGGAGTTCTACGACCGCGGTGGCCGCGTGGTGGCGACGACCTGCCTGCCGGAAAAATCCGCCGAATTCGGCCACGATGCCGACGTGCAGAAAACCATCGCCGAAATGTTCGGCTCCATTTCGGCGTCGACCAACGCTCCGGCCCCGCCGCTCCATGTCCGCATCGAGGTGACCGGCGACACCATCAAGACCTTCGTCAACGGCACGCTGACGGATACGAGGACCGATACCACGTTCAAGCAGGGCCGCATCGGCTTCCGCGAGTCCGACCACGAAAGCGCGACCTTCGCCAACATCAAGGTCACCGCGCCCGACGGCCGCGTGCTGTTCCGTGACGATTTTCACGGTGACCTGGGCCAATGGCTCAACACCACCAACACGGCGGTGCAGGGTGGGGCGCTGACGGTGAGCGAGAACCAGTCCATGCGCAGCCGCGAGGGCGCGATGTGGATCGACTATGCCTTCGAGGCCGACATCGTGTCGCCCGACGGCGTCGCCGGCCTGGTGTTCCGGGCGGTGGATGACAACAATTTCTGCATGTGGCAGTTCCGGCCCGCGGCGCGGCAACTCGTGCCACACAAGAAAAGCAACGGCCACTGGCAAGGTCTGCCCGGCGTACATTGGCCCGATGCGGATTTTGCCGCGGCGCCGTACCAGACCAACACCAACAGCGCGGGTGGCAAGGCTTATTTTGCGGCCCGTCCCTCGGTCGGCACGCTGCAGGCCATCCTCGACGACGCGGCGCCGGTGCCGGATGTGGCGTTCGATCCCGGCCTGCGCGTCAGCAGCGGCAACGGCGTGCTCTCCTACCTCCATAAGCAGAAGGACGGCCGTGAAATCTATTACTTCGCCAACTCCAGCGACGATGCGGTGGATACCTTTGTCCTGTTGCGCGGTGACCTCGCGCCGCAACTCTGGAATCCGCACACCGGTGACATGACTCCTGCCGAATTCACGCCCCAGCAGGAACACGGCCAGCCCGTTACCCGCTTGCACCTCAAACTCGCGCCGGTGACTTCCGTCTTCGCCGTCGCGCCGTGCAAGCCGTGAGCCTGCCGCCGTAGGGGCGTCGCTTGCCGACGCCCTCGAACTTATCGGGTGCCTGGCGAACGGACTGCGACCCCTCGACAGGCTCTGGGCAGGCCCCTCGGCAGGCTCTGGGCAGGCAAGCGCAGCACCTACAGTCCGGTCCTGCTCTCTTGCGCGCTGTCGGGTAAAAGCTGGGAGTGTGAAGTGGACGTTGTATGATGAGCGCACGCTGATGCACAGGAACCGACCCATGGAAAAACCGATAGCGCAGAGTTTATTGCAACGACAGAGGGCGCCCGCTGTCTGCCGCGGGTTCGTCGCGCTTCTGGTGATGACCGCCGTGCTGCGCCCTGGCAGCCTGGTGGCGGCGGCGGTCACCAGGTCCGAAAGCGTGGCGAAACCAGCCGTCAGCCAGGGGCCGGATGGTCGGCTGAGCTACGCACCCGACGCGTTTGGCAACACCGTGCCCGATTTCGCGTTGGCCGGTTACCGGCATGGCGGTGTCGCCTTGCCGGTGGCGCCGGTGGTTGCGACGCTCAAGCCGTTGGCTGGTTCGGAGGACGACAGCGCCCGCATCCAGGCGGCCATCGATCGCGTGGCACAAGCGCCCGAGCGGACAGCGGACGGCGTGCGCGGTGCCGTGTTGTTGCTGCGCGGCACCTACCGCTGCGGCACCACCCTGCGTGTACCTGCCGGGGTCACCTTGCGCGGAGAAGGCCAGGATGCCGCGGGCACGCTCATCATCGCCACCATGCGTTCCCTCAAAGAAGGCGGAGGCCCGACACTGATCAATGTGGGCGGAGCAGCCAAGCTCCCGCAGGAGAAGACCGCTCACGCCATTCTGGACGAGGTCGTGCCCCTGGGGTCGCGCCAAATGAAAGTTGCCGACGCAGGCTCTTTCAAGGCGGGTGACCTGGTGACGATCGAACGGAAAGCCAACCAGGCGTGGATCCACGATCTGAAGATGGATCAGATTGTGTTGCATGAGGGCGGCAAGCAGTGGAACCCGAAAGACTATAGCCGTAGCTGGCAGGCCCGGATCGTCAGCGTCAACGGCGCGCTCCTGGCCCTGGATACGCCCGTCCTGTGCGCCGTGGAGCGGTGCTATGGCGGTGGCTCGGTGTACAAATGTTTATCCGATCCGCGCGGGCGGGGCGCCGCGGTGGAGCGGGTGCGGCTGGATTCGGTCTATCAGGCCGGCCAGGAAAACGCTGATGAAGACCACGCCTGGACGGCCATCGCCATGAATGGCGTGGTCGATGCCTGGGTGCGCGAAGTCACCGCGTTGCATTTCGCCTATGCCTGCGTCGGCGTCGGTCGGAACTGCGCGCGGATCACCGTGCAGGACTGCGCCATGCTCGACAGCGTGTCTCAAATCACCGGCGGCCGGCGTTATTCCTTTTCCGCGGGCGGTCAATATGTCCTCTTCCAACGGTGCTATGCCCGCCATGGCCGGCATGATTTCGTCAACGGCCCGAACGACATGGGACCGTCCGTTTATCTCGACTGCTTGGCGGAGCAGACCCACGCCGATATCGGCCCTCATCACCGGTGGGCCTGCGGCCAGCTCTACGACAATGTCAAGGGCGGCCAGATCCACGTGCAGGACCGGGGCGGGATGGGGTCGGGTCACGGCTGGGCGGGCAATGCCCAGGTCTTCTGGAATTGCGAGGCCCCCTCGCTGCTCTGCCAGAAACCAGGTGTCCCCGGTGCGCAGAACTGGGCCCTCGGTTGTGTGGGCGGCAAGGGTAGGCCGGCGTTGTCCGGCCGCCTCGACGGCTGTTGGCAGAACTTCGGACAGCACGTCACCCCGCGCAGCCTCTACCTGGCGCAGCTCAAGGAACGCTTCGATCGCGCCGGTGGCAAAGGCAACGAAGCCCTGCAAGCCACCACCACGCCGGAACAGCGGCAGGGCACGATCTGGGACTATCTGCACCGGCGGTTCTCCGCGGATCGGCACTGACCGCCGTACCTGCCGCGTAGACGCGGTTACGACTTCTTGGTCTTGGTCGGTCGGCGGCCCACGCCGTACTGGGCCGGCGCCTCGGCGACTTGGGCGGATGGCACTGGCGGCAGTTCGCGAATGAACGACCACGAGACTTCGGCAGTTTCGCCGGTGTAGTAGGCGATCCACATCCAGCCGGCCGATCAGCTTGCGTTTGCTGGTGTAAACATGCACATGCCGCGGTCGGTGGTCGCCAATAAACCACTCGACAATTTACCCGCTGCGGATGACTTTGCCCATGATCTCACTCCGTCCAGCATGCCACGGCTCTTCAGCGCGGGCGGCGCCGGAGGTGCGGGATACCGTCGAATGCGGGCGCGTCCCTGGCATCGACTTGGACCGTTGCGCCGGGATGATCGAACCGATACCGCTGACGCGTGATGGAACCGGTCGCCGTCAAGCCGGTGGGTCCGAAATATTCAAAGGCCGCTGTAAGCTCCTGAAGCGGACGGAGTGCCGCCCCGCCCGTGACCGGTGCAGCGGCGGGTGGGGCGGCGAGCGGTTGGTAGAATTGCCGGCGCTTGCCTCCACAGCACGACATCTCAGTCCTCCGGGTCTTCGGCATACTCTGCGGGGGGCACTTCCCGCCGGGGTGCGGTCAGGCGCTGGAGCAGGATCGCGCCCCCGGACAGGGCCGGAATCAACAGCAGCCGTTCCTTCCAGTCCACGCCGAGCAGCAGCGCAAAGGGCACGGCGATCCAGACGCTGAGGCAGGCGAAGCAGTCGAGGAGCTTGCCCCAGAACCCCGGCCCGGCCCGCCGCCGGAGCCGCACGAAGCAATCCCACGGTCCATCCTCGCCGAACAGCAGATGGGTGATCCGCCAGACGGCGAGGACGCCAAGGACCAGACCGTAGAAGCTCATCGCCTACGTAGCCTGAATGCCCAGCAGGTATTCCGTCGTGCCATACGATTGGATGGCGTTGTTGTACCCGTTGGTCTTGCGCATGGCGCAGCTCAACTGCACGGCGAACGTGCAGAAGGGTTGGCCGGGCGCGAGCCAGAGCCCGTTGTGCGGCACAATGTCGGCGATGACATAGCCGTCGCCGTCGCTGACCGGATCGTTGAGGGTGCCGATCAGCGCGCTGCACAGCAGGTCGTCTCCATGCACGTAGGCGGCCGCGATGAGGCCTGGGCCGTTGTCGTCGATCACGAGGCCGCCGATATTGCCTTTCCTGACCGTCAGGGCGAAGCTGCTCAGGAAGCCTTCCAACTGGTTGGCCCGGAATTTCACGGTCAAGGGCGTCGCGGCCTGACCGTTGAGGTTGAACAGCGCGCAGTCCCCGCCCGTCTGGGCCTGCATGGCAACCGACGCGATGTTGAAGTCAGGGCCGTTGTTGTCGATGTACAGCGCGATCCGGTCTTCCGCGCCGGCGACGCGGGCGCCGGCGGTCGTGTAGCCTTCAATCCAGAACTCAACCGTGCCATAGCGGCGCGCCCCGTAGAGGGTGGTGTGGACCGCGGGATAGATCCAGCTGGAGATCCAGCCCTTGCGGTTGCGATGGGTCAGGACAAAAGCCTCGTTATTTTCGATATTGTCATAGGCCGGCACGCTCGTATTCGCCACTCCATCCACCGTCAGCGCCCGGTTGAAGGGCCCCACTTTCGTGCCGCTGTACCAGGGGAGGGCGATCTTCGCCACTTCCGGGTGACTGTAGTATTCTTGGAATGACATCCAGCCTGCGCCGGGGGTGCGATACCGGATGGTGTATTGCGTGACCTCGGGATGGTCCGTGAAGCAGGCGAACAGGTCGAGCAGCCCGGCCCAGGCGGCGCACTGTGCGTCAGGCGTGCCCGCCAGTGAGCTGCGGGACGTGATCCGGCCGGCCGCGCCCAGGTAGTTGCTGTAGCCCACCCGCGAGCCGTCCGGCTGCGGCGCACCGATGAAGATATTGCCGATGGCTTGAATTGCGTTCCCGCCCTGGCAGGCGGTCGGCATCGGCGCTACGGACTGCGGCACGCAGATGTTGATATGCTTGAGGAACGGAACGTTCCAATAGGGCGCGCTTTCGTAGCAGTAGCCGACCGGACTGGACGGCGCGAACGAGAGCAGTTGTACGAGCAGGTCCGGCAGGAGCTGGGTCAGGGCCGTTTCGCCCGGCGCGGTATCCACGGACACCTCCTGGAGGTACTGGGCCAGCGTCCGGCTGAAACGGAACACATAGTTGCCGTTGGTATCCGTCGCACACACGCCCAGCTTTTCGCGCGCGCCGGTGCCTGAGTAGGCGCCGCCGGCGAGTTCAGCGCTGGTCCGGTCGTATTCCATGAACCGCAGCACCACGCCGGGCAGCGGACCCGTCGCACAGAACAAGTGCAGGCCATCGACAATCTTCGCCACCGCCAGCCGGTCAAAGTCGACGACCGCAGCGGTCGGATTGGGGACGGTGAACGACCCGCTCAGCACGGCCGGCGACTGGGCGGTGTCCGCGGTGGAGGCGCGTGCGTTTGCTTTGGTCGCGGCGCTGAGCTTGAAAATTTGACCGGTTTGGGCCGGGATCGCCGTCATTTCCCGCAGGGGGACGACCAGCGGCACGAACGGTGCCGGATCGGGCTGTGGCCCTGGCGGCGGCGGATCAGGCCAGCGCAAACGGTTGGGATAGAGCTTCTCGATGGGCACGCGCAAGGTCGGGTTCCGGAGGGCGGCCGCCAACGCCGCCGGCGTTTCGATGACCAGATGCGGCAGCTGACAGGGGTTGAAGAGGCAGCCGCTGGAATAGTAACTCACATTGCCGTAAACAAGATAATCTTCCAGGGTCACAGGTGTCGAACATGTCAGGATCAAGTCGTCCCAGTCCGGATCGTCGGCTGGCACATTGGATTGAATCTCGAGTACATAGTTCCCGTTGGTCACCACCGGGAAGGTGAGCTTGTCGGGTGAATCGAGGAAGACCTTGCCTCGTTTCATCTGAATTTTGAGGCTCCAATGGGTGCCCGTGACGTACACGGGCGGCGTCGTGGCGGTCACGTCGTAGGTGCCGTTGCCCGTGGCGGCTCCGGAGATGATGAAACGCTGGGGTGCCTCGAAGGGTTCGAGATACTTGACTGCGACAGTCCACGGGCCTTGCATGTTAATCGCCATGGTTGTACTCCTTATTTTTTGATCGGGTTACGCTGCTTTTCGGACGAAAAATGGAGGGAGCAGGGCTGCCGGGTGATGCTCAGGGAAGGGGTGCTGGCTATCGGGCCAAATTTCTCGCAAATTCATAGGCGGCACGATAGGGACAGCGGGCGGAGTTGTCTGTCGTACGCTGTATGATTTGGCTGTCGTATTTCATATGACAGCCAAACGGAGTTGACTTTGCCGCGCGGTCCGAAAGAATTAGCGCATGAAATTCTCCTGTCATCAGTCGGTTGTGAATCGACATCCCGTCCCCTTGTTGGGATCCCGCGACACCGCTGCCCGGTCACACCTCACCTTGAAAAGCGCTCGTCTATGAAAACACTCCTCGTTCTCGCGGGGTTCGGTCTGGCCCTGCTTGCGAACGGTGTGCCCGCGCAGGCGGGCATGGCCGAGGCGTTGCAGATCACGGCCCTGACGCCGCCCTATCTGGAACTCCTGCCCGGTCCCCATTACTGGGCGCGGGTGCGGATCTGGCAGGGCATCCCCGGTATCACGCGGGCGCCCAACGGCCGCCTGTGGGCCACCTGGTACACCGGCCTGCTGGGGGAGGGCAAGGGGCAGAATTACGACGTACTCGTCACGAGCGCTGACGACGGGAAGACGTGGTCGAAGCCGGTCGCAGTTTACGACCCGAGCCGGAATTTCCTGAATGCGGATACCGGCGACCCGCTGCTCTGGACCGACCCCAACGGGAAGATGTGGTGGTTTGTCAACCGCAACATGAAGGTGCCTGACGACGTCAGTGGCACCTGCTGGGGGTTTTGCACGGATGACCCGAACGCGGCGAAGCCTGTCTGGAACGCGCCGGTCCTGGCCGGCCGCGGCGGCGGTACGCTCAACAAACCCGTCGTCTTGGCCGACGGCAGCTGGCTCCATATGTTCGACTGCCGCCAGGTCATCCAAGGCGACCCCAGCCTGACCCGGGGCGGGCATGTGTATCGGTTCGCCGGGTACGGAAAACCGTTTGAGGATGTGGGCTGCAGCTTTTTCAAGGACTCCGTTTTTGCCGAACACATGGTCGTTGAACGCAAAGACAAGACGCTCTGGATGTTGGCGCGCACGACCTATGGCATCGGCCAGGCGGAATCGAAGGACGGCGGCAAGACCTGGAGGGAACTGGAACCCTTCACCCGAAAGTTCAGTGTCGGCACGCGCTTTTTCTTCCGGCGCCTGCCCTCCGGAAACCTGCTGCTGGTGGTCAACGACCATCCCAAGGCCCGCTCGAACATGACCGCCATGCTGTCCAAGGATGAGGGCCGTACCTGGCCGCACAAGCTCGTGCTGGATGAACGGGAGTCGGTCAGCTACCCCGACGCGGTGGAATGCAAAGAGGGCCCGATCTACGTCATTTACGATCGCGGGCGCTACAAGATGGACATGCAGGAAATCCTGCTCGCGAAAATCACCGAAGCCGATATCGAGGCCGGGAAACTGGTGAGTCCGGGCAGCTACCTCAAGCAGACCGTCAGCAAGCTGGCCGACGAGGGCGGCGGAGTGCACTTTGAAGGGGAGACCGTCAAGCTGCGCGAGGAATTTGTCCGGCTGAATCCCGACAGCCCCGAGGCCAGGAAACAGTTGCGGCTGGAAGCAGGCGAGAAGGCCGAGCAAAAGAAGCCCAAGCCCGCCGCCCGCTAGCCGCGCCACCTCACCGCTCTTTGTGGGCGGGGTTTCCCAGCCCCGCAAACCCAATCCCGGTAACGCGCTCCGCAACGGGAGATGCTATGCAGGACGTGCGGTTTGAGTAAAATCCGCTTCGTTGGGCAGTGTTAAAACCAAACGAAAGGAACTCGACATGACCGCAGTACTGCATAGCGAAGTGAGTCTATATCTGGCGTTGGAATTGAGCAACACGAACTGGAAGCTGGCGTTCAGTACCGGCGGGAAAATCCGTCTGGTCAATGTGCCAGCCGGCGCCCAAGCGCGCGTGCTGGAAGCGGTGGCCTTGGCTAAGACCAAGCTGGGCCTACCCGCCGACGCCCCGGT
>CAITZM010000112.1 GCA_903896925.1 uncultured Lentisphaerota bacterium | reverse complement strand
TGCGCCGCTGAAGCGGCCGAAGTGGTTTGTCCAGAACCATTCCATGAACAGCGCGCGCCCGCCGCGCTGCCAGAACGCCACCGCCCACGCCGCCACCGGCAGCGCGAACGCCGCCAGCGCCGCCAGATGGTAGAGCAGCATGACAGAGGGCTGATGGCTGATGGTGGATGGAGCATGAAGCATGGCGGATGATGGCACTGCGTTCTCCGACACTCGATCCTCGACGCTCGTCACCCGGCTTTCGCGCAGGCATCGCACCAGCAGCGGCAGGCCCCCGAACGCGATAAAGATCGGGCCGATGATGCCCTTTGTCAGAAACGCGGCGGCGGCCAGCGCGCCGGCGACCGGCAGCAGCGCGAGGCGTCCGCCGCGATAGGCCGCCGCCAGCGCGGCGAGGGCGGCGGTGACGAAGAACATCAGCGCGCCATCGGTCAGCAGCCAGTGCGAGACGTGGACGAAGCCGGGCAGCGTGGCGAGCACGAGCACGGCGAGCGGCGCGCTGGCGCGGCCGAGCAGGCGGCGCGCGAGCAGCCAGGTCATCGCGAGCGTGCCGAGCGCGAACCAGGCGCTGGTCAGGCGCAACCAGCCGGCGCCGGGCGCGGCGAACGGGCTGAGGCGCAGCCACAGCGCGGCCAGATCATAGTAGAGCGGCGGTTTCTCGACGAAGGGTGCGCCCGCCAGGTGCGGGACGAGGCCGTCGCCGCCGCGGCTCATGGCCAGGGCGAGGGCGGCCTCACGCGGCTCGTCCGGCGTCCACAGGTCGTGGAAGCCGAGACCGGCGAGCGTGATCAACAGCGCGGCCGCGATGAGCCAGCGCGGAATGGACAGGTTCGATGCCACGGCGGCGACCCTAGCCTGCGCCGTCGGGAGCGTCAAGCCGGCCGCGCAGAACAGCGTTAAGCGGTGTGGCGGCAGGCGGCCCGCCTGCCGGTGCGTCGGGCGTCACGCCCGACAACCCCGCGGTCGTACACACCGGCGGCGGGACGCCGCCTACACCGGCACGCGGGTCGCGTGCCGCCACCAGAATAACAGGTGCGGTACTCACACCCCACAAGCAACCGGCCCGGCATTCCACACCTTGCGAGGTGTGGAATTCCGCCGGGCCAACCGACTTTCCCAACCTCAAAAGGTTCGGGTGTGACTTGCCCAAGCCTTGGGGAACGGCAGGCTCCTGTTTTCAAAGACCAGGGAAACCGCGCGACGAAGCCCTCGCGTTCCTTGACTCCGGCGGGCAAAAGAGTAGTTTCTGCCCGACATTTTGGTCGCTGGGGGAGCCGCGAGGCTGAGAAGAAAACCCCTTGAACCTGGACGGGTAATGCCGGCGAAGGGAAGCGACGGTCGGCTCAAGGCTCACCGTAATTCCACCCGGAATTACGGTGTTTTTGTTGGGAGCACATGATGCAGCAGAAAAAAAATGGCGCCGCCTTTCCGGGCGCAAAAAAGGTTTACCTCACCGGCAGCCGGCCCGACCTGCGCGTGCCGGTGCGCGAAATCACGCTGACCAACGGCGAGCGCCTGCGGCTCTATGACGTGAGCGGGCCGTGGACCGATCCCGCGCAAAAGCTCAGCGTCCGCCGCGGCCTGCCCGCCTTGCGCCTGCCCTGGATCGCCGAGCGCGGCGACACCACCGTCATCCGCGAACGCGCGCCCGGCTGCCCGCACGCGCACTTCGCCCATCCCGTCCGCCGGGCGACCGCCGGCGCGGTGACGCAGCTGGCCTATGCGCGGCGCGGCCTCATCACGCCGGAGATGGAGTTTGCGGCGCTGCGCGAGACGCTCGGCGTCAAGCAGCGCGGCCGCGCTGCCATCACGCCGGAGACCGTCCGTCGCGAAATCGCCGCCGGCCGCGCCATCCTCGCGGCGAACATCAATCATCCGGAAAGCGAGCCGATGCTGATCGGCCGCCGCTTCCGCGTGAAGATCAACGCGAACATCGGCAACAGCGCGCTCGCCTCCTCGATCGAGGCGGAGGTCGAGAAGCTGCAGTGGTCCACGCTCTGGGGCGCGGACACCGTGATGGACCTCTCCACCGGCGAGAACATCCGGGAGACGCGCGAGTGGATCCTGCGCAACTCCTCCGTGCCCATCGGCACCGTCCCGCTCTACGAGGCCGTCCGCCGCACCGAGGGCGAGGCGACCGACGTGACCTGGGAACTGTATCGCGACGTCCTGATCGAGCAGTGCGAGCAGGGGGTGGACTACTTCACCATCCACGCCGGCGTGCTGCGCCGCACGCTCCCCTTCGTCAAGCGCCGCAAGCTGGGCATCGTCAGCCGCGGCGGCGCGATCCTCTCCGCGTGGATGCAGAAGCACCGCCAGGAGAACTTCCTGTTCACGCACTTCGGCGAGATTTGCGAGATCCTCCGCGCCTACGACGTCGCCTTCTCGCTCGGCGACGGCCTCCGCCCCGGGTGCATCGCCGACGCCAACGACAAGGCGCAGTTCGCCGAGCTCGAGACGCTCGGCCGGCTCACGCGCCAGGCGTGGAAGATGGATTGCCAGGTGATGATCGAAGGCCCCGGCCACGTGCCGCTGCACCGCGTCGTGGAGAACGCCACCCGCGAGCAGAAAGCCTGCGGCGACGCGCCGTTCTACACCCTCGGCCCGCTGGTCACCGACATCGGCGCCGGCCACGACCACATCACCAGCGCCATCGGCGGCGCGCTGATCGCGGCGGCCGGCGCCTCGATGCTGTGCTACGTGACGCCCAAGGAGCACCTCGGCCTGCCCAACCGCGACGACGTCAAGGCCGGCTGCATCGCGCACAAGCTCGCCGCGCATGCCGCCGACCTCGCACGCGGCTTCCCGGGCGCGCAGGACTGGGACGATGCGATGAGCGCGGCCCGCGGCGAGTTCCGCTGGGAGGACCAGTTCCGCCTGGCGCTCGATCCGCAGACCGCGCGCGCGTTCCACGACGAGGCGCTGCCCGCGCACGACGCCAAGACCGCCAGCTATTGCAGCATGTGCGGCCCCAAGTTCTGCTCCATGCGCCTGAGCCACCAGGTCTGCGGGAAGAAATGAATCCACAGATTTCACGGACTGCAGCGATTGGAAAACAGCTCTTTCAATCTGTGTCATTTGTGAAATCTGTGGATGCTAAATGGATCGCCCTGTGCGTAGTTCCACATCCTCCAGTCCGGTAATTTTCCTCCAGGAAACAGAAGGCACTGGCTGTTCGCAGTGGTTGGAATTCCGTGCGCCTGATCGCATCCTCTCCATCCGCGACATCAGGCAGGTCGTCCCGGCCCTGGTGGAAATCGACGCCGCCGTGCGGCGCGGTTGCTGGGCCGCGGGCTTTCTGTCCTACGAGGCGGCGCCGGCCTTCGACGCCGCGCTGCAAACCCGCCGCCCCGGCCCGCTGCCCCTGCTGTGGTTCGGGATTTATAAGGCCAAAAACGTCCACCAGGCAGGGGCGCAGTCTTGCTGCGCCCCTGCCGTTCCAAGCTTTGGAAAAACCGACCCAGCCCTTTTTCAATCCTTGGAGAAATCTTGGAAGCCCAACGTTTCGCCTGCCGATTTCCGTCGTGCCATCGCTGCGATCCGGCGCAAGATTGCCGCGGGCGAAACGTACCAGGTGAACTATTCCTTCCGCCTGCGCGCGCCGTTTCGCGGCGACTTTGGCGCGCTCGCCGCCACCCTGCTGGACGGAGGGGCGACGCAGTACGGCGCTTATCTCGACCTCGGTGAACACGCGCTCTGCTCGCTATCGCCGGAACTATTCTTCCATCGTGACGGGGAGCGCATCGTCTGCCGCCCGATGAAAGGCACCGCGCCGCGCGGCCTCACGCTGGCTGAAGATGAACGCATTGCCGCGGAACTGCAGCAGTCGGCGAAGAACCGCGCCGAGAACATCATGATCGTGGACATGGTCCGCAACGATCTCGGTCGCCTCGCGCGGCCCGGCAGCGTCCGCGCCGAAAAACTTTTCGCCGTCGAGCGTTACGGCACGCTCTGGCAGATGACCTCGACCGTTGCGGCGCGGACGCGCGCGACGTGGCCGGACATTTTCCGCGCCCTGTTCCCGTCCGCCTCGATAACCGGCGCGCCCAAGGTGCAGACGGCGAAAATCATTGCCGCCCTGGAGACCGCGCCGCGCGGCATCTACACCGGCGCGCTCGGCTTCATCGCGCCCGACGGCCGCGCCCGGTTCAATGTGGCCATCCGCACCCTGCATCTGGATCGCCGGCGCGCGCGCCTCGAATACGGCACCGGTGCCGGCATCACGTGGGACTCGCGCGCCGCCGACGAATGGCAGGAGTGCCGGACGAAGGCGCTGGCGCTCGCGCCGGTGCCGCCGTTCGAAATCCTGGAAACCCTGCTCTGGCGGCCGCGTCATGGCTACACGCTGCTCGCGCGCCATCTCCGGCGCCTGCGCGACTCGGCGCGCTACTTTGGCTTCCCTTTTTCACGCCAGCACATACTGCGCGTCTTGCGCGGCGCGGCGGCGCGCTTCCCGCAGCAGGGGCAACGCGTGCGCCTGTTACTTGACCGCGCCGGCCACGCCCGCAGCGCGGCGACGCGGCTGCCGGAGCCCAAGGTCTGGACCATCGCGCTGGCCCGCAAACCCGTAAGCTCAACGGATCGTTTTCTTTTCCACAAGACCACGCGGCGCGCCGTCTATGAGGAGGTGCTGCGCCAGCACCCTGGCTGTGACGACGTGCTCCTGTACAACGAGCGCGGCGAACTGACCGAAGCCTGCTTCGCGAATGTCGTGGTCGTGCGGCGCAGCTGCTGGCTGACGCCGCCGGTCGCCTGCGGCCTCCTCGCCGGCACCCAGCGCGCCGAGCTGCTGGCGCGCGGTCGGCTGTTGGAAGCCGTCATCCGCGTGAAGGATTTGAAACCGACCGATCAGATTCTGCTGATCAACTCGGTCCGCGGTATAATCGAAACCGCCTGGAACAAGTGACGACGGACAACTGACAACGGACCAATGACCAATGACAACTGACCAGGGACATAGACCCATCGTCTGGACCATTGCCGGCAGCGACCCCAGCGCCGGCGCCGGCTTGCAGGCCGACCTCAAGACCTTGCACGGGTTGGGCGCGTATGCCTGTACCGTCGTCAGCGCGCTCACCGTTCAGAACACGAACGGTGTGTTCGCCATTGCACCCGTTGCGCCCGAGTTGCTGCGCGACCAGATCGAGCGCCTCGCCGAGGACCTGCCGCCCGTCGCCATCAAGTTGGGCATGCTGGGCGGCGCGGAGCAGGTCCGCGTCGTCGCCGATTTTCTCGCGACGACGGAGGCGTTCGTTGTCTGCGACCCGGTGCTGGCCGCGACCAGCGGCGCGCCCTTGCTGGACGAGGCCGGCCGGCGGTTGCTGGTGGAGCGGATCCTGGCGCGCGCCGATCTCGTCACGCCGAATATCCCGGAGCTGGGCAAGCTGCTCGGCCCGGATTTTCACGGCATGGACGAAACTGTGGAAGCGGCCTCCGGCCGCTTGTCCTGTGGTGCTGCGGCGCTTCAAGCGGCCGCCCAGGCCTTGTTGCAGTGCGGCGCGCGGGCGGTGCTGCTCAAGGGCGGGCACATCGCCGGCGAGTTTTGCCAGGACTATTTTTCCGATGGCCGGCAGTCGTTCTGGCTGACGAGCGAGCGGCAACTGGTGCGGCACACGCACGGCACCGGCTGCACGCTGGCCTCCGCCATCGCGGCGGCGCGCGCCCTCGGCCACTCGCTCGCCGAGGCGCTGGTGATCGCGAAGGCCTACCTGAACCAAGGGCTGCGCTGCGGGGAGGACCTCGGCCAAGGGCACGGCTCGCTCGCGCATCTCGGCTGGCCCGCGGCGCCGGAGGATTTGCCTTGGCTGACGGGCACGGCCGAGGCCGGTCAAATCCGCCCGCACTTCCGCGACTGCGGCCCGCAGCCGCTCGGCCTCTACCCGCTGGTGGAGCGGGCGGCGTGGCTGGAAAAACTGGTGCCGCTCGGCGTCACCACGGTCCAGCTGCGCGCCAAGGACCTGGCGGGCGCGGCGCTGGAGAAGGAAGTCGTCACCGCGATCGACTACGCACGCCGCCATGCGGTGCGCCTGTTCATCAACGACGCCTGGGAACTGGCGCTGAAACATGGTGCGTACGGCGTGCATCTGGGTCAGGAAGACCTGGCCGGCGTGGAGGTGTCGGCCCTGGCGCGCGGCGGCCTGCGGCTCGGCATCAGCACGCACGACTATGCCGAGCTGGCGGGCGCCGCGGCGCTGCGCCCCAGCTACATCGCCATCGGCCCGGTCTTTGCGACGGCGACCAAGGCCCTCGCCTATCCGCCGCTCGGTGTCGCGGGTTTCCAGCGCCTGGCGCAGCTCGCGCCCGCGCCGGTGGTCGCCATCGGCGCGCTGACGCCGGAGCGCGTGCCGGGGTTGCGGGCCGCCGGCGCCGGCGGCTTTGCCGTCATCGGCGACCTGCTCCACGCCGCCGATCTCGCTGGGCGCGTCCGGGAGTGGCAGCGAGTCCTGGCCTGACAACGGTTGCCAACGGCTCGCGAGTACGCTCGCCCTCCCGAGGGAACATCCGGGGAGATGCTATGCAGGACGTGCGGTTTGAGTAAAATCCGCTTCGTTGGGCAGTGTTAAAACCAAACGAAAGGAACTCGACATGACCGCAGTACTGCATAGCGAAGTGAGTCTATATCTGGCGTTGGAATGGAGCAACACGAACTGGAAGCTGGCGTTCAGTACCGGCGGGAAAATCCGTCTGGTCAATGTGCCAGCCGGCGCCCAAGCGCGCGTGCTGGAAGCGGTGGCCTTGGCTAAGACCAAGCTGGGCCTACCCGCCGACGCCCCGGT
>CAITZM010000111.1 GCA_903896925.1 uncultured Lentisphaerota bacterium | reverse complement strand
CCTTCAACTTCGCTCAGGGCAGGCCCTTCGGCTTCTCTCAGGACAGAAAAGTCATAGAGCTCAGCATTCTCTGCGACTTGTGCTTTTCCTTGGCGTCTTCGCGTTAAATTCTTCTGCTGATTCCTCATCTGTGAAATCGGTGTAATCTGTGGACGATCCTCCCCTCCGTAATCTGCAGCACGGGATTGCAACCGGCGGCGGTTCGTGCGAAAAAGCGGCCATGAAACAAAATCTTCTTTCCCGGCGTGAGTTCGTGCGTGGGGCGGTCGGTGCCGCGGTGGCGGCGGGTACGTTGCGCGGCTGGGGTGCGGCCGCCGCGCCGGCGAAGCTCCGGCTCGGCGGGCCGGCCTATGCCAAGGCCGACGATCCCGAGGCCTATGTGCTGGCGCATCGGAAGCTGGGCTATCGCGCCGCCTTCTGCCCGAAACTCGCGCTCACCGAGACCGACCGCATCCGCGCTTTCGAGCAGGCTTTCGCCAGGCACGACGTGATCCCCGCCGAGGTCGGCCGCTGGTGCAACCTGATGGACGCCGACACGGAGAAGCGCGCGAAGAACATGGCGAACGTCACCGAGGGACTCGCGCTCGCCGATGCGCTCGGCGCGCGCTGCTGCGTGGACATCGCCGGCTCCTTCAACCCGACCTCATGGTTCGGGCCGCACGCGGACAACCTGACGGAGAAATTTTTCGACGCCGCCGTGGAGAACGCGCGCAAGATCATCGACGCCGTGAAGCCCAAGCGCACGAGATTCACCTACGAAGCGATGGGCTGGGCGATGCCGGACAGCCCGGACTGCTACCTGCGGATGATCAAGGCCATCGACCGCCCCGCCTTCGCGGTGCACCTCGACCCCTGCAACATGGTCAACTCGCCGGACAAATTCTACCGCAACACGGCGCTGCTCAACGAGTGCTTCGACAAACTCGGTCCCTGGATTGTGAGCTGCCACGCGAAGGACCTGACCTGGGAGGTGGAGATGAACGTCCACTTCCGCGAGGTCGCGCCGGGCAAGGGCGTGCTCGACTACGCCACCTATCTCAAACGCATCGCGCAGTTGCCGGAGCCGCCCACGCTGATGCTGGAGCACCTGGCGAAGCCGGAAGACTACGCCGGCGCGCGCGACCACATCTTCGCAGTCGGCAAACAGGCCGGCCTCGCGTTTGAGTGAGGCGCGGCCTTTGCTTTGGGCGACGCTTCTGGAATGCGCGGACAGATCCGCGCATTCTGCGCATGACGGTTCATGCCGCCGCAGTCCAAACCGTTTCCTTGGCTTCGCATGCGCCCAACTCCAGGCATGAAACCCTGGAAATTCATTCCGAAATTAAAAGACCTTGTTTCGCGCTTCGTGATACACATCAGCGGGCTAAACTGCAACATGGGGCTGGCTTGCATCGGTGTAGTCCCGCACGAAGCCGTGAAGGCCACGACCGCAGAAGCGGGATGGCTGAACGCTGTCTGTGTGCCCCTGCGCTTACCCCCAATCTCAGACCACGGAGCGGCTAATTTAAAGTAGAATCTACGCCACTCATTTGCTTGTCTTGGTGGCCAACAAGGCCGCCGGTTCCCGCTGCCGTCGCGTAGCGCTGCCCGTCCCCGAAGGGGCGGCCCGGAGGGCCGAGGGCGGCGCGGAGCGACGGCAGCGCTCGTCGTCAGTGTTTGATCGCTTAGGCGAGGAATACTTCAGCAGGAGTCTGCTTGTCCAGCGCCGAGTGTTTCCTTTCGTCGTTGTAGTATACGAAGTAGCGCGCCAGGCCATGGTACAAAGCGTGCCCGTCTGCGTAGACCTTGGGATAGACATCCTCGTACTTCACCGTCCACCACAGGCGTTCGATGAACACGTTATCCAAAGCCCGTCCCCGGCCATCCATGCTGATGGCGATCTGCTTGCTGAGCAAGACACCGGTGAACGCCTCGCTGGTGAACTGTGCGCCCTGGTCGGTGTTGAACACCTCGGGCCTCCCGCGAGCCAGTGCACGCTCCAGCGCGGTCACACAAAACAGGCTTTCGAGGCTGTTGGACAGCTCCCACGCGAGCACATAGCGACTGCGCCACTCCAGCACGGCGGCCAGATACATGAACCCATGCCGCATCGGGATGTAGGTGATGTCGATGCTCCAGACCTGGTTCACCCGCACGATCTCCACCCCGCGCAGTAAATACGGGTAAATGGTGTGCCCCGGCGCGGGCTTGCTGGTGTGTGGCCCCGGCGTGATGGCCTGCAAGCCCATCAGCTGCATCAACCGCGCCACCCGCTTGTGGTTGGCCGCGTGGCCTGCGTCGTTCAGCCAGTCCGTCATGCGGGGATAGCCAAACTCGGGATGCCGCATGTACTGCTCGTCGATCCGCCGCATCAGCAAGAGGTTCTCTGCTGACTCCGGTGTGGGCTCGTAGTAGAAGTCCGACCGGGAAACGCCTGCCAAACGGCACTGCCGCCGAACCGAATAGACGGCGCTGGGAACGACCCAGGCCCGGCGGATGGCCAGCGGCAGGCTCAGCCTTTTTTTTCGAGCCACTTCACGTCCATCTTCAGCCGCCCAATCTCTTCGTACAGAGGTGCCGTCAGCTCCTCCTCTGTTTTGGGCCGCTTGCTCGTAGGGCCCGCAAAGATCTCGGGCGCGTTCAGCAGCAGTTGCTTCTTCCACTCCGAGATCTGACTCGGGTGTACCTTGTATTCCGATGATAGCTCCGCCAATGTCTTTAGCCCCTTGGCGGCGTCAAGCGCCACCTTGGCCTTGAAACTGGCCGAGAATGTCCTGCGTTTTCGTTCCATCTGCATCCGTCCCTTCCTACCATTTTCGGGACGCAGATTCTACTTAAGCCAGTGGTCCTAAAATCGGGGTTAAGCGCACCCCTCACCTCACTCCTCTCCCCCAAGAGGAGAGCAAGCCCGGCCGCCAAGTCATCCACGACCACCGCTGTGCAGTGCAGGCGTGAAAGGATTTTTCGCTGCCCGCGAATGGAGAGCGTCAGGATTGCCGCTGCTGTCCCCCTCTCCCTGCAGGGGAGAGGGCCGGGGTGAGGGTGCTGCCGGTACACCGTGTGAGTGCCATTCCTGCGGCAACTCAGGCCGGCGTTCAGGCGCCTCGCATCCTTGGCGTCAAAGCAACGCTTGGAACCTGGGCAAGGACCCGCGCGTTGGCTGGACAGCGCTGTGGCCGGAGCGTAATCTGCCCTGTGAAAGGGAACGTAAGCCCCCATGGGCAGGTCGGGACCGGCGCATGTGCGGAGGTGTCCGTTTCCGGCCGGCTTGATGCAACAGTGCGGGTGAAAGGAGTCGACGATGAGCACAACCCTGAAGACGTTCACCACCGCCGTCCCGACGATATCGAAGGACGTGGTCGCGGCCGGCGACGCGTGGCTGGCCGCCTGCGACAAACCGCAGACGTTCCGGCTGTTTGAGGTGCCCGCGCCGGGCGTCGAGGCCGGCACCGTGGGCTACCGTGCCAGGCTCAAGACCGAAGGACTGACGGGCCGGGCGTATCTCGAAATGTGGTGCCGGTTCCCCGGGCGCGGCGAGTTCTTCTCCAAAGGGCTCGCTCATGTCGTCACCGGGACCAATGACTGGGTCTCCTGCGAAATCCCGTTCCTCCTGAAGAAAGGCGAGCAGCCCGACCTGATCCGGCTGAATCTCGTCGTCGCGGCTGTCGGCATAATTTTTAAGAAGGCCGTGGCCGGCAAGATTTGGCTCAAGGATGTGGAGTTGGTGTTCCACCCCGGCCCGTGACACACGAAAGTACAGCGGCTGATGAGCACCCCAACTGAACTATCGGCCGGCGACGTGAGCCGGAAGGGGACACGGGCGGCAGCCTGGTTCAGGGCACTGCTCACCGTGATGACCTGTGGGGTGGCCCTCTGGGCCTTTCTCCAGGGCACCTGCGAAATAGGCCGGGGCTGCATGAACGTCATCACGGGCGATATCCTGATCTGGCTCGTGGGCGTGCCCCTGCTGCTCGTGGGCCTGCCTTCGATCTTCCTGGCGGTGGCGCTCTTCATGAACTCCCGGCGCGGGGTCATGGCAGCGCTGATTTTCGATGTACTCGTCGCCGGGCTCATCATCATCGGCATACTGATCTCGAACGCGCAGTTCTCCCTGCATGGTGACAGCGAAGTAACGGAACGGCTGGTGGCAACTGCGGTGGCCGCGGCGGTGGCCCTGTTGTTCAGCGCCGAGGCCGCCGGCTTGCTGCGTGCCTGCCGCGGTTGGACCAAGGCCTGGCGCGACTATGCCGCCTTGGCACTGACGCTGGGACTGATGGCATTGGCCTGGCCGTTGCTGGCGAACTACCGACACGTTCAACATGTCCGCGGGTTGACGGCCTACATCACGACGCACCTACTCGCCGTACCCGCCGATACGCCGATTACCATCTCGCGGGATGTAGCGCCAGGTGGCGGACACGCGGATTACGTCCGTTTCAACGGCCCCGGATATTGTTGGGGCTTTTCGGCGCGGCATGATGCCGCCACGGGCTGGATATTGCAGGGTGAAGCCGGCTGGGCTTTCGCAGTCGGGAAAGCGCCCAAAATCCAGTCGTCGACCGAAGCCCGCGCTTACCTGGGCACCTTGGGCCTACCTGACAACGGCCTGGGCGCCCCTCGTATTTCGATCAAGGATTATGACATCGATGCGCCCGCCGCCGGCGGCATCTTCCGGGTCACCAGTTACGGCAACGTGAAGCTCGTCCTATCGAAACCCCTGCGGGTTCCCGAGCGGTAGCTGGGGCACGAAATACGCCCTGACCCATGCCAGTACAAGCCTGGACGCTCTCCCGCGCCGGCTACGCCAGCGGGATGTTGGCCTTGCGGCAGACGTCACGGAGGGCGTTCGTCGCCACCTTGAACAGGTCCGCGCCGGTTTCGCCCGACGAGTGGCCGGCCACCTTCAGGTGCGGCTCGAGGGAGAAGAAGCCGCGGTAGCCCGACTTGTAGGCGTCTTCCAAGATCGGCTGCAGGTTGCCATCGCCCTGGCCGGCGGGAACGACTTTCTTCGTGTCCCGCTTGCAGTCCTTGATGTGGAAATGCACCACGTAAGGCTTGAGCAATTCCCAGTTTTTCAGGGTGTCGTCGCCGGCCTGGACGAAGTTGGCGAAGTCGAACGCGCCGCGCAGCTTCGGCGAGTTGATCGTCTTGAGGAGGTCGAGGCAGGCCGGACCGCGCTCGCCATAGATGCCTTTTTCGTTTTCATGGACGAGCGTCACCGGATGGTCCTTGACGTAGTCGGCCTGCAATTGCAGCCGGCGCAGCACCTCGTCGCGGCCCGCGGGGAAGGCCTCGCCCTTGGCCGGATAATAGCTGAAGAGGCGGATCAGCGGCGCATTGAAAAACTCGGCCATCTCCACCGCCACCTTGAAGCGGTCGAAGTGCGCCGGCCACGGCTCGTTCAGCTTCACCTTGCCGATCGGGCTGCCGATGGAGACGACGCCCAGGCCGCCGGCGAGTAATTTTTCGCGGACGGTTTTCCGCAGGGCCGCGTCGAAATCCAGCACGTTCTTGCCGGCCGCAGCGCGCAACTCGATATGCGTGATGCCGAGTTGCTTGCAGACGCGTATCTGCTCGTCCAGGTCGGGGGAAATTTCATCCGCGAACGCCGAGATTTTGATCCCCTGCGTTTCCGCCCGCGCGAAACGGAACGACGAGAGCAAGAGCGGCGCGGCCAGACTGGCCTGGACAAAACGGCGGCGGGACATGTGCATGCTCATGGATTCTATACCTCGTTTTATTGTTGCAGCCATCAAGGCGACGATTTCGCGACGGTGTTTAGCACAGCGACCGCCCTGCGTCCAGCCACTCCAGCGCGGCCACTCCATGGGCTTGCGCGGGCAAGAAGGCTTGGTCTGGTACTGCCGATCTTCAACCAAACGGGTTTGCCTGACCGGGAGCGGCGGCACTCCTGCCGCCGTGGTGGAAGCGTTGGGTGTCAGACTGGCTCGTGTTGTGGATCGGCCAGATGTTTCCGTGGGTGTGGTGCGTGCTGGCAGATTGCGTTTATTTTCGGCGGCAGGAGTGCCGCCGCTCCGGCCGGAACACGCAGCGCCAAAAAAACAGAGCCTCCGGCTCTTTGTGGGCGGGGTTACCAACCCCGCGAACCCAATCCGCACCACACTGAAAAATGAACCCTTATTTTCCGCCGCTCCCCTTGGGCAACGAGGACGGTGAGTTTTTTAGACCCTTGAAAACTTAGGGCGCGAACTCGAGCGTGCCCCAGAGCTGCGGCGTGAGCTGGGCTTCGCTGGGCACGTCGGCGGTGATGCCGGTGGCCTTGTTGCTCCAGTAGACGCGTTGCACGGTTTCGCCCGCGCTGCCGCGCAGCACGCCCAGGTCGCCGCGCAGCTTCTGCCCCGGCTCCGCCTTCAGCCCGAGCGTCGCGAGCGGGATCGAGAACTCGACGTTGCCCTCGCGGCCGGCGAACTGCACCTGCGCACTCACGTCCTCGACGCGATCGAAATGGATCGTGCGCGACGGCGAGCTGAACGGCACGCGGTCGGCCGCGGCGGTGCCGGGCACAATGGCGCGATAGAGCAACGCGAGCGGCTTGCCCTTCACCAGCGTCACCAGCAGCCGCAGATCGCCGGGCACGGGCGCGGAGCGGCGCGCGTCGGCACGGGGATCGGTGCCGAGCATCAGGTCCAACGCGCCGCCCGTCTTGAACGGGGCGTTGGGCACCGCGCCGGTGTTCTCAAGCAGGTTGGGATCGCCGGTGCGGAACGCGGCGCAGAGCCGGCCGCCCGCGACCGCGAGCGCGGCGACCACGTCGTAGGGCTTGCTGTTGCTGTTGAACCACGCCTTGACGCCGCGCTTGTCGATCGGGGCCCATTGCGCGCCCGCCCAATCTTCGAGGTTGCCATCCACCGCCGGCGCGGCGGCGCGCAGCGCGACGCGCAGCGTCTCCGCGCCGCACTTCTGCTGCCGCGAGGCTTCGCTTTGCAGTTGCCATTCCTGCGCGCGCTTCAAATCCTGCTCGCTGATTTTCAGCTCGGCCTCGGGCAGGCGGCGGAGCGAATCAAGCCCGTCCACGCGGACGAGGCTGCTGCGGCCGCCATCGACGAGGTAGATGCGGCCGTCGGGCGTTTGCGCGATGCTGGGCCAGAAGTTCTCGTCGTGCGGCGTGACATCGTCGAGCGCCATGTTGCGCACGGCCTGCGGCATCGCCCACGGCCGGCCCTGGCGCACGTCGCGGAAGAGCGTGCGGACGAAGAGGCCGTCGGCGGTGAACAGGTACATCGGCCCCATGTTGCCGTTGACGCACCAGAGCGCCCCGGCATCGCTGCCGCGCGGGGCGACGAAGCCGCCGAGCAGGCGCGTGGTGCCGATCAGTTCGCCCGGGAACTCCGGCACGGCCGCCTCGTGCGAGGCGTGCAGGCCGGGCCAGAGGCTCGGGTAGGACCAGCGCGCCGCGCCGCGATACGCGCCGCACAACGAATAGGGCGAGAACGGCGCGAGGCCGAGCGTGACCACCGTCCAGCCGTCGGGCGTCGCGAGCGCCTGGTCGCCGCCGCTGCTCTTCGGCGGCAACGCGCCGGTCGCGAGCGTTTCGCCGGCGGCGAGGTCGAGCAGGGGCGCGCCGCCAGCGGTGAACTTCGTCGCCGCGTAGCGCACCGTGTTGCTGTCCACGCGGGCGACGACGAAGGCGAGATCGGGCATCACCGTCACACCACCGCTCACCGCCTTGACCATCGTGACCTCGGCCGGCTGCGCGAGGCCGTCGCCGTTGAGATCGCTCCACGCGAAAAGCGCCCCGTTCCTGGCGCGGTCGCCACGCGGGTCAAGGCCCGCGGGCCAGCGCGCGGCGAAAATGGCGTCCTTGAGCAAGTCCCAGTCCGTCGCACGGCCCATAGCCGCGACGGGCACGGCGACGCCATCGCGCTCGACGAACAGGAACGCCGTGCCGTGTCCACCGGTCGGGTTGCTGTTATGGCAGTTGGTGAAGTAGCGGCGGCCATTGCGAAAGAGCGCGGTCTGCGGCGGACCGGAGCGGAACGCGAGCGGCAGTGCGCCGGGGCCGGGCCGGTAATAGACGTTGATGAGCTGGCTGGTGCCGCGCTCCCAGTCGAGCTTGAACGTCATGCCGGCGTAATGGAACAGCGTCGGGTCCTGCGGGTCGAGCGTGCCGCCGCCGCCGTATTCGCTCGGGCCGTAGAAGGCGTTGAGAAATTGGCCGTCGAGCGACCAGACGCTGACGCGCTTCGGCTGGTTGTCGGTCTCCGCGACCCAGAGCCGTTGCCGGCTGTCCACCGTCAGCCCGTTCGGGTTGTTCATATGCTGCGGGTCGTAAGCTCCTGCCTTCGGCTCGCCGGCGCGACCGATGGCGCGGAGCAGATTCCCCTGCGCCGAAAAGAGCTTCACCTGGTGGCTGCGGCCGCGGTCGGAGATGCAGACGTTGCCCGCACCATCGAACGCGAGTTGCTGCGGGTCTTCGGGTTTTTCGATCACGGTGTCCGGCGCGGGCAGCGGCAGCGCGCTGGTCTTGAAACGCAGGAGTTTGTCGCCAGCCAGCGCGAGCAGCCGGCCGGCGCCGTCGAAGGCCAGCCCGCGCGGGTCCGCCAGCGGCACCTCGCCGAGCACCGCGCCGGTTTTGGCGTCGGCAAGCAGCAGCTTGTTCAGACGGCGCAGGCTGACGACCAGCACGCCGTCGCGCGCGGCGAGGCCACCCATCTCGGCCTCGATGCTCGCATCGCCCTTGGTCGCGCCGGCGGGCAGCGGCCAGTGGTGCTTCACCACCAGCTTGTCGCCCTCGCGCGTCAGCGCCGTCAGCCGCAATTCCGCCTCCGTGCTGCCTTTTTCCGTGCGCCAGACGCTGCCGGCGTAGGCGGCCACGCCCGCCACGGCGCACGCACCGTCGTCGCGCGTCAGGAACGGAGCGCCGGTCCAGTTGCCGCCGACCCAGTTTTCGCCGCCAACCTTTTTCCCGTCGAGGTCCACCCACGCGAGCCCGTGCGTGCCTTCACTGACGTAGCTCCCGAGGTAGACCAGCGGCTGGCCGCCCGGCGCGCGCTCCGCCGGCACGAACAGCGCGCTGCTCGGCGGCGTGTGGTTCGCGAGCCATGCGCCTGTATGGTCCTCGGTGTTCCACGCCGGGCGGCCCGCCGTGTAGACCGGAAATTCGTAGCGCAGGGAAACCTCCTTGCCGAACAGGCCGCGCACGCGGTAGGCGCCCGGCGCAACGAACGCGCCCGGCACGTGATAGACGCCGTGCCGCGCCGCCTCGGCATCGCGGCCGAGATCGTCGGTGCCGTCCCACCACGCGATGTTGTCGCCGGCGGGGAACGGCGTCTCGCTGAGCAGGTTGTGGACACGCCGGCCTGTGGAGTCCTCGATGACCAGTGTCACGAAGCCCGGCTCCTTGAGCGTGAAGCGGACGGCGATCGGCGGATGGTCCGCCGCCGCAGCGGCCGGCAGGAGGGCGGCAGCCAGCGGCTGCCCGCCGAGCGGGGCGCAGGCGAGCAGTTCGCCCAGCCAGACGCGGCGACCCTCCTGCGTCCGGCCCTTCAGGTGCGGATGCCCTTCGGACGTCACGCGCGTCAGCAGCAGGCGCACCGCGCGCGTCGTCACCGTCTGACCGAAGTCGAGCCAATTCGCGCCGAGCGCGCTCGTGTACTTGCTGTCCAGCTTGTCGAAGCTCCGGAGTGTGCGCCAGTCGGCGTCACCCGCCTCGCGCGGGTGGCGGTCGGCGGGACCGGTATAGGCCTGCGCCGTCGCCGCGCCGCAGCCTGCCCAGAGCGCGTTGAGCCCGACCAGCGTCACGGGCTGCTCCCAGACCAGCGTGACCCAGGCGGGCCGCTCCGCGACGGGTAGTATGCCAGCCTCCTCGACGTTGTCCCAAGCCTGCCACTGCTCGTAGTGCTCGTTGGCGATGAGCGCGGCATGCTGCGGATTGGCGCTCGTCGACACCACCGCCTGTGGCGCGACGTTCGCGAGCCGCTCGCGCAGCATGCAGAAGCCGCCAAGCCAGCCCGCATAGGTTTTTTCCGTCGCCTCGGCGACGTGCGTGAAGCGCAGCGCCCGCGTCTGTGTGCCCGGCGGCAACACCCAGAGTGCATAATCGTCGCGCCCCGCCTCGGCGCGCGAGACTTCGCGGCCGCGCAGCCGTTCGGCGGGGAGCCACTGCGCCTCGTCGGCGAGGTCGCCGCGGCCGGGCGCGTCCTGCGTGAGCACGCTAAGCCGGCCGCCGCCGCGGACGAGCACGCTGCCAACCGCGACCGGCGCCTTGAAGCCGATCCGCAGGTGGCGCGGGCCGGGCGTCTTCGTGTCGCCAAATTTCACGCCGACGTAGCTGGGCAGGGTCTGGTCGGAGCAGAGCACGAACGCCGGTCCGGCATCCTTGCCGTGGTCCAGTACGACCACCGGCGACTCCGCGCCGCCGGCCCACTGCGTGAATGCCACCGGATCGAGATCCGCGGCGCCCACCGCCGAGGCGAACGGCTGCGCCTGTCCCACGCCTGCCAGCACGACAGACAGGCCCAACACGAACATCCTCACACATAGGTGGTTCATAGCCCGGCAGCGTCGCACAACAGCCGCCCGGCCTCCAGTGCAAACCCCTCTTCAAACCTATGGAAGAAAAGAGTTCACCACAGAGGGCGCAGAGGCAGGACGAGGTCACAGAGGAAGAAGGGAAAACGGCCACCGAGCAGCACGGATGGAAGGGAAGCAGAGCGGCATTTCCAGATAAGAAATTGCTTCGGCGCGCCCACCGGGGGCGCGCCGCTTTTCGACCGCACTATGACACTGAAAAAGCATGGGCGCATTTTTACGCGGCGCCCCGCAAAAGCAAGCATTTATTGGAGAGAAAAGGCGCGTGGGAGAGAGGGTGCAGCGGCCATTCGGAACGGCAGGATAAGCCGGGGGAACTGCGGTTGGTGTGTCAATCGTAAACGGGACCGGGGTCGTACCGATCGTAGTCCGGGAAAACCTGCACATCTGCGGCGCAAGCTTGGTCGTTAGGTTCCGCCGCGGCGGGCGGGTCGTCGTAGCACGGTTCGTAGACCGTGCCGCCGGGCGGCGGGCCGCGCGCGGGCGATTCCTCCCAAAGGCTCAAATGTCGGAGAATCCTGCTTATGACTACTGGATCTTTGATCGCCGCCAGCTTGACCATCTCCGTGCCGCAACGCGGACAAATCAGCGGGTCAACCTCCCAAATGCGCTTGATCAGTTCCCGCCACGTCGCGGACGCCACAGGCCGCAGGGCCAGCGTGGTTAAACTCTGTATGCTCCCAGACGTGGACCCCGATCCTCCAGCACCCTCAATCTTTGCTCTTTATTTCAGCCAGGTAGGTTAAAATGTTCTTTATGCGATATGTAGCATCGAGATCATTTGTCGAGGAAATCACAAGTGCCTTACGCAATATCCTCCCGGCATCTTCTAGCATTCCTTGTTGAAGATAACACACCCCAAGCCCTTCGTACGCATCTATACATGCATTGTCTAAAGTTATTGCTTTCTTGTATGCATCCATTGCGCCTTTGTAATCCATTGCGAAATATTGGTAATTACCAAGAATAACCCATTTTTTTACATTCGTCGGATTTTCCTTAACGAAACTTTCAGCATCTTTTACAAGTTTATTGCACCTGTATTTTAATACATATCCATGGAATGAATATCCGAAGATAATCCCAGCAATGACAAGCACTAACCACGTTACAAATGATCGCCTGAAGATCATATTTATACCAGTAATATGCATTATTTATTCAACTCATTGCACGCTTTAATACAGACCTGAAGAGATTTCCCAGGAGGATCCCATGCGAACATACAGGATCCTGGCTGTATAATTTTCTCCTCCGGGTTCAAATCAGTTATTGGATCTGAATTCTTATCATTTTCGATACGAATCAGAACTGGATAAACATCTGGTATTCTATCGCTTCCAAAATCGTAGAATCCTCTTATCTCTGTCCATGTATGGAAGCGGTAGGAATGTTTGCGCGAGCAGACACATTGAATTGGTTTAGCGAGACAAGCAGCCGACCCTGATGCTGACGGTGTTTCAGCGTCCCTACAGCTTCCGGCCGTAACACCACCACTGCTATAGACCCAGCGGGTATATTTATCATCAGTTTTCTCGCGTCGGTCCACAGCTTGAGTTAAAAGAGTAGGAGGCGTTGTCGGATAATTACTTGGATCACCGGGGAATGGATTGCCAGGCCAAGAGAGTCCCTTTTCATCGAAAAGTGAAATAGGGTTATTTCCCACAAACCCCAAACAATGGGCCCCTCCTCTCACGCCAATCGGATCCAGAGATAGCCAGCGCCCCAGCGTGGGTGAGTAGTGACGATAGCCGTAATAGTAAAGACCAGTCTCGGCATCAAAATACTTCGTGGAGAAGCGGAATGGAATCGCATCGGCGAGAATCCCGGATTTGGCATTCAGATTACCAAAAGGATTGTATTCATAGTGGGCGGCAATCGAACCATCAGCGGCGACTAGTTCGGACACATTGCCGTTTGCGTCGTATTTATAATATGCCGCGCCGGTGACATCTACGCGCGCCAGCAGGCCACCGACGCCACCTGCACTCTGGAGGGAACCGGAGAGGTCCAAGCCCCAGACGTAAGAATGAGTGGAGAGTGATGAGTCATGAGTGATAAGTTCGCGAACCAGATTCCAGCCGTCGTAGAGGAAGACGGCAGTGGAGGTGGAGGTGATCTTGGCGATGCGGCGGGATTGGTGGTCGTAGAGGTTCTGAACCACCGTGACGCCGTTGGAGGCGGCGGAGACTAGACGGTTTTCGGCGTCCCACGTATAGGCCCAGACGCCGTTTGTGGTCATGTTGCCATCAGAGTCATAAGTCAGGGTGATCACGCTTCCGTCGCTGATCTGCGTATACTGATTCAGCGCATTGGCGGAATAACCCAGCACCTCGGCGTTGTTAGTCGCAACCTGACGGTTGCCGATCGCGTCGTACTGACCGTAGCTGTTCGCACCCATAGCCGCTCTCGTCATTTCACCGCGGGCATTGTAGCCGAAGATATTCGTCACGGAAGCAGAATCGATCCGCGCCGTGCGGCGGCCAAGAACATCGTTGGCATAGGCAAAGGATGAGATGTTGCTGCCACCGAAGGTGTTGACCACTGCAGTGATTAAGTCGCGGTTGGGTTCATAGGTGCGGGTTGTCAGGGGTCCACTGTCCGTGGCCAGTTGGACGATGAGGTCGGAACCGGGGAGATAAGAGTAATTAGCCACAGCTGACACGGATTGCACGGAAGAGGAAACTGAAGCGAATCGGGCATAGGCGTCGTAACCGTATCCGACCGAGTAATCGGGGCCGAAAGAGATGCCGGCTGGATGGCCGAAGGTATCAGAGGTACGGGTCAAAACCTTTGCCGCGAAACCTGAACCCTGAGTCTCTGAATTCAAAGATAGCGTAGCGGCGTCATACGCAAAGGTGTTGGTACTGACGCCGACAGTGATCGCCTGGGTTTTGCGCCCGAGGCGGTCATAGGTGAAGGAGATGGCGGGAGTGCCGTCGGAATAGGTCGTACCGGTCAACTGACCCAGACTGTCATAGCCATACACCGTCGTCACACCACGCGCCCAAGTTCGCTGGGCCAGGCGCCCAAGGGCGTCGTAGTTATACGCCAGGCCGTTGCCATCGGCATAGAGCTTGCTAGTCAGCAGGCCGGTCGCCTGGTCATAAATCCATGTGGTCACATCAGCCGCGCCACCCTCCTGCCGATAGGTCTTGAGCGCGGTCATGCGGCCGTAGGCGTCATACTCATAGGCCACCGGATAGGTCGCGCCCCAGACGCGCGTCGGACGACCCATTACATCATAATCAGTGTTCACCGTCTGCTGGAGTGCGTCCTTCGCAGAGATGCGCCGCCCGGTCGCCTCGTCGTAGAGGTATTTAGTTCGACGGCGCTGCCTTGAAGAGAGCCGTGAACGAGTCAATCGGCTAACTATAGAATGCCACCTGTGAAATCTTGTCCGTCTTTTGCTCACAACATCCTGGTCTATATCCATCAATAAAGGGTCATTTTCAGCACCACAACCCCCGCGGGGGTTGCCGCGAGCGCACCTCACCCTTCTACGTCTTCACGTAGAGGCCGTCAAGCACCAACCCGCGCCACCGGCTGGCCTGCGCGCTAGGCGAAACGCTGCCCCGGTGGATACTGGAACGGCAGCTGGACGTTAGGCAGGAGGTCCTCGACCCGCTTGATCAATGCCGCGATCGGGTGACGGTCCGCCGCCTGGCGGAGGTCACGGGCCGTCAGATGGATATAGACCAGATAAGAAATTGCTTCGGCGCGCCCACCGGGGGCGCGCCGCTTTTCGACCGCACTATGACACTGAAAAAGCATGGGCGCATTTTTACGCGGCGCCCCGCAAAAGCAAGCATTTATT
>CAITZM010000110.1 GCA_903896925.1 uncultured Lentisphaerota bacterium | reverse complement strand
GGAGAAACTTGCGCGAGCACGCAAGAAGTTGGAGCTGCTCAAGCCGGGCTGTACGCAACCGCGGCAACAAAAGAGGCCGACAGCCGGAAATGTATAGTCATTCGAGAGACACTACACTAGTCAGACGACCTCGCGTCCAGCCTCCTTGTTTGGCGGTGAGCACAGTCTGTCACTCACGCCCTGCAGCATCCAGCTGCTCCCCATTCTTGGCGTATTATCACGGCTTGGAGGAACCACGGGGCGCGGTCTTCCCTGCTTGCCTGTCCTGAGCGCAACCGCAGGGGGACACTTCACGGCGCGTCCTTGATGATGACGCGGAACCCGACGTTGTGGATCTTCTGCCATGGTTGATAGGGCCGTCGGTAGCTCGAGGTGCCGTGGAAGGGCCGGTCGAACCAGGAGCCGCCGCGCACGACTTTCTCGCCGTCGGCCTCGGAGTGTCCGGGATACGGGAGATAGGTCGAGGCCGTCCACTCGGCGGCGTTGCCATGCATGTCGCAGAGGCCCCACGGGTTCGGTGCGTACTTGCCGACGGGTTCGGTGACGAAGCCGCCATCGTTGAAGCGCGCCTCCTGCGGCAGCCAGTTGTCGAACTTGTTCGGGTTCTTGTGCGCGGCGGTCTTCCAGTCCTGCGTATAGGGATTGCCGGAGAACTGCGCGAGCATCGCGTCGCCGAGGTTGGCGGCCTTGGAGAAATCCGTGTCGAGCCCGCCGTACCACAGCGGCGTCGCGCTGCCGGCGCGGCACGCCCACTCCCATTGCGCCTCGGTCGGAAGCGTGACGCGCTTGCCGAGTTTCTGCGAGAGCCAGCGGCAGTAAGCCTGTGCCTCGTCCCACGAAACGCGCACGACCGGCTGGTTGGCCGCGTCGAGCGGATAGCCGGTGACGCCGAACTGGTAGCCGTGGCGGTCCTCGGTGCCGCTCTCATGCTGCGGGTCGAACTGTTTGAACTGCTCGTTGGTGATTTCGCAGCGCGTCATCCAGAAACCCCTGGCGATTTTCTGGCGATGCACCGGCCGCTCGTCGGTGTGGCCGTCGGCGCTGCCCATCAGGAATTCGCCGGCGGGAATCCACGCCACCGCGAGATCGGTCTGGCTCGCCGGCGTGCCGACGTTGAACGTGACTTTATCGCCGATCGTCTTCGGCGTGACGCGCTCCCAGACGACGTTGCGCTGGGCGTCCAGCAGCTCGACCTTCGCCTCGGCCAAGCGCACGGCGCAAACTCCGGGCCGCGGCCAGAACTCAAGTTTCTCGATAACGCATGCATCCGCCAGCTCGACTTCCCACCACTCATGGTCCCCGTTGCGCGAATGCGTCGCCTGGCCTTCGCGCTTGCCGTCCACGGCATTTTTCGCGTCCCAGCCACCGCCGTAGGTGCTCGATTGTTTGGCAGGCTGGCCCAGTGCCACGTTCCTGCCGCCGGAGATGATTTCCGCCTCGGCGATCTGGAGCCACTTCGCCGGCCCGGCCCAGACGCGCACGAACTTCGCGCGCACCGGCGGCGGAGGCGTGCCCGCCTGCTTGACGAGCGGAATCAGTTGCAGGGCCGGCGCGCCGGAGGGCGTGCTTTGCTTTTGCAGGCGCACGGCGTCATCTGCGCTGAAGGGCCAGCCATCCAATTGTGAATTGTGGATTGCGGATTGCGGATTATCAGAGGGCTTGACTGGCGTGGTGTCGAACGGCGGCGTCTCGGGCATGATCTCGGGATCGTCGAACGGGCCCATCGGCGCGTATTTGCGGCGCGATTCCAGCAGGCGCTGGTTCATCAGGCACAGGTTGTTGGTGTTGATGCCGGGGACATCACCCCAGCGGCCATAAAACGGCGCGTTTTGGTCCGCCCAGGTGACCAGACGGCTGTAGGCCTCGGCGTCGAGTTGCACGCCGTGATGACCTTTGCGCAGCAGCTGGCCGAGCTCGGTCGTGCTGAAGTGAAATTCGAGCGGCGTGAAAAGGCCGCGGTCGCTCTCAATGCCCGGCCGGCGCACGTAGCGCTGGAGTTCCCAGTAGGCCGTCGTGAACTTGCCGCCGCCGCCCCAGTGGCCGGCCATTTGCGAGGTCCATCCGGCCAGCGGTATGCCGCCCTTGAAGTTGGGCCGATTCGTGCGCGTGCCGTCACCTGCGGTGAGCGCTGTCGAGCCACCTGCGGTGAGCGGAGTCGAGCCATGGCAGCTGACGCAATACTTGTCGAGCACCGGCTGCACTTCACGGGTGAAACTGAAACCGCGCGTCGGGCCATACCACGGCGTGATGGTGGCCGGCGCCGCCTGCGAGGCGCGGCTGGCGCGCCGCATGGGCGCGACGCCCGGGTCTTCGTGGCAGCCGGCGCACGACACGGTCTCGCCCGGCATCGCGGTGATCCACGTCCGCATCAGCTGCAGCGCCTGCCCTTTTTCGTCGAGCGGCTGGAACATCAAGGGCGTATTGGCCGGCAATTTGAATTTGACCGAGCCGTCGGCCTCCACGGGCACCGTGCCGATCACCCGGCGCATATCCCACGGACCATCGCTGCCGATGGTGCCGTAGAGCCCCCCGTTGCCGCGCCGTGAAAACTCGTAGCCGACCAGGCGCAGCGCCTTCACCGTCCCGCGCGGCACTCCCGCGAGGCCGGGGCCTTCGTAGAGGTCGTGGATGTGCACGGTCGCCTCGCTCTTGGTGAGGTCCACGCGCGAGGGGATCACCGGCGGCCGCTCGGTCGCGCGCAGCGGGATCGGCTCGAACAGCGCCTCGCCCGGCAGTTCCTTGAGCAGCGTGATGTTGTCGAACACGTCCACGAGATAGATCCCCCAGGGCGCGACCGCATCGGGCTTGCAGGATACCAGGAAATATTTGCCTGCCCCGAGCGCAGTCGAGGGGTCACCGAGCGGCCACGGCATCAGGAACTGCGGGTAACCTTGGATCAACTGGTCGCGCACGATCGGCTCGACCACCTTGCCGCGGCCGGGGATTTCCTGTGCGATGCCGTTGCCGTCGGCGCGGCCCTCCGGCGTCTCGAAGATCAGCAGCCGCCCCACGCGTGCCACGCCGTGGTGGCCGCTCGCGATGCCGACCACGCGGCCGGGATGACCGGGCACCGGCTTCGCGTAGAACAGCGAACCGGGGAACCACGACCCGCTGCCCCGGAACGCCCGCTGGTCCGTACCGTCGGGATTCATCTGGAACAGCATCCGTGAATTCGAGTGCGAGGCGTCGGTGTATTCCCACCGCGTATAGAGGATGCGCCCGTCCGGCATCACGGTGGGGTGCCAGTCGTGTTCCTGCTCGAACGTCACCTGCCGGATCGAGGCATTCGTCTCAAGCCGGTAAAGATTGCCGATATACGAACTGCCGAACACGCACGGCACGCCGAGGAAGGTCGCGGTTGAACTGAACAGCAGCGCGCCGTCGGGCAGGTAGCACGCGTTGTAGTTGTCCACGTCCTTGGCGTCATCCGGCGTGACCTGCCGCAGCCCTTTGCCGTCCACGCCGATTTCGAACACCTGCCACGTGTTGTTGCTGGCGAGCGAGGAAAACAGCAGGCGCTGCCCGTCCCAGTTCAGGTTCAGATCGCCGACGAAGACATCGCGCTCCGGCTGATAGAGCGTCGTCAGCTTTCCGTCCGGCCGCACCGGCGAAAGCACCGCGATCTCGTCATCGTAGCCCTGCCGCGGGAGTGAAGCATTGCCGTTCCAGTTCGCCGGCAGCCCGAGCTGGCCGCGGGCCTTCTTCTTGCCCTTGGCCGGCGCCTTGGCCTGCACCTCGCCGCGCCGCACGAGCAATAGCTTGTCGAAGTCCAGCAACGGATTGGTCAGCAGCGCCTCGCGCTGGAGCGCGGCGAACCCGGCCTCGTTGGTGACGGCGGCGAGCTGCTGTAGAAATTCCGCGCCACGCGTGTACTTGCCCGGAAAAGTTTTCGAGAGATCCTCGATCGCCAGCCGCAGCGCCGTGGTTTGTTCCGGCGTCGGCGCCGCGGCGTGCGCGGTGGCTGCGAGCAGCAGCGCGGCGAATAGTGGCAAGATGCATTTCATAGAGAACCTCGCGTCATGTGTGCTTGGTTGTTTTTACTCGGAAACAGACGGTTCTGTCCATGCTTCTGTAGGAGTTTTCCAGGCGGGCGCGGCGGCGTCAGACCGGCTCCACATCCAACTTGCGCATGTGTGCAATGGCGCGCCCTCGTGTCCCGCGGGCCCGAATTCCACACATCGCGAAGTGTGGAATTCTGAGCGATCAGCGGTGTGCGGCTGTTGTGGTCAGAGGGCAAACATCTCGGAGTTGCGCAAGTCCGGGATATTTCACCCGACGTGAAACATGACGGGTGAGCGTGGCGATGTGTTGTCAGGCGCAAGGTGGCGTTGGGTTCGCGGGGCAGGAAGCCCTGCCCACAAAGAGCGGGGGCGGGTTGGTGAGACTTCATGGTCAGGGAACCGCTGCTGCTGCAGGAGTCCGGCCCCTGCCAGGTGAGATGCGGGTGATTGCCGGACAAGGTTTTGGTGCCTACGGGGCGTCTTCGACGATGATGCGGAACCCGACGTTGGCGACGCGCTGCCACGGCTGGTAGGGCAGGCGGTAGCTGGAGGTGCAGCGGAACGGCCGGTCGCACCAGGAGCCGCCGCGCACGACCTTCTCGTCGCACGCCTGCGCGTCGTTGCGGCCGTCGGGCTCGCGGTAAGGGTAGGGGCGATAGGCCGAGCGCGTCCACTCCGCCACGCTGCCGTGCATGTCCTTCAAGCCCCACGCGTTCGCAGCGTAACGACCGAGGCTGTCGGGCACACCTTGATGGTCGTTGACCTTTTCGTTGCGCGGATAGGCCGTGGTGGGCACCTTCGTCGTGTCCGCCATGTTCGCGAAGCGCGACCAGTCGTCGCCCGTCGCGCCGTACCACATGGGTGTCGCGGTGCCCGCGCGGCAGGCCCATTCCCATTGCGCTTCGGTCGGCAGCGCGCAGCGGCGGCCGGTCTTGCGGCTCAACCACGCGCAGAAACGCTGCGCCTCGTCCCACGATACCCGGATCACCGGCTGCTCCGGACGGTTGGCGGGAAGGCCCGGGTCGCTGTGATCCTTGCCGTTCTTGTCAATGAAGCGGCTGTCATGTGCGGGATCGAAGAGGTTGAAAAGCTCGTTGCTGATTTCCATTTCGGTCATCCAAAACGGTTTTCCGATGTCGACGGCGGCCTGCGGGGTCTCGTCGCTCGCGCCAATGGCCGAACCCATGACAAAACGGCCGGCGGGGATCCGGTGCAGTTTGACTTTCGCGTGTTTCTGGCCGGAATCGTCGGCGATGTCCAGTTCGCGTTCGTCGTCGCCGGCGCCCTGCTGCATCTGCTTTGCCCGGGCGGTGTCGAAGGGCCAGCCGGGCAATTGCAGATTGGCGATGGCAGGTTGCAGATTTGAGGAAGGCTTGCCGGGTTGGATGGGCGGACGTTTGGCAAACTCGGCGGCGAGCCGGTCGTACTCGGCCTCGGGATCTTCGGCGCGGCAGGCGAATTTCTGCGCCATGTCGAGGCGGCCTTCGTGCTGGTCGCGGTTGCGATATTTCCCCGGATCCCATTTACCACGGTAGGGCGCGTTGAGGTCAATCCACGTCGCGAGCCGTTCCCACGCCTCGCGGTCGAGCTGCACGCCGTGGTGGCCCTTGCGCAGCATCTGCATCAGCTCGCTTGTGCCGGCGTGATATTCCAGCGGATCGAACATGTGGATGTCGCTCTCCGGTCCGGGACGGCGCACGTAGAGTTGCAGCGCCATGTAGGCCTTGTCGTGGCGATAGTCCGTCTCGCGGTTGGCGGCGGTGAAGTCGGGCGTCCTGCCCGCGCCGTGGCAGGCGCCGCAATATTTGTCGAGCACCGGCTGCACCTCGTAGCGGAACGAGAAGGGCCGCGGCGCGCCATACCACGGTTTGATTTCCGACGGTTCGCGCTGCGCCGCGAGGGTCGTCTTGGCGGGCGCGACATTGTTCTGCCGCTCGTGGCAGCCGACGCACGAAACGTTTTCGCCGGGCATGCCGACGAACCAGCTGCGCATCAGCTGCAGCGCGCGCCCGTCGGCGTCGAGCGGCTGGATCGCGAGCGGGGTGTTTGCGGGGATGCGGAAAGAAGCCGAGCCGTCGGCCTCGACCGGCACGGTGCCGAGCACGCGCTTGATGTCCCAGCTGCTTTCCTCGCCGACGCTGTTGTGGCCGCCGCGGCCGACATGCGCAAAGTGATAGGAGAACAGGCGCAACGCCTTCACCGTGCCGCGGGGTACATCCTTGAGTCCGCCCCCGTGATAGATGTCCACGAGGAACACGCGCGCTTCCTGCTGCTCCGGCTTGACGCGTTCCGGCAGCACCGGGGGCACAGGCGTCGCGCGGAAGGGCACCGGCTCCAGCAGCGCCGCGCCTTCGACTTCCTTCAGCGGAAGCATGTTGTCGAACACGTCCACAAGGTAGATGCCCCAGAGGCTGCGCGCCGTGGGTTTGCAGGCGACCAGGAAATATTTATCGCTTAGCGGGTAGGGGTGCAGGAACTGCGGCCAGACGCCGTTGACCAGTTGATCGCGGATGATCGGCTCGACCTTTTTGCCGCGGCCGGGAATTTCCTGCACGACGCCCTCGGCCTCGCTGCGGCCGCGCGCCGGATCGATCAGCAGCAGCCGCCCGCTGCGCGAGATGCCGTGATGACCGCCGGCGACCCCGACTACCATCGAGGCGTGGCCCGGAATCGGGCGCGCGAAAAAGAACGAGTTCGGGAAATAGGAGTTGCTGTGGTAGTACTCGCGCTGGTCGGTGCCGTCGGGGTTGCAGTGGAACAGGATCCGCGAGAAATAATGCGCCAGGTCCACATATTCCCAGCGCAGGTACATCAGCCGGCCGTTGTTCAGCATCGTCGGGCACCAGTCGCTGTCCTGCTCGAACGTGATCTGCCGGATGTTGCGCGCGCCCGGCTCGCCCGCGCCATCCATCAGGTAGAGCTGCGCCATCGGCTTGCTGCCGCCCTCGCACGGCAGGCCCTGGTAGCTCGCGGTCGAGGTCAGCGCGAGCTTGCCGTTCGGCAGGTAGCACGCGTCGAAGAAGTCCACCACCGGCCAGTTCGTCGGCGTGATTTCGCTCACGCGGCTGCCATCGGCGTTCATCTCGAAAATCGCCCACGCGTCGTTCCTGCCGATCGAGGAGAACAGCAGCTTCTGGCCGGAAAAGTGCAGGTCCACATCGCACAGCATCTTGGTCGCTTCCGGATGATAGAGCGTGCGCAGCTGCCCGCCGCTGCGCAGGTTGGAGAGCACCGCGATCTCGTTGCTCCAGCCGTGATGCTTGATGGTGTTGTGGACGTGCGAGTTCAGCGCCGGCATGCCCAGGTCGCGGCTCATGACGCTGTCCGCCTTGGCACCGAAATCGCGGCGCAGCACCAGTAACTGGTCAAAATCCAGCAGCGGGTTCGCCAGCAACGCCTCGCGCTGCAGGGCGGCGAAGGCCGCCCCGTCCCGCACCGCCGCAAGCCTTTGCAGAAACTCCGCGCCGCGCGTGTAGCCGGCCGGAAAGGACGTGGAAAGGTCTTTGATCGCCAGCCGCAGCGCCTCGACTTGTTCGGGCGCAGGCGCCGCGGCTGGCGCCGCCGATGCGAGCAGCAGCGCGGCGGAAACACTGGCAAAAATCATCAGCTTCATCATGGTGGCGTCCTGACTGGCAAAGTTTCGAACTGCGCGGCAACCGTAGCTGCGGGCCGGGGCTGGGTACATGCCAATTCTTGACCAAGGGATGTCAATTCTTGACCCGGTTACGAGGGCAGGCAGCGCGCTATTCTGGCTGGGAGCGGCGGCACTCCTGCCGCTGCACGAGTAATGGTGGCAAGGGACGTCTGGTGTGTCATGTGCCTGGTCAGGCGAATGCGCGGGAAGAGAGGTTGCAGGAAGTTTGTGTTTTTTCGGCGGCAGGAGTGCCGCCGCTCCCGGAAAGCAGGACTTAATGCGGTGTCCTAGAGGACTTGGATAAAATCTCACGGTGCGGGCGCTGCCTGCAGCAGGTTCGCCCAGCGGGTTCGCAGGGCGGCCAGCTCCAACTCCTGTTCGGCGCTGTAGTGGCCGAGGCGGTGGGCGTAGGTGTCGAGCCAGGTCGCGAGCCGCGCACGGTCGTCGTCGGTGAGTTTCACGCTGTGGTGGCCGGCGGCGAGCAGCTTCCACAGCTTGCTGTTGGCGGCGACGCACTCGCCGGCGACGGAGCGGTCGCGCTCGAAGGCGAGCTTGTGGATGTTGCCGCCGGTGCACGCGAGCAGCGTGTCGTAGGCCTTCGCCGGCGTGAGGTCGAGCTTGGTCGCCGTGCCGCCGGGCTTGTGGCAGCTCACGCAGTTGCGGTCGAGCACCGGCTGGACGAGCCGGTCGAAACGCAGCGGCCACGAGCCGGCCGGGCCGGGTGTGATCTTCGAGGGCGGGCGCAGCGCGGCGAGCACGAGCTTGCCGCTGATGGGGGCGGACTCGCGCGTCTCGTGGCAACCGATGCACGCGAGCGTCTCGCCGGGCATGACGTAGGTGAGCGAGCGCATCGTTTGCACCGCGAGGCCCTCGCCATCGAGCGCCTGGAAGAAAACCGGCACGCCCGAGGGCACGCGCACGTAGGCGGAGCCATCGCTCTCGACGGGGAACGTGCCGAGCACATATTTGCCCGGATCTTCCTTCGAAATGCCGAGGACTGGCGAGTTCATGTTCGGCTGCACCTTCGGCGGCACGGCGATCAGGCGCAGGCTCTTGATGGCGCCGCGCGCCACGCCGGCGAGGCCGCAGTAGACATCCTGCACGAGGAAGCTGCCTTCCTGCGCGCCGCTCCAGTTGGCGACCTGCGGCACGACCGGCGGGCGGGCGCGCGCTGCGAGCGGCTGGGGGTGCATGCTCGTGATCGCGTCGTCGCGGTAGAGCAGTTCCTGGTTGCCGAACGCGTCGAGCAGATAGAGCCCCATCGCATTCGGCGGATTGCGCGCGGAGTCGTCCACGCGGCAGTGCGGCGGCAGCCTGGCAGCGGACCACGCGGTGAGAAAATATTCTTCCGAGAGCGGCCACGGATTTGCGTAATAATGCGCCGGTTGTCCTCCGGTTTCCGGCCAGCACACGTCCGGCGTCAGCAAGGTCAGCGGCGCGCTTTCTTCCGTGCCGCGCTTGCGATCCAGCAGGCAGAGCGCGCCGCCGGTGATAGAGTGATGCGCGCCAGCGGTGATGACCAGCCGCGTCGAGCCGGGGATGCTGCGCGCCTCGCACTTCACCTGCGGCCGCACGGTGTAGTTGCCGTAGACGAGCTGCGGATTCGTGCCGTCGGGGTTCGCCGACCAGAGGCTGAAAAAGTGGCCGTTGAAGCGGTCGATGTAGTCCCAGCGCGTATAGAGGATGCGACCGTCGCTGGCGACCGAAGGCGTCCACTCGAAATTTTCAAAGGCGGAGAGCGGGCGGATGTTGCGACCTTCGGCGTCCATCGCGTGCAGCGTGAAAACCGGCACCGGGCGATAGGCATCGCCGCCGCAGCGCACGTAGCTGTCCGGCAGATCGGTGGTCGTGCGCGTCGAGTCGGAATAGGCGGCGGTGACCTGCGGCGCAAGGCCCTTGCGCGTCGAGAGGAAAACGATGTTGCCGTCCGGCAGCCAGTGCGCGTCGAAGTCCTCGTACTTGCCCGCGGTGAGTTGGCGGCGGTCCGAGCCGTCGCGGTTCATCACGAAGACGTGATAGAACGCGTCGGTCGGGATATTCGCCTTGTCGCTCTTGCGCCTTTCGTCGGCGAGGGTGGGATGGTAACGGCAGTAGGCGAAGAGGATTTTCTTCCCGTCGAACGAAAGTTCCGGCGTCGTGAAACTGCCTTCGGGCATGTCCGCCGTGAGGCAGCGCACCTGCGGCGCGCCCATCTTGAAGCCCGAGGCCACGCAGACGCCGCCGCCGGGGCGCGACCACCAGCCGTAATGCTGGTCGGACATGTGCGGGAAAATCCCCGGAGCGCGCTTCACAAAGAGCAGCTCGTCGAAATTCAGCAGCGGATTCGCCAGCGCCATTTCGCGCACGGCCCAGTGCGCGCGGAAGTACAGTTCGCGCCGCGCCTCCATGGTCGCCGCGCTCTCCAACGCATCCGCGGCGACACGCCGTAAGACGGCGGCTTGTTTGTCCACCGTCACGCCGAGCCGCCGCTGGCTCTCCGCCAGCTTAAGCCCGCGCTCGACGACCAACGCGACGGGATATGCGCCTGCCGTTTGCTCGTGGTTGGCCGACCACTGGCTCGTGCTGCTCTGCGTCGCCGGTTTACCGAGCGCAACGTTGCGCTTCTCGCCCGCCGGAAAAACTTCCACCTCGTCGAGATGAAAATAACTTTTGCCACGCAAGGCCAGCCGGACAAAACGCGCCGTGACGTCCTTCAATTCCACCACCAGCGGTTTGCCATCGGTGAAGCCATAGAACACGGAACCGTTATGCTGATAGACCTGGCGGAATTCTTTTTCATCGTCGGAGACCAGCACGAGAATGCGCGCGTTGCGTTGCGCGATGTCGCAGCGATTGTAGAGCACGACGCCCCCCAGCTTCATCGGCTTTCCGAGGTCCACCTGCCACCACGGGTTCTGTTCGTCCGCTGTATGAAAGCCCCACTTGCCGTCCTTGACGCCATCGACTCCGCCGGCGGCATCCGACTCCCTGGTCAGCACCGGCGCGCCGCGCCGCTCATCCTGCAGCAGCCAGTCGGCCTCGACACGCGCCCGCCAGTCCGCTTCCGCGCCACGCGCCGCTGCAAGCAGCAGCACGGCGAAAAATGACCACATCCATTTCATATAGGCCCTCGTGTCATACGTGCTCGTTTCTACCCCCAAGTGGAACGTTCTGTCCACGCTTCTCTCCGCTTTTATCGCAGGGCATAGCGATCTCAACCTGCGGCATGGCACGCTTGCGCATGTGTGCCATGGCGTCCTCCCATGGGCTGCGCACGCGAAGTCCACACTTCGCGAAATGTGGACTTCTGCGCGAAGGGAGTGTGCGCGGTGGTTGCGTCCGGAAATTAATCATCCCGGACTTGCGCAAGTCCGGGATGGTACACCCGAAGTGGAGGGCGTGAGTGAGCTTGGCGCGGTGACGGTGTGTGTGGGTGCTGGCGGGTTCGCGGGGCTGGAAGCCCCGCCCACACCGAGCGCGTCCGGTTGGTGTGGTTTAATTTTTGGGAGCCGTTCGGCGCCGGCAGGGAGGCGCTGGCGTATGGAAGTCGCTGACGGCGGACACAGGTCGCCGCTGCAGACGATGCGCCGGTGCTTGGCTGAACCGCTGAAAGCGGGGCGATCTTTTCGCCTTGTGTCCTGGCGGTGGGCTCTTCCAAGCATTGGGGAAACCGGGTTTACATCTTCCAAAGCATGGACGCTGCGTTGGTGCGTGGCGCAACAGGACGGTGTTTTGTCCGCATCACGGGGCGTGCGCAACGGCGGGCGGGGTGAGCGGCGGCAGTTCGCGGCAGCGGCCGGGGATGATTTCGGCGCCGGGCATATCCACGCGCGGCGCTTGCAGCGCGGCGGCGCGCGTCTGCTGGATCAGCGCGAGCAGCGCGCGGTAGTGCGGGTCATCGATAGTGGCGAAGGGGGGGGCGGCAGTGCCCTGGGCGTCGGGCTTGGCCCACGGCGCGGGACGGAAGACGTCGGGCGGCTGGTTCTTTTGCGAGATGAGCGGGAACCGGACGGGCTGCGCCTTGCGGTCGCGGCACCACGCGAGGCCGGTGCCGTCCTTGGCCTTCGCGAGCGGCGCGCGCAAGATGCGGCTGTGCTCCGGCGTCTGGAGGTTGATCCAGTCGCTGCCGATCTCGCGCGGGTGGCAGCGGACGCAGCCGGCGGCGTCCAGGGCGGCGAGCAGCGGCTCGCGCGCCGCGAGGAGCGCGTCGCAGGTGGCGTGCTCGGAATAATTCCATGTGCCGTAATAATTGCAGTTGCCGTCCATCCATACGAACAGGAGGGCGCGCTCGGCGGGTGGCAGACCCTTCAAATTATGGCCAAGCTTTTCGGCGCCGGAGCCGTGCGTGCGCGGCGCGAGAATTTCGGAGGTGCGGACGGCGCCGTTGTTGCAGTTGAGGAAACCGGTGAGCGTATTCTTGAGCAGTGTCTCGTAGCTGAGGTTGAAGGCCCACGTCCAACCGCCGGAGAAGTCGAGCCCGCCGCCGATGCCGCGCGCGCCGCCGTGGCAGCTCACGCAGTGGCGATCGAGCACCGGCTGCACCATCGTCGGGTAGTCGAGGAAGCCGTGACCCCATGCTTCCGGCTGGATTTCCGCGGCGGGCTGCTGCATGGCCTGCGCGCGCGGCAACTGGGCGACGGCCGCGAGGTCATCGTCCTTGATGTGGCAGCCCTGGCATGAGCGCGTGACGCCGGGCGCAGCCTGCACGAACGTGCGCATGCTCTGGAGGAGGCGGCCGTCCTTGTCGAGCGCCTGGAAGTAGAGCGCCTTGCCGGGGGGCGCGATGAAGTACGCGGAGCCGTCGGCGGCGACGGGGACGGTGCCGAGGAACTGTTTCACGTCGTAGGAGCCCTGCCAGCTGACGAGGAACGCCTGGTTCCACCAGCGGCCGCCGCGCGGGATGCCGCTGATGCGCGACGTGGTTTCGAGCACGCGCAGGCTGCGCACCTCGCCCCGCTTCACGCCGTCGAGGCCCTGGTAGATGTCGCGCACGAAGAATTTCGCGGGCTCGCCGGCCTTGATCAGCGACGGGCGCAGCGGCGGCACGGGCGTGGGCTTGATGAGCATCGGCGCATAGCAGGAGATATCCGGCTCGCGGCGGATGACGAAGCGGAAGCCGTAGCGGTCCAGCAGCTCGATGACGCCGTGCGCGCCGTGCTCCGGCGCGTTGTTCGCGACCAACACGGTATCGGCGTCGAGCGGCCACGGGTCGCACGGGCCGCGCGCGAGGCCCTGGTCCATCTCCGTGGGATATTCCGGCGTGAAGTTCGTCAGCGCCGCGAGGTTGTTCTTGCCGAGCTTCGGGTTGAGCATCGCGATCGCGCCGACCGACTGGCCGTTGTGCGGCGTGAGCGAGGCGACGATCAGGTCGCTGCCCGGCACCGGCCGCGCGTCGAGCACCGCGGTCGGCTTGGCGAGGTTGTTCTTGAAGAGCGCGGTCTCCTGCGTGCCGTCGGGGTTGACCGTCCACAGGCTCTGCATATAGAGCGCGGTCTTGTCCACGTATTCCCAGCGCCCGTACAGGATGCGGCCGTCGGGCAGCATGGTGGGATCGAACTCGGTGACGTTGTTGACCGAGATGCTTTTGAGGTCGCTGCCGTCGGCGTTCATCGTATGCAGCGTGGAGATGTGGTTGTTGAAGCACATCACCAGCCCGGCGGTGCGCGTGCTGACGAAGACGATGCGGCCGTCGGGCAGGTAGCAGGGTGAATGATCGTGGCCGCCCTCGCCGATCAGGCCGCTGGGCTTTTCGCTGCAGGCGTGATCGCGCGTCGGATCGGTCAGGCGGCGCAGATGCGTGCCGTCGAGGGCGACCTCGAAGAGCGCGGTGTCGCCGTGCGCCGCGCCCTTGAACGCGAAGAGCATGCGCCGGGCGTCGAACGAAAGATCGGCATCGCGGTAGACGCCCGCGCCGAGCGTCGCCTTCGTTTGCGCGTCTATCACCGGCCGGACCTTTTGCTGTTCCGGCGGCGCGGCGGGATTTTCGAGAATGTAGAGGCCGCCGCCCGGATGCCACGCCAGGTGATCGTCGTAGATGTGACCGGCGAAATAAGGATGGCGCTTGTTGAAGAGCAGCGGCGCATCGAGCTTGAGCATGCGTATCTCGCGGACCAGCGCGACGAAATCCGTGAACCGGGCACGCACCATGTCGGGATCTTTGTCGAGCGCCTGGCGCAGCGCGTCGAAATCCTTCTCGAAAGTTTCCAGCCGCGCGCCGAGCGCGGCGGGGGAGGCGGCGTCCGCGAGCGCGCGGCGCAGGCTCGCGAGGCAGTCGCGCGTGAAGCCGCGGCGCAGCTGCGCGAGCGTCTGCTGCCACGCCCAGTCTTCCGCGCTGCGCACCTCGAAGACGACGCGGCCGCGGTTTTCGGCGGTGTGATTGATGCCGACCAATGCCTCGAAGCGCGTGAAGCGGCCGGCGAGGTCGTAGACGATTTCGCTGTCCGCGTGGGCGAACAAACCGAACGCGAGCGCGCGGCCGCCGATGTTCAGCGGCTTGCGGTCGGGACCGTGGTTGATCGAGAATTGTCCCCAACTAACGCGCGACGAAAGCGGCGTGAGCGCGGTGAGTTTGGTTTTCTTTCCGTCCTTATCAATCAACGTTGGCTCGCCCCAGACCGCCTGGCCCCACGAGTAGCCGGTCGCCATGAGCACCAGCGTTTTCACCTTCGTCACGTCGAGCGCGAGCGGTTGCGCCGGCGCGCCACCAGCCAGCGCCCCGCTTTTCGCCGCGGCCGTGGCGCCGGCCCGCGCCGGAGACACGCAGAGCAACAGCGCGAGCGCGGCAAGCTTCCAGCGCATGGGATTTTCGCACAGCATGGAGCCTTGATAACACGGGCCGCGGCGCGCGGCAACCCCGGCGTTGGTGTGTTGGTGAGGTGGCGGAGCCTGCCCCCTGTTCCCTCGCTGAATCGGCTGTCTGGGAAGCGCCGCCAGGCGACGGCTCTTCAACGGGTTCCAGAAAAGCGCACACGGTCGTCATTATTGAATCGTCTTTCTCGCTGACCTGTGAGATCATTCGGCCATGAAAAATCAGGATGTTGAACCCCTCCGCCGGAATGTGAAAATTGTCGTCAACCGCAAAGACCCGCGCATGGCTTCGGTGATGCATGACGGCAAGGTCATCTTCACGCTGAAAACGGATGTTTCCGGAATGCATCCCTCTATCATCGTCGTGGCTACGGAAACCCATCTCAAATCCATGGAGAAGGGCAAGACGGGCATTGCGCTGTGGAATGGCGCCGCCGGCTTGAATCCGCGGAGCCCGAAACCTTCCTGAGAAGGCGCGCCTGTTCTGCGCTAACCGCCCCCTGTTTCGATCGCCACGGACGCAAGTCCGTGGCTTTTCTTTTGGCAGGCCTCCCTGCCGTCCCTGTGATTTCATTGACGGACCTGAGGTGTTCTGTTACAAGCCGCCGCCCTTTTTGTGCCGCCGGCCGTTCGCACGCCGGGGAAAAGGGCTGTAGAGTTAACTATGACGAATAAAAAACCTCAGAAGCATGTGAAGGCCGATGTCACGGAGACAGTGGCACCGGTCGTCAAGCGTACCCTGACCCCGGCCGATGAAGTCGTGGCGTTCAAGCAGGTCAAGTGGCCGGTTACCGAAGTGAAGGATTTCCGCGCCACGCTGTTGAAGCTGCGTGACCGTGCGGCCGATGGTGTTGCCTTTCTCTCGCGCGACAACCCGCAGCTCGTCAGTGGCGGGCAGGAGTCGCTCTACGCCGTCAACGCCGCGCTGCAGCGCCTCGATCTGGGCACCTACGGGGCCTGCGAGGAATGCCACGAATTGATTGCCAAAGCCCGGCTGCAAGCCCAGCCGTTCGCCAAGCTGTGCATCAAGTGCCAGTCGGAAGCTGAGAAGGGCAAGCTCCGCTTCCGCCCGCTCGGCAAGACGCTCTCGCAGATCGAAGACCTGGAGGAGTGAGTTGGCGGTTTACTTCGCGTCTTCGCAGCACACGCGGAAGCCGACGTCGAAGACCGTCTGCCACGCAGGGTAGGCGTAGCGGTAGGCGCTGGTGGCACGTTGCGGGCGGTCATAGAACGAGCCGCCGCGCGCCACCTTGAGGCCCTCGGCATCGCCTTGGTCGCGGCCGTCAGTCAGATAGGGGTAGGGTTTGTAGGTCGTGCGCGTCCACTCGGCCGCATTGCCGTGCATATCGAAAAGTCCCCATGCATTCGGCGCATAGTTGCCACAGGGTGCGGTGACGGTTGCGCCGTCGTTGACGGAATCCACGCGCGGCAACCACTTGGGCGAGTTGCCCACGAGCAGCGCGGCGAGCCGCTGGTCGGCGAGGTTGGCGAGCTTGCCGAATTCGGTGGTGAGCGCGCCGTAGCTCATCGGTGTCGCGGCGCCCGCGCGGCAGGCCCACTCCCACTGCGCTTCTGTCGGCAGCGTGAACTTCTTCCCGGTCTTTTTCGAGAGCCAGTCGCAGAAGGCCATCGCCTTGCTCCAGGAGAGGTGGATGGCGGGTTGGTTGCCTTGCTGGGCCGGGACGCCGGCCGTGCTGTGGTCCTTGTTGAACTGCGAAATGAAGCCGCTGTCGTGGGCGGTGTCGAACAGGCCAAACAACGCGTTGCTGACTTCGAACTTGGCCATGTAGAACGGCTTGGCGATCTGCACGCGGCAGGTCGGCTGCTCGTCGCGCGCCCCGGCGGCGTCGCCCATGACGAACGCGCCGGCGGGCACCAGCACCAGTTCCAGCTTCTGCGTCGCGTTCAGGTCCACGCTCATGGTCTTCGGCAGCCCGGCGGATTCCTGCCGCTTCTTCGCCTCGGCTCCATCGAAAGGCCAGACATCAGCGAGGGCAGCAGGCAGGTTTTGGATGGGCGGTGGTGGCGTTGGTTTCACAAAGGCGACCGGCGCGGGCGGAGGGGTGGGGTAGACCTCGGGATCAAGATCGTCGTAGGCGTAGAGCTTGCGCGCGGCCATGCGCTTGGCGTGATAGTCGTTCGAGATCTGGCGGTGCTCGCCCCAGGTGCCGTGGTCGGGCACGTTGAGGTC
>CAITZM010000109.1 GCA_903896925.1 uncultured Lentisphaerota bacterium | reverse complement strand
GAATTGAAAGTCGAGTCGTTTATCCACCCGGAGCGGAATGTTTTGGTTGTGCACTGGCAGATGAAAGAATGTCCGGTGTGGTTCTCTCTTTATCGTTGGGCCGACCCGTCCTTGGAGGAATATGCGGCGAAATTGGTGGCGAATACCGGCGACAAAACCTATCGCAGCTATTATGTTTCGCCCAAGAACACGCCCTTGGCATCACCAGAGGTGCGCCGCGAAAATGGGGCGGTAGCACAGACATTCATCGAACAGCGCTTCCCGGCAGATCCGATATTTAAGGAAGGGTTCCGCTACTGGCTGGTTCCCTTCGCCTCCCAAGGGGCGATCAAAGCGGTGGATGTGAAACCGCTCAAGGAGGCTCGGATCGCGATCAAGCCCGAAGCCAAGACCACCGAGGGTTGGTTGACGGTTGCGGTGCCAACCGCCAGTGACCAAGGTGGTGTGGCCGCGGAATGTCAGCGGCTGCACGAGGGAATCGGTCAGGATGCGGCAGCCATCATGCAGCGCTGGCGTGAGGAAACGGTGGCGGCTGGGTCGCGATTCTGGGGACGTGCGAGCGTGTCCATTGACGACCCGCTCATGGAGGACCTGTGGTACAAGAATCTTCACATCCGGCGCTGCTGCTACCGCGCAGGGAAGATACCTCCCGGTCTATACCTCACGCCGTTCATCGGCGACTACTCGGTGTGGCATGGTGATTACCATTGGAATTACAATTTCGAGGCGCCGTTCTGGGGCACTTATGAAGCCAACCAGCTCGAACTTGGCGACGCCTATTTCAAGGCGATGGAGCATGCCTTGCAGATGGGGCGGATCATCGCCCAGAAATATTACCACTGCCGCGGCGCGTTCATTCAGCTCACCACGTACCCGATCGAAGCCTCGGACGATGTTTATGGCACAGGGCCGCTCGCCCGCATGACATACATGACGGGTTGGGCGGTGCAGCCCTACTGGTGGCGCTACCGTTTCACCATGGACAAGACGTGGCTGCAGACAAAAGGGTATCCGATCATTAAAGAGTTGGCCTTGTTCTGCAACGATTTCCTGCGCAAAGAAGGGGACGGGCTTTACCACGCCTTCCCCTCAATGCAGGAGGAGGCTCCTTGGACTGGCAACCCCAAAGATTACCGCGACCAGCCCCAAGTGCTGCAGCACCTGCGTTACTGTCTGCGGACAGCGGTTCGCGCCAGCCAGGAACTGGGCGTAGATGCGGAACTGCGCGCGGAGTGGCAGGAGCGGCTGGACAAGATGGCGCCGGATTCGCGTGACTATTTTGGAGCAAAGCACAACCCGGCGTTGACCGGGCTTGCAAAGTGGTGCCAAGAAATCAGCCCGCCACAGTTTGGCGTGGGCAAGCCATACAAGCGGCAACGAATTCAGAACGCCACTGGGCCTTCACCGCTGACAGGACGCTTCGGAGCGTGGTGGCTGGCGCACCCAGGGAGTGCTCTGACTGCCCTGCGTGACGGCACTTGGGTGCCGGACCGTGACTATCTCGAATACCGCAAGGTGGTGCAGACAGCGCACGTGAACGGAATGTTTTTTACCCGCAACAGCATGGGCTATCAGACCTGGGTGCTGGGCGAGCAGCTCTCCACGATGGCGCCGCTGCAGGACATGATGTTGCAGAGTTGGGACGGCATGTTGCGAATATTTCCGGGCTGGCCGCGGAACGTGAAAGCGAGTTTCAAAGACTTGCGTGCGGAGGGCGCCTTCCTGGTGAGTGCGTCGTGGGCGGATGGAAAGGTAACGGAATGTCAGGTGAAGAGCGAAGCGGGCGGGGCGTGCCAATTCTACCCGGCTTGGGGTGGCGACGTAAAGGTGACGGATGACGACGGCAAGGCGGTGACCTTGAAGACCGCAGACGAAGGATTCATGAGTTTCCAGACCCAAGCGGGCCGAACCTACACAATCTCAGGCAACTGAACCAAGCCAGTGAAATGTCCAAAAACACAATCAAAAGGTGAAACGATGAAACCCACACTCACCCTCTTCACCGCCCTGCTGCTCGCGCCGCTAGTGGCGCTCCACACCGAGGCTGCCGGCACGAACGACCTTGCCTCGGCGGGTTACGACTTCGCGGGCATGATTCAGCCGGTTCCGTTGACGGCCAAGTTCAGCGATCCGGACTACTACATCTGGTGCGGAACTCTGGTGAAGGGCGACGATGCCAAGTATCACTTGTTCTATTCGCGCTGGCCGCGCAAGCTGGGCTTTCAGGCCTGGGTCACGCATTCCGAGATCGCCCACGCGGTGGGCGACACGCCGCTCGGACCCTTCAAACACCGCGACGTCGCACTCCCGCCACGCGGCAAGGAGTTCTGGGACGGCCTGTGCACGCACAATCCATCCGTCAACAAGTTCGG
>CAITZM010000108.1 GCA_903896925.1 uncultured Lentisphaerota bacterium | reverse complement strand
GAATTGAAAGTCGAGTCGTTTATCCACCCGGAGCGGAATGTTTTGGTTGTGCACTGGCAGATGAAAGAATGTCCGGTGTGGTTCTCTCTTTATCGTTGGGCCGACCCGTCCTTGGAGGAATATGCGGCGAAATTGGTGGCGGATACCGGCGACAAAACCTATCGCAGCTATTATGTTTCGCCCAAGAACACGCCCTTGGCACCACCAGAGGTGCGCCGCGAAAATGGGGCGGCAGCCCAGATATTCATCGAACAGCGCTTCCCGGCAGATCCGATATTTAAGGAAGGGTTTCGCTACTGGCTGGTTCCCTTCGCCTCCCAAGGGGCGATCAAAGCGGTGGATGTGAAACCGCTCAAGGAGGCTCGGATCGCGATCAAGCCCGAAGCCAAGACCACCGAGGGTTGGTTGACGGTTGCGGTGCCAACCGCCAGCGACCAAGGTGGTGTGGCCGGGGAATGTCAGCGGTTGCGCGAGGGCATCGGTCAGGATGCGGCAGCGACCATGCAGCGCTGGCGTGAGGAAACGGTGGCGGCTGGGTCGCGATTCTGGGGCCGTGCGAGCGTGTCCATTGACGACCCGGTCATCGAGGACCTGTGGTACAAGAATCTTCACATCCGGCGCTGCTGCTACCGCGCAGGGAAGATACCTCCCGGTCTATACCTCACGCCGTTCATCGGCGACTACTCGGTGTGGCATGGTGACTATCATTGGAATTACAATTTTGAGGCGCCGTTCTGGGGCAGTTATGAAGCCAACCAGCTCGAACTGGGCGACGCCTATTTCAAGGCGATGGAGCACGCCTTGCAGATGGGGCGGATCATCGCCCAGAAATATTACCACTGTCGCGGCGCGTTCATTCAGCTCACCACGTACCCGATCGAAGCCTTGGACGATGTTTATGGCGCAGGGCCGCTGGCCCGCATGACCTACATGACGGGTTGGGCGGTGCAGCCCTACTGGTGGCGTTACCGTTTCACCATGGACAAGACGTGGCTGCAGACGAAGGGATATCCGGTCATTAAAGAGCTGGCCTTGTTCTGCAACGATTTCCTGCGCAAGGAAGCGGACGGACTTTATCACGCCTACCCATCCATTTCGGAGGAACAGCCCTGGACCGGCAATCCCAAAGATTACCGCGACCAGCCCCAGGTGCTGCAGCACCTGCGCTACTGTCTGCGGATAGCGGTTCGCGCCAGCCAGGAACTGGGCGTGGATGCGGAACTGCGCGCGGAGTGGCAGGAGCGGCTGGACAAGCTGGTGCCGGATTCGCGCGACTATTTTGGAGCAAAGCACAACCCGGCGTTGACCGGGCTGGCCAAGTGGTGCCAGGAAATCAGTCCGCCCCAGTTCGGCGTGGGCAAGCCATACAAGCGGCAACGAATTCAGAACGCCGCTGGGCCTTCACCGGTGACAGGGCGCTTCGGCGCGTGGTGGCTGGCGCACCCAGGCAGTGCTCTGACCGCCCTGCGTGACGGCACGTGGGTGCCGGAGCGTGACTATCACGAATACCGCAAGGTGGTGCAGACAGCACATGTGAACGGAATGTTTTTTACCCGCAACAGCATGGGCTATCAGACTTGGGTGCTGGGCGAGCAGCTCTCCATGATGGCGCCGCTACAGGAAATGATGTTGCAGAGTTGGGACGGCATCCTGCGCATATTTCCGGGCTGGCCGCGGAACGTGAAGGCGAGTTTCAAGGACCTGCGTGCGGAGGGCGCCTTCCTGGTGAGCGCATCGTGGGCGGATGGAAAGGTAACGGAATGTCAGGTGAAGAGCGAAGCGGGCGGAGCCTGCCCATTCTACCCGGCTTGGGATGGCGACGTGAAGGTGACGGATGACGACGGCAAGGCGGTGACCGTGAAGACAGAAGATGAAGGATTCATGAGTTTCCAGACCCAAGCGGGCCGAACCTACACAATCTCAGGCAACTGAACCGAGCCAGTGAAATGTTCAAAACCCACAATCAAAAGGTGAAATGATGAAACCCACACTCACCCTCTTCACCGCCCTGTTGCTCGCGCCGCTCGCCGCGCTCCACGCCGAGGCTGCCGGCACGAACGACCTTGCCTCGGCGGGTTACGACTTCGCGGCCATG
>CAITZM010000107.1 GCA_903896925.1 uncultured Lentisphaerota bacterium | reverse complement strand
CGAAGCTGCTGTTGCAGTACGCCGCGCCAGCGTCGTTTGGCGAGCTGCGCACCGCGCTGCTCGCCGCCGCCGAACGTCAGAAGCGCGATGGCGCCTCGACCGTCTTCAGCGCGCAGGACCTGGTCGTCGACGAACGCACGCTCCGGGTCGGTGTGCGCGGCCAGCTCACCACCTTCATCAGCGACCGCCGTGTCTCGGAAGTCTCGAAGGCTTACGCCATCGAACTCCAGTACGCGGGTGGCCGCATGTTCCTCAAGGCCTTTCGTGAAACCAATCCCAATGACCCTCTCGAACTCCAGTCCAAGCCTGTTCCTGCTGCCGTTGCTGCTGGCGCTCAGTAGCCCCGCCTCCGCGCTCCAGATTCTGGACGCGAAAGACGGGGAGACCGTGCTCGGCAAGATCTCGCAGAAGGAAGTCACCCGTATCAGCGTCGAGCGCGGCCGCATCCGCAAGGTCACCGGCAACGCCGGTGAGTTCGTGCTCGAGAAGGACGAGGAGAAAGGTCAGATCTTCATCCGACCGGCATCGGCTGAGAGTACCAAGCCGATCAACCTGTTCATCACCTCCGAGCGCAGCACGATTGGCCTGGTGCTGCAACCGGTCGATACCCCGAGCGACACGCTGGTAATCCGGGAAGCGCGAAACCCGCTCACCTCCACCTCACGCCTGGAGAAGAGCGGCCGCCATGTACGCACGATCAAGAACCTGCTGCTGGCGATGGCGGGCGACGCGCTGCCCGACGACATGGAAGTGCGCGAACCGACCCAGGAGCTTGCCCTTTGGCCAGGCGTGCGCCTGAACTTGCAGCGCGTGTGGCTGGGCGCCGGGATCGTCGGCGAGAAGTACCAGCTCGCCAATATCGGCAGCACCGAGCTGAACCTCGCCGAGGGCGAGCTCTACAAGCCCGGTGTCATGGCGGTGAGTCTGGAACAGGGCCGCTTGCGCCCCGGCGAATCAACCAACCTCTTCGTGATTAGGGAGCGGCGAGCCCATGACTGATTCCTCGTCCGTCAATCCGGCCGCCGTGAAGCGGCGCCAGTACCTGCTGCTGGCAGGGATCGCTGCGTTCATCGTCGGCGCAACACTCCTCTCGGTGTCGCTGACTGGCTCGCGAGAACCCGCCGAGCGGGCGCTCAAACCGAAGTCCACGCAGATCCTCGCCCCCGGTGGCCAGGTCGATCCCAGGGACGCCTGGCGCGGTCAGGCCGACGCCCAGTTGAAAGGCATCGAACAGAAGTCACACGAGCTGACGCAACGCAATACCGAACTGGAAGGCCAGAACAAGCAGATGCTGGAACGCTTGAAGAAGCTGGAGCAGACCGGGCTCACACCCCTGCCTCCGCCGCCGGTGGCCGCTCCCGCCATCCGACCCAACTTCGGGCCCAACTTCGGGCCGGATCGACCGAACAGTGATCAAGCCGTCGGCGGTCCGCAGCGGCTGCCCCCACCGCCGCCGCCATTGCCTGTCAGGGCGGGATCGATGTCACCGTTCGCCTCTCCCGCCGTTCCGCCAGCGCCGACTATGGGCGGCGGATCGCTCGCGTCCCCCGGCATCGTCAGCGTCGCCCTGGCCGACGGGTCCGCAGTGAAGGCCGTCAAGACATCCGCGGACGCGACCAAGGCGAATCCTCCGGCGCGTGACGCCCGCCGCTACATCCCGAGCGGCGCCTTCACCCGCGCGATCCTGCTCGG
>CAITZM010000106.1 GCA_903896925.1 uncultured Lentisphaerota bacterium | reverse complement strand
TTGCGCCGCGAGCTCCTGGACGAAATCCTGCTCGTCCTGCAGCGCGGCGCGGCTCCAGCGGCCGGGGCGGTAGAACTTGGCGACGACCCACCCGCCATCTTCCATCTCCAGGTCGTAGACCCGGTTGATGTAGCTGGTGAGCGAGCGGCAGAGGTTGGTGCAGCGGCGGCCGAGCGTCGCCTCGGTCAGCTCGATGACGCGGTCCGGGGTCAGTTCGGAGAAATCGGGCAGCGGAGCTAATACATCCACAGATTTCACAGGTGAAGAATTTGAACAGAAGTTAACGGAGGGAACGAAGTCGGCTCAAGGTTTTCTTCGCTGCCTTTGTTGCCTTCTGTTCAAATATTCCCAGCCCTCTCACTGCACGGTGATGGAGATGATTTCCACGGCGGTGGTCGGCACGTCGTCGAACGGGCCATGGCTGCCGGTGGGTACGGACTTGATCTTCTCGAGCACGTCGAGGCCCTTGGTGACCTTGCCGAAGACGCAGTAGCCGAAGCCCTGCGGCGTGGCATTGCGATAGTCGAGGAAGCCGTTGTCCGCGACGTTGATGAAGAACTGGCTGGTGGCGCTGTTCACATCGGAGGTGCGGGCCATCGCCAGCGTGCCCTTCGTGTTCTTGAGGCCGTTGGCCGCCTCGTTGCGGACCGGCGCGCGCGTGGACTTCTGCTCCATGTCGCGCGTGAAACCGCCGCCCTGGACCATGAAGGTGGGGATGATGCGGTGGAAGATCGTGCCGTTGTAATGGCCGTCCTTGACGTACTGGAGGAAGTTCTTCACCGTCTCCGGGGCCTTGTCCGCATAGAGTTCGGCCTGCATCTCGCCGAGGCTGGTCTTGATCGTGATCATGGTCGTTGCTCCTGGTTGTGGGGGTTCTGTGCCAGCCGTGGGCTGGCCCTTGTCGGATTGCGCGGTACAGGCCGAGAGCACCGTGGCGCACAGCGCCGCCGTGCAGGAGGTCATCAGCCCATGCCAAAAGCGTTCGCGTTTCATCGGGGTCGGTTCCTTCGGGCGCGGAGTGTGCCCGACTTGGGCGTGAGAGTCAAATGTTGTGCGGCGGCCGCGGAAACCGTCTTGACTTTGCACCGCGGTGTGGCGACGCTGCCGTGCAACTTGTCCAACGAAAGGGTCCCCTACCATGAATGAGCAGATGCATTATTCGCGGCGCGGTTTTCTGGCCTTGAGCGGCGGTGCGGCGCTGACCGTGGCGGTCGCGGGCCAGGCCCAGACTCCGGCCCCGGCCCCGGCCGAGGTCATCACCCGCAAACTTAAGCTCGGCCTCATCGGCTGCGGCGGGCGCGGCGGCTGGATCGCCGACCTGTTCAAGAAGCATGGCGGCTATGAACTGGTCGCGACGGCCGACTACTTCAAGAGCCAGGCCGACCGCGTCGGCGACAAGCACGGCGTCGCCGCCGACCGTCGCTTCTCCGGCCTGTCCTCCTACAAGCGCCTGCTTGCCAGCGGCGTCGACGCCGTGGCGATCATCTCGCCCCCGTATTTCCATCCCGAGCAGGCGGCGGCGGCCGTCGCCGCCGGCGTCCACGTCTATTGCGCCAAGCCGGTCGCCGTGGACGTGCCCGGCTGCCAGAGCATCGCCGCGAGCGGCCAGCTCGCGACCAGCAAGAAGCAGTGCTTCCGCGTGGACTTCCAGACGCGCGCGACCGAGCTCTATATCGAGGCCATCAAGCGGGTGCATGCCGGCGCGATCGGGTCCATCGCCTTCGGCGAGAGCACCTATCACGCGGAGTGCCCGTTCACGCGCTATTTTGAGGAGCTGACCAAGAGCCCCAACGACCCCGAAGTGCGCCTGCGCGCGTGGGGCCTCGACCGCGCGCTCTCCGGCGACATCATCACCGAGCAGAACATCCACACGCTGGACGTGATGAGCTGGGTGATGCAACAGCCGCCGTTGCGCGTCACCGGTACGGGCGGGATTACGGCGCGGCCGAAGAGCATCGGTACGTGCTTCGACCACTTTACCGGCCACTTCGACTACGGGAACGGCACGGGCTTCACGTTCAGCTCGCGCCAGATCGAGGGGCACGGAACGATACCGGCGGGCATCCGCGTCCGCGCCTTCGGTGCCCAAGGCGTGCTGGAGACGGAATACGGCGGAACGGTGATGATCCGGGGCAAGGAATTCTTCAAGGGCGGCAAGACACCGGGCATCTATCAGGCCGGCGCCGAGGTGAACATCGCCGGGTTCTACCGCGACGTCCTCGCAGGGAATGTGGTCAACGACACGGTGCCCCCGAGCGTCCAGAGCAACCTGATCACCATCTTCGGCCGCACCGCCGCTTATACGGGACAACCCGTCGAATGGACCAAGTTCATCGCGAGCAGCGACCGGCTCGAGGCCGACCTGAAGGGGCTGAAGGACTGAAGAACATCGAACATCGAACCCGGCTTCGCCAAGAGGCTTCGCCGGGGCAAGCATCCAACATCGAACACCGAAGTCGAACCGGGACCAACAAACAGCTGCGCACAACGATGAAAGATCCGGCGGAGTCGAAGCGCAAGGTGGGCGGGGCTTCCAATCCCGCGAAATAAACCGTGATCGCAACCGACCTCAGGGTAGCTAGCGCGGTGCTTACCCCGTGGCGGCAGGCGGCCCGCCGGCCGGTGAGCCGGGCGTCCCCGCCCGGCGGAATGTGGCCTGCCTTGGGCGGAGGCGTGAGTGGGCGCAAAGGCGGCGGGACCCCGCCTTTACCGGCACGCGGGACGCGTGCCTCCACAGTCGCAACCGGTGCATATCTCAAGCGTTTCC
>CAITZM010000105.1 GCA_903896925.1 uncultured Lentisphaerota bacterium | reverse complement strand
GGCTCCTCCGCCGGCTCCGTGGTCGCCTCGCCCGACAGGCTGCCGAGCTTGCCGCTGCCGCCGCGCTTCTCGTTGGTGAACTTGACCGAGACGATCCGCGAGATGCCGCGCTGTTCCATCGTGACACCGTAGAGGACGCTGGCCGCGGCGATGGTCTGGCGGTTGTGCGTGATGACGACGAACTGCGACTGCAGCACAAAGTCCTTCAAGACGGCGATGAAGCGGCCGATGTTCGAGTCGTCGAGCGCGGCGTCCAACTCGTCGAGGACGCAGAAGGGGCTGGGCTTGACCTGGTAGAGCGAGAAGAGCAGCGCGATGGCGGTCATCGTGCGCTGGCCGCCGGAGAGCAGGCTGACACTCTGGAGCTTGGTGCCCGGCGGGCGTGCGATGATTTCGATGCCGCATTCGAGGACATCCTCCTCGTCCACGAGCACGAGCTTGGCGGTGCCGCCGCCGAACATGCGGGTGAACATGGCCTGGAAGTTCGCGTTCACCAGCTCGAAGGTCTTGGAGAACATCTCGGTGGTGGTCTTGTTGATGCGCTTGATCAGTTCCAGGAGCTGCTCCTTGGCCTTGGTCAGGTCGTCCTGCTGCTGGACCAGGAAGTTGTAGCGCTGCTCCAGCTCCTGGTGCTCCTCGATGGCGACGAGGTTGACCGGCCCCATGGATTCCATCTTGGCGCGGATCTCGGCGACCCACGTCTCGAGCTGGTCCTGCTCGGGGCGGACGCCGTTTTCCCACACCGGTTCGGGCGTGGCGAGGACGTCATCGAGCATGACGTTGTAGGAGCCGGTGACGCGCTCGGCGAGCGTCTGGTGCCGCATGCGCTGCTCCGTGCGCTCGATGTCGAAGTGTGCCTTCTGTTTGCGGAGTTCGTCGAGCGTGGCGCGGCGCTGCCGCAGCTGCGCGTCCTCGGCGGTGAGCGCGGCGGTGTTCTGCGCGCGGCGCTCGTGCGCGGCGGCGAGCCGCGCGTTCTGCTGCTGCACCGTGGCTTCCAGCGGCAGCACCTGCGTCTGCGCGGCCTGGATGGCCGTCTGCAGGTCCTGGATGCGGGCGCGGTAGGAGTTGATGCCGCTGGTGCGCTCGAGGATCAGCGCGTCCAGCTCGCGGATCCGGGCCTGCATTGGCTCGCGGCGCGCAGCCAGATGTTCGCAGTGCTGGCGGCGTGCCGCGGCCAGGATGCGGTGTTCGGAGACGGCGGTAAACTGCGCTTCGCGCTGCTGCTCCTGCGTGCGGAGCTCGTCGCCCTGCGTCGCGAGCCCGGCGCGGATCTCGGCCTGCCGGTTGCGCAGCCGCTCCATCTCGCCCGTCAGCTTGCCGCGCTGGTCGCCGCCGGCGCTGTTCTGGTTCTCCAGCGACTGCAGCTCCCAGGCCACGACCTCGACGCGCTGCTGCTGCTGCTTTTCCTGGTGCATCAGCACCTGCTGTTCGCCCTGGCGGACCGCGAGCTTGCGCTGCCGTTCCTCCAGCTCGGTGCGGGCCTGCGCCTGCGTCGCCTCGAGCGTGGCGTCGTCCTGCGTCAGCGACGCGAGTTCGTGCTCGCCGGCGGCGATGCGCTGCGTCAGCTCGTCGCGCTGGCGGCCGAGCTCCGCGATCAGGTTGCGGCGGGCCAGCGGCGCGGCCTCGCGCGACTCCGGCAGCCAGCACTCCATCGCGCCGCCCGCGCGCACCAGCGCGCCCTGCGGCGTGACGAACGTGACGCCTTCCGGCAGCGGCTGCGGCAGCTCGCCCAGGTGGGCGACGACGTGGACATTGCCCAGCAGACGCTGCAGCAGGGGGCGGACCTCATCCGCGCAGCTCACCTGGTCCAGCAGCGCCACGCCGGGCACGCCATCGACCGTCGCGGGGAGCGGGGCGGGGGTGCTTACGGCCAGCATGCGCGCCGAGCCGGCGGCCCGATGCAGCAATTCGTTGAGCAGCGCGATGCCGGCGGCCTCGTCGCGCACGACGACGGCGTCCATCCAGGCGCGCAGGGCCACCTCGACCGCCGTGCCGTATTCCGGCGCGGTCTTGATCAGGCTGGCGAGCGAACCGAGCAGCACCTCGCGGCTGACGGACAGCGGTTTTTTGGCGTCGAGCAGCAGCTTGGCGCCGCCGGGGAAGCCCTTGGCCTCGGCCTCGCTCTTCTTGAGCAGTTCGAGCTGGGCCTGCTTCGCGGCCGCCTGGGCCTGGAGCTGGGCGGTCTCGCCGCGGAGCTGCCGGGTGCGGGTCGCGCGTTCGACCCGCTGGCCGGCGAGCGCCTGCATAAGGTCGCGCTGTTCCTGCACCTCGCGCGCCAGGGTCTCGAGGGTCGTCTGCAGCTCGGTGCGGTGCGAGGCGCTGATGCTCAGCGTGCGCTCGATGTCGGCCTTCTCGGCGGCGAGCCGCTCGCGGCGGAGCACGGTCGTCCGCTCGCGCGCTTCCAGTTCGGCCAGCTCGTTCTGGCTGCGGGTCAGCCGGGATTCGACGGTCATGGACTCGCCGCGCAGCTCGTTGAGGTGCGCACGCAGCTTTTCCAGCTGCTTGTCCATCACGGTGAGCTTGGCGGCCTCGATGGCGAGTTCCTTCTCGGAACTCTCGCGCTCGGCGGTGGCCTGCTCGAGCTGGCGGCCGGTCTCGGTGAGCCCCTCGCGGTGCGTGGCCAGGTTGATCTCCGCCTGCGCGGCGTCGCGCGTGTCGCGTTCGGACAGCTGTTCCAGCTCGCGGATGCGGTCGTGGTTGACGCGCAGCAGGTCGTGGATGCGGTCGAGTTCGGATTTCGCGGAGGAGGCCGATTCGATGGCGTCGGAAATCTCCTGCTCCGTCTTGCTCATCTCGGCGCGCGTGACCGAGGCGCGCTCGTCGAGCGCGGCCACCTCGGCGGTCGCGGTCTCTTCCTGCACCGTGAGGCTGGCGATCTTCGTTTCCAGCGTCTGGATCTCGCCGGCGAGCACCTGCAGCCGGTCGCGCGAGAGGAACAGGTCGTAGCTGCGCAGCTGCTCCTGCAACGTCTTGTAGCGGTGGGCCTTGCCCACCTGGCGCTGCAGCGAAATGATCTGCCGGCGCACCTCGCGGATGATGTCGCTCAGGCGCAGCAAATTCGCCTCGGTGGCATCGAGCTTGCGGATCGCCTCTTTCTTGTCGGACTTGTACTTGGTGATGCCGCTGGCCTCCTCGAACACCTCGCGGCGGTCCTCGGGGCGCGAGCTCAGGATCTGGTCGATGCGGCCCTGCTCCATGATCGAGTAGGCGTCGGTGCCCATGCCCGTATCCATGAACAGGCGCTGGATGTCCTTGAGGCGGCAGGGTGCCTTGTTGATGAAATAGGCGCCCTCGCCGGAGCGGAAGACCCGGCGCGTGACCGTGACCTCGTTGAACTCCGTGCCCAGCCGCGCCTCGCACTCCGTGAGCGTCAGGCTGACCTCCGCCATGCCGACGGGCTTGTGCGTATCGGTGCCGTTGAAGATCACATCTTCCATCTTCGCGCCGCGCAGCGCCTTCGCGCTCTGCTCGCCGAGCACCCAGCGGATCGCGTCGGAGACATTGCTCTTGCCGCAGCCGTTCGGCCCGACGATGGCCGTCATGCCCGGCTCGAACGCCAGCTTCGTCCTGTCGGCGAAGCTTTTGAAACCGACCATCTCGATGCTTTTCAGATACACAAAAAGTTCCTCGCGGTGTGAAAAAAGTGCGCACTCTATAGCAAGCGGCCCCCGCCAAGGCAACCGCAATATCGCGCGTCGCGCGGCGGGCGCGGGGCCCAGCAGACCGCCTTGAACCGCGCCGCCGCCGGCGCTGTTTTCCGGGCTCGCGTCCTCGGCGCAGCGGACGGGTCAGGGCTGGCGGGCGTGGGAGCTGCCGATAGGACCCATACGTCCTATCGGTCCCATACTCCCGCCCACCGCCGGCCCGGGCTTGGGCCGGCGGAGGCGCGGATGTCCAAGGCTTGGAAAGCGGGGTGGGTGGGGTGGCCCTGCGGCTCCGCGGCGGGCAGGCCGGGCGCGGCCATGGAGGGGCGCGTGTTTCCGGTGCGGCCAAAGTTCCCTTTTGCGCCGCGGGGCGCTGTCTGGTATAAGCAGCGCGCTGCGCCGCAGGGCGCGGGTAACTTCAGACCAGGAGTCAACACGTGACCGAGATCAAATCAGTAGAAATTCCGCAGATTCTGCCGCACCGTCACCCGATGCTGCTGGTGGACAAGGTGCTCGAGTGCGACCTCAAGGAACGCATCGTGGGCATCAAGAACGTTTCGTTCAACGAAATGTTCTTCCTGGGCCACTTCCCGAACGACCCGATCATGCCGGGCGTGTTGCAGCTGGAGGCGATGGCGCAGCTGGCGGGCATCCTGTTGAACAAGATGCTGCACCGCGAGGGGCAGATCTCCTATTTCCTCTCGATCGACAAGGCTCGTTTCCGCCGGATCGTGCGGCCCGGCGACCAGCTCCGCATGGAAGTGAAGATCCTCAAGGCGCGGCTGGGCATGTACAAGGTCTGGGGCGTGGCCACGGTGGACGGGGAGCCGGCGAGCGAGGCGGAGTTGATGTTCGGCGCGAAGGCGGACTGACGCGATGGGCACCGGTATTCATGCGACAGCCGTGGTGGCGCCGGGCGCGCAGCTCGGCGCGGAGGTCGAGATCGGCCCCTACTGCGTCATCGGCGAGCACGTGCAGCTGGGCGCGGGCACGAAGATCCATCCGCACGTGGTGCTCGCTGGTCACACCCACATCGGGGCGGGCTGCGAGATTTATCCTTTCGCCAGCATCGGGCAGCAGACGCAGGACCTGAAGTTCCGCGGCGGCGCGCCGGGCGTGGTCATCGGCGAGCGGACGACGCTGCGGGAATATGTGACCGTGAACGCGGCGACGAACGACGGCGACATGACCCGCGTGGGCCACGGCTGCCACATCATGGCCTATGCGCACGTGGCGCACGACTGCGTCGTGGGCAACGAGGTGATCATGGCGAACGCCGCTACGCTGGCGGGGCACGTGATCCTGGAGGACCAGGTGATCATCGGCGGCCTGTGCGGCGTGCACCAGTTCGTGCGCATCGGGCGGCTGGCGATCACGGGCGGCTGCTCGAAGGCGACGCAGGACATCCCGCCGTTCATGACGGCCGATGGCAACCCGCTGAGCGTCCATGGTTTGAACACCATCGGGATGCAACGGCGCGGCGTGAGCGAGCCGGCGGCGGCGGCGCTGAAAAAAGCGTACCGGATTTTGTACCGTGAGAATCTGACGGCCAAGCTGGCCTTGGCGAAGATCGAAGCGGATGTGGATCAGCTGCCGGAGGTCGCGCACCTGGTGGCGTTCGTGCGCGCCTCGGAGCGGGGCATTACCAGATGAAGATGCGTTTGGCTGTGGCGGTCATCGGCGCGGCGCTGCTGGGCAGCGCGGCGCACGGCCAGCTCACGGCGCCGACCAACACCGCCGCGCCGGTGCGCGGCGCGCCGACCATCAACTTCAACTTCGACCAGGTCGAAATCCGCACGCTGGCGCGCCTCGTGGGCGAGATGACCGGCCGGCGGTTCCTGGTGGACAACACGGTGACGGGCCGCGTGACGGTCGTGACGCCGGCGCCGGTGCCGCAGGCCACGGTCTACCCGCTGTTCCTCAATGTGCTCGAGGCGACCGGCTACTCGGTGGTCGAGCATGAGCAGATGTTCCACATCGTGCCCCTGCCGGACCGCGGGCTGCCGGCCGCGCCGCTGGCGAACGGGGCCTCGGCGGCGCAGGGCGTCGTGACCAAGATCATCCCGCTGCAGAACGTCAGCGCGACGGAGTTGCGCAAGGTGCTGGAGCCGATGGTGCGCGGCGGCAAGACGGGTGCGCTGGCGGCGGTCGAACAGACGAACCACCTGTTGATCACCGATACGCGCTCGAGCATCGCGCGGCTGGAAACGATCATCGCCGAGCTGGACAAACCCGGGGCGTCGCGCGCCATCGAGATCCTGAAGCTCGAGCACGCCGCGGCCGATGAGGTCGCCGCGCAGATCAACGCGGCGCTGCGGGGCGCGGAGACGACGGGCAACCGCATCACGCGGCAGGTGCAGCAGATCGCGGGCGCCAGCAGCGGGCTGCCGAGCGACATCGTCATCGTGGCGGGCGTGCAGGCGAACACGCTGCTGCTCGCTGGCCGGCAGGCGCAGCTGGCGGACATCAAGGCGCTGATCAAGCAGATGGATGTGGAGCCGAACACGAGCGCGGGCCGGCTGAACGCGGTCTTCCTCAAGTTTATGCCCGCCGCCGAGGCGGCCAAGAGCCTGACCGCGCTGCTCGCGAAGACGGTGGACAAGGACCAGCGGCAGCATATCTCGGTGGAAGCCAACGCCGCCAACAACGCGCTGATGATCGAGGCCTCGCCGACGGACTTCGAGCTGGTCCGGACGCTGGTCACCAAGCTGGACGTGATGCCGCAGCAGGTGATGGTGGAAATTCTGATCGCGGAAGTCAGCGTGGGCAAGAGCCTCAACCTGGGCGTCCAGTGGAACCGCCTGGATGTGCCCAGCAAGGGCCAGAATTCGGTGCTGGGCGGGTTCCGCGGCGACGCCACGGACCATCTGGCCGGGGCGTTGAGCAACAGCCTCCCGCAGGGCCTGGCGATCGGCATCGCGCACGGCAACTATACCGATGCCTTGGGCCATGTGCTGCCGAATGTGCTGGCCTTCGTGACGGCGATGACCGGCAACAACGACGTGAAGATCCTGTCCAACATCCCGCTGTGGGCGCAGAACAACGTCGAGGCCACCGTCAACGTGGTGGACAACATCCCGATCCGGAAGTCCACCATCGAGGGCGGCTCGGGCACGTCGCGCGACGTGATCCAGAACATCGAGCGCATGGATGTGGGCATCAAGCTCAAGTTCACGCCGCAGGTGAATCCCGACAAGCAGGTGATGATGAAGCTCAGCCCGAGCATCGAATCCATCACCGACGCGGGGCCCTCGGGCGACTTCGCGCCGACGATCGCGAAGCGCAGCGTGGAGACGACCGTCACTGTGCCCGACAACGCCACGATCGTCATCAGCGGCCTGATCCGGCAGGACCGCATGAAGGCGGAGAACAAGATCCCGCTGCTGGGCGATATCCCGCTGATCGGCTTCCTGTTCCGCTCGACGAGCGAGAAGACG
>CAITZM010000104.1 GCA_903896925.1 uncultured Lentisphaerota bacterium | reverse complement strand
CGCAGTTTCCAGCCGGGCATGACGCCCACGGGGACGGCCGCCAAGTAGTTGCCGTTGGTGTCGAGCCGCCAATACGCCGTCACACCCGCTGCGTTCTGGAAGAACAGCTGGCCGCGGCCGAGGCCTTCGTAGTCGCCGCAGGCTCTGATGTCCCAACCGCTGAGGTTGAACCAGTACCGGGCGCTGCGCGTGGAGCCATCCGCGTTCATGAACCAGCCCGCGGCGTCGCCGGCCGCATTTTGGAAGAGCAGGTCGCTGACGGTGTCGCCATCGACGTCGCCGGCGCACTTGAGCGCCCAGCCGCCGGTGTTGGCGAGTATGCGTGCGAACTGGAAGCTGGCGTTGGTGCCGATCACCCAGCTCGCCAGTAGGCCCGTCGGATCCTGATAGAAAATTAACGGCACATGCTCCGCGTAGGGGCACGGCATCCAGTTGACCTCATCCACCCAGCCGGCGTCGTTGCCGGAAACGACGGCGTTGTTCTTCGTGTAGACCCACTTGAGCGTCACCTGGTTCGAAGTGCCGATATAACCGACGTACTGGTTCCAGCCGGTGTTGCCGGAGAGCTGGCTGACGAGTTGGGTGTTGATATAAAACTGCAGCGTGTTGGCCGCGGCCGTGGACGACTTCCACCAGAACATCAGCGAGCCGGGGCCGTTGGTCGTGGTCTGAATCCAGGTCTGCTGGCCCGTGCCGATCGCGCCGCTCTGTGCGGCCGATGAAGCGCCGTGTTTCGTCGCCGTCTGGATGAACCACGCCGCGTTGCCGCCGAGTGTCCAGGACACATTTGTCGCCTCCACCGCCTGCGCGATGGCGGCGGGCGAGCCGAAGATGGCGGTGCAGGTCACGCCGCCGGTGGGCACGGCGACGCTCCGCGGATTGTCGTGCCCGCCATCGCTCCAGCCCAGAAACTGCCAGCCGGCGTTGGGCGCGACGGAGACGGTGACGTTGCTGCCGGCGGGGTAGTTACCGCCGCCCGCCGTGCTGCCCGCGCCCGCCGGGGCGGTCAGCACCGTGAGCGGGTAGAGCGTCAGCGGCGCGGTGGAGAAGGTGGCGTGGAAGCTTTTCCCGCCCGCGCCCGCCACCTGGACGGCGAACTTCAGCTGGGGCGCCAGTTGTACCACCGTCACGCCCGCGTCGGCGGCGATCAAGCGGGTGACCGCGCGCTCGCAGGTGATGTTGATGCTGTTGGAGTTCAGTTGCGTCGGATCGGCGATCGCGAGGCTGAAGACGGTGTTGCTCAGGCGCGCGATGACCGCCGCCTGTTTATCCACCGTGATGCCGCCCAGGCTGTTCGTGCTGTCGTTCCAGAAGTGCACCGCCGTCAGGCCGAGGCCGGCGTTGGTGACGCCCTGCGCCCAGTCGGTGTTGGTCAGGATGAGGCTGGCGGGGCTGGCCGCATAGGCGGCGACCTGCGCGGCGTTCCGGTTGGGGAGCAAGGTGTAGGCGTAGGTGGCTGAGGCCGGATTGGTGCCGTGATCGAACCAGAGCGTCAGGAAACTGTTGCTCACCGGATTGGTCGGACCGGAGGTATTGATGCAGGACCACGCGTTCGTGCGCGTCTCGCGCAGGCCGCGCACGGTCACCGGTTGCGGAAAATAGTAGCCGAGGTCGGCGCCGGGGACGTTGCCCGCGAGCGCGGCCCAGGTCGCATTGGTCAGCGCTCCGGCCCAGCCGGGCGTCGCGGGCTGGGCGATGCCGTTGACGAGGAAGCAGTTGGTTCCGCCCGGAGACAGCTTGCGGTTTTCGACGATGGTCTCGATGGTGCGGCCATCCGTGCTGGCGATGCGCGCGCCGAGGCAGATGATCTCGTCGTCGAACAGGAACCACGCTTTCCGGGCGGTCAGCGTGCTGTTCCACGCCGCAAGGCGCATGCCCGCGCAGCCCAGGCCCTCGAGCGCAGCGCCGCCCGCCCGGCCGGTGGCGTTGCGGCAGCCCTGCCCGGCGGCGTTGGTGCGCGTCTGCGTGTCCACGGTCGTGCCCGGCAGTCGGTAGGGGTTGACCGTGGGCCAGTAGTCGCCGTCGCCTTGCGTGAGGTCGCTGTTGAGCAGCGTGACCAGGCCGTCGCCGGTGTACCAGCCGTGCAGGTTCTCGCCGTTGAGGGACTCGTAGTTGGCGATGCGCGCCGAGGAGAGCGACAAAGCGACGCCCCAGCCGGGTCGCAGATGCACAACGCGGTCCATGTGCCCGAAATGATAGTGGCCGACCCGCTCGCCGGCGGGGACGATGCCGGCGTCGTTCAAAATGGTCTTGGCCAGCGGCACGATGGGCAACGCAGCGCCGCTGACGAAGTTGCGCGCGGTGTCGGCTTGGATCCATGACTTCACCAGCCGTTTGAGCGCGGCCGCGTCGGCCGCCGGCGCGAATTGCGCGACGCGGATGATCGAGGCGATCGCGTCGGCGCCGGCGGCGTGGCCGGTGCTGCTCCAGCGCGAAATGGCGCGGCCGCGGACGCTGTCGAGCAGCGCGCCCTGGTAGATCACCGGGGCAAACGAGTCGTACACCCAGCGGACGACATTCGTCCGGTTCGGGTCCGTCACCTGCCACGTCGAAGCGTCCAGCAACTGCAGCAGGGGGGCGAGATGGCCCAGGACCACGCTGCCGTAGCTGCCGGTGTAGGGGTGATAGGTGTGCTGGAGGAACGAGCCGTCGGTGTAGAATCCGTCGCCGCTGTCGGCGTAGGGGAACACGCTGCTGAGGGCATCGCGCGCGGCGGCGATTTTCGCGCCGTCCTTGAGGAGGACGCCCCGCACCGCGATCACCAGCGCCTTGTCGACCTGGTTCGCCGCCGTCAGGTTCGCCGTCGGCGTGAACTTGTTGACCGCCGCCATGTAGTTGGTCAGCTGCGCCCCGGACAGCTGGGTGTAGACCAGCGCCACCGTGTCGTTGAGGGCCTGCGGCGCGCCGATCTCCCAGTCCCACCAGTTGTCGTATTCCGTCTTCGCGGCGTTGTAGACGTTGGCCTGCATCCAGTCCAAGCCGCCGACGATGGCCGCGAGCAGGTTCGTGTTGCCCTGCAGCGCCGAGCCGCGCGCCGCCCACGCCTGCGCCAGCGTGCGCAGCCGGTTGTAGCTGGTCGAAATATCGGCCGAGGTGTTGGTCCACTTCGCTGCATCGCTCCACAGGGCGGTCCGGCCCGGCCCCGTAAGCAGGGTGCTCCAGTGATGCTGGGCCGACGCCGCCAGCGCGGTCAGATGGGCGGCGACATCGGTGTCGGCGAGGTCGAGGTTGGTCGGGCCAAGCTGCAGGTCCAGCCAGCGCTGGCGCAGCGTGTCGAATTCATCGGCCCGCCCGACCGCCGCCGCCACCAGCAACGCACCCATCAGCAAGGTTACATACCGCAGCATAAGAGCCGTATTCCATAGCATATTCCGCGCCGGACTGGCCACCGCGGCGCGGAAACTGAACCGCGTGGCGGTGGGCGCGGGCGGGGCAGGGGCCCGTCGTGGCCGCTTTACAGCGGTGAGTGGGTGACGGGCAGGAACTTGCTGACGAAATACAGGACCACCAGGAGCGTCAGGCCGAGCCCCAGGCTCCAGCCGATCAGCTTCTTCTCCACCGGCAGCAAGGGCTCGTACACCTCTTGCATCTTCTTCAGTTCTTCGCCGATTTTAGGTTCGTCAGCCATACGTCGTGTTCCCGTTAGGGGTGGACCAGCGGCGGATGCACCCCGCCGAAGAACACCCAGGAGATGATCAGGCCGAACCAGATGATGAAGCCGAAGAGGCCCACCACATAGACGGCCGCCAGCTTGCCGATGCCTTCCTCCCAGAGCTTCCTGAAATTCGAGACCACCCCGATGGTGAAAAAGGTGAGGCAGAAGAACAGCACGCGGAAAATATTGGCCTGCTCCGTTGCGCTCTTGGCCGGCCCGGGTTTGACTTCCTTCTTCGTCTCCGGCACCGCGGTGCGTGTGGCCTGGCCCGTGCCGGGGTCGAGCGTCGTGACCTCGCGCAGGACGGGCACCTTATCCACGCGCAGGTGCCCGGTGATCGGATCGGTCACCTGCACGTCCCGGGTCACGGGCACGGTCCGCTCGGCCTTGACCAGGGTGGGGCACGCGAGGCCCACGGCCAGGAAGAGGCCGAAGGTCAGGACATAGCCGATGATGAACTTGGGGAACCGGTGCCAGATCTCGATGGCGCGGACCTGGTCGCCTTCCCGTTTCTCGATGTACTTGGCCCAGATGAACGCCAGCACGAAGGCCCAGATGCCGATGAAGATGTCGATGAAGACCTTGATGCTGGTGGCGGTGTTGAGGATCCAGTCCTTCTCGTACAGCACGCCGTGGCCCGCCGCCTTGGCCAGGATCAAGGCGTCGGTGATCGCGCCCGCCGCCGTCGCCGCGCCGTCGGTCTTGACCGCCAGCCCCATCCACGCGCCCGCGACCAGCGGTTCCTGCCACAGGAACGTCTGTGCCAGGAAGGGGAGCAGCAGCAGCTCCACCACCGCGAAGATCACGACGAGCGAGGAGACCATGATGGGCACGATGGGCCGGGCCCGGATGGCGCCGCCGGTGGCGATCGCCGCCGACACGCCGCAGATGGAGATGCCCGACGCCAGCGGCGCGGCCCACTCGCGGTTGAACTTGAACCACTTGCGGGCGATGTAATAGATCACCGCCCAGTAGATCAGGTAGGCTTCGATGATGGCGCAGAGCCCGCGCAGCATGATCCCCCAGGCCAGGCCGGAGTTTTCCAGCGCCTTGATCCCGACGCCGGCGCCCATGATCACGATCGCCGCCTTGACGAAGAGTTCCGGTTTCACGGCTGCCTTGAGCGCGCCTGCGAGCCGGGGGAAGAAATTGCCGATGATCAGGCCCGCCAGCAGCGCGAACACGAACCCCGCTTCGCCCGTCAGCTTGAGCGACCAGGTGATCCCGAACTTCTTGAACTCCGCCGGCGTGGTGGCCGCGATGTGGGCGTGGTTGCCCAGCACCCAGCAGGCGAAGCTGATGGCAAACGCCAGCGTGAACGCCACGGCGAACTGCTTGAGGTTGCCGCCGAGCAGCCAGTGGCCGGTGCCGACCACCAGCCCGAGGAACGCAAAGGTGGCCGCGACGGACAGCCAGGCGGGCATCCACTGGCACGAAGCCGCCACCGGCGTGATCGCCTGGGACAGGTTGGTCCACGTCCCGACCTTGGCCCCAAAGCCCAGCAGGTCGGCGCCCAGAAAGACGCCCAAGGACAAGATAAAGACCGCGAGGCCGGTCCACAGCGAAAGCCAGTCTTCCGTGATTCTTGGTGTGCGCTCAGTCATCCGCGTGGTTCTGCCAGACAAACCCGACCCCGGCAAGCCTTCTCTGTGGTTGCGGCCGCGCGCTGAGCCAGGAATGGGCTTGTCAGCAACCGCGCACACCCGCTAGTCTTTGAATGTGCCTTGGGTGGCACCCAGCGCCAAGGAGGAATGGGATATGGCTGAGGAAAAGGTTCAAGGGACCCAAAGGACCTCAAAGGACGAAAAGGCACTTGCGTCGCCTGGGTCTCTTTCGTCCCTTCCTCCCCACGCCGGCTTCATCCCCGCCCACGGCGGCTACGAGCAACTTCTCTCGTTCCAGAAAGCCCGCATCGTCTATGACGGCACGGTGCATTTCTGCGACCGTTTCGTGGACAAACGCTCCCGCACCCATGACCAGATGGTGCAGGCCGCCCGTTCCGGTAAGCAGAACATCCTCGAAGGCAGCCAAGCCTCCGGCACTTCCAAAGAAACCGAGATCAAACTGACCAACGTCGCCCGCGCCAGCTTGGAGGAACTGCTCGAAGATTACCGTGACTTCCTGCGCGTGCGGAGCCTTATCCTCTGGGCCAAGGATTCCAAGGAAACGCTTTTTGTGCGCAAGTTGGGGGCGCAGAATAATGCGACCTATGAGTCCTATAGGACCTACATTGAAACCCGCCCCTCGGAGGTCGTCGCCAATATCCTGATTTGCCTGATTCATCAGACCAATTATCTCTTGGACCAGCAGCTCCGCCGACTCGAGCAGGATTTTCTCAAAGAGGGCGGCTTGCGCGAGCGCATGACCCGCGCCCGCCTCGCGGTTCGCTCTAAGCAAGCAGGGCATTCGCAAGCTTTCTGAACCCCGTCAGTGCTGAGCTTGCTGGGACTCCGCCATCACCCAGCCTCACGGGCCAAGCTGCTGAGCAGCTGAAACAGCCCAGCAACGCCAAGCCGAGAGGGTTGGGCTGGTTGCGGGAGAAGTTCAAGGGACCTAAAGGACCGCTGCAAAGGACGGAAGAACACTTACGTCGCCTATGTCCCTTGAGTCCCCTTTTATCCTCCGCTGGCGCATTCCCGCAAAATCGCCGCTCGCCCAGCACCAGCCGGTGGTTTTGTTTGCTGCAGCCGGGGCCGTCGACACCGGCCCTGGTGGGGACGGGTTGGCCGGGATCAACGATCCCGGTTACAGCACGGCTGTTTTCAAGCTGTGTCAATCCGCGCCATCTGTGGATCGACTGCTTTCGTCTGCCTCAGCGGGACAACGCGGCCTGGGATTTTTCGGTTTCGCCAGACATCGCGGCGCAGCGAACGAAACCAGCGTGGCCAGATCAGTGACGGGAAGAAAATAGCTCAAAATCCTGCGCGAGGGTCACGCCCGCTTGCAGGGCCCAGCCGGTGACATCCTGGACGGGTTGGTCGCTGCCGGTGGTGTACCAAGTGCCGGAGCAGAAGAGATCGAGCCAGGGCAGGAGCCGGTGCGTATAACTGATTTCGGCGCGCAGGGGGGTGTCGCGGCGTTCGGCCAGACTCCCCGTCTCGTCGGTGCCATCTGGAAAGAGACGCGTGCCCCATTGAAAGCTGGTGGCCAACTGGCCGCGCGGCGTAAGCCAGAAGCTGGCCCCCACAGCGACGCCGGCACCGTGGTAATTGAAGGCGCCCTCATTGGAGCTGTTGTTCTCGTAATAGAACTCACTCCACAGGGCGAGGTCGCGCGTCGGCAGCCAGCGCAGGCCGGGGCGGGCTTCCCATGTTTGATCGCTTTGCAAGGTGCCGTCGGTAGTCAGGCGGCTGTCATAGTCGGCCCAGCTGAACCGTGCCTGCGCGGTGAGTTGCCAGTCGGGCGCGGGCAAGGTGTAACGCAAGGAGGGTGTGGCCGCGAGCCAACGGATGTCGTCCTCCGGCAACGCGGTATCGCGGGCGAGGCCGCCCGCCAGACGAACCCCGCCTTCGAGCAACCGGGCGGTCTGCCACCACTCGACATAGGCGGCGGCGTCTTCCCGGGTGTCAAAACCACTCTGCAGATATTCGGTGCGCGCCGCGGAAGCCCCGAGGCTGAGTTCGGTGCCGCTGCCTGCCAGGAGATGCAGGCTTAAGGCTGGCGTAGCCCGCAAGAAGGCTGCACTTTCGGTGTTGGTGAGTGCAGTGGGCATGACGAAGCGGTTGTCTTCATAGCCGGCTTCCAGGGTCAGCCGGGGCGCCAGAAACCAATCAGCCGCATGGAGGCCATGCGGTGTCAACAGTGTGCCCAGAGACAGCAGCCCTATCCAAGGACTGCGGCAGCGCTGCTTCATCGGGTACCGCCCATATACTGATGGCCACCAGCAGGGGCGCCTCCGGCGGCGGGAGTAGTGCCGCCATTCATGGAGCCGTTGTTGCCGGATCCGCTGGAGGCGGGAGCGCCTCCGCTGCCCGCGCCGCCCCCTCCGGGTGTCGCCGGACGACCGCTCTCGCCGCCGCCCGTTCCGCCGGTCGCTGGAGCCAGCCCCCCCGCGGGGCTGTTCATAGCGCCGCCCCGCCAACCGTTACCCGTGCCGACACCGCTGCCCTCGCAGTTCCCGGTCCCGCCTTGACCGCCACCGCGCCGGCCGCGTGTGCCTTCGGTGGCGGCATTACCGCCCCAGAGCGAGCGGCGGATGTTTTCTCCATTCATGCCGCCGCGATGTTGTTGGATGCTGTAATGCACGGCACGGATCACTTCCATCCGCCGCAGGTTGCGCTCCAGACAGTCATTCATCAGAGACTGCGTCGTGGCACGATCCACGCCCGCCAGCCGCAGGCTCTCGCCAGCTTCGATGATGCTTTTGAGACGCAGGGCATTCTGACCCTTGCCGCGCTGCAGGGTGGATGCCAGGTCATCGGTCGGAACACCGCTTTCCAGCGCGAGCCCCGTGGCGGTGAGCAATTCGTTGCGCGGTATATCGGGGGTCGAGTCATACTGCGCAGTCTGCAACAGGGTGCGGGCCTGCGTCATCACGCGCAGACGTGTTTGTACGGCGGCCATGACCGCCTGCGGATCGGCTTTCTTCGCCAGACCTTCCTCAAGCCGCGAAGTCAGAGCCGGCAACGGAAGCCCTTGGTGCTGGGCATCCGTCAGGCAGGCCAGTGTCTGGCGGGCCTGGTCGGGCGTGAAGCCTTGCTGGCGGAGGCGCAGGGCATAACCCGCGTTCGCCGTGCCGGTGTTTTCCTGTTGCAGGGCGGCCCAAGGGTCGGGCGCTTGCGCGCCGGCGGCGACCGCCGCCAGCAGCGCCAGCAGCACGGTGCTGCACAGCCGTTTGGTTAAAAAAACATTCATCTTCAGTTCTCCTTCAAAATTCAAGCACGGCGTTTTCGCGGCCGAAGCCATCGTCGCGCCGCACGTCGGCGCGCGGATCGGTCACCCACTGCTGGCCGTTCACCAGGAAGCTGTACTCATGCCGTCCCGACGGCAGTTTTACATCCGTCGTCCAGTGCCCGGAGGCGTCGGGGCCGGTCAGTTGCATCTGCCCTGTCTGCCAACCGGTGAACGTTCCGACCAGTTCGACGCGCTGGGCATCCGGGGCATGGATCTCAAAATGAACGGTAACGCGGTTGCTCGGCTCGTGGGGCGGATGCAAGACCAGCAGTGTCGAGAGCAACAGCATCGCGGCCGCGCCGGCAAACGCGGGCAAAAACCAGCGCCCGCGTTCCGGCCAGAGCCGGCGCAGGCTGATGTGCAGGGGCAGCTCAGGTTCCGGGGGCAGCGCGTTCATGACGCGCCGGGTAAAGTCAGCCGGGGCCGGCTGACGCAGGCCGTGCAAGGCTTCCAAAGGGTCTTTTTCCGGGGACGGTGTGTTCATGATTCCCTTCCTCCATCCAACTGCAGCTGATGGACCAGTCGCAGTAATTCCTCCCGGCCGCGCAGGAGGCGCATCTTGACGGCGCTCAAGCCGAGGTGCAGGGAACGGGCGATTTCCTCCATGGAAAGGCCCTCCATATACTTGAGCACCAGCGGCACGCGCGCCTGTTCCGGCAGTCGCTGCAGGGCTTGTTCCAGCAAAGCTTGCCGCGGGTCCTGCGGTTCCGGTTCGGTGACGGACTCCTCCATATGCTGCGTTTCCAGAGCGCGCCGGCGCGCCTCGCTGCGGAACCGGTTGCGCGTCTGGTTGGCGCAGATGCCCAGCATCCAGTTTTTGAAGGGGTACTCCGGTTTGTAGCTGTAGAGCTTTTGATACGCGCGGATGAAAGCCTCCTGGGCCAGATCGGCAGCATCCTGATGGCTGCCGGTCATGCGATAGGCGAGGTTGAAGACCGCCTGCTGGTGCCGGTCCACCAACTCGGCGAAGGCTTCGCGGTGTCCCGCGAGGCACAGCGCCACCAAATCTGTATCGTTGCGTTCCATAATGCCTGCACCCTGTATACACCGCACCCCTGCGGAAAGTCACGGCGCTCCGTCAGGTGACTTTTCAGGGGAGGGCGGTGTAATCCCTAATGAAGCGATCATTGGTCCCGGGCGTGTGCTCGAGCGGATGACGCGGAGCGGAATCACCAGGAGAAGCACAATGAAGAAGTGGCATCGGATGGTTATCACGGGCGGCGTGGCGGTGGCGACGGTTTTGCTGGCCGGCACCAGCCTCGCGGCGGGTGGCGGCGGTGGCAAGGGGCCGCAATATCGCGGTGGCCAGGCCAATGGCAGCGTCACGCGCACGGAAACAGCGACGCAGACCCGGCAGCAGTTGCGGGATGGCTCCTGCGTGACGGGCACGGCGAGCGCTACCGCGGCTGGGGTGGGTGCCCGACAGCGCCTGCGGGACGGTTCCTGCGTGACCGGCACGGCGGCCACGACGGGTGCGGCGGCGGCGGGCACGGGTGACCGGCTGCGCCTGCGGGATGGCTCCTGCCTGCCCAAGTAAGGTGGGCGACGAGAGATGGCGCCGGAGGCGTTGGCCTCCGGCGCTACCGTACCGCGCCGGACCGGGCGGCGCGCTTTAATATCAGCAGGAAACTGACAACGAGATGAGCATCATTATGACAGCATCAAAGCGGAGTCTTTGGGTGGGGTTGATTGCAGCGGTAGGGTTGATCTTGGACAGCGGCGCCGCTCCAGCCGGAGCGCGGCCGGAAAATCAAGGGCACGCTCGCCGTGCGGGTACCGTGCTTTATCAGTTGCGTGAGGACGCCACCCCGGCGCAGCAACTGGTGTTGCGGCAGATCTGCCAGAGCGCCGGGCTGCGCTTTGACAAGCAACTGCGCCAGGGCGCGGTCCGCGCGCAAACCCCCTTCGCACCGGCTGGATCCGAGGAAGCCTTGGCCCTGCGCTTGATGCAAAGCGGTGCGGTGGACTGGGCGGAACCGGACTACGAAGTGCAGGCGGTGGGCATTCCCAACGATCCTTTCTTCGCGCAGCAGTGGTGGCATTGGGCTGTACATACACCCGCGGCTTGGGACCTCACCACCGGCAGTTCCAATATCATCGTCGCCGTGTGCGACACCGGCGTCCAGACGGCCCATCCCGACCTGGCTGCCCATTTGATCCTGCCGGGCTACAATACGTATTTGAACAACACCTATGTCGAAGACACCTTTGGCCACGGAACGATGGTGGCCGGGTTTGTGGGTGCCATCGGCAACAACGGCTTGGGCGTGGCGGGTGTGGCTTGGAACGTCAAAATCCTGCCTATCCGCATCACCTACGCAGACGGTGTCGGCTCCGCCTATCTCAGCGATATGGCCGAAGGCTTGACCTACGCCGCCGACCATGGCGCGAAGGTTATCAACTGCAGTTTCAGCGGCTACAGTTCCAGTACCATCGAAACGGCGGCGAAATACTCCCGCGGTAAGGGGGCTGTGATCTGCTTTGCGGCGGGCAACAGCGCGCTGGATCTTTCGGTGGGCTACCTTGATTCCACCAACATCGTCGTTGTCGGCGCGACCACCGCGACGGACACCCGCGCCACCTGGTCGAACTATGGCAAACCCATTGATGTGGTCGCGCCCGGCGAAAATGTCATGACGACCTGCCTGGGCGGCGGCTATGCCAGCGGCAGCGGCACCTCCTTTGCCGCGCCGATCACCGCCGGTCTCGCGGCGCTGATCTTTTCGGTCAATCCCGGTTTGGCGCCTGCGGAGGTCGAACGCATCCTCAAGAGCACCTGCCGGGATCTGGGTCTGGCGGGTGATGACAACCTCTATGGCGCGGGCTTGGTTCAGGCGGATGCCGCCGTCGTCCTGGCGGCCAAAGTGCTGGCGGCGCCGAGCGGGCTGACGGTCAAGGCGCTCCTCAAAACCGTCACGCTCGCCTGGGCCGATAAGGCGAACAACGAAACTGGCTATTATCTTGAGCGCGCCCCGAAGACCCGCACGACCTATGGCGCTTTTGCGCGGGTGGCCACCCTCGGCGCCAATCTCACGAGCTACAGCCAGACCTTGCAGGCGGGCTCCTACGCCTATCGCGTGCAGGCCTTCAACAGCACCACCGGCGTGCTCTCGGATTACTCGGCCACTGTGACCATCACAGTCAAGTAACCAGCTTCCGTGCGCGACTGTTCCCTTCGGACCAGCCGTCCGGCGTCGCACCTGCCCACCGCCGGAGGATTGTTTCCTCCGGCGGTTCCCTTTTCAAACTCGGGCAGGCGGTTAGATGAACAGGGTGGCGTTGGATTTGTCGTCCTCGCCGGGCATCGCGGCGCCGCCGCCGAACGTCAGGCTTATCGTGTGCAAGCGTACAACCGTAGCACCGGTATGATCGTGGATTACTTCGCCACAGCTACCGAAAGCGTCGCTTGACGGGCCGTGGATGGATTGCGTGCAGCGAAATGCTGTCAGGGTCAGGCGGCGCGGAACGGCCGCAGCTCAGCAGCTTTCTCCAGACACATGGGTGTGCTTGGTCTTGCGGTGCTGGCGAGGAATAGTTCGGGACCAAGGCTGGTCGTGTGTTCGCCGAGGTCTTCCCTGGCTACATGCCATAGCTCTAGAGCTTTTTCTTTTCGAACCAGACAAACAGGGCGAGCGCGACGGCCCAGAACACGGGGATGATGATCCAAGGCGAAAGGCCGAGCGTTTCCGGTAGTCCGAGCTTGCCGAAATCTTTCCACGCGAGAATCGAAGTGCGGAGCGCGGGGAATACTTCAGCGTAAAGTGCTGCGCCAACCAGCATCCCCATGATCGCAAAGATCGCGCCCCAGCGGCCTTCCCCGAGTGCACCGACGGCCGTGCCGGGGCAGTAACCCATGACGGCCCAACCCCCGCCGAACAACAGGCCGCCGATCACCACTGCGCCGACGTTCATCGCTTTATGCCCGAGCGAAATCACGCCCGCAGCCTTCAGGATATAAAATCCAACCATACCGACAAGGATCGCAGAGAGCATGAACTTCAGGATCGTCATGTCACGCAGTTGCATGGCGCCGACTTGTTTGTCGAACCGAAGCACGCGTCCTTTTTGCAGCAAAAAGCCAAAAGCGATGCCGGTGATGAGCCCGAGTGCGTGTTCATTCATGGCGGCGGCCTCCATAGACCAGTCGTGCGACCACAATGCCCATGCCGAAGAACATACAAAGAGCGACGAACCCACTGGTCGAAAGCTGCATCATGCCGCTCAGGCCGTGCCCGCTCGGGCACCCATCAGCGAGACGCACGCCGAACATCGCCACGACCCCGCCTAGAAAGGCAAATACGGCCCGCCGCCTGACGCCCGAACCGAAGCGCTCCGCCCAGACGGGTGGCACAGCCTCAAGCTTGAAACTCCGGTCTGTGCGCGACGCTACAAACGCGCCCAACAGGATTCCCGCGACGAGCATGAACTGCCAGTCCACCTGCACCTTCTCCTTGGTGAAATAGACGTTGTTCTTTACGTGTTCCGGCGCGACCGCACACTCCAGCATGCCTGCCGCGCGCACGAACGTTGTTGAGGTCCCGAGATAACTCGTCTTGCCCATCAGCTTGGTCGTCGCCACCGCAGAGGCCACCGCCAGCAGTCCGGCCAATGCGCCCGCCAGATAGGGGTTCCAGCCGCCGTCCAAAGTCTTCCATTTCATAGTGAATTCCTCGCGCCGTGTGAACTGCGTTCGCTCCTATTGTGCGCCCGGCTAATATTCTCCCAATAGCTGGGCCCGCTGTTAAATAAACAAGGTGGCGTTGGACTTGTCGGCCTCGCCGAGCATCGCGGCGACGCCGCCGAATTCCAGTCCGTCGAGCAGCTCTTCCTTTTTCAGACCCATGATGTCCATGGTCATCGTGCAGACGACGAGGTGGACGCCCGCGGCCCGTGCGGCGGCGATCAGGTTGGGCAGGGTCTCGACGTTCTTCTGGCGCATGACCATTTTCATCATCGCGGTGCCCATGCCGAGCATGTTGAGCTTGGACAGCTTCAGGGCGTTCGCGCCGCGCGGCATCATCCAGCCGAACATGCGCTCCAGAAATTCTTTCCGTACCGACGGGGTCTTGGGCTTGCGCAGGATGTTCAGGCCCCAGAAGGTGAAGAACATCGTCACCTGGCTGCCCATCGCCGCCGCGCCGTTGGCGATGATGAACGAGGCGAGCGCCCGGTCGAGGTCGCCGGAGAAAACCACCAGCGTCTTGTTGGTCGGCAGCTGCACCGCCACGCCGGCCGCGGCCGGCGTCTGCTTGCGGATCTGGGCGACGATCTGTGCGCCTTCCTGCCGGAGACTGACGAGCTGATGTCCCTGCCGGCAGCACCACGCGGGCGCGTCGGCGAGGAACCCGGCGTCGGTGACGGTCATGATGAGCTCGTCGCCCACGGCGAGCTCATCCATCGTCTGCTTGAGCTTGAGGAGCGGGCCGGGGCACTGCGCGCCGGAGCAATCCAGTTTGACTTGCTTGCCCGTCGTCTGCCCACTGCCCCCTGACTTCTGACCGCTGACTTCTGATCTCTGGCAGTTGCCCGCTGCTTTCGCTGCGATCTGTTCCTCCGCATAGGCGAGGAACGGCTGTTCCGGCTGGCCCGCCCCGATCCGGTCCTTGTGCCAGGCGCGGAAGGTATTCGCGCCGCCGGCGAGCGTGGCGACCGTGAAGCCGTGCTGGCGCAGCAGGCGGTAGGCGAGGTAGCTGCGGAAGCCGACCTTGCAATAGACGAACAGGGCTTTGTCCTTGGACAGCCCGCCGAGCTGCGAGCGCAGCTTGCCGAGCGGGATGTTCAGTGCGCCGGGGATGTGCCACAGCTCGAACTCCTGCTTGCTGCGCACATCCACGACCACGCCGCCATCGGTGCGCGCGGGATAGTCCTCGGCGTACCAGAGCTGGAGGTCGCCGAGCTGCAGGTTGGTGGCGACGAAGCCGGCCATGTTCACCGGGTCCTTGGCCGAGCCGAAGGGCGGGGCGTAGGCGAGTTCCAGCGACTGGAGGTCCTGGACGGTCAGCCCCGCGCGGAGCGCGGTGGCGAAGACGTCGAGGCGCTTGTCCACGCCGTCGGCGCCGACGACCTGCGCGCCGAGGATCTTGCCGGTGTCCGGCGCAAAGAGCAGCTTGACCTGCATCGGCGCGGTGCCGGGGTAGTAGCTCGCGTGGCCGCTGGGGTGGATGTAGATCTTGCGGTAGGGCAGATTGGCGCGCTTGAGCTGCTTCTCCGTCGCGCCGGTGCCGCCGCCGGTCATGGCGAAGATCTTGACGATCGCGGTGCCCTGCGTGCTGCTGTAGGTCGTGGCGCGGCCGCAGATGTTCTCGGCGGCGATGCGGCCCTGCCGGTTCGCCGGGCCGGCGAGCGGAATGACCCAGGCCTCCGGCAGCACGGTGTGGGCGACCTCGACCGCGTCGCCGGCGGCGTAGATGTCCGGATCGGATGTGCGCTGGTGCGCATCGACCTGGATGCCCCCGCGCGGGCCGAGCTCCAGCCCGGCGGCCTTGGCCAGCGCGGTGTCCGGCCGGACGCCGGCGGAGAGCAGGACGAAATCGGCCGTAAGCGTCGTGCCGTTCTTCAGCTCGGCGGCGACGCGGCCGTTGACGTCGCGGAACGCAGCGGCGGCGGTGCCGAGGTGGAGCTTCACGCCGTGCTGCTCCATGTGCTGCTGGAGGCCCCACGCCATCTCGGGGTCGAGCGGCGGCATGACCTGGTCGATCATCTCGACGAGGTCCACCGTGAGGCCGCGCTCGCGGAAATTCTCCGCCACCTCGACGCCGATGTAGCCGCCGCCGATGACGATGGCGCTCTGCGCGCCGCCATCCACGACGGCCTTGATCTGGTCCATGTCGGCGATGTTGCGCAGGACGAAAACCTTGGGATGGTCCAGGCCCGGCAGCGTGGGCCGCAGCGGCAGCGCGCCCGGCGCGAGCACGAGCCGGTCATAGGCTTCGTCGTAGTCCCGGCCCGTCGCCAGGTCGCGGATACGGACGGACTTCCCGGCGCGGTCGATCGCGGTGACCTCGTGGCCGGTGCGGACATCGAGGTTGAGCGAGGCCTTGAGGCTCTGCGGCGTCTGCAGCAGCAGGTCGTCGCGCTCAGCGATCGCGCCGCCGATATGATAGGGGAGTCCGCAGTTGGCGAAGCTGACGTACTGGCTGCGCTCGAGCACGACGATCTCCGCGTGCTCGTCCAGCCGCCGCGCCCGCGCCGCCGCGCTCATCCCCGCCGCCACACCGCCGATGACTACGATTTTCATGTGCTGCTCCTATCTAATTAGAAATTTCACCACAGAGGTCGCAGAGGGCCGAGGAGGTCACAGAGCACCTCCGTGAACCTCTGCTGACCTCGGTGTCCTCTGTGGATCACTCTGCTCTGGTCAGTTCTTTGATCAATTTCTTGTGCCGCGGAAATTGCTCGCAGAGCTTCCTGCGGTCGGCCATCTCGAAATCGGCGAAGTCGAAGCCCGGCGCGACGGTGCAGCCGAGCAGGGTGAAGCCGCGCCGCGAGGCGATGCGCGCCGCGAACCAGTGCCCGCGCGGGATGACGAGCTGCGGCAGCTCGCCGCGCCCGGGATGCAGGCCGAGCCGGTGCTCGGTCACCTTGCCGTCCGGCGCCAGGTCCACGACCAGGAACGGCTGGCCGTGATAGAAGTGCCACATCTCGTCGGAGTGCAGACGGTGGAAGGTGGAGAACTCGCGGCCGGCGAGCAGGAAATAGACGGCGGTCGAGAACGCGCGCGGCCCGCGATAGCGGCGGGGCAGGGCGGCCTGCGGCACCGCCTCGGCGGCGCGATAGGTCTCGCGGTACCAGCCGCCCTCCGGATGCGGCTGGAGGCGCAGGTGCTTGATCCACTGTGCTGCGGCTCGGTTCATGTGGTGCGCCGTACGGGGTGCGGCTCCTGCGGGTCGTTTCTGCTTTTGTGGGCGGGAGCTCCGGCTCCCGCGTCTGTGCTGTTTATTTCGCGGGAGCTGGAGCTCCCGCCCACAGGCCTGTTGTTTCGCTCAGTTCGAGCTGTACGGGCACGAGCCGGTCGAGCAGCCGCCCCCGCCGCAGGCCGACGGGGTGGGGCAGGCGCCTGAGGCGCACGGCATGGCGCTCGCCGAGGCCATGGACGCGCTGAAGGTGGAGAGTTGCTTCTCCGGCTTCGGCGCGCCGCACTTCGGGCAGTCGCCCGACGGGCTGTCGGCGCGGCTCACGAGTTTTTCAAACGCGTGGTCGCACTTGCGGCAACGATATTCATAAATCGGCATGTTTTCCCTCTCTAATCCAGGTCTGTAGCCTTAACCCTCGGCGTAATCCTGCGCACAATCCCGCCGGGCATGGTGGTCGGCGGGGAGATTAAGACGAGGAGGCAGGCTTACGAGCAAGATTTATTTTCGCACCCGCAACCGCCGCCCGCCTCTTTGAACCCGAGCTTTTTGAGGATGGTTGCCGCCGGGCAGAAGCCCGTAAAGGCCGACTGGATCAGGTTCACGCCGACAAAGGTCGTGAACAGGAACCAACCGGGATGCACCCAGTGGCCCAGGGCCAGACTCACCAGGACAAACGTCCCGGCCATTACGCGCACTCCATTATCTACGGTCATGTTCGTTTCCTTTCTTCGCTGTAGCGGCGGCCTGCGGCCGCCGTCGGCGACCACAGGTCGCCGCTACAAATCATTTCCCCGCCGCCAGCATCGCGCCGATGCCGCCATAGATCGCCATGGCGACGAACGGGTTGGCGGTCATCGGGCACGCGCCGGTCTTGCAGCCGACGAACCTATACATCACAAAACCGAGCGCCGCACCTAGCGCGCCGCCGATGAGCATGCGTACGAGCACTGTCATTTTGGTTTTCCTTTCCGCGGTCATAGTTCCTCCTCCACCGGCAGGACGAAAGCCCGCAGGCCCTCCTCCGGGTAGAGCTTGGTTTGAAAATGCTTCAGCGCCGCCGTGAGCGCCGCTTTACGGTCGTCCGGCACGATCGTGAACAGCAGCGTGGAGCGGTCCGGCCACTCGGGCGTGCCGAGTTTCTTGCCGGTGAGGCCTGCGCCGTTGACCTGGGTCAGTTCGGTGTAGGCGGGGACGCCTGCGGTTTCCATCAGGCGGATCAATTCTGCGTGCCGCTCGCGCGGGCCGACGATGAGCACCATTTTCATGTTTTTTCCTCCCCGGCGGGGGCCGGTTTAGGCTGGGTCTTGCCGAAGATCAGCATGTAGACGGCCGGGATCACGAGCAGCGTGAAGGCCGTGGAGACGAACAGGCCGAAGATCAGCGACCAGGCGAGGCCGCTGAAGATCGGGTCCAGCGTGATCGGCCACGCGCCGAGCATCGCCGCGCCCGCGGTCAGGAAGATCGGGCGGAAGCGGACCGCACCGGACTCGATGATCGCCTGCTGCAGTGGCGTGCCGCGCGCGACGGCGTGCTTGATGAAGTCGATCAGGATGATGCCGTTGCGCACCACGATGCCTGCGAGCGCGATCATGCCGATCATCGCCGTCGCCGTGAAGAACACCGGGTTCGGGATGCCCATCACCGGCTTGCTGGCGAGGAAGTTCAGCAGCCAGAAGCCGGGCATGATGCCGATCATGGTCAGCGGGATGGAGAGCATGATGATCAGCGGCAGCAGGAACGAGGCGGTCTCGTAGACGAGCAGGATGTAGATGCCCGCGAGCGCCACCGAGAAGGCGATGCCGAGGTCGCGGAACACGTCGATGGTGATCTTCCATTCGCCCTCGCCGCTCCAGTCGGCGTGGATGCCGGCGGGCAGCGGGTGCGCGGCGAAATGCTTTTCCAGCGCGAGCACGGCGTAGGCCGGGCCGCGGCCGGCCATCTCGGCCTCCACGAACACGACGCGCTCCTGGTTCTTGTGGAAGATGGTCTTGTCCTCCACGCGCTCCTCGAAGCGGCCGAGTTCGCCGATCTGGACGAGCTGGCCGGTGCGGCCCTTGACCGCGATGGTCTTGAGCCGTTCGACATCGGAACGCGCGGCGCGCGGCAGGCGCAGGACGAGCGGGGTCTCGTTCTGCTCCGCGGCGACGTGCAGGATGCCGGCGGGCGCGCCGCCAAGCGCAAGGCCGACCGTCTGGACGATATCCTCGGTGGCGATGCCGTTCAGGCCGGCCTTCTCGCGGTCCACGTGGAAGACCAGCTTGCGCAGGTTGTCCTCGATGGTCGTATCCACGTCCACCACGCCTTCTTCCTGTTTCATCTGCGCCTCGACCGTGCGCGCGGCGGCGATGAGGTCGCTGTAGCGGTGCTGCGGCTGGCCGTAGATCTCGGCGACGACCGTGGCGAGCACCGGCGGGCCGGGCGGCATCTCGACGAGCTTGAAGCTGGCGTGGTGCCGCTGCGCGAGCTTCGCGATGTCGGCGCGCAGCCGGAGAACGATGGCGTGGCTCGCCATCTGCCGCTCCTGGCGCGGCAGCAGGCTGATGCGCACGTCGGCGACGTGCGGGCCCTGCCGCAGGTAGTAGTGGCGGACGAGGCCGTTGAAGTCCATCGGCGAGCTGGCGCCCACGGTGGCGGTGAAGTCGGTGACCTCCGGCACGGTGCGCAGGTACTGCTCGAGGTCGCGGACGGCGGCGTCGGTGGTTTCGAGCGTGGTGCCCTCGGGCATGTCCACGACGACCTGGAACTCGTTCTTGTTGTCGAACGGCAGCATCTTGAGCGGCACGAGGCCGGTGACGATGAGGCCGAGCGAGCCGAGGAACAGCGCGCCCATCACCCACAGCAGCGCCTTGCCCTTGCGGGGCGAGGTGACGAGGGGGCCGACGATGCGGTTGTAGACGCGATAGATGCGGCTGTTGTGCAGGTCGCTGTCATCGTGACCGGCGTGGGCGGGGGGCGGCCCTTCCGGCTCGCGTTTGAGCACCTTGTTGGACAGCCAGGGCGTGATGGTCAGCGAGACGAACATCGAGACCAGCATGGCGATGGGCACGTTGACGGCCATCGGGCGCATGTAGGGGCCCATCATGCCGGTGATGAAGAACATCGGCAGGAAGGCGATGACGATCGCGAGCGTGGCAATGACGATCGGCGGCAGCACCTCGGTCATCGCCGCCAGGATCGCCTGGCCGCGCGGCAGCCGGCGCATCACCAGGTGCCGGTGGATGTTCTCGACGCCGACGATGGGGTCATCCACCAGCAGCCCCAGCGTCAGGATCAGCGCGAACAGCGTCACGCGGTTGATCGTGTAGCCCAGCAGGTAGTTCACCAGCAGCGTCAGCGCGTAGGTGATCGGCACCGCGGTCGCGACGATCAGGCCGACCCGCCAGTTCATCACCAACCAGATCAGCGCGATGACGGTGATGATCGCCTCGAGCAGGCCCTCGACGAGGCCGTTGACCTTCTCGTTGGCGGTCTCGCCGTAGTTGCGTGTGAACCGGACCTCGACGCCATCCGGGATGACGCTGCCGCGCAGTTCCGCCAGCGTGCGCTCGACATCGCGCGCCACCCAGACCGCGTTGCTGCCCTTCTTCTTGGCGACGGCGATCGTCACGGCCGGCATGGAAGAATGGTTGATGGTGGATGGTGAATGGAGGGCTGCGGCAGCGCCGAAGCCGAAGCGCGTATAGGTGGCGGGCTCCTCGGAGCCATCGGCGACGCGGGCGATGTCGCGCAGATAGACCGGCCGGTCGCCGTGCAGGCCGACGAGCAGGTTGCGGACCTCGTCTGCGTTGCGCAGGAAGTCGCCGGTCTCGACGGCGACGACGGCGTTGTTCTGCGCGAAGGTGCCGCTGGCCATCTGCGTGTTGGCCATTTTCAGCGCGCCGGCGATTTCCAGGGCGGACAGCCCGTGCGCCGCGAGGCGCTCGGGGTCCAGATAGACATGCACCACGCGCCGCTCGCCGCCGTGGAGCGTCACCTGCGAGCTGTTCGCAATGTGCTGCAGCTTGGCCGTCACTTCCTCGGCCACGCGGCGGAGCTGGTGCGTGTCGTAGCGGTCGCTGTAGAGCGCCGCGGTGACGATGGGCACGTCGTCGATCTCGATCGGCTTGATCACCCAGCCGGCGATGCCCGGGGTGACCTTGTCCATGTTCTGCGAGATCTTGTTGTAGAGCTTGACCAGGCTCTTCTCGCGGTCCTCGCCGACGAAGAAGCGCACGGTGACCACCGCCTGGCCGGGCTGGCTCATGGAGTAGACATATTCCACTCCGTCCACCTGGTAGAGCATGCGCTCGAGGCGGGAGGCGACGAGTTTCTCGACTTCCTCGGCGCTGCCGCCGGGATAGCTGACCATGACGTCGGCCAGCGGCACGACGATCTGCGGCTCCTCCTCGCGCGGGGTGGCGAGCAGGGCGATGGCGCCGGCGAGCAGGCTGATGATCAGCAGCAGGATCGCGAGGTTGCCCTTGAGGAAGGCTTCGATCAGGCCGGAAAAGATGGAGCGTTTTTCTTCCATGGCATTCACTCCTTCGCCGTGGCGAGGACGACCTCGCCGGCGTTCAGGCCCGACAGGATCTCGATGCGTCCGTCATAGGCCGGGCCGGTCTTCACCAGCCGGCGCAGGAGGTGGCCGTTCTCCGCCACCTGCACCATCTCCAGCTGGCCCAGGTGCAGGATGGCCGTGGCCGGCAGCAGCATGGCCGCGTGCGGCGTCTCCTCGACGCACAGCCGTCCAAACGTGCCCGGGAGGATCTCGCCCTTCGAGCCCTCAAGCCGGATCTTCACCTTGCGCGTGCGGCTCAGGGCATCCACTTCGCTGACGATTTCCGTCACCGTGCCGCGCAGGCTGCGGTCGGGATGTTCCAACTTGACGTCCACCTGGGTCTGGAGCGGCAGCTTGCCGATCAGCCGCGCGGGCACCGGCGCCTCCAGCCGCATGCGCTGCGGATCGAACAGCGCCAGCAGCACCTGGCCCGGGTTCGCCAGGTCGCCCGCCTCGATGCGCCGGTCGGTGACGACACCGTCCATCGGCGCCTTGATGACGGCATAGCTGAGCATGACGCGCATGGCGTCGCTTTGCGCCTGCGCGGCGTGGAACGCGTTTTCCGCGGCGGACAGCGCCTGCTCGGTCGTCGCCTTCTCGCGGAAGAGCTGCTGGGCGCGCTGGAATTCCTTCTCCGCCTGCCGCCGCTGCGCCTCGGCGCCCGCAAGCTGGTCGTGTAATTCCCGGTCGTCAAGCACGACCAGCGTCTGGTCCTGGGTGACCACGCTGCCGGCGGCCACGTTGATCTCCTTCACATAGGCGCCCAGCCGCGCGCTCAGGTGGATGATGCGCTCGGAGCTGACCGTGCCGATGATCTCGATGCGCGGCGCGACCGGCTCGCTTTGGACCGTGACGGTCGCCGCGCCCGCGGGCAGCGGCACGCCCGGCGCGGCCTGCACGGCCTCGTCCGGCCCGACCTTCTTCGAGCACGCTGTCAGCATCAATAATCCCGCCAAAACCAGATAATTCTTTTTCATGTCAGTTCCTTTTGTTCACCACGGAGGCCACAGAGGTTCAGGAGGTCACAGAGGAACTCATGCCTCCGAAAACCTCTGTGAAACCTCTGCGACCTCTGTGGTGAAAGTTTCACTTCACGAGCTCCCCGCGCGCCCGCTTCAGGTTGCTCTGCGCCACCAGCAGGTCGTAGTAGGCCGACGTGCTGCGCGAGCGCGTCGCGGTCAGGCCCACCTGCGCCGTCAGCAGTTCGGTCACATCCGCCGCCCCCTGGCGGTAGCGCTCGTTGGTGATGCGCAGGGATTCCTGGGCGCTGGCCACGCTGCGCTGCGACACGTCGAGCCGCTCCCACGCCTCGTGCGCCTCCAGCTGCGCCTGCTTCAAGTCGAGCCGCAGGTTGTTCAGCGCCTTCTGGGTCGCAGCCTTCGCCGCCGCCGTGCGCGCCTTGGCCTCCGCCGCCGCACCCGACTGCCGGAAGCCGGTGAAGAGGTCCCACTCCGCCACCGCGCCGACGAAGTAGCTGCGCTGGAAATCCGAGTTCACCGCGCTGTCCCAGTCGGCCGAGCCGAACGCGCTCAGGGTCGGCCAGTTTTCGCGCTCGGTCTTCCGCTGCAGCTTTTCCTGGGCTGACGCCGCGAACCGCACCGCCTCCAGCTCCGGCCGCGCCTCGACGGCGTCGAGGTTCTTTTCGAACACCGGCGCCTGCAGGGCCGCGTCTTTCGGCGCCGCCTCGGGCAGGGCCGTCTCCGAGGCCACGTCGCGGCCGATCGCCGTGTTCAGCGCGGCGAGCGCGAGCTGCACGCCGTGCTGCGCGCGGATCAGGTCCTCGCGCGCCTCGGCCAGCCGGACCTCGAGGTTGAGCGTGTCGGACTTGGCCGCCGAGCCGGCCCGCAGCCGCTCGCCCGCCACGCGCAGGCCCTCGGTGAGCGACTCCACGCTCTCCTGGCGCACCTGCACAAATGCCTGCGCCTGCAGGACGCCGTAGAAGGCGCGCGTGACCTGGTGCACCAGCTCGTTGTCGAGCGCCCGCTTGCCGGCGGCCTCGGCCTGGGCGCCGAGCTGGGCGGCGTCGCGCTGGAAGCCGCGCTGCCCGGCGTCGAGCAGACGGACCTTGGCGCCGACGCTGTTGCGCCAGTTGTCCACGTCGCCCGGATGGTTGAAGTCGCTCTGCATCGAGGCCGAGCGCTGGTTGAGCTGCATGAAGAAGGCCTGCGGCGCGTTGTCGGTGCGCGCGATTGTGCTGGCTAGCGTGACGGTGGGGTACCAGGCCGACTTTGCCTGGCGCACCGCCTCGCGGGCCGCGGCGATGCGCGCCTCCGCCGCCTGCGCGTCGGGGTTCGCCTCCAGCGCCGTGCGGATGCACGCGTCGAGCGTCACCGCGCGCGCCGCGCCGCCGAGCAGCGCGGCGGCCAGCGCCGCGGCCACGGCCAGATGGTTGATCGTCGTTTTCATGGGTTCTCCTTCTTGCAGCACATGCAGTGCAGGACGCTGACCGCGCGGCGGTCGGCGATGCCGTACCAGACTTCCTTGCCGCGGCGCTCGGCCTGCAGGAGGCCGGCGCGCTTCATGTGGTTGAGGTGTTGCGACAGCGCCCCCTGGGGCAGGGCGAGGTCGGCCATCAGCTCATGGACGGGCGCCGCGCCGCCGCGCTCGAGGCGGGCGACGATGCGCAGCCGCTCGGGGTGGGCTAGCAGGCGCAGCACCGCCGCCAGCCGCGCCAGTTCCGCCGGCTCCGGGAGCCCGGCGCACTTGGATGGTTTCGTGTTCATGGGGATTAATATATCATGATAATAAGATATGTCAATAGGATCCGGCCACGGGGCCGCCCGCGCCGCTGCGATGCCTCTTGACGCGGGGCCACGGGCCGTGGTTAATCGGGCCACGGTGCAACCATGAATAAAACCCTGCTCGCCCTGCTGCTCGCCGCCGGCCTCGCCGGCCCGCTCTCCGCTGCCGACTGGCCCGGCGCCAGGCCGGACGGCACGACGCTGCTGCCGAACATGTGGTCGCTCAAGCCCGCGGGGCGGCAGATCCCGCTGGGCGATTTCCCGGTGAACATCGCGCTGCACCCCGGCGGGCGGTTCGCCGCCATCCTGCACGCCGGCCATGGCAAACACACGCTGGCGATCCTGGACCTGCAGGGCGCCTGCGTCGTGACCAACCGGCCGGTGGGCGAGGCGTGGTATGGCCTCGCCTTTGCGCGCGACGGTAAAAAGCTGCTGGTCAGCGGCTCCAGCAGCGAGGAGCTGCAGGTCTTCAACTTCGCCGACGGCGCGCTCTCCCAGCACAAAAGAATCCCCCTGCGCCCCGCCAAGGAGCGCGGCATCCCCGCCGGCATCGCCCTGACGCGGGACGGCAAGACGGCGTACGTCGCGAATGTCTGGGGCCAGCGCGTCAGCGTCGTGGACCTGAAGAACGCGACGAGCGCCGACCTGGCGCTGGGCAGGTCCGCGCCGGCCAACACGGCCGCGCTGCCGCAGCCCTCGGCCGACCTCGACCTCGCCGCGGCGGAGAAGCGTCAGCAGCAGTTGCTCGACGCCGCGCAGGCGGGCGACCCGTTCCCCTACACGTGCCTGGTCGACGAGCAGCGGCAGCGGCTCTACGTCTCGCTGTGGGCGCAGGCGGCTGTCGCCGTCATCGATCTGCAGACCCGGACCGAGCTGGCGCGCTGGCCTACGCAGGAACATCCCAACGAGATGCTCCTGACGCGCGACGGGCTGCGCCTGTTCGTCGCCAATGCGAACCGCAACACCGTCACGATCCTCGATTGCGCCACGGGCCGCGCGACCGAGACGCTCGCCGCCACGCTCACGCCGGATGCGCCGCCGGGCAACACGCCCAACAGCCTGGCGCTGACGCCCGGCGAGGACCTGCTGTTCGTGGCGAACGCGAACGTGAACAACGTGGCCGTTTTCGACGTAAGCGTGCCGGGCCACAGCCGTTCGCTGGGCTTCATCCCGGCCGGGTGGTACCCGACCTCGGTCCGGGTCTCGCTGGACGGCCGGCAGCTGTTCATCGCGAACGGCAAGGGCGCCACCTCGTTCGCGAACCCGCATGCGCCGCAGCCGGTCAAGGTGGCGGGGACCACGGCGGCCGAATACATCGGCGGCCTGATGAAGGGCACCTTCAGCATCGTGGACCTGCCGCGGAAGCGCGATGAGCTCGAGGCCGCGCTGCGGGTCTGGACGGCGACCGCGCTGGCGTGCGCGCCCCGGGGCGCCGCGCCGGCGTCGACCAACCTGCCGCCGGTCAAATACTGCATCTACGTCATCAAGGAGAACCGCACCTATGACCAGGTGCTTGGCGATGTCCCGGAGGGCAACGGCGACCCGCACCTCTGCATCTTCCCCGAAAAGATCACGCCGAACACCCATGCGCTCGCCCGCGACTTCGTGTTGCTCGACAACCTCTACTGCGAAGGCGAGGTCAGCGCCGACGGCCACGAATGGACGATGGGCGCCTATGCGACGGATTTCGTGGAGAAATTCTGGCCGCTGTCCTACGGCCACGGCGGCAGCAAGAAGTTCCCTTACCCCAGCGAGGGCGGTTATCCCATCGCCACGCCGGCCGGCGGCTATCTCTGGGACAAGGCCGCGGAGGCGAAGGTGACCTATCGCAGCTACGGCGAGTTTTGCGCAAACGTCGGCAAGGCCGGTAACGGCAAGCTGGCCAAGGCGAAGGTCCCCGCGCTGGTCGGCCATGTGGATGAGTACTATCGCGGGTTCGACCTGGAATATCCCGACTGCAAACGCGTCGAGCATTTCGCCGAAGAAATGAAGAAATTCGAGGCCGCCGGCGAGATGCCGCGCCTGCAGATCGTCCGGCTCGGGAACGATCACACCTACGGCACCTCGGTCGGCAAGCTCACGCCGCTCTCGATGGTGGCGGAGAACGACCTCGCGGTCGGCCGGTTCGTGGACCTGCTGTCGCATTCCAAGTTCTGGCCGGAGACCGCGATCTTCGTCATCCAGGACGATGCGCAGAACGGCGCCGACCACGTGGATGCGCACCGCACTGTGGCGCTGTGCATCAGCCCCTACACCCGCGGGCGCGGCAAGGATTCCACGATGTATTCGACCTGCTCGATGCTGCGCACGATGGAGCTGCTGCTGGGCCTCAAGCCGATGTCGCAGTTCGACGCGGCGGCCACGCCGATGACCGCCGCGTTCCGCGCCACCGCCGACGTCACGCCGTTTGTGGCGAAGCCCGCCAACGTTCCGCTCGATGTGCGAAACTCGCCGCTGGCGTGGGGCGGCAAGGCGGCGGCCAAGATGAACTTCGCCAGGGAAGATGCCGCCGACGATCTGCTGCTCAACGAGATGGTCTGGCGCAGCGTCCGTGGTCCCGACTCGCCGATGCCCGCGCCGGTCCGCGCCGCCTTCGTCTTCTCCGCGGCGAGCGAAGACGACGATTGAGAGACCGGCGTGCATTCTTTTCAAGAATATCTCGCGCAGGGCCAGGGCTGGCTCTTCATCCCCTTTGCCGTGCTGCTCGGCGCGCTGCACGGTTTGGAGCCCGGGCACAGTAAAACGATGATGGCGGCGTTCATCGTTTCCATCCGCGGCACCGTTGCCCAGGCGGTGCTGCTCGGCCTCTCGGCCGCCTTCTCGCACACACTGGTCATCTGGGTGTTGGCCGCCGTGGGGTTGCATTTCTCCGGACAGCTCGATGTCGCAGGCCTGGAGCCCTGGTTTCAAGTCGTCACGGGCGCGCTCATCCTCGGGATGGCGGTCTGGATGTTCACCCGCATCCGCCGCGACGAGCGCGCCGCCGCAGAGCATCACCATCACCACCATGCCCATGACGGTGACACGCACGAATTTCAGGACGCGCACGAGCTGGAGCACGCACAGGACCTGCAGGCCCGGTTTGCCGGGCGGCACGTGACGACCCCCCAGATTGTGCTCTTCGGGCTGACGGGTGGCCTGATGCCCTGTCCCGCCGCCTTCGCGGTGCTGTTGCTCTGCCTGCAGATCAAACAATTCGCCCTGGGCTTCGCCACCGTGGTGGCTTTCAGCACCGGGCTGGCGTTCACGCTGGTCACCGTCGGTGCCGTGGCGGCGCTCTCCCTGCGCGAAGCCCACCGGCGTTTCGCGGGCTTCGCCGCTATGGCGCGCAGACTGCCTTACGCGAGTGTCGCGCTGCTGGTCGTGGTGGGTCTGGTGCTGGCGGCGCTGGGGTGGAAACATCTGGCCCAGTAACGCTGGAGCGCCCCGCCGCCATTTATAGCCGCGGGAGCGTCAGACCGCCGTCCACCATGATGACCTGGCCGGTGGAGTAGGGGAGGTCGCCGCGCGCGAGCATCGCCACGGCACGGCCGGTGTCGTCGGGCGTGCCCCAGCGCGGCTGGACGAGCAGCCCTTCGGCAATGAGCTTGTCGTACTTGGCCTGCACGGCGGCGGTCATGTCGGTCTGGGCGATCCCCGGCCGGACTTCGTAGACCGGGATGCCGAACTCGCCGAGCCGCGCCGCCCAGAGCTGCGTGGCCATGCTGACACCAGCCTTGGAGATGCAGTATTCGCCGCGCCCGGTCGAGGCCAGCGTCGCAGAAACCGACGAAATGTTGACGATGCAGGCGGCAAACCCCGGCTGCGCTTTCCGCTGCTCGATCATCCAGCGCGCGGCCAGTTGTGTCAGGAAGTACGGTCCGCGCAGGTTGACGCCGAGCACTTCGTCGAAGCTTTCCTCGGTCGCTTCCAGAATATCCTTCCGGACGCGCGGCGCGATGCCGGCGTTGTTGACCAGCACATGCAGCTGTCCGAAGCGCGCACGAATGGCAGTGACAAGTTTCTGCCGGTCGGCGGTCTTGCTGATATCGGCCTGGACATAGAGCACCTCGCGTCCGCTGGCCCGCAGCTTGGCGAGCGCCTCGACCGCAGCCGCTTCTTCCCGAACTCCGCACACGGCCAGATCAAAGCCCTCGCGCGCCAAGGCCTGCGAAATACCAAAGCCGATGCCACGGCAACCACCGGTGACCAGCGCAGTACGTCTCGTGTTTTGAGTCTCGTGTCTCGTGTCCGAATTTGTCATTTGAATTTCACGCCGCCTTTCCTCGAAACCAGTAAATATTTCATAAAGCCGCCGATGAGTGAACCGGTGCCCAGCGCCGCATCCTGCAAGGTCTGAAAGTCTTGCTGGGCCAAGTAACCTGCATCATAGGCAACATACAGTTGCGCCCGGATTTCACCGGTTGAACCCTTGGCAATGGAAAGGAACTGGATGAACTCCCGATCGCCGCCCCGCTCGAACCCCTCAGCGATATTGGACATGACCGAGACGGCCGCTCGGCGGATCTGGTCGCGAAGCGGCCAGTCCAGTCGAAACGCTGGACGGTTGGTTGCTTGATACACCGAGCGCGTCAATTCACGAGCTTTCTGCCAGGCCTGGATGTCCTCGAACCGCGTGATCGTTGCCATGATGTTCTCCTTGGTTTTTATCCGACAACAATTGACGGCCACGGGCTCATAACTCGAGACCCGCGACTCTTGACTCGAGACCCGAGACCAGGGACTCGAGACTCTACTTCTTCAGCTCCGGTATGGTGACCCACGCGTGCTTTGCCCAGGACTCTAGGCCCTTTTCCGCGAGCTGTACGCCCTTGGCGCCTTCGAGGAGCGACCAGCGGAACGGTTCGTCTTTCACGACATGCCGCAGGAACAGCTCCCACTGCGCCTTGAAAGCGTTGTCGAATTCGCGCTGCTCGGGCACCTTCTGCCAGCCCTCGAAGAAGTTGATGGCCTGGGGCACGTCGGGATTCCAGACCGCGCGCGGCGTGGCGTTGTAGGGCTGCAGCCAGACGTCGCGCAGGCCGGCGACGGCCGAGCCGAGGGTGCCGTCCACGTGCAGGGTCAGCAGGTCGTCGCGGCGGACGCGCGTGCACCACGACGAGTTGAAGTGCGCGAGAAGACCGCCGGCCAGTTCGAACGTCGCATAGGCGGCGTCGTCGGCCGTGCACTTATACGGTTGCCCCTGCTCGTCGAAGCGCTCGGCGATGTGCGTCGCGCCGCGGCACGAAACGGACTGCACCGCGCCGAAGGTGTTGTCGAGGACGTAGCGCCAGTGGCACAGCATGTCGTTGATCACGCCCCCGCCGTCCTCCTTGCGGTAGTTCCACGACGGGCGCTGGAGCGGGATCGTGTCGCCCTCGAAGACCCAGTAGCCGAACTCGCCGCGCACGGAGAGGATCTGGCCGAAGAAGCCGCGGTGGATCAGCTCCTTGAGCTTGAGCAGGCCCGGCAGCCAGAGTTTGTCCTGCACGACGCCATGTTTGACGCCGGCCTTCTGCGCGAGCCGGTAGAGCGCGTAGGCGTCCTTGGTCGTCAGCGCGGTCGGCTTCTCGCAGTAGATGTGCTTGCCGGCCTTGATGGCCTGCGTGACGGCCGCGACGCGCCGGTCGGTGGTCTGCGCGTCGAAGTAGATCACGTTGCTCGCGTCGGCCAGGGCCGCGTCGAGGTCGGTGGTCCAGCGCGCCCCGCCCGCACGCTGCGCGAGCTGCTCCAGCTTCTGCGCGTTGCGGCCGACGAGGATCGGGTCGGGCATGATGCACTCGGCGTCCCCGAGCTTAACGCCGCCCTGCTTGATGATCGCGCAGATCGAACGCAGCAGGTGCTGGTTCGTGCCCATGCGTCCGGTGACGCCGTTCATGATGATGCCGAGCTTATGAGTTTTGACTTCGTTCATGCTGTCTTCCTTTCATATTTCCGGTCTCGGGTCGTTTGTCGCTGGTGGTTGATTTTCTGGACGCGAGACGTTGGGCAAGAGACTTGAGACTATCTTTCCGTGCACTGCGGCGCGGCGCCGGGCGGCAGCGGCGGCGCCTCGGCCCCGGCGCGCGGCAGGGTGCCGTCGAGCTCCTGCCGCCAGTGCGCCACGTTGCCGGCCGGGCCGTAGCAGTAGAGCATCTTCAACGGCGTCGCGCCGAGGTTGGTGATCTGATGGAAAACCGTCGGAGGGATGAACGCGGCCTGTCCGCTGGTCAGCGTCTGCCGCTCGCCGCCGAGGCACATTTCCGCCGTGCCCTCGATGATGAAGTAAACTTCCTCCTGCTCCTGGTTGTGCCACGGCACCTGTCCGCCGTTGGCGTCGAGCGTGACGTAGCCCATGGAAAAGTTCTGCGCCTGGATCGGCGAGACACCGCCGACGAGATTCTGCGTGCGCCGCCGCGCCGGGTAGCGCCGGCCCTCGATCTGGCTCAAATCCGCGATAATCATGACTGGTCTCCGAAGAAGGTGCAGTAGGGGCCGTCATCGGCCAGGCGCTGGACGAGCAGGGCGGCCTCGCGGACGTGGTAGTCGCCCCACATCGAGGATTCGCCGCACGGTATTTTCCGGCCGCGCGGCACATAGTCCCAGCCGTTCGGCCGGTGATAGACCGAGTGCAACAGCAGACCCTGATGCTTGGGCGACGTGCTCAAGTAGGGTACGTCGAGCAGCGTGTTCAGCACCGTCAGCCCCGCGTTCCAATAACGGCGTCCCGGGTCTCGGGTCCCAGGTCGCGAGTCTTGTGTCTCACGTCCCGTGTCTCGCGTCTCGTGTCGCATGTCGCGAGTCTCAAGTCGCGTGCCGACCTTCTTTGACTCGAGACTCGAAACTCTTGCCCCGGGACTCGAGACCCGGAACCCGAGCCACCGCCCGAGACGCAGCAGCCCCTGCGCGGCGATGGCGGCGGCTGAGGAGTCCACCGGCTCGCAGTCATTGTAGGGCTCAGCGGGCCGGCTGAGGTAATCGCCGAGCCGGGTCAGGCCCGGCGCGCCGGTGTCCCAGTAGGGGATGCCGTCGCTCGCGGTCTGCTCGATGAAATAATCGGCAGTGGCCAGCGCCGGGCGCAGGAACAGCTCGCGCACCGCGCGCCGGCCCCCGAACGGCTGCAGCTCGGCATCGGGCAGCGTGGCGATGAACTCCAGCTGCTCGGCGCAGCCGAGGAGGATCCAGGCCAGTCCGCGCGTCCACGTGGTGAACGGCGAGTAGCCCTGCTGCGAATTGGGGCAGCGATAGCGGCCGTCGGTGAGGTTGAAGATGCTCTCGTGCGCCACGCGGCCCCGGACGTCGTAAGCGTCGCGGCCGGCGCCGAAATAGACGTTGAATTGTGCGGTCGTCTGCGCGTGCCGGATGAGCCGTTCCAGCAGCGAGACGCGGCGGTCGTTTTCCTCGCACAGCGCGTGGCCGAGCCGATGAGCGAGCGCGAGCGAGCGCAGGGAGCGGATGGTGTCGGCGAACAGCGAGTGCGGGCCGTTGAACGAGTGAATGAAGCCGCCCTCCGGCAGGGCCGTCCAGCGCCGCGCCTGCACCGCGCCGGACACCTTCAGCGCGAGCTCGTAGAAGTTGCGCTCCCACGCATGTTCAGGGATGCGGCCGGCGTTCATCAGCCGCCAGAGGTTGCCGTAGGTGCTGACGTTGTTGAAGCCGTGGTCATGAACGCCGAAATGTGTCAGGTGCGGCGCCATGAGGGCCACGGTCGGGCCGCGGCCCAGTTCCAGAAACTGTTCCTCGCCGGTCACGTCGAATTGCAGCAGCGCCGAGCCGAACTGGAAGCCCTGCGTCCACTCGGTCCACCCGCGCGCGGTGTAGCGGCCGCGCACGGTGAAGACCGGCGCGCCGCCGCCGGGGAGAGGCGTTTTTTCGAGGGCGGCAATCTTCTGCGCAGAGAGCTGCCAGAAGCGCGACAGCTTCGGGCGCAGGGCGGCGGGCGTCAGGTCGTGGCGGATTTTCATGCTCAGAACCTCTTGGCTTTCTGCAGATGGACAATCAGCACCTGGCAATCTTCCAGCACCTCGTAGGTGTGCTCCAGGATGGCGTCGAACTGGATGCACTGCCCGCCGGCGAGCACCTGCTGCTCGTGCGGCAGACGGATGCGCACCTGGCCGGCCAGCACCCAGCAGACTTCCAGGTCGTCCTGGTGGATCTCCGGCTTGGACGTGCGCCCGCCGGCCGGGGCTGTGCCGAAGAGCAGCCGGACGTTGCCGTAGTGGATTTCCCGGAACGTGAAATCGCCGGACTTGTGGCTGGCTTCCGTTTTGCGATGGGCCAGCCGCGACTCCGCCAGCGCCAGCAGGTCCGTGACGTTCATGCCGAAGGCGCGGCTCAGGCTGAACAGCGTGCCCAGTTCCGCGCTCTGCTGGTTGCGCTCCAGCTTCGAGATCACCGCCGGCGAGACGCCGGTGTTTTGGGAGAGGTCCTGAATGGTCAGCCCGTCGCGCTTGCGCAGCTGCCGCAGGATGGCGAAGTCGAACGGTTTCGCTTTCATTTGAGGATATAATATCGGCAGATTCATATCCTGCAAGAAATAAATGTGCCGTTTCAGCTTGGCAGGCAAACGTTACGGGCTGGTTCAGGGTTCCCGCAGTCGGAGCAAGCGGCCAGCCAGAGAGCTGCCGCCCCGCAACTCGTCGGCGCAGCGACGCTGCGCCCTCCATTGGAGGGCGGCGTGTCACGCCGCCGTAATCAAACCCACCCGCCAGCGCGGGTGCGGGATTCCGAGGGCTTTGTGGCCATGCAGGGCACGCCGAGCTGTTATCAGCGGCGGTGCTCCGTGCCGTTGGCGGCCACCGGCCGCCGTTTCAGCTTTCGGCTCCGTCGGAAACGGCGCCCTTGTCCGGGCATTTGGTGCTCGATGGGATGGATGCCGCGCGATGCCTCTGTCCGCGTGCCGTATTTCGTCAGGTCGCCTCTTGGCGGTCCAGGAGGCGCAGGTGCCGCCAGCGCCGGCACAGATCGGCGGCCGCTTCGGGCCAGGACGGGAACTGGAAGGCGAAGCCTGACGACAGCAAGCGTCCCGGGCTGACGCGACGGCTCTTGAGGATCAGTTCGGTTTCGGTGCGCATGCAGGCGGCGCCGACGGCGAGCATCCAGGTTGCGGCCGGCAAGCCGAAGCCGCGGCCCCAAGCCGTGCGCAGGGCGTGCATGAAGTCGGCGTTCGGCAGCGGATGGGGCGCAGCGAGGTTGACCGGTCCGTGTAGCTCAGCATGTTCCATGAGCCAGTAAACAGCCCTGATAAAATCCTGATCATGGATCCACGAGACATACTGGCGCCCCTCTCCGCTGGTGCCGCCCAGGCCCCAACGGACCAAGCCCAGCAGGGCATCGAAAACGCCGCCGCGATCCGGGCTCATCGTCATGGCCGAGCGCAGCAGCACCAGACGGGTCGCTGGCACGCGCGCTTCAAGGGCCGCTTGCTCCCAGGCCTTGGCCACGTCGATACTGAAGCGCCAGGTGTCCGGAGCGTCCGCTTCCGCACCACCCAGCACGCCGGCGTCCTCGTCGTTCGGGGCGTCGTAGCGATGGGCGTAGATGGTGGCCGTGCTGGCTTGCAGCCACACCCGCGGCGGCTGGGCCGCTTGGGCGATGGCCTGCCCGACCGCGCGGGTCGAGTTGACCCGCGACGCAAGAATCTGTTTGCGATGCTCCGCGGTATACCGGCAGTTCACGCTGCGCCCGGCGAGGTTGATCACGACATCGGCCCCGTCGAGTTCGCCCGCCCAGGCGCCGACCGCGACGGCATCCCAAGGGACCACTCGCCAAGGCGCACGGCTTGGATTGCGGCTGAGGACCACGACCTCGTGGCCGTCGGCGACGAAGGCCCGGGCCAACAGGGTGCCGATTTGTCCTGCTCCTCCGGGGATCACGATCTTCATGTCAGAAACCTTTCCTTGATGTCTGCGGATGGGACCATACAGGCCTCGCGCCGGCCAAACCAGCGGTACCTGTTTTTCACAATCAAAGCGTACACCCCGTCGCGCCAGCCTCGGGGCATAAGCTTGAACACCAGCAAACCCCGCCACAGGCCGCCGAAGTGCCTGACGACTTCCAAGGCGGCATCGCTCCGCGCCAGCGGGCGCCCTTCCTTGAACACCAGAAAGGTCTCCAGCTTGGTCGTGTCGAATCCCGCGGCATGGCACAGCTGCCTGCCGCGTTCCGATTGCATCGGCACGAATTTGAAAACGGCGCCTTTATCGTGGCGGATGATGAACAGGACCGACGACGAGCACAGATGGCACAGACCATCGAATAGAATCAGATTGTCGGGCGTAGTGTTCATGACCTTGAAAGGCCTGATGGTAAGATCGTCTGGATCAGCATCGCGACATCCTCAAACCAGCATGGCCCTGTGATGCCTCACAGTTTTGCGCGGCGCAGGCGCAGGGCATTGCCGACCACGGAGACGTCGCTGAAGCTCATCGCCGCGCCGGCGAGCACGGGGCTGAGCAGCGTGCCGGTGAAGGGGTAGAGCACGCCGGCGGCCAGCGGGATGCCGATGGCGTTGTACGCGAAGGCGAAGAACAGGTTCTGCCGGATGTTGCGGCGGACGGCGCGGCTGAGGTGGATCGCCTTGACCAGCCCGCGCAGGTCGCCTTTGACCAAGGTGATGCCGGCGCTCTGCATGGCAATGTCCGTGCCGTTGCCCATCGCGATGCCGACCTCGGCCGCGGCGAGCGCGGGCGCGTCGTTGATGCCGTCGCCGGCCATCGCCACGCGGCGGCCCGCGGCGCGCAACTCCTGCACGACGCGGTACTTCTCCGCCGGAGTCACCCGCGCGCGGACCTCATCGAGGCCCAGCTCCCGCGCGACCGTCTCTGCCGTGGCGGCGATGTCGCCGGTGAGCATGACAATCCGCAGGCCGAGCCGGTGCAGTTCGCGGATCGCCTCGGCGGTGGTCGGCTTGATCGGGTCGGCGGCGGCGATCCAGCCGGCCAGCTGTCCGGCCACGGCGACGCCGATGGTGGTCTGGCCGCGCTGGTGCAGTGAGGTCAGTTCGTCCTGCCGCGCGTCGAGGCTGGTGACACCGCGTTCCGCCAGCCAGCTCTCGCTGCCGACGAGCACGGCCTGGCCGGCGACGGTGCCGGCGATGCCGCCGCCGGGGGTGGCCTGGAAGTTTTGGGCGTCACCGACGGCTAGCCCGCGCTGCCGCGCGGCGCGCACCACGGCGGCGGCGAGCGGATGTTCGCTGTGCTGCTCCAGCGACGCGGCGATCATCAGCAGTTTGTTTTCCGCATGGGTGGGCGGGGCTTCCAGCCCCGCGTTGTGGGTGGGTGTGGCTCGCGGGGCTGG
>CAITZM010000103.1 GCA_903896925.1 uncultured Lentisphaerota bacterium | reverse complement strand
GGCCGTGGGCGCGAGCACCACGCTGACGTTCAACGGCCTGACGGCGCCGGTCGCGGGCACCTGCAACCTGCGTGCGTTTGTGGATGCCGGCAATGTCACGGTGGAGCAGAGCGAGGGCAACAACCAGAAGACGTTGACCTATGCCGTGACCGCGCCGGGCGGCAGCGGGAGTGGCGGTGGTGGCAGCGGCGGCGGCGGGAGTGGCGGTGGCAGCGGCAGCGGCGGCGGGACCTTCGTGGAGAAGCCGGACTTCACCGTCAGCGACATCAGTTTCAGCCCGGCTGATCTGACGCGCGGCGGGACATTCACGGCTTATGTCATGGTGGTCAACAACGGACCGGTTGCCGGCGATGCCGGCTACTTGGACATCTACATCGACCGCATCGCGGTGGCGCCTGCCGGCACGGTGGGTAACGCCAATCAGAGCGTCGGAACGATGGCGGCGGGCGAGACCCGTATCCTGACCTTCACGGGTCTGGCCGTTCCAAACACCATGGGCACGCACACCTTCCGCGCCTTCATCGACAGCCGCGGCACGGCGGCGGAGCAGAGCGAAGGCAACAATCAGAAGACCCGGACCTACGGCTTCTATTGAGTGTGACCGGCTCTTGAGGGGTGGTGACGAATGACGCCGTGGATGGCGTCATTCGTCATTTTGATGCAAGCGGCGAGCGCTTCACTGGCTGCTTGCATCCGGACGGTTCAGCAAACTGGAGGCGCAATGGCTGGGGCAGTCTTGGAAGCAAGTGCACAGCCACATCGCAGCCAAGTTGCCCCATGACGGCGCCGAGTTTTCCGTGACACTAACCCGAAAAATTGCCGCATTTCGGCATGGATATTTATTTTTAGATTGCCGGTAGGGCAGCTTACAAAAGCGTCTCGCGGAGCGAGATGACTACTATGGCGGCAGCTTTGGCAAAGTGCTCCTCACGCTCCGCGTGAGGTTTGGTTGCGGCTGTAGCCGCGCTGTGCTCACCCGCACCGGCGGTCGCAGCGACAAAGAGCAGGCCATGCGCTGCCGCAAACTCAAAAGCTCCGGAGAAGCCTGTATGAACTGCGCGCCATGAAAAAACCTCACCCGCGAAGAACTGCTCATGAAAGAGGTGCGGACCATCAGCAGGCGGTCGCTGCCGATGCCCTGAAAACAAACAGGCGCGCCCCGCGGGGCGCGCCTGGCTGAGCAATGGAAGCTTATCGCTTACGCGTAGCGACGGATCTGCTGGAAGCGCCGACGCACATAGAAGGCCAGACAGCCGAGACCGGCGAGCGCGGCCGCCGCCGGTTCGGGAATCGCTGCGTAATTATAAATGACCAGGACGTCAGCGCCGGCATTGGTGATTTGACCGACATTGGCGTTGCCGCCGACAAAGCTCGTCAGGGTGTCGGTGCCGGTGAAGCCGCTCAGGTCCAAACTCCCGGCACCGTAACTGCTGAATTCCGCCAGCACCGGCGACCCGAAGTCAAAGGTTTCGGCGTAATCCGAGTGCGAGGTGAAAACCTGCGAGTTCGTTGTCGCATAGGGCGCCAGCCTGAAAGAAAAACCGCCGTCCGGATAAGCCCCGGGGAAGGTGAGGTTCATCTGGGGGGTGGTCAGCAGGCTTAGCGGATCGACAATCGACATGGTAAACGTTGTCCATACCGTGCCTGTGGTGCCCACGTTTTCCGATTCGGTTGCGTGGAATTGAGTGTCCATGTCCGAGTGGACCATGAAAACAACTTGGGTCAGCAGGCCTAAATGAGTGTCGAACTTGGCAACCGAGTTTGTGGTCGGACCCCAATCGGTCTCATGGTTGATCCATGTTGCGCTGTTCGTGAGCGAAGCGGCTTGAGCCATCATCGTCCCGCCGATCAAGCATGCCGCCCATAACTTCGTCGAGTTCCTCATGAGCATTCTCCGTGTTGCTATCTATGCTGACGCAGTTAAAATCGCACAGCACGCTTCTGGTCGTCAAGCGAATAAAATACCCGTGGATGAGTACATTTTAAACTTACCTTCCTAATGCGTCGAGCCCTCCGTCTGGCCGCTGACCGGCAGAGCGCGCGGTTGGTGGTGCTGCGTGCGTTGGTGCGAGAGACGGATCCCGTGTTTTTCGCCTGGTGCCACGCCTTTGCTTCGTCCTTCGCTCGGGTGTGGATCAGCCAAAGGGCAGGAGCACGGCGGGACGTATTCGCTTCCGCAAGGGCCAGTCGCCGCGCGAGGGGGGTGCGCTGACTGGGATTAATAAGCTTGTGCAGGGGCGGTATGGTGCCCTTTGCCGGGGGGCGACCTGCACTGCGCTGCGCAAAAAAGAGTATT
>CAITZM010000102.1 GCA_903896925.1 uncultured Lentisphaerota bacterium | reverse complement strand
TATCCGGGCTCGCACGAGGTCTACGGCACGATCGGCCTGCCCAGCGTGTTCCTCGCGCCGACGCTGACCGTCTACTATGACTTCGACGCGGCCGACGGCGTTTATGCCAACCTGGCGATCAGCCAGAGCTTCGAACTGGTGAAGGACAAAGCCTCGCTCGTCGCCTCCGCCTCGCTTGGGTTCGGCAGCAAGAAGTACAACGAGTATTACTTCGCCGAGAGCAAGAGCGCGCTGAACGACCTCGTGCTCGGCCTGGCCGTGCCCGTCACGCTGCCCGCCGGCTGGACGCTCAAGCCGATGCTGCAGTACGTGACGCTGCCGGACAGCGCGATCGGCGACGGCGCCGAGGCGCTCTACGGCCACAAGTCCCGCCTCGTCGGGAGCCTGACCGCCAGCTACGCCTTCTGAGTCTGCAGTTTCAAGGCCGCAAGGCCGGCCCCGCGACGAGACCGCCCTCCCGTCGCGGGGCTTTCTTTTTGTAGATCCTTTTGGTTAACGGTGTCGTGTAGCTATTCGCAACCTGGCTTGCTGGCCGTAACGGCCCCCGCGCGAGCGCTGCTTCGGCTCGCCGGTTGATTTTTCCGTCTGGTCGCGAACAGGCCAGACCGCTATACTCGAAAGTCAGGAGAGCTGAACCATGTACATAGACCGACACAATCTAGCCTTCGCCGGATGCGCCGCCTTGGCAGCCATCTCCGGCTTCGTTCGCGCCGAGGATGCCAAAGTCACCGGGGAATTCGATCTGCCCGTGCTGTCGGCCTACGTGTGGCGCGGCCAGGTCCTCAACGACAAGCCCGTGGTGGAGCCCAGCCTGACGGTGTCGAAGGGCGGGTTCTCGCTGAATACGTGGGCGAATTACAACCTGAACAACTCCTACGCTAGCTATGCTCAGGACAACAAGAAGGAGTTCAGCGAGGTGGACCTGACGGTGTCCTACGCCACCACGGTCGGCAGCACCAACTGTCCCATCAGCCTCGGCGGCGGGTTCGCGCAGTACCTGTTCCCCAACCAGACGCTGACCACGGGCGAGGGGAGCAATGCCGTCAGCAAGGCCTATCCGGGCACGCGCGAGGTCTACGGCACGGTTGGCCTGCCCGGCGTGTTCCTGGCACCGACGCTGACCGTTTACTATGACTTCGATTCCGCCAACGGCTTCTACGCCAACCTGGCCGTCAGTCAGAGCTTCGAGTTGAAGAAGGACGTCGCCTCGCTGGTGGCCTCCGCATCGATCGGAGCCGGCACCTCGAAGTACAACGAGTACTACTTCGGTGAGAAGAAGAACGCGTTCAACGACGCGGTGGTCGGGTTCGCTGTGCCGCTCACACTGCCCGGCGGCTGGTCGCTCAAGCCGATGATCCAGTACGTCTGCCTGCCGGACGGCACCATCCGCGACGCCGCCGATGCGCTGTACGGGCACAAGGATCGTTTCGTGGGCAGCCTCACCGCTATCTACGCCTTCTGAGTTCGCAGTCATCGAGGCCGCAAGGCCGGCCCCGCGACGAGACCGACCTCCTGTCGCGGGACTTTCTTTTATGCCTCAAAGCAGGGGCCGGCTGTAAAATTCTTGGCGCATAACTTGCTAAGCTTCATAACAGGTTTAAATTCCAACGACCTTAACAACGTAAGCGGAAATAATACAGATGAGCAATTCAACAGGCACGTGGAAGTGGTCCACCGGTTTCGCGGCCTCCCCGGCACGCGGTCAGGCGATGGCCTTGGCGCTGCTGCTTCCATGGCTGACGTTGCGGCGTGCGGAGGCCGAGGAGCGCCTGGATTTCAAGACGCTCTACTACAAAGAGGACGGCGATCGCGTGAAAGTGTTCGCGCCTTCCGTCATGCTGGAGCATGAACTGGCCCCGACCTGGACGATCAAGCTCGAAGGCATCTACAATGCGATATCCGGCGCGACACCCACCGGTGCCCCGCCTGCGGCCGCCCCCAAAGCCGCCACGCCGGCCGCAGCGCCGGCCAGTTCGACCAGCAGCACAAGGCCCACGACGACCACGGTGACGCCTGCACCCACCAGCACGCAACACGACCACGAATCCGAGGGTGATGACCGGCGTCTGGTCCGGGTCGGGGGGGTCAGCGGTATCCGGTCGCTTCCGTTCAACACCTGGGCCAAGGCCGGGGCGACACCTGCGCCGACGCCAGCACCGGCCCCCGCGCCTTCGTCGTCCAGCGCGCCTTCATCGAGTTCTTCCTCGTCGTCAGCGCCTGCGAGTTCCTCAAGCAGTACGAGTACCGCGACGCCCGCGAGTACCGCCGCCGCGCCCGCGGCTGGTACCAAGCAGACGGTGCCCAAGGCGAACACCAGTGATCATCGCTTGGGTCTCGTGTTGGATTTGATCAAGACCTGGGAGCAGCACACCTTTGATGTGCAGTTAGCCTACAGCACCGAGTCCGACTACGTTTCCAAAGGTCTGGCGCTGCGCGATGCGATCGACTTCAACAAGAAGAACACGACGCTGTTGTTGGGGGCCTCGGTGAACCTGGATACGGTGCAAGGGTTCTATCAGCCGGACGCAACGTCTAAGAATTCGTACGAAGGCATGGTCGGCGTCACGCAACTGCTCGATCCACAGACGTTCATCACGGCCAATATCACGCTCGGGCAATCGTCGGGTTACCTGTCCGATCCCTACAAGGTGGCGGAAGTCGACGGCACGCTGGTGCCGGACAAGCGCCCGGACAGCCGCAACAAGCAGGTCGTCTATCTGGCCTTGAACCGCTACATCGAACCGGCCGACGCCAGCGCCGAGGTGAGCTACCGCTACTACCACGACTCCTTCGGTATCATGGCTCATACGGTGACGTTCGCGTGGTACCAGAAACTGGGCGCGCATTTCATCCTCCGTCCGATGCTGCGTTATTATCAGCAGGGCGCTGCCAATTTCTACGCCGTACAATTCGCGGGCGCGCCGGAGTTCTATTCCGCCGATTATCGCCTGTCCGACCTCACCGCGCTGGGCTATGGCTTGAAACTGATCTGGAAACCGGGCGAGCGCCTGTCGTTCGACGTGGATTTCGAGCGCTACCAGCAGGAAGGCCGCGATGGCGTCACCTCGCAGGACGCCTATCCCGCGGCCACCATCGTCATGGTGGGAGCAACCCTATGGTTCTGACCGCCCTTCGTCTGTACGAGCTTATGGCGGACGCCCCGCCGCAGCGCCAGGGTGACTACACCCGGCTCGCCTTTCCGGCGCTGGGCACGCAGAACAGCATCCTGTTCCGCGCGCCGGATCCCGTCCTGGCTGCCGGCTTTCGCGAGGCCGCCTTGCGCTGGCTGGCGGAATTCGAAGCGCGCTTCTCGCGTTTCATTCCCGTCAGTCTGGTGGCCCGGCTCAACGCCGCCGCAGGCGACGGCACCTGGTTCGAACTGGAGTCCGGGGCGCAGGAGTTGTTTGCGCTGTGCGATTGGTTCCACTGGAAAACCTCCGGCATTTTCGATCCCACCGCTGGCACGCTCACCGCGCTGTGGGATTACCGGCGCCCGTTGGCGGTCGAGCCCACGGAGGCGGCCATCAACGCGGCGCGCGCATGCGTCGGCTGGGGGCTGGTCGAGCGCGCGCCGGGCCGGATCCGCCTGCCGCGCGCCGGCATGCAGTTGGATCTGGGTGGCATCGGCAAGGAATACGCCGTCGATCGCATGGTGGAACTGGCGGGTCAGTGGGGCGTGGTGGACCTCCTCGTGGATTTCGGCCGCGACGTGCGTGCTGCCGGCTCGCCGCCCGAGGGCGGCGACTGGCGCATCGGCCTTGAACACCCGGAGCAGCCCGACGCGTGTTGGAGCAGCGTGGGTCTGCATAACGCCGCCATCTGCTGCTCGGGCGACTATCGCCGTTTTGCCCTCATCGGCGGACGTCGTTATAGCCACCTGGTGGATCCGCGGACCGGCCGCCCGGCCCGGAACGATATACGCTCGGCCTGGGTGATCGCGCCCACCTGCACCGAGGCGGGCATTCTGACCACGGCCGCCTGCATCCTGGGCGCGGGCGCGGCACAGCAGCTTTTCGAGCAGACGCCCGGCTCCGCCGGTTGCCTCTGGAGCGAGCACGGACTGTTTCAATCCCGGAGATTCCAAGCCTATGAACTCAAAGCCCAAAAAATCAGCGCGTAGTTTCGCTCTGGCGGCCCTGCTCGGCGCGGCGGCCGTCCTGCCCGCCTTTGCCGTCTGGAAAGTGGCCGACCGCCTGCCGGCGCTGGGCAGTTTTCAGCTCGAAGGCGCCGTGCCCGCGCTGGCCGGCCGCGTGACGTTGGTGGATTTCTGGGCCTCGTGGTGCGGCCCGTGCAAACACTCGTTTCCGGAACTCGACAAGCTGCAGAAGACCTACGGCGAGCGCGGCCTGACCATCGTGGCCGTGAGCGTGGATGAAAAAGGCGAAGCGATGGACAAGTTCCTCAAGGAGCATCCTGTCACCTTCTCCACCGTGCGTGATGCCAGCCAGAAACTGGTGACCGCCGCCGGGGTGGAGTCCATGCCCACGAGTTTCCTGGTGGATCGCAAGGGCGTGATCCGCTTCGCACACATGGGCTTCCGGGGTGCAGAGTCGGTCAAACAACTTCAACAGGAAATCGAGCAACTGCTCGTGGAAAAATGATCAACCCACGCCTGATATCCTTCGCTCTGCTAGCCGTGGCCACCGCTGCGCTGGTCCTGGGCGTCGTCGGCTGCGCCAACGTCAAGCCATGGCAACGCGGCACGCTGGCCGACTACACCATGCGGCCTGATCGCGATCCGCTGAGCGACACGTTCAGCGAACACGTCTACTTCACCCGCGAAGCCGCCAGTGGTGGGCGCGGTGTGGGCGGCGGCGGCTGCGGCTGCAACTGAGCGTGGCCTGGCGAGGGTGGCCCGCGGTGCCGTCGTGCTCATGGTGTTTCTGAGCAACCTCCTTTTTTTGTGGTAGGTTCGCTGGCACGCGGATCTGCCCATGCCCATCGACGACACAGATAAAGCCTTGGCCGACCGCATCGCGGCCGGCGATGCGGATGCGTTCGACGTCCTGATGGCGCGCCACAAACGACCGGTCCTGAATTTCATCTATCGCTTGACCGGCGATGCTTCCGAGGCGGAGGACCTCGCGCTTGAGGTCTTCGTGAAAGCCTATCGCGCGCTGAGTGGCGGGGGGTATCAGCGCGGGCAGGCCGCGGTCAGCACCTGGCTCTTTCAGATTGCCCGCAACGCCGCCGTGGATTTTCTGCGCCACCGGGCGCGGCGGCCCACCGTGCCGCTGGTCGAACTGGAAGACGAGTCGGGCCCGGCGGCCACCGGAAGAACCGCCGCGCAGGAGGTGTCCGTCCAGGAAACCGGTACGCAGATCGCCGCCGCCGTCGCGGAACTGCCGGATGACCAGCGCACCGCGCTCATCCTCTCCGCCTACGAAGACCGCTCGCAGCGCGAGATTGCCGCCATCATGCAGACCACGGAGAAATCCGTCGAAGGCCGCCTGGCCCGCGCGCGGCAGTTCCTGCGCCAGCGCCTCGCCGCACTGCGTGCCTGATTCGCTTTTCGGCTCCTGAATCTAGCGGCCGTTTGGTTGCGTCCCTTTTGCTGTAGTTGTCCATCGGAGCGGCGGCACTCTTGCCGCCGCAGAGCAAACCTTGTGCTGCGGCGGCCTTAACCTGTGACGTCGGCAGGTGTTTCTCAGGGGAGAGGTATGGGCTGGTGAGTGGTGTTTCTGTTTCGGCGGCAGGAGTGCCGCCGCTCCGGCAAGCAGGCAACTCCGCTTTCTTTTCATATCCCGAAAATTCACCGAGGGATTTCCCCAGCGGCGGCGTTTAACAGGGTGAGGGCACAAACATGAGCGAGAACGACGAAAAACTGTATGAGCGAATGCGCGCGTGGCGCGGGATCGAGCCGCGCGCGGATTTCGAGGCCGAGGTCTGGCGGCGCGTCGCGGCGGCACCGGCTGCGGGTCACGCTTGGTTTCTGGCGCTGCGCGAGTGGTTCGGCGTGCAGCCCGCGCTGGCGAGCGCGGCGGCATTGTTGCTCGCGGTCGCCGTCGGCCTCGGCTCCACCCTGGCGCTGACGCCGTCGCAGCCCGCCGGCTTGGCCATCAGCACGCCATCATTGCAGGGCGCCACCTTGGCGGGCACCTATCTCGCCATGACCACCGGAGCCACGCCATGAACAAGAAATTTGTCATCGCCTGGCTGGCGATCATGGCGGTCGCCGTGATCGGGTCCGGCGCGACGCACTGGGCGCTTTGTGGGCACAAGGCAGTCGCACAGGAGCGGTTGTCCGACGTTCAGTATCTTTCCGGGCAGCTCGGCCTGAATCCTGCGCAGGCGGAAGCCCTCGGCAAGCTGCAAGGTGCCGTGGCGACCCAACTGGCCGACTGTTGCGCCCGGCACTGTGCCGCCCGCGCACAACTCGGCAAGGTGCTGGCCGGCGGGGCCAACAGCGAGGCCCTCATCAAGGCCATGGGTCAGGCCTATGAAGAGAGCGAGCGGCTGACGTGGGCGCACATCCAGCAGGTGCGCGCGCTGCTCACGCCGGCGCAGCAGGCGCGCTACGACGAATTGATCGGGCGCTGCGTCAGCGGCGCGTGCAACATGGACAATGTCTCGAAATAAAAGGAAAAACAAATGAAGCCTATGCTCGTCATCCTCAGCGCCCTGCTCGTCATGGGCAGCGCCATCGCCGCCGATACCGCCGCACCGACCCCGCAGACCGTTTGCCCGGTCATGGGCGGCAAGATCAACAAGAACCTGTTCGTGGACAGCGACGGCAAGCGCGTCTACGTCTGTTGCAAGGGTTGCATCGGCGACCTGAAGGGCGACCCGGCCAAATATATTGCCCAGTTGGAAGCCAAGGGCGTGAAGCTGGAAGCCGCGCCCAAGCCCGCCGCCGACGCGAAGAAATGAGCCACCCATGCGGCGACAGTTCAAAAATTGGGGATGTGGTACCGCCCTCCTGAACGCCGGGCAGAAAACCCGGCCGACAGAAGAACGGGTTTGTTGTAGGCCGGGTCTCCGACCCGGCGCGCAACCAAAGCGCCCCACTTTCCAAGGTTTTGAAAAACAGGTGTCGGGTTTTTCCAGGCCTTGGAAAACTGTTGCCGCAACGGGTTTGCTGCTGCTGGCCGGCTGCGCCACGCCGGCCGAAAAAGCGGAGCAGCGCGCGCTGCGGGAGGTGACCGAGCAGTATCGCCCGCAGGGCGCCAGGCCGACGCTGCCGCTGCTGACGACGAATGCGCCGCTCGCCGACTTCCTCACGTACGCGCTGCTGAACCATCCCGACGTCGCCGCGGCCTATTTCGACTGGGCGGCGGCCGTGGCGCGCATCACCAGCGCGGGCGCGCCGCCGGATCCGCGCCTCACGTTCCAGCTGGATATCCAGAGCGTGGTCACGTCGCTCATGCCCGGCCTGATGTTCGATTTCCCGGGCCCCGGCAAGCTGCGGGCGCAGGCGGACATGGCCGCCGCCGAGAGCACGGGCAAATATTACGTCTTCGAGGCGCGCGCGCTGGCGGCGGCCTTCGGCGTGAAAATGGCGTATTACGAATTGTACTTTCTGACCGCGAAGCTCGCGGTCAATCGCGCGACGCTCGGCGTGCTGGGCGATGTGGAGGCCCTCGCGCGGCAGCGCAATGCGGTCGGCCAGGCGACGTTGCAGGATGTGCTGCGCGCGCAGATGGAGCAGGAGCGGCTGCGGACGGAGATCACCAACCTGGAGGATTCGCGCCAGCCGCTCGCCGCGCAGTTCAAGGCGGCGCTGGGGTTGCCGGCGGACGCTCCGGAGCCGCCGCTGCCCGCGGGTTTCGAGACCACGCCGCACTCGGTGGCGCCCTCGAACCTGCTGGCGGCCGCCTACGCGCGCAATCCGGGCCTCAAGGCCATGGCGGCGGAGGTGCAACGCGCGGAGGCCGCGCTGCAGTTGGCGGCGAAAGCGGGCGTGCCGGATTTCACCGCCGGGCTGGAGACCGATCTCAAGATGACGCCGCTGCTTTTCCGTCCGCAGGCGGGCGTCACCCTGCCGGTCTGGCGTGGTAAAATCCGCGCGCTGCTCTCCGAGGCGCAGGCTCAGAAGAGCGCCGCCCAAGCGCGGTTCTCGAACGAGCAACTGGCGCTCGCGGTCGAGTTGGCGGAGAAAACCTACATGCTCCGCGAGGCCGACCGCAATCTCGCGCTGACGCAGACAGCGCTCCTGCCGAAGGCGCGGCTGGCGCTCGAGGCGGCGCGCGCCGGTTACCTCTCCAGCCAGAGTTCGTTCGTGGATCTCACCGACGCCTGGCGCGCCGTGCTGTCCGCGGAACTGGAGGCCATCATGGCGCGCACGCAGCGCGAACTGGTGCTGGCGGAAGTGGAACTGCTCGTATTGGGGCAGCCGCCCGCCGGCGCACCGCTGCAGAAAAGCAGTAGATCCCCATGAAAAGCTGTGTCCATTCATTAGGTTGGGCGAGGCGTCACGCCAGGCTGTCTGCTGCTGTAGCGGCGGCCTATGGCCGACGACGTCGACCACAGGTCGCCGCTGCAGAAGACGGGGCTGCCAGAGGCGTCGCCCTGCCTGTCCCAGGAAAGAGTTAACTCATGAAATCTCGTGTTTTGATGGTTATCATTCTCTTGATGGGCGTGGCGCTCGGCTGGGGGTTGAGCAAGCTGGGAGGGCCTTCTGCACCGGGCGCTGCCAGCGCCGAGAAAACGCTCTACACCTGCGGCATGCACCCGCAGATCATCCAGGACCAGCCCGGCAACTGCCCGATCTGCGGCATGAAGCTGACCGCCATCCGCAAACAGGAGGGCGGCACGAACGCGGCGGCGGACGCCCAGGCGATTGTCATTGATGCCGTGACCGTCCAAAACATGGGCATCCGCACCGCGCAAGTCACGCGCGGCCCCTTGCGCCGCCTCGTGCGCGCCGCCGGCACGATCGAGTACAGCGAAACCGCGCTTGCCGATGTGACCACCAAATTCAAAGGGTGGATCGAGACGCTCCATGTGGACACCACCGGCCAGCAGGTCCACCGCGGCGAGCCGCTGTTCGACATCTATTCGCCCGAGCTTTTCAGCGCGCAGGCTGAGTATCTGTTGACGCTCAGCATCACGAACGAGCCCCTGCGGCAGAGTGCGGCGCGCAAACTGAAATATTTCGACTTCAGCGACGCGCAGCTGGCCGAACTGGAACGGACGCGCCAGCCCCGCAAGGCGGTGCCGGTGCTGGCACCGGCCGACGGCTTTGTTGTCGAGAAGATGGCCGTTGCCGGCCAGATGGTGGAGGCCGGCATGAAGATCTACCGGCTGGCCGACCTCGGCCTGGTCTGGGTGCAGGCGCAGGTTTACGAGCGCGACCTGGCCTTCGTCAAGCTGGGTCAGGAGGCGCTCGTGACGCTGTCCTATCTGCCCGACCGCCAGTTCCGCGGGCGCGTGACCTACGTCTATCCGAACGTGGACGAGAAGACGCGGACGGCGCGGGTGCGGATGGAGTTTCACAATCCTGGGTATTTCCTCAAGCCCGGTATGTTCGCCGAGGTGCAGCTCGCCGCCGAACTGGCACCGACGGCGCTGCTCGTGCCGGATATGGCCGTGCTGCGCAGCGGCGAACAGAATACGGTGTTCGTGGCGCTTGACGGCGGCCGTTTCGACCCCCGCGCCGTCACGCTGGGCGCGGCGGCGGAAAACGGCATGATCCAACTGCTCCGCGGTGTGCAGGAGGGCGAGCGTGTCGTGACCTCCGGCCAGTTCATGCTCGATTCCGAGAGCCAGTTGCGCGAGGCCATCCAGAAGATGCAGAAGCCGCCCAACAGTGCCTCGACAGCTTCCGCTCCGCCATCCACCATTTCCTCTACACCATCTTCCCTCTCTTCATCCGTGAAGTATGTCTGCCCGATGCCGGAGCACGTCTCCATCGCCTACGATCACGCCGGGCCTTGCCCGCTCTGCGGCATGGCGTTGATTCCCCTGAGCAATCTGGACCTGGCAAAGCTGCCGCTCGGTGGCCAGGTGCTGCACTACACCTGCCCGATGCCGGAGCACGCCAGCGTCCACGAGGCGAAACCGGGCAAATGCCCGCTCTGCGCCATGACAATGATCCCGGTGATGAGCGCGCCGCCCCCGCCCGCGGCGCCCGTGGCGGCGCCGGTCGCGGCGAAGCTGTACACCTGCCCGATGGCGTCGCACGCGCACCTCGTCAGCGACAAACCCGGCCTCTGCCCTGAGTGCGAAATGCAACTCGTGCCGACCGGCACCGTCGCGCATGGCCCGCAGTCCGAAGCGGCGTGGCACAAACTCCACGCCGTCGCGCCTTCGCATGTCCATCCATAGGAAGCTCATCATGTCACTGCACTTTCCATATGTTGAACTTCAAGTTGGGCGGACGTTTTCCTCGATTTGGAGGGCTGGGCGAATGTTTTTTAAGTCCTTGGATATGGGCTGGCCCGCGCCTTGGGATGATCCGGAAAGCGGCCGCCTTGTAGGGGCGCAGTCTTGCTGCGCCCACTGTGCGCCGCATGAAGAACGAACGGGCGCAGCAAGTCTGCGCCCCTACCAGAAGCGGGCCGCCCATGCTTAGCCGCATCATAGATTTCTCGCTGCGCAACAAGTTCCTCGTCGTGCTGGCGACCGCCGTGCTGATGCTGGGCGGCGTCTATGCCGTGCGCAACATCCCGCTCGACGCGATCCCCGACCTGTCCGACGTGCAGGTGATCGTCTACACCGAGTGGCCCGGCCAGGCGCCGCAGATCGTGCAGGACCAGGTCACCTATCCGCTGACGACCAAGATGCTCTCGGTGCCGAGGGCCAAGGTGGTGCGCGGATATTCGTTCTACGGCTTCTCGTTTGTCTATGTGATCTTCGAGGACGGCACCGATCCCTACTGGGCCCGCAGCCGCGTGCTGGAATATTTGAACGGCCTGGGCGACCGCCTGCCCAAGGGCGTCGCGCCGGTGCTCGGCCCGGACGCCACCGGCGTCGGCTGGGCCTTCATGTATTCGCTCTCGTCCACCAACCGCGACCTCGCCGAGCTGCGCTCGATGCAGGACTGGTATTTGCGCTATCAGCTCGCCTCGGTCGAGGGCGTGGCGGAGGTCGCCTCCGTCGGCGGCTTCGTGAAGCAATACCAGGTGACGGTGGACCCGAACCGGCTGCGCTCCTACAACCTCGCGCTGCCGGAGGTGGCCATGGCGATCCAGCGCAGCAACGGCGAGGTGGGCGGGCGCTCGCTGGAGATGGGTGAAAAGGAATTCATCCTGCGTGTCCGCGGCTACGTCCGGGGCCTGGAGGATTTGCGGAAGATCGCCGTCGGCGTCGGTGACAAGGGCGTGCCGATCCTGCTCGGGCAGGTCGCCGACGTGCAGCTCGGCTCGGACATGCGACGCGGTATCGCCGAGTTCAACGGGGAAGGCGAGACCGTCGGCGGCATCGTCGTCGTGCGCTACGGCGCCAATGCGAGGCAGGTGATTCTCGACGTCAAAAAGAAGCTCGATCTGGCCATGCAGAGCCTGCCGCCGGACGTCAAGGCGACGATCGTCTATGACCGCAGCGCGCTCATCCAGCGCGCCGTGAAGACGCTGGAAGAGAAGCTCATCGAGGAAAGCATCGTCGTCGCGTTGGTCTGCCTGGTGTTCCTGCTGCATCTGCGCAGCGCGCTGGTGGCCATCGTGATTTTGCCCATTGCGGTCCTCTCCGCGTTCCTGGTGATGTTCGGGCAGGGCCTCAGCTCGAACATCATGAGCCTCGGCGGCATCGCCATCGCCATCGGCGCGATGGTGGACGCGGTCATCATCATGATCGAGAATGCGCACAAGCACCTGGAGCGCGACCGCGGCCGCAAGCCGCACTGGGAGATCATCCGCGACGCCGCCGTCGAGGTCGGCCCGACGCTGTTCTACTCGCTGCTGGTGATCACGGTCTCGTTCCTGCCGGTGTTCACGCTGCAGGACCAGGAAGGCCGGATGTTCAAGCCGCTGGCGTTCACCAAGACCTATTCCATGGCCGCCGCGGCGCTGCTGTCCATCACGCTCGCGCCGGTGCTGATGGGCTGGTTCATCCGCGGCCGCATTCCGCACGAGGATCGTAATCCCCTCAACCGCTTCCTCATCTGGCTCTATCACCCGGCGATCGACTTCGTCATCCGCCGGCGCTGGCTGGTCATCGGCACCGCCGCCGCGCTGATCGGTTGGGTCTTCCTGCCGTGGAACGCGCTCGTCGCCGACCGTCTGCCCGCCGGGCCGCTCAAGGACGCCGCCGCGCGCGTCGGCAAAATCTTTCCGTGGCAGAACCTCGGCTCCGAGTTCATGCCGCCGCTCTACGAGGGTGACCTGCTCTATATGCCGACGACGTTCCCCGGCATCTCGCCGACCAAGGCGCGCGAAGTGCTCCAGACCACCGACAAGCTCATCAAGCGCTTCCCGGAAGTGGCCAGCGTCTTCGGCAAGGCCGGCCGCGCCGAGACCGCCACCGACCCCGCGCCGATGGACATGCTCGAAACCACGATCATGCTCAAGGAGGAAAAGGACTGGCCTGCCGTGGACATCCGCGACGATGCCGGCCGCGTCAGCGCGCACCGCCGCCGCACACCCGATGAACTCATGGATGCGCTCAACGCTGCGGTCCAGATCCCCGGCTTGAACAATGCCTGGACCATGCCGATCAAGACGCGCATCGACATGCTCGCCACCGGTATCAAGACGCCTATCGGCATCAAGGTGGCCGGGCCTGACCTCGCCACGCTGGAGCGCATCGGCGCGCAGATCGAGGCGGTCATCCGCACGGTCCCGGGCACCGCGAGCGCCTACGCCGAGCGTGTCATGGGTGGCAACTACATCGAGTTTCACCTCGATCGCGACGCCATCGCCCGCTACGGATTGCGCGTCGCCGACGTGCAGGAGGTGCTCGAGGTCGCGCTCGGCGGTATGCCGCTGACGACCACGGTCGAGGGCCTGGAGCGCTACGCCATCACGCTCCGCTACAACCGCGACTTCCGCGAGAACCTCGACGCGCTCCGCAACATCGCCATCCCGACGCCCGGCGGCGCGCAGGTGCCGCTCGGGCAGCTCGCCCGGCTGGAGCTCGTCCGCGCGCCGATGGGCATCAAGAGCGAGGGCGCCGTGCCCAACGCTTGGATCTATGTGGACGTGAAGGGCGTGGACCTGGGCACCTATGTGCAGGCGGCGATGCGTACGGTCAACGCCGCGGTCGCGGATGGCCGGATCGAAAAGCCACATGGCTACAACCTGTTCTGGAGCGGGCAGTTTGAATATATGCAGCGTGCTCAGGAGCGCCTGTTCGTTGTCATCCCCCTGACGTTGCTGCTGATCGTGTTTATCATCTATCTCAACACCCGGTCGGTGGTCAAGACGGCCATCGTGCTGCTGGCCGTGCCGTTCTCGCTTGTAGGCGCCTTCGCCGTGCTCTGGCTCCTCGGCTACAACCTGAGCGTCGCCGTGTGGGTCGGCATCATCGCGCTCGCCGGGCTCGACGCCGAGACCGGCGTGGTCATGCTGCTCTATCTCGACCTGGCCCATGCCGAATGGAAGGACTCCGGCCGCCTGCGCACCGTCGCCGACCTGCGTGACGCGATCTATCACGGCGCGGTCAAGCGCGTGCGGCCCAAGGCCATGACGGCCGCGGTGATCATCGCCGGCCTGGCGCCGATCCTGTGGAGCCATGGTGCCGGGGCCGACGTGATGAAGCGCATCGCCACGCCGATGGTCGGCGGCGTCGTCACCTCGACCCTGATGGAACTGCTCGTCTATCCCGCCATCTTCTATCTCTGGCGCGCGCGGCAGCTCAAGCAGCTGGCGGGTGGTCCCGCCGCGGCCGTCACCAAGCCTGCGGCCCCGTGAAATATTGCGGCACGGCGAAGAGTTGCTGCGTGCAGGCCTTGGCCGCAATACGCGGCAAGTTTTCACGGCTTGGAAAACGCAGCCTCTTTTTTTTGTGCCTCATTTCCGTGCTGCATTGCGGCTGGCGCGCGTGCGCCGGCGGCCCGGAAATTTACTCCGACATGGGCGGCGGTGGGGGACGGTTTCAGGCGTGCCGAAAAATAATTTAAAATAGTTGTTGCTATGCCGGCGGTTGCTGCCATACTGCCGCCGCTTGCAGTGAGAATTTAGCGCAGTTGGTTTGGTGGAGTGCCGACGAGCCTAGTGCTCGGGGACAGTCCGAAACCTGAATGTGTCAGGAACGGCCACTGAGTTTTCCTACCGCAGCGAAAGAGAATACAATGGGTACGAAACTATACGTCGGTAACCTGTCCTTCAACACGATGGACCCGGAAATCAAAGCCTTGTTCAGCCAGGTCGGCACCGTCGTCAGCTGCGACATCATCCTGGACAAGTTCACGAGCAAGTCCCGTGGTTTCGGGTTCGTCGAAATGTCCACCCAGGAAGAAGCGACCAAGGCCATTGCCGAATTCAACGGCAAGGAAATGGACGGGCGTGCGTTGACCGTCAATGAAGCCAAGCCCCGCGAAGAGCGCCCCCGTGGCAGCTTCGGTGGTGGCGGCGAAGGTGGCGGTCGCCGTGACTTCGGTGGTGGCAGCCGTGGTGGCTACCGCTAAACTGACTCCGGTCAGTTAAGTCGTGAGAGGACGTCCCGCAAGGGGCGTCCTTTTTTTTGTTCGTTGGCGGGGGCTAACCTTGCTTGCCGCTTGCCTCAGGGCGTCTCTCCTTGGCACCCTTGCTTGGCCGGCGGGGTCAGGTTGCACGGCCGCTTTATCCGCACTCGGCAGCGCCGGCGGCAGGGCAGGGCGGTGGGAGATGATTTCACCTCCAGCCCAAGCCGACCGGTCAGGCTTGGCGGTTTCTTCCCTGTTGACGCCGCGGGCCCCGATGCTACTCTGTGCACGGAGGTTGCGAGGATCATGAATACGGCAAACAGCGGAGCTTCGTCTTCCCGGTGTCTGCACGCGGCGCGGCTGGTCGCGGCGCCCAGGGCGCCCTGCACGCTGCGCGCAAGACCGCTCCACCGCCGGAGCCTTTCAACGGCCCGGTTGCTGCCCAGTTGCGGGCCAGTGATCCTGACGCGAAGTGTCCGCGCATTCGTTGCCAGTTCTGCCCCGTCCGTTTCCTGCCCAATTTTCTTCCGTGCATGGTGTCCGACAGCCGCTAACGCTCAGGAGGGCGGATGAAAAAGCGCATCTTCATCGTCGATGATCATCCGATGGTCTGCGCCGGGCTGGCCGGTGAAATCGCACGCGAGCCGGACCTCACCCTCTGCGGCCAGGCGCACACCCTCGCCGAAGCGTTGCGGCAGATGGCCGCCTGCCCGCCCGACGTGGCGGTGGTGGACCTGTCGCTGCCGGATGGTTCGGGCTTGGAACTCATCAAAGATTTGCTGGCGCGGCATCCAGCCCTCGTCGTCCTCGTGTTGTCCCTGCATGATGATCTCGAGCACCTCGACCGAGCCCTGCGGGCCGGCGCGCGCGGATACGTCAGCAAGGATGATCTCGCCCCCAATTTCATTCCCGCCCTGCGCGACGTTTTGGCGGGCAAACGCTACCTCACCCCCCGCCTGACCATCAAACTCGCCAACGCCATGATTGACGGTGGGCCGTACATGGGCGCGCCGGCGGCCCGGCTCAGCGATCGCGAATGGGAAATCTTCCAGATGTTGGGCCGCGGCAGCGAGATCGGCCAGATCGCCGCCACGTATCATTTGAGCACCAGTACGGTTCACACCTATTGCGAGCGCATGAAGCAAAAGTTCGGTGTGCGTACCGAGCGCGAGTTGCTGGTGGCCGCCGTGCGCTGGAGCACACAACAGCAAGTGTCCGCCGCCCGCCTGTGAACCGTGTCGCGCGGTCCCGGATGCCCCGCGGGAGCAGCCCGGCTGTCTGGACCTGTCCTCCTTGTCATACGTTTTCCGACATGGAAATCGTACGCTGTCCGACAGACCGCTCCGCCTGATTCCGCTAGGGTTAGCCTGTGAATTCAAGAGTGACATGGATGAGCAACAAGCCGCCTTCACCCGTCGGGCTTGGCCGTGCTGACTTCCGCTCAAGGTATCTGGCGGGCCAATCCAGTTTGTCAAAGCGTCCGGACCGGTTCAGGCTGGTGTCCGATCCGAACGCATCCAAACCTTCACCGGCCAGACAATGAAAGGCGGGTAGCAGCATGGCCAGCAACCGGGCAGCCCTGTGTGTGGGTATCAACAAGTTCAAGAATTTTTCGAGCAATAATTTGCAAGGGTGTGTCAATGACGCCTTGGATATGTCCTCGGTGTTGCAACAATTCCTGGGCTTCATGGGCAGCGACATCACCGTGCTCAAGGATGCCCAGGGCACCAAGGCCGGCATCATGTCCAAGCTGACCGCCCTGGTGAACGGGGCCAAGGCCGGCAAGTATGCTTATCTCGTCTTCAGCCTCTCCAGCCATGGCACCCAGGTGCCGGACGTGAGCGGCGACGAACCCGATGGCGCCGACGAGGCTTTCTGTCCGCACGACCTGGCCCAGAAGGGCAGCCAGTGGGATCCCAGCTATATCATCACCGATGACGAACTGTACAACCTCTTCACCCAGGTGCCTGCGTCGGTCCTGCTGGAGGTCTATCTCGATACCTGCCACAGCGGCACCGGATTGAAGGCGATCGACATGCTGTTGGACCGGGTGCCGCGCTATCTGCCGCCGCCGTCGATGAAGGCTTTCAAACTGGTGGAAAACCGGCGTTCCGTCGGTCTGCCGCACCGCATGGCCAGGGCCAACCTGCCCCACCAAATCCTCTGGGCGGGGTGCCGTTCCGATCAAACCAGTGCCGACGCGCATATTGCCGGCGGCTGGCACGGCGCGTTCACGTATTACTTCTGCAAGGAACTGCGGGGCTGCAAGAATGGTCTGTCCCGCTCGGCCCTGCTGGCCAAGGTACGGGCCGATCTGGCGGCGGGCAGTTACAGCCAGATCCCGCAGCTGGAGTGCCCGGCGACGCAACGGGCGCTGGCCTTGAAAGGGAAGCGCTGACCGACGAGTTCGCCGCCAACGAACCAAGATGAAAAGCATGCACGCTGGACAGCTCGCCATGCTGGCCTAGGCGACATCGCAGGAGGCGGTCGCCAGGCAATTGCAGAAAATTGGGACCAGCCTGATCGGCTGACGGTGCCCTCGGGCCCGACAGGCGGTGATGCCCCTGTCGGGCCTGAATTATTTCGCGGCATCAACTCCGCATCCGTCGGTATCGCGCCGGCGGCAAGCGCAGGTTCAGGATCGGTATTAAAACAGAAAGAAATCATCCCATGAACAGTCCGCCAGACGGTCAACGCTACCATTCAGAAGTGGCGGAACATGCCGCCCTGCGGAAACTGATGCCCTGCGGGGGCTGACCCGCGAAGTGCCCCAAAAAAAAGGGGTTCTCTCGAAGCGATCTCGAGAGAACCCCGCCTTATCAGATCAGGAAGATCCGGTTATTTCGCTGCCGCAGGCGCCTTGTGATGGCCACCCTTCCCTTGCTGACGTTTCGCCTTGAGTTCGTCGAACGTCTTCTGCTGGTCGGCGGTCAGCAACGCGCGCACTTTGGCGTCCGTCGCGGTCCGCAGTTCCTTCAGCTTCGCGCCCTTGTCTTCCTTCGACAGCGCCGCGTCTTCCATGATCGCCTTCATCTTGGGATGCGACTCGTCGAAGATGGCCTTGACCTGGGTCTGCTGCTCCGCGGTGAGGCTCAACGCCTTGGTCAGCATCTCGGTGGGATTGCCACCCGGGCCCGGCCCGTGATGTTTGCCTTCGCCCGCGGGCGGCTTGGCGGGCGCCACGGCGTCTTCAGCGGACACGGACTGCGTGCAGACCAGGCCGGCCACGCCAGCGATTGCCATCAGCATACGGAATGTCTTTACGGTCATGTTGTCGTTCCTTTTTCTTCCGGCCCAGCCCTATGCTGCGCCTTCTAAAGAAGATGACCGCTGGGCCCGCCAAAGGTTACACGATGCCGTATTTTTGACGGAGTGGTCAGGGTGGGGGCCATGTTGCTTGACGGAATCTGCGCTGCTTCTGTAACCTGACGGCCGGTTGCATGGTCATCATTTAATGTGGACTCGGCACTTACGCCATGGATAAGACCGGCTTTAATATGGAGGCCTGTCTTGTGCGCGCCCGCCAAGGCGACAACGCGGCGGTGCGTGAGCTTTTGCACGAGCTCTATCCGCTGATGCTCAAGCTGGTGCGGGCGCATTTGCCGCGGCGGACGAGCGAAGAGGATCTGTGCCAGATGATTGCGATCAAGCTGGTCTCGAAATTAGACCAATATAGGGGGCAGGTGCCGGTGGAGCATTGGGTGTCGCGCATTGCGATCAACACCTGCCTCAACGCGGTGAAGGCGGAGCAGAGCCGCCCCGAGTTGCGGTGGGCCGACCTGAGCGTGGAGCAACTGCAGCTGCTCGAAACGCTGGCGACGACCAGCGACGATGTGCGTCCGGCGGAAGCCCGGGAACTGGTCGATCGGCTGTTGCAGGAACTGAGTCCACAGGACCGGTTGGTGATCAGCCTGCTGCATCTGGAAGGCCGGACGATCGCGGAGATCAGGCAGGTCACGGGCTGGAGCCTGCCGCTGGTCAAAGTGCGGGCCTTCCGGGCCCGGCGCAAGCTGCAGGCTGCGTTCCATCGATTGACACGGGAAGGAAAATTATGAGTACATTCGACCCTAGGCTCGACCGGCTGCTCCACGCGGCCGCCTTGTCGCCTCGCGAGCTTCCGGACGGGCTGCCTTCCGGCTTTGTCACCCGTGTGCTCGCGCTGTGTGCGCCGGCGCCGGATCGCGACCTCACGGGCGTGGTCTTCCGCTATGCGCTGGCGGTCGGCTGCGCCTTGATGCTGGCGTGCGTCGCCGTGGGCTATCGCCTGCTGACCGCGCCGGTCAGCGTCGAAGTCGCCGTCGCCAATTCCGCCATCGGGATCAACCTGCCATGATCACACCAGCCCAGGCGAAGGCCATCGCCTACAGCGTCGCCATTTTTCTGCTGGGTGGTCTGGCCGGCGCCGCCATCGCCCTCGGGGTCTCCCGGCAGGCTTGGCCCCGGCCGCCGTTCATCCATGACATGTCGCAGCACTTGCAGGCCCGGCTGCAGGCCAAACTGGAACTCACTCCGGCCCAATTGCAGAAAATCCAGCCGGCCATCGCCAAATTGGCGGCCGACATGCAGGGCATCCACACCGAGACGATGAAGCGCGGCAGCAAGCTCATGGACGATTTTTACGCGGCCATCGCCGTCGAACTGACGTCCGGGCAGAAGCAAAAGCTCGAAGAGCTGAAAAAAGCCCGGCCGGAATTTTCGCCCCGCGGCCCGCGGTCGCATCCGCATCGTTCGCCGACCAACTCCGTCATGCAAAAACCGGTGGCTGAAAAAGCTCCGCAGGCGGAGCCCGTGGTTTCCGGGCAACCGGCCTCGACCAGGTGATGCGCACGCGCCGCGTGCGGCGCTGTTTGCTTCCGTCCGTTTCGCGCTTACATTCGACTGCTTATGCGGTCAACGCGGCTGCCTCGGGCGCAGTGGCGGTCACCAGCGGAAGGGCTGAAAACATGATCGAAATTATCAAGGCGGCCGGGCGGCATTTCTCCGACTACGGCTGGCTGAAAACCTATTGGTTGTTTTCGTTTTCCGATTATTATGACCCCCGCAATCTGCAGTTCGGCGCGCTGCGGGTTTTCAATGACGATGTGGTGGAACCGGGCACGGGCTTTCCGACGCATCCCCACGACGAGATGGAGATCGTCACCGTCGTGCTCACTGGCGAAATGACGCACGCGGACAGCATGGGCAACCGGACCGTGATCCGGGCCGGCGATGTGCAGCGCATGACGGCCGGGACCGGTTTGACCCACTCGGAATTCAACCTGGCCGGCCAGCCCGTCCACTTCTACCAAATCTGGATCCGCCCGGGTCAGGCCGGGCTTCAGCCGTCCTACGATCAGAAAACGCATCAGCCGGCCGACTGGAAGAACCGGCTGTTGCCGGTGGCCTCGGGGCAGGGGCGTGCCGCCGACGTGGTCGCGCTGCATGCGGATGCCACCATCTATCGCTGTGAACTGGACGCGGGCAAGGAAGTCACGTTCACGAACACCGCCGGACGCGGCACCTTCCTGTACCTGGCAAAGGGCACCCTGCGCCTCAACGGGCAGCAACTGCAGCAAGCCGATCAGGCGCGCATCGCCAGCGACGAACCCCTGGTCCTCGCCGCCCTGCAACCGACCGAACTGATCCTGATCGACGTGCCTCTGCGCTAGCCGCCGGCAGCGCCATCTCGACCACCTACGCAAGCGCTACTTGAGTTGCCTTGGCCGACAGCGCAGGGGCGCTAAACTGCAGCCAGTGAGTGGGTGCTGGCGGGCTGTGCAGTCCGCCGTCCGTTCATGGAGTCTGGCCGGCACACCCTCAATACCGGCAGCATCGGTGAACGGCTGGATGCTTTTGCAAATCGCAACCATCGACCTTCGGGTCGTTCATGGGCCGAACAGAAGCGCCCCGAGATGAGGGTTGCTTTTAACCGCCGGGAATTTTATAAGCGGATAGTGCGATTGAGGCAGATCGGGGAGGTGTCGCAAGGAGAGGCAGGTTGTATATGAGGAGTGGATGGCTGAAGGTCTCGTGGCTGGTGGCACTTCTGCTCGGCGAGAGCGCGGGCGCCGGGGAGCGCAACTTCGAATTGGACGGCGTGCACCCGGCGGATGCACGGCCCATCCGGCTGGTGCGCAAGGCGGCCCAGTCTGCCGCTTTCGAGGCGGTGGCTGCGCGCTGTCAAGCCTTGGATGTGCAACAGGAGGGGGCGGCCTACACCCAGCTCTCGCTGCCGGGCGGCGCGCGTTGCGGGGAAACCGGTGAGCCGCAATTGCCCTGTTATGGCCAGTTCGTCGAAGTGCCGGCCGGCATGACGGTGCGCCTCGTCGTGGATCAGGTGACGTGGGGTGCGCTGCCGGGGCGCTTTGATGTGTTGCCGAGGCAGCCGCCGCCCACCGACAAGGCCGGCGACAAGCCCCCGCGTTTTACTCGGCATAAGGCCGCCTATGGACGGGACGAATTTATCCCCGCGCAGCCGGTGCGCATCGTCGACCAGATGTGTGTGCGCGGGCGGTCGCTGGTCTATGTCAGCTATACGCCGCTGCTCTATAACGCTGCCCGGCAAGAAGTGAAAACGGCGGCGCGTGTGCAGTGGCATCTGGACTATGCGCCGGCGGCGGGCGCGCGGGCGCGCGCCGCACGCCCGGACCGGGTGGGGGTGGATGCCTTTGCGCCCCTCATGGCCGACGTCTTGGATGCGCAGCCTCCCGCCGCGGATGCGCCGGCCGCTGCGGCACCCGATCTGGCCACGACCAATGGCGCCGATTATCTGGTCGTCACGCATGACAGTTTCTACACGAACGTGCTGCCGCTCGCGCAGTGGAAGCATGCCAAGGGTTTCCAGACCCGCGTGGTCAAGACATCGGAAATCAGCGCCACACCCAACTGCACCAACATCACCGCCTACATCAGCAACGCCTACGCCACGTGGTCGCCCCGGCCGACCTATGTGCTGCTCGTGGGGGATTCGGGCTTCATCCCGGCCTGGTACAAGACCCTGCATTCCTACTACGGCACCTATGCCGCCACGGACCTCTACTACTCCACCGTCGATGGCAGTGATTATTTTCCGGATCTGCTGTTGGGGCGCTTGCCCTGCGCGACCACGGCCCAGTGCGACCTCATGGTCAGCAAGATCCTGAATGTCGAAAAAACTCCGAATGCGACGGCGGCGATGTATCGCACCTTGCTTACGTCCGGTGAGTATACCGACAGCGGGGGCGGCTACGAGGAGCGCATTTTTGTGGAGACTGCCGAGGCGATCCGTGACTTTCACCAGGTCAACGGCTATACGGTGAACACCTCCTATTGCTCCGACACCACCACCACGCCCCGGCATTACAACTCCGGTTCCAGCCTGATGCACACCAATGGCGCCATTTATGGCAGTACACAAACCTACGTCAGCACGGCGGCCGGCACGGCGGCGATCAGCAGCAACATCAATGCCGGTGTCTGGTTGGTACAGCATCGCGATCACGGCAGCCAGACCGGTGGCTGGGCCACGCCGCCGTACTCGCCCACCACGGCCGGCGCGCTGACCAATGGCACCCGGCTGCCGGTCGTCATGTCCATCAATTGCGAAACCGCCTGGTTCGATGGCGGGAGCGAGAGCCTCGCGGAGTCCTTTTTGAAAAACACGAACGGCGGTTCCCATGCTGTCATCGGGGCCACGCGCGTCAGCTATTCCTGGTATAACGACTGGTTCGTTCACGGCCTGTATGAATGCATGTACACGAACTATTTCGAGACGCTCTCGGGCCTGCCCTACTACAAACCCGGCTTGACCTACAGCAACAACTATGTGGGCCATGGGACACACTTGGGGCAGATACTGAATTTCGGCAAGATCCTCATGTATGAAAAGGAAGGCGCTGGAACCGTCACGCAGATCGAGTTCGACATCCTCACCTTGCTGGGTGATCCCGAGCAAAGCCCGCGGAATGCCGTGCCCAAGACGCTGGCGGTAACGCATCCGGCCCAGCTCTCCGCTCTGGCCCCGGCCAGTTTCACCGTCACGGTCACCAGTGGCGGTGTACCCGTGCCCGGCGCCTTGGTAGCTTTGGTGTGCGATCCGGGCGACTATCACAAGGCCTACACCGACGCGTCCGGCGTGGCGGCCTTCAGCTTCACGCCGCAAACTCCGCTCGGCAACACGAACACGCCGATGGCTATCACCGTGTCGGAACAAAATGCCATTCCCTATCAGGGCACGATGACGCTGGCGACCAAAACCATCCAGCTCACGCTGCCCGCCTACGCGACTGAGGGCGATGGCTTGCTCGGCGCCCAGGGGCAGTTGGCTGTCAATCCGGCGCCCGCGGACGATGTGACCGTCACACTGGTCTCCAGCGATGCGGGAGAGTTGCTGGTGCCGGCCAGCGTGCTGGTGCCGGCCGGGCAGACCAACGTCACCTTCGACCTGACCGTGGGCGACGATGCGCTGGCGGATGGTTCGCAATATGTCACGGTTACCGCGAGCGCCGAGGGCTACAGCAGTGCGCAGGCTGGCATGACGATCCTGGACAGCGAAGTGCCCCTCCATCATTTTGCCTGGAGTACGGTGACCTCGCCGCAAATTCTGGATGCACCGTTTGCCGTCGTGGTGACGGCCTATGATTACTTCGGCGGAGTGGTCAGCAACTTCGCCGCCAGTGTTTCACTGGCGGGCGCAGACGCCAATGCCGTGCCGATCACGCCAGCCCTCAGCGGCAGCTTTGTAGGCGGTAGCTGGACAGGAACGGTCGCCGTGCTGCGGCTGGCCACCAACATGACCCTGACGGCCGTCGGGGCCAACGGTCACGCCGGTACCAGCAGCGTCTTCAGTGTGCAGGCCACTGCCGACCTTGCCTTGAGCCTGACGGCTGCGCCCGCTTCCGTCGGGGTGGGGGAAGTCCTGACCTATACCGTGATCGTCAGCAACCGCGGTCCGCAGCGGGCGCTGAGCGTCGGTTTGACGGTTCCCTTGCCCGGCACGGTCACGTATCTGGGCACCACCGTCTCGCAAGGGAGTTGCACGCAGGTGGCCGGGGTGGTCAGTTGTGCCCTGGGGGATTTGGCGAACGGCGCATGGGCCACGGTCACCATCACGGTTAGCCCGACGCTGGCGGGCGCGTTGTCCGGTTCCGCCAGCCTCTCGTGCCTCTGCACGGATCCCAACAGCGCCAACAATACAGGGATCGCCGGCAACACGGCGACAGGTGGAGTGGCCCTGTTGAGCGTCACGCCGGCCACGAACCTGACGGCGGTGGGACTCCTCGGCGGGCCCTTCCTGCCGGCGAGCCAGGTCTATGCCCTCACCAATGCGGGTACGGGTTATCTCGACTGGCAGGTGGGCAAGACCGCCGCGTGGCTCACGCTCTCCGCCAGTACGGGCACGCTGGCGCCGCAGTCCGCGACCAACCTCACGGTTTCGATCAATGCCGGCGCGCTGGGGCTGCCGTTGGGCCTCTACACGGACACGCTCCTTTTCAGCAATCTGAGCAGCGGGGCTGGCAGCACGACCCGCGCTGCCAGCTTGACGGTTACCGCGTATGGCCCGCTCGATCATTTTGACTGGAGCGCCATCGGTTCACCGCAACTGCAGAACACGCCCTTTCCCGTCACGCTCACGGCCCAGGATGCCGGCCATCGGACGGTCAGCAACTTTACCAGCGTCGTGAGCTTGAGCGGCGTAAACAATAGCGCCGTTGCCACGAACAACATCGGGAATGGGGCCGCGAGCTGGAACTTCCCTCTATACACCTATTATCACGATGCGCGCACACAGGTCATTTATCTGCCGTCGGAACTGGGTGGCGCCCGGCAGATCGGCGCGCTCGCCCTGGATGTGACGACCTTGCCGGGGCAGACGATGAGCAACTGGACCATTCGCCTCAAGCACAGCGCCCTGACCAACTATGCCTCGGCCGCATGGGACGGCAGCGGTTGGACCACGGTCTACCAAGCACACCAGACCATTGCGAGCACCGGCTGGGTCAACTTCGTGTTCAGTCAGCCGTTCAGTTATGACGGGATCAGCAGCCTGTTGATTGACTTCAGTTTCAACAACAGTTCGTGGACTGCAAGCGGCGCCAGCCGGTATACCTCGGCGGGTCAGAATCGCGCGCTCTACTACTACACCGACAGCGGTTACGGTGACCCCTTGGCGTGGAGCGGAAGCACACCCGTCGGCAATCTTAGCGTGCAGGTCCCCAACATCCGGCTGACCAGTGCGGGCGCCTTCGGTGTGTCACCCACCAACACAGGTGCCTTCATGGACGGTCGTTGGAGCGGCAACCTGACCGCCTTGGAGTTCGGCAGCAATTTCATGTTGCGGGCCAGCGATGGCGCCGGGCACTCCGGCACCAGTTCCCTGTTCCATGTCACGGCGGCCAATGCCGACCTCGCTCTCGCGATGACGGCGTCCCAGAATCCCATTCATGCCGGCTCGAACCTGATCTACTACCTCACGATCACCAATCTGGGGCCGGCGACGGCATCCGCCGTCATGCTCACCGATACGTTGCCCGCACTGGTCACCTTTGTTTCCGCCGCTATCTCACAGGGCTCAGTCACCCAGTCCGGCGGTGTGGTCACCTGTAATCTGGGCTCGCTCGCCAGCGGGGCCGTGGCCACCGTCACGCTGGTGGTGACCCCCTTCATCGAGGCCGGCCTGCTGAACACGGCCACGGTCAGCACCAGCGCGCTCGATACGAATCTGCTCGATAACAGTGCGACTGTGGCCACCACCGTGTATGGCACCGGACTGTTGGCCGTTTCGCCGCCCAGCTATAATTTCGGGACCCTGTTGCTCGGCGCCACCAGCCAGACCAGTTTTGTGGTCAGCAATTATGGCGGCGACACACTCACCGGTACGGCTACGCTCTCGAACACCGCTTTTACCGTGGTGTCGGGCGGCAGCTATAGCCTGGCACCCGGCACCGCAACCAATGTCGTGATCCGTTTCCTGCCGGCCAGCAATCTCAGCTATTCGACCAGTCTGCTCTTTGTCAGCAGTGGCGGCAGCGCCACAAGCACTGTGACCGGCACTGGCGGCTCGATGCCGGTCGCCAGTTTCAGCGGAACACCGCTGCTGGGGGCGGCACCGTTGACCGTGACGTTTACGGACAACTCCACCGGCACCATCAGCAACCGCTGCTGGACCTTCGGGGATGGCACGTCCAGCAATACCACGTTGTCAACCCTGGCCCACACCTATGCGTGGACCGGTACCAATACCGTGACCTTGCAGGTCTCCGGCATCTTGGGCGATCACACGCTGACGCGGACCAATTTCGTCACAGTCCTGAGCATGCTTACCAACGACTGGATGACGGCTGCCGATGGCGGGTGGCAGATGGCCACGAACTGGTCGCTGGGGATTCCGCCCGCGGCGGATCAGTGGCAAGTCCAGGTTACCAATGCCAACAACAAGACCGTCACGCTGAATGCCAGCGTCACCAACCTGCCGGCTGCGTTGACCATCAATAATCTGCTCTTAAGTGCACCGGCGGGGACAACGAACACGCTGTTGCTGGACAATGTCGGGTCCGCCAATCCGTTGCGGGTGCTCAATGGTCTCGCCCTGACCGGCAGCGTGGCCGTGACCCTGAAGAACGCTGCCTTGCAGGCCTGCGGGCTCTCGGGCGCCAGCAACCGTCTCGATGGCAGCATCGCCGCCCAAGGGAGCACCCTCCTGTTGACGAACGCACAAACGTATCTGGGTTATGGAGGGCTGGGTCAGTTGAGCCTGTCCAACAGCACGGCGTGGGTGCGTAACCTGACGGTGGGATATTTGTCCGGCAGTCGCGGTGCCGTGACGGTGGACAGCGGTCCCTTGACCCTCTGCGGTTCGAACCTGACCACCTTGAGCACTTTCTATTTGGGCTATAACGCCGGCAGTAACCAGTTGACGGTCATCCGCAATGCCAAGGTGAACAATGCGGCGGGCTATATCGGTTATGGGGCTGGTGCCACCAACAACGCGGTGACCATTTCCGGTGCGGGCAGCGTCTGGAGCAACACCTCCACCCTCTACTTGGGCTACAATGGCGCGGGCAATCAGTTGTCGGTCGGCAACAGTGGCAAGGTGCACAGCAGCGGCAGCTATATCGGCTACAATGCGAGCGCTACGAATAATGTTGCGACCGTTAGTGGCGTCGGCAGTGTCTGGACCAATACCTCCAGCCTCTATGTGGGCAACTCTGGCGCAGGCAGTCAACTGGCGATCAGCAACAGTGCGAGGGTGTGTAGTGTCAACGGGTATATCGGTTATAATTCCAGCGCCAGCAATAACGCGGCGACGATCACGGGCTCGGGCAGCATGTGGACCAACAGCTCCAGCCTCTACGTGGGCAACTACGGCGCGGGCAATCAACTGACGATCCTCAATAGCGGCAAGGTTTTTAGTGCCACGGGTTATATGGGCAGCAGTGCCAGCGCCAGCAACAACACGGCGACCATCACCGGTGCGGGCAGTATCTGGAGCAATACCTCCAACCTTTATCTGGGGAATTCCGGCGCGGCCAGCCAGTTGACGGTCAGCAATAGCGGCAAGGCCTACAGTTACTACGGTTATATGGGCTACAATGCCAGTGCCAGTAACAACGTGGCGACCATCACCGGCGCAGGCAGCATCTGGAGTAACAACTATTCACTTTATCTGGGATACAACAGCGTCGGCAATCAACTAACCCTCACCAACGGGGGCAAGGTGTATGACACCTATGCCTATATAGGCTATAACAGCCGGGCGAGTAATAATACGGTGCTGATCAGCGGGGCGGGTAGTGTTTGGACCAACATCAACGATCTTCATGTGGGCTTCTATGGCGTGGGCAATCAACTGACCCTTGTCAATAGTGGCAAGGTATATGACGCCTACGGCCAGATCGGCTGCTATTCCAACGCCAACCAAAATGCAGCGTCAGTCATCGGGCCGGGCAGCGTCTGGACCAACCGTTCCGACTTCTATACAGGAAACTCTGGCGCGGGCAATCAACTGACGGTCTCCAGCGCGGGGGTGCTCTATAACAATAATGGTTATATCGGCAACATGCCCGGCGCCGATAACAACGCAGCGCTCGTTAAGGGCGCGGGCAGTCTCTGGAACAATACCGGCGTCCTCTACGTGGGCAACTACGGCACGAACAACAGCCTGACCATCGCCGATGGCGGGAAAGTACAAGCGCTCAGGACGGTGATCGGGCAGTTCGCCACAGGCAATCAACTGGTGCTGTCCAACGGGACCTTGAACAGCGCTGTGGTGGAAATCCATTCCAACAATACCTTGTTGGGTTACGGCACGGTCAGCGGATCCCTCCTCAATTCGGGCACACTGCTGGCCACCTCCAGCACCTATCCTCTGACGGTGCTGGGGCCACTCTATAGCGAGGGGGCCTTGGTGGCAACCAACGGCTGTATCCTCGATGTTTGGGGCCCTGTCATCCTGGCAGGTACAACCAACTTTGACGGCGGCACGGTCATTTTTCATGGCGGTATTCTGACGACCCAGGGCGCTACCAACCAGTGGCAAGCGGAGAACGACGGGGGGTGGGAGCAGGGGGCGTACTGGTCGCGTAGGGTCGCTCCCTCGGTGGCAGACTCCTCTGTGTTGATCACCAACGCGGGCAACAAGCGGGTCACCGTCAATGCCACAACTTTCGCGGAGGCCCCGGGGAGTGTAACCAATTACAGCCTCATCGTGGCGGCATCTGGGGGGGCGACAAATACACTGTGGGTAGAGAACCTGCCGCTGGAGATGCCCTTCGCGCTGAATAATCTCAGCTTGGATGAAGGCGGTCAACTTGTGGTCAGTAACGCGGCCGTAAAAATTGGCTTGGTGATGGGTGTCCTGACGGTGGATGGCGGAGTCTGCTTGGAATCCGGATGGCTGGACGCCACGGGCGTGGCCGAAACCGTAGTCGGCAAGGCGCTGTCCGGATGCATCCAAATCAACGGGGGTGTGTTCACGGCCAACCAACTGGACGTCGGACAGATGAGTCCAGGGAATCGTTTGATCGTCGCCGGCGGTACGCTAGGGACTGCCAATGCCTATATCGGCTACACCTCCAACGCCCACAACAATGCGGCCTCTATCATCGGCACGGGCAGTGTCTGGAGCAATAGTGCCAATGTGCGGGTGGGCTATTATGGCGCGGGGAATCTATTGACGATTGCCGGTGGCGCAGCACTGTACAACGCACATGCCTCCCTCGGCTATAATGCCGGCGCGGACAGCAACGCGGCGCTCGTCACCGGCGCGGGCAGCCTCTGGTCCAACACCGACAATCGCGATGTGGGGACGTATGCCGCTTACAATCAATTGACCGTCGCCGACGGCGGTCTGCTTATAAACGTCAACGGCTATATCGGGTGGGGCACCGCGGCCTGTTATAACGCCGTGCTGGTCACCGACCCGGGCAGCGCCTGGAGCAACTCCGCCAGCCTGTACACAGGTTACTCCGGCGGAGGCAATCAACTGAGCCTCAACAACCAGGGCAGGGTCTATAACACCAGCGGTTTTATTGGTTACAATGTCAGCGCTACCAACAGCGCGGTCATCATCGGCGGCGCGGGCAGCGTCTGGAGCAACACCGCCACCTTGTTCGTGGGGTACTCCGGTGCTGGCAGCCAATTGGCTGTCACCAATGGAGGCAAGGCGCATAACACGGCCGCGTATATTGGCTATAACGTCAGTGCCAGCAATTGTGCCGCCATGATCTGCGGGGCAGGCAGCCTTTGGAGTAATACCTCCAGTCTCTACCTCGGTTACAACGGCGCAGGCAACCAACTGCTGCTCGCCACCGGCGGCACGGTGTACGCCCAGGCGGTCACGGTGGGCCTCAACAGCAGCAGCACGAACAATACCCTCGCCCTCGGCGGCGGCAACCTGGTCACCACCAATGCCGGCGCGGGCCTGTTGGAAGTGCGGCGCGGTAACGTGACGATGGACAGCGGCAACATCCGGACTCCGACGGTGATGCTGACGAATGGCCTGGCCGGTATGTTGAGCATGAGCGGCGGCACGCTCCAGGCGAATACGATCACCAGCCGCGGGGGCGCCAACCTCGTGTTGGCCGGCGGCGTGCTCGGTCCCCTCAATACCAACGTGACGTGGTCGGCGGCGCTGGTGTTGAACGGCACCGTGACGATCAACACGGCGGATGTCACGGGCCAGCCGCGCAGTGTCAACCTGACCGGTGCCTTATCCGGCGATGGTGGCTTGGATGTTCTCGGTATCGGCGTGCTCTTCATGAATGGCACCGCTACGGGTAACCGCTTGATCAGGGTGTTCAATGGCGCCACGTTGGGCGGCACGGGGACGGTGGCGACTGTTCAGGTGCTTTCCGGCGGCACGCTGGCCGCAGGCACCACGGTCGGGACCCTTGCTGCGACCAATGTGAGCCTGGGCGCCGGCGCGCATGTGCAAGTGGGCCTTAATGCGACCGGCGGCGTGGCTGGCGTGGATTGGGACCTGATCAGCGTGGCTGGTTCGGTGACGCTTGATGGTCTTTCCAGCAGCTCCCCGCTCAGGGTAGATGTGTTCAATGCAGGCGGACTGACAGGCACGGCACCGCCGACGATGCCGCTGCGGTGGACCTTCCTAACCGCCGCGGGCGATCTCAGCGGTTACCTTACCAACGGCTTCGCCTTTACCATCACGGGACTCGACAGCTGGAGCGCTGGCGTATGGTCGGTGGCGCAAGTCGGCCAATCCTTACAACTGGTCTATGACCCCGACCTACGTATCATCGCCCTGTCCGGCGATCTGGACTTTGGTAGCGTGATGCTGGGGGCTACCAATCAGGCTGTGCTGACGCTTTCGAATGGCGGGAACACCACGCTGACCGTGACCAATATCAGCTATCCGGCCGGCTTCAGTGGGGCTTGGGCGGGGACGCTTGCGCCCGGCGCTTCAACGAATGTGACGGTGGTCTTTGCGCCGGTGGCGGTGACGAACTATGGCGGCACCGTCACGGTGTATTCGGACGCAACCAGCGGCAGTAACACGCTGGTGGTATCGGGCATAGGTATTCCAGCCGACCAGTTCATCACGTTCCCGGCCATCGGAGCCCAGGTGACGACGAACGTGGTGGCGTTGGGCGCGACGGCGTCGAGCGGGTTGCCGGTGAGCTATGCGGTGGTCTCAGGTCCGGGGAGTTTGGCCGGCGATAGCCTGAGTTTTACGGGCGCGGGTGTGGTGAGCGTGCTGGCCTCGCAGTCCGGCAACGGGAACTGGATTGCCGCGCCGAACGTGACGAACACGTTTAGCGTGAGCAAGACGGCGGCGACGGTGGTGCTGGGCGCCTTGAGCCAGACCTACGACGGGACGGCGCGGCGCGCGACGGCGACGACGGTGCCGGCCGGACTGACCGTGGACCTGACCTACAACGGCGGCGCGCTCGCACCGACGAACGCGGGCAGCTATGCGGTAACGGGCACCGTGAACAGCGTCATGTACCAAGGTTGGACGAACGGGACGCTGGTGGTGGGGACTGCCGCCCAGATAATCTCGTTCCCGGCGATCGGGGCCCAGATGACGACAAATGTGGTGGTGCTGGGAGCAACGGCTTCGAGCGGTTTGCCGGTGAGCTTCGCTGTCGCCTCAGGCCCGGGCAGCCTCAGCGCTGCGGACCTGAGCTTCACCGGCGCGGGTGTGGTGAGCGTGGTGGCCACGCAGCCAGGCAACGGGAATTGGAGTGCCGCGCCGGGCGTGACGAACAGCATCAGCGTCGGCAAGACGGTGGCGGGTGTGACGCTCGGCAACCTGAGCCAGACCTACGACGGGACGGCGCGCATGGCGACGGCGGCGACGGTGCCGGACGGACTGGCCGTGGACCTGACGTACAACGGCGGTCCGCTGGCACCGACCAATGCAGGCAGCTATGCGGTGACGGGTACGGTGAACAGTGTGCTTTATGCGGGCTGGACGAACGGCACATTGGAGGTGACCGCACGCCTGACGGCTGAAGCGAATCCGACGAACGGCGGCAGCGCGAGCGGTACGGGACTGTATGCGCCGGGCAGCCATGTGATGTTGGTGGCGATCGCATCCAATAATTGGCTGTTCACGGCTTGGAACGATGGCTCGACGAACAGTGCGCACAGCGTGCTCGTACCGGTGACGAACGTCACGTACACGGCGCAGTTCGCGCCTGCGGCAACGCTCTCGGTAGGCGTCAATACGAATGCGGGCGGCAGCGTGACGGGCGCCGGGACGTTCCTGGTGGGCAGCACTAATCTGCTGACTGCGACAGCGTCGAATGGCTGGCAGTTCATCTGCTGGAGCGACGGCGAGACCAACGCCACGCGCTATCTTGTGGCCACCTCCAATGCGACCTATAGCGCGATCTTTGCGCCGACCGCCGTGCTGACCGTGCTGTCGCAACCAACGGAGGGCGGCTTTGTGACCGGCGGTGGCACCTATGTGACGGGCAGCAACGCGTTGCTTGTGGCCACGGCCTCGAACCTCTGGCGGTTCATGGACTGGAGCGATGGCGAGACCAACCCGGTGCGCACAGTGGAGGTGCCGGCAGGCGGGAGCACCTATGCTGCCAACTTCGCGCCGCTCGGTGCCGTGCAGGTGCTCGCAAACCCGACCCATGGAGGGAATGTGACGGGCGCGGGGTTGTATCTGCTCGGGTCCAATGCCATGGTGACAGCGACAGCCTCCAATGGCTGGTTGTTTGCGAACTGGAACAACACCGTGACCGACAACCCCTGGACGTTTCCGGTGGTGGGCCCCAGCGCGGTTTGCACGGCAAATTTCGCCCGCTTCAGCACGGTGCTCGCGCGGGCCAGCCCGACGAATGCCGGCAGCGTGCTGGGTGGCGGCAACTACATCATCGGGAGCAACGCAACGCTGGCGGCCACGGCCTCCAACAACTGGCTGTTCACCAGGTGGAACGACGACAGCGAGGACAATCCGCGGACCATCACGGTGCCAGCGACGGACATCACCTACACGGCCAGTTTCGCCGCCGCGGCGACGATCAGCGTCGGCGCCAATACGAACGACGGCGGCTATGTCACCGGCAGCGGCGTCTACTTCGTGGGCAGCAACGATGTGCTGACGGCCACGGCGTCGAACAACTGGCGGTTCATCCGCTGGACCGATGGCGTGACGAATAATCCGCGCACGGTGTTGGTCGGCGCCTCCGGCGCGAGTTACACAGCGGTCTTCGCTCAGACGGCGGCGCTCACGGCCCTGGCCAATCCCGTGGACGGCGGTCGCGTGACCGGTGCCGGCACCTATGTCGCGGGCAGCAACGCGGTGCTCACCGCGACGGCGTCGAACGGCTGGCGCTTCATCAGTTGGAACGATGGTGTGACGAACACGCCGCGCACGGTGGTCGTGCCCAACGCCGGCGCGACGTACACGGCGAATTTCCAGCCGCTGGGCACGGTGGTCGTGTTGGCCAATCCCATCAGCGGCGGTCGCGCGACCGGCGGTGGCGTGTACCTGGCCGGCTCCAACGCGACGGTGACGGCGACGGCCTCGAACACATGGCGGTTCCTGAACTGGAACGGTACGGTCACGAACAATCCGTGGACGTTCACGGTGGTCTCCGGCAGCACCACCTGCACGGCGAACTTCGGCAAGACGGTCACGGTGACCACGCTGGCCAGTCCGGCCGGTGGCGGCATGGTGACGGGTGGCGGAGTCTGTCTCTCCGGCTCCAACGCGACACTCTCGGCGACCGCGGCTAGCCAGTGGGTCTTCAGCCGTTGGAACGATGGCAACACCAACGCCAGCCGCTCGATCACGGTGCCTGTGACCAACATCACCTATACCGCCACGTTCCTGCCGCCGGTGACCGTCACCGTGAAAGCCAATCCGACGACGGGCGGCAGTGTCAGCGGCGGCGGCACCTTCCAGGTCGGCAGCAACGTCAATCTCACGGCGACGCCGTTCGCGGGCTGGCTGCTCACGGCGTGGAATGACGGCAATACCAATCTCACGCGTGCTATCACGGTTCCGGCTGCGCCCACCACCTGTACCGCGAACTTCACGCGGGGCATTGGCGCGGCGGTGGACGCGACCAACCTGACCTGGGCCACCGGCGGCAGCGCCAGTTGGAGCGTGCAGTCCACGACGACCCATGACGGCGTCGCCGCGCTCAAGAGCGGAGCGATCGGCGTAGGTCAGCAGACGTGGTTTCAGGCCACGACCAACGGCCCCGGCTCCCTGATGTTCTGGTGGAAAGTCTCCTCCGCCTCGAACAACTACCTCCAGTTCTACATCAACACCCAGTTGGTCAGCCAGATCGCCGGCAACGTGGGCTGGAACCAGTACGTCGGCTACATCGGCATGTCGAACCCGGTGACGCTCAAGTGGGTGTACAGCAATAGCAACGGCGCTGCCTCCGGCAGTAACGCCGGCTGGGTGGACCAGATCAACTGGATGCCGTGCCCCTACGCGGAGCATGTGCCGCTGATCTTCTATCAGGACCCGGCGGGCCTGCTGGCGAGCTGGGTGGTCGGCACCAACGCCAGCTTCCAGTTCGCACGCATCCTTGCCAACACCGGCGGCTGGGCGCTCAAGTGCGCAGGGGATGTCGATGGCGACACCGTCAGCGATCTCCTCTTCCAGAACGCGGCCGGCGACGCCGCGGGCTGGTTCATGAAGGCGGACGGCTCCACGCGCAGCGCCCGCTATTGGTTCAACCTCAGCGGTTGGGACATCAAGGCCTGCGGCGACTACGAAGGCCTTGGTCGTGGTCAGCTCTTCTTCCAGAACGCCGCAGGCGTCACGGCCTATTGGCGGCTCGACACCAACGGCAATTATCTGGCCGCTGTCCCCGTGGGCAGCATGGGCGCCTGGAAACTGCGCGGCGTAGGCGATCTGGATGGCGATCACAAGGCCGAACTGTTCTGGCAGAAGGCCGACGGCACGGTGGTCATCTGGTATCACAATCCCGATGGCAGCATCCGCGGCGGTGTGCCGTTCAACACCGGCAACTGGGCGCTCTGCGGTGTGGCGGACATCGATGCCGATGGCGTCAGCGACCTCGTCTGGCAGAACTCCGCCGGGCTTACGGGCGGCTGGTTCATGAACACCAACGGCACCGCCCGTTCCGCCAGCTACTGGTGGGGCACCGGCGCCTGGAAGCTCAAAGCCGCCGGGCGGTGATGCGCGTTGGCACCGGCCAAGGTCATGCCGGTCCGGAGATGCCAAGGTGAGCGCTGTGACGGCGGGATTGATGGCGTCGTTTCAGCACCATGCGTGTGCGAGCCTTTCGCGTGACCCAAGCCCCATCGTCACCTTGCGCCTCCGGCTACGCAGAACTGGTCGGTCGTACCTTGAAACAACTGATCAGAGACCTCTCTTCCCCATGCGCGCCACCCACGCCACCTGTACTGAGGGCGCATCAACTTCGCGTTAAGCCGGTCACACCAGTATAGGACTACTTCCTAGGCCGAATATGGGCTAACCCCTATTGTGTTGGCTGGGGCTTGGTATTAGAAAGATAAAGAAGAAAGGGGTTAAGTTATTTTTAACGAGGAAAAGTCCGCAGTTCCCGGAAATGGATTCATGCCGGAGGGCACAGTCATGAAAACAGCAGCACTCTTGCGCAACCAACTAAAGGAGCAGGTGAACATGAACGGAATACCGAGGGGAGTGAAGCGGTCGGTGTACGGTATCGCTTACGCAGCCATGGCACTCGGCATGGCCCTGTCGCTGACCAGTTCAGCCCAATCCGCCGGGTCGGTAACACCCTACGGCGAGGGCTCCTTGGCGGACCCCTATCGGATCAGCGAACTTGGTCACTTGATTTGGATGGGTGACACGGTCGGTTCATCCAGCGGCAAGTACTTCATGGTGCAGAACAACCTGGATGCCTCTGCGACCACAAATTTAAACAGCGGGGCTGGGTTCGCTCCCATCGGGACCGGCGGCGGCGGCACGTCATTTCTGGGGATATTCAACGGTAATGGAAATGTAATCAGCAACCTGTACATGGCCCGCTCCGGTGAGAACTATGTGGGTCTCTTTGGATGCGTGGGCAGCAGCGGGGTCGTGAAGAATCTTGGCTTGGTGGGTGGCGCGGTGACGGGAAACAGCTATGTCGGCAGCCTGGTGGGTTGGATCTCCGGCGGCATCGTGAGCGGGTGTTATGCGACAGGCCTGGTGACGGGGGGTAGCCATACGGGCGGCCTCGTCGGGTACAACGAGGGTGGCACCGTGAGCGGGTGCCACACGACGGGACCGGTGACAGGGAGCGCTGACTACGTGGCCGGCCTCGTGGCCTGGAACGAGGGCGGCACGGTGAGCGATTGCTACGCGACAGGTCCGGTGACGAACCTGGGGTACTTCAACGTCGTCGCCGGCCTCGTGGGGGCGAATCATGGCACGGTGCGGAATTGCTACGCCGCCGGTTCGGTGCAGGCACCCTCCGGCTACTACGTCGGTGGCATCGTGGGCGGAAACCAGGCCGGCGGCACGGTGAGCAATTGTTATGCGACAGGCTCGGTGACGGGGAGCACCTACGTGGCCTGTCTCGTGGGCTACAACGACGGTCTGTTGAGCAAATGCTATGCGACAGGCCCGGTGGCGGGGTCCTCCTCGGTGGGTGGCCTCGTGGGGCTTAACAACCTTGGCACCGTGAGCAGCAGCTATTGGGATACGCAAACTTCTGGGCGGCTTACCTCGGCTGGTGGCTCGGGGACGAACACGGCGGCCATGAAACGGCAGGCGACCTTCGCCGGGTGGGATTTCACCAACGTGTGGCATATGACGGAGAACGTGACGTATCCGTTCTTTACTTTCTCGGCGATCGAACCGCCGGGTGCTGGAACGGCCGGGGATCCCTACTTGATCAGTCAGCTCGGCCATCTGGTGTGGATGGGTGATACCGTTGGTTCTTCCGGCGGCAAGCGCTACGTGCTGCAGAACGACTTGGACGCGTCTGCAACCACGAACTGGAACAGCGGGGCCGGATTTGCACCGATCGGAATTGGGAACCAGTACGGCCAACCACTGCGGCCGTTCATGGGCGTTTTTGACGGTAACGGCAAGGTGATCAGTCACCTGACCATCCTGCGCCCAGATCAGGGTGGAGTGGGGCTCTTTGGTTATATGGGCAGCGGCGGGAAGGTGATGAACGTGGGCCTCACGGGAGGCTCGGTGTCGGGGTACTACTATGTCGGCGGCTTGGTGGGGTTGAACAACGACGGCATGGTGAGCAATTGCTACGCGACCTGCCCGGTGACGGGGAGCAGTACCGTGGGTGGCCTCATGGGGTGCAACGGCTCATACGGTCACGTCGGCACGGTGAGCGGGTGCCATGCGACGGGCCCGGTGAAGGGAGACGGCTCGGTCGGCGGCCTCGTGGGGGCGAACTACTTCGGCGACGTAACAAGGTGTTTCGCTACAGGCTCCGTGATGGGGACAGGTAATCAGGTCGGTGGCCTTGTGGGTTATAACGAGGGTACGGTGAGCCGGTGCTACGCGTCCGGTCCGGCCTCGGGCGTGTTCTACATCGGCGGCCTCGTGGGCTACAACCAGGAATTGGCCACGGTGAGCGACAGCTACGCAAGGGGTTCTGCGACGGCGGAAAATGCTGTCGGCGGCTTGGTGGGATATAACTACGGCGGCACCATGAGCCGGTGCTACGCGACGGGGCCGGCGACCAGCGCAGGGTGGCCTTGGGTCGGCGGCCTCTTGGGGTGGTGGTGGGGCAGCATCGGGTTGATCGATTCTTACTGGGATACGGAGACGTCCGGACTGACTGGATCCGCAGGTGGCACAGGAACGAACACAGTCGCGATGAAGCAGCAGGCAACCTTTGCCGGGTGGGATTTCACGAACGTGTGGCAGATTACCGAGGGTGTGACGTACCCTTTCTTTAGGGCCACGACGGTCATACCACCGGGGGCCGGCACGGCTGCGGACCCCTATCTGATCAGCGAACTCGGCAATCTGGTATGGATGGGCGCTAATGTCGGCTCTTCCTCCGGCAAATACTACACGGTGCAAAATGACATTGATGCATCTGCCACCGTGGGCTGGGAGAGCGGAGCCGGTTTTGCCCCGATCGGTTCGAGTGGACAGCCCTTCATGGGCAGCTTCAATGGCCAGGGCAAGGTGATCATCGGCCTGAGCATAAATCGCCTTGATCAAAACACCTTGGGTCTTTTTGGCTATGTGGGCAGCAGCGGCGTGGTGATGAACCTTGGCCTTGAGGGAGGCTCCATGCTGGGAGGTTACAATGTCGGCGGGCTCATTGGCTATAACTCCGGCGGTACAGTGAGCGATTGCTACGTTATGTGTCCGGTGACGGGTGAATACGGTCATGTCGGCGGGCTGGTGGGCTGGAACGTCGGCGGCACGATCCATCGGTGCTATGCGACGGGTTCGGTGACGGCGGGGAACGGCTCCCATGTCGGAGGGCTTGTCGGGCGGAACTCCAGCGGTGCGCTGAATGGGTGCCACGCGTCGGGCGCGGTCATGGGGTTTTACGCCTATGAGGGCGGCCTCGTGGGTTATAATGAATCCTCCACGATCTCCAACTGCTACGCCAGCGGTTCGGTGTCGTCGAGCCGGGGTGATGCGGGCGGCCTCGTGGGCGGCAATATGAGCAGCTCGATTTCCGGATGCTACGCGACGGGTGCGGTGACGGGGCCGGACGATGTGGGCGGCCTTGTGGGGTACAACGACGGTGCCGTGAGCGGGTGCTTCGCGACCGGTGCGGTGCTGCTAAGTAATTCCTATGGTGGGGGCCTCGTGGGCCTGAATAGCGGCCCGGTGAACCAGTGCTACGCCACGGGGGCGGTGACCGGACCTTACGCGGTTGGCGGCCTCATAGGCCAGAGCAGCGGCCCCGTGAGCGAGTGTTATGCGGTGGGCCTGGTGACGAAGACGGTTTCATATTCCTATCCGACCGGCGGCCTCGTGGCGAATATCGGCGGTGCCGGTGGTGCCGTGAACAATTGCTACTGGGATACGAATGCCACCGGCCAGGCGGCGTCTGCCGGTGGCGGCACGGGCGTGGACACGGCGGCGATGAAGCAGCAGGCGACCTTTGCCGGATGGGATTTCACGGGCGTGTGGGGTGTTACGGAGAATGTGACGTACCCCTACCTCAGGCCCGTGGCGGTCATGCCTCTGGGGGCGGGAACGTCTGCGGATCCCTACCAGATCAGCGAACCCGCCCATCTGGTGTGGATGGGTGATCATGTCGGTACATCCAGCGGCAAGTACTACACGGTGCAAAACGACATCGATGCGTCCACAACCACAAATTTAAATGGTGGTGCCGGCCTCGCGCCGATCGGATCGAACGGCCTGCCGTTTCTGGGGGTATTTGACGGCAACGGAAAAACTATTTCCAACCTGCTCATCAATCGGCCACTCCAAACCGAAGTGGGCCTGTTTGGTTTTGTGGAAGTTGGCGGGGTGGTGCAGAACCTGGTCCTCGAGGGGAGCACGCTGGCTGGGTACAGCTATGTGGGCGGCATCGTGGGGTGGAATCGTGGCACGGTGAACAAATGTTACGTGACGGGTTCAGTGACGGCGCATACGGTCGCCGGCGGTGTCGTGGGGATCAACCAAGGCGGCGCGATACGTGGATGCCACGCGATCGTTGCTGTGACGGCGGTCAACCTGGTGGGTGGCCTCGTGGGTGATAACTCCGGCTCGCTGGACAGGTGCTCTGCCACTGGCACCGTGACGGGAGGCTCCCGTGCCGGTGGCCTGCTGGGTGCGAACAACTCCGGGACCGTCAACGGGTGCTATGCGACGGGTCCGGTGAGAGGGGACTCGTATATCGGTGGACTGGTGGGGCGGAACAACGTGGGCTCGGTGAACGGATGTTACGCAACGGGCTGGGTGACGGGGCTCGGTAATGTGGGCGGCCTGGTGGGGTATAACGTGGCCACGGTGTCCAACTCCTACTGGGATGTGCAGAACTCAGGGCTGGCGAACTCGGCCGGCGGCATGGGGACGAACACGGCCGCCATGCTGCAGCAGGCGACCTATGCCGGGTGGGATTTCGTCAACGTGTGGCAAATCACCGAGAACGTGACCTACCCTTGGCTCGCCCCCTTCGTCATCCCGGTCGCCAAGATCATCGGGGTCAGCGGAAACCTGGCTTTCGGCAGCGTGACGACGGGCCAGACGGCGATGGCCACGCTGACGATCACCAATAGCGGCGACGCGATGCTGACGGTGGCCAGCATCACGTATCCGGCCGGATTCAGCGGGGCGTGGAGTGGGGCGATTGTGGCGGGCGGGAGCCAGCAGGTGATCGTGACGTTCGCGCCGGTGGCGGTGACCGCCTATGGCGGGATGGTGACGGTGAATTCCGATGCGACCAGCGGCACCAACACGCTGGCGGCGTCGGGAAGCGGCCAGGCGGTGGTGCGGTTGACAGGGCTGGCCAACCCGGCCAGCGGCGGGCGTGTGACGGGTGGTGGGGTGTATGTGGTCGGCTCAAATGCCACCCTGCTCGCGACGGCCTCGAATGGCTGGCTGTTCGTGTATTGGAACGATGGTGGCAGCGCAAATCCGCGTACCCTGACCATGCCAAATCACGATGTGAGCTGCACGGCCACCTTCGTCTCCGCTGCCACGAGTTTGGCCTTGGGCACCGCGCTGAATGCGACCGGTCTGGTCTGGCAAACGGGCGGGAATGCCAATTGGGCTGTGCAGTCTGCGACGACCCATGACGGCGTCGCCGCGCTCAAGAGCGGCGCGATCGGCACGGGCCAGCAGACGTGGTTCCAGACCACGACCATCGGCCCCGGTTCGCTGATGTTCTGGTGGAAAGCCTCCTCGGCCCCGACCAACTACCTCCAGTTCTACATCAACACCCAGCTCGTCAGCCAGATCTCCGGCAATGTGGGCTGGAACCAGTACGTCGGTTATATCGGCACCTCGAACCAGATTACGCTCAAGTGGGTCTACACCAAGAACGGCGCTGCCGGCGCCGGCAGCGACGCCGGCTGGGTGGACCAGATCAACTGGATGCCGTGCCCCTACGTGGAGCATGTGCCGCTGATCTTTTATCAGGATCCGACGGGCATGCTGGCGAGTTGGGTGATCGGCACCAACGCCAGCTTCCAGTTCGCGCGCATCCTCGCCAACACCGGCGGCTGGGCGCTCAAGTGCGTCGGCGATGTCGATGGCGACACCGTCAGCGACCTGCTCTTCCAGAATGCGGCCGGCGACGCCGCGGGTTGGTTCATGAATGCCAACGGCTCCACGCGCAGCGCCCGGTTCTGGTTCAACCTCAGCGGATGGGAGATCAAGGCCTGTGGCGACTATGAAGGCATCGGTCGCGGACAGTTGTTCTTCCAGAACACCGCGGGCGTCGCGGCGTATTGGCGGATCGACACCAACGGAAACTATCAGGCAGCCATCCCCTTGGGCGCCATGGGCGGCTGGAAGCTGCGCGGCATAGGCGAGATGGATGGCGACGGCAAGGCCGAACTGTTCTGGCAGAACGCCGCCGGCACGGTGGTCATCTGGTATCACAATGCCAACGGCACCATTCGCGGTGGCACGCCGTTCAACACCGGCGACTGGGCCTTGTGCGGCGTGGCCGACATCGATGGCGATGGCGTCAGCGATCTCGTCTGGCAGAACTCCGCCGGTCTCACCGGGGGCTGGTTCATGAACAGCAACGGTGCCGCCCGCGCCGCCAGCTTCTGGTGGGGCACCGGCACCTGGAAGCTCAAAGCCGCCGGGCGCTGATGCGCGCGTGCGACTGGCGGATAATCAAGACTGTGCCGGGCCAGGCAAGGCAAAGCTGAGCAGGTGTGCCTGTGGGGTGATGGCGTCGTTTCAGGCCCATGTGTGTTGCGGGGTCCAACCCGAAGATCAGTGACCGGATCCGCTTTCTAAAAGAAGCGACTGCAGTTGGGCGGCGCCTTCGGCATGGAACTTCTGGAACTCGAATTCGAAGTTGGGCGTGAAGCAGTCCTGGCCGAGATGGGCGGCGATGTCCGTCGGCGACCAGAAGCGGCCTTCGTCAATTTCCGACGCCTGCAGGACGAAGGGGCCGTCGCTGATGGCGACATAGGTGCGGATCAGTTCCGCTTCGCGGGCGTTGCGCCATAGGTATTGATATACGAAGTGCACCGGGGTGCCGCGCAGGCCGAGCTCTTCCTCGGTCTCGCGCAACACGCCTTGCAACGGTGTCTCGCCCGGTTGCAGGTGGCCGCCGACGGAGCTGTCCCACTTGCCGGGCTGCACGTCCTTGTTCTTGGCGCGCTTTTGTAAAAATAAATCGCCACGCCGGTTGAAGACCAGCAGATGCACCGCCTGGTGGATCAGCGCCGGATTGCCGTGGCACTCCCGCCGCGGCCGCACGCCCAGCACCCGGCCGCTCTCGTCCACGATTTCAAAAAGTTCGTCGTTCATGTTTTCGTCACGGCCACGACAGAACGTGGCTCTCCCATTCGGAGCGGCAATTCGTGGAGGGACGCGCTCCGTCGCGTCCGTTCCTGTTCGGCAACATTCCACAAATCGGAAATCACAAATCTTAAATCATCAATTGAGGTCTCTCTCGTCCACGAGGTGGAAATGTTGTGGCGCTTCAGATCGGTCATTTATTCCTCTGGCTCGCGGGCAGCGGGGTGGGGCGCTGCCTGGACTTGTCGGCTTTGACCTCGGCGAGCAGGACCTGCACCGCCTTTTCGAGCTGCGCATCCTTGCCGCTGGCGCGTTCGCCGGGCTGCGGCCAGACGACATGGTCCGGCACGACGCCGTTGAGTTCCATGTCCCGGCCATCGTCGAGGCCGAACCAGCCGCGGTCGGGCGTGCGCAGGACGCCGAGGTCGAGGATGTGCCGGTCGGGCGTGGAGATCACCGCGCCATAGGTGGGCACGCCGACGAGCTGGCCGCGCTTGAGCGTCTTGATCGCGCGGCTGAAGATCTCCGCGTTGCTGGCGGAGTTCTGGTTGCAGAGCACGACGATCGGCTTGGTGTAGACGACGCGGCCGAGGTAGCCGGAGGGATAGCTCAATTCGCCGCCGCGCGGGATGGTCAGCGCGTGGTAGGGGTGGCAGAGGATCGCGAGCAGGCGGTCGGCGATGAAACCGCCGGTGTTGTTGCGCACGTCAATGACGAGGCCGTCCTTGTCCACCCCCTCGGCGTAGACCTCCCGCTCGAACTGGCGGAGGCTGGGGAGCGTCATGCGCTCGATCTGCAGGTAGCCGAGGCGGTCGCGGCTCAAGGCATTGACGCGTTTGCGGTTGTTGCGCATCCAGCTTTTATGCGTCAGCTCGCGCGCCTCGGCGAAGCTGATGGTCGGCACGCTGACCTTGCGCGTGCTGTTGCTGCCGCGCACCTCGAGCAGGATCTCGCGCGGCCAGCTGCCGTTGAGCACGGTGGTCAGGTCCTGCGCCGGTCCGACCTCGGTGCCATCCATGCTGGCAATGATTTCGCCGGGCTGGATGCGGCAGCGCGGCGAATCGGAGGGGCCATCGGCGAGCACTTCGCCGACCTTGAGGCCCGGCCCGGCGAACGCGGGGTCGAAACGCAGGCCGAGGTGCGCCGTGCGAATTTTCCACTCCGTGTTCGTCCACAGCAGTTGCGACGACACCGTGAAGCCCAGATGCGAGGCGTTGAGCTCGCCGTTGAGCATTTCCATCACGCGCCGGAACGCATTGATGTCGGGGGCGTTGGCGGCCATGTCCTCGTATTTGCGGCGCACGCCCTCCCAGTCGCGGTTGTTCAGGTGCGCGTCGTAGAAATTGTCGCGCAGCAGCCGCCACGCCTGCCGGAAGCCGAGCCGCTGGTGTTCGCGCCAGTCGAGCGTCTGCAAAGCCTCGAACGGATATTTGTCCTCCAGCGCCGCCGGGACGCCCTCGGCGAGCCACAGGATCTTGCTGCCCTTCTCGATCCATCTGGCCTGCGAGCCCAGCACGGCGGTGGTGAAGGTGGGCTCGCCGGGGTTGGGGAAGTTGATGCGATAGGTGCCGGTCTTCCCGTTGATGTTCGCGCCGAAGGCGAGCGCGATGGAGTCGAACGACCAGAACAGGTGGTGCGGCGCGGCGTTGGCCGGCAGCGGCGCCTGCCGGATGCGCTCGGCGAGGCCCTCGAAATCGATCTTCACCTCCGGCTTCGCGCGCGGCTTGGGCTCAGGAGCGGGCACCGCGGCGTTCTTCCGGGCGACGCGCCCTTCCTTCATCTTCTTGAGCGCCTGTTCGCGCGTGGTTTCGCGTTTGCTCCACGGCTCGTCGGCGCGCGCCAGCCAGACGTAGTTCAGCGCGACCTCGTTGTCGAGCGTGCGGCTGACGAAAGCGATGAGCTTGCCATCCGGCGACCACGCCGCGTCGCCGCTCCAGCCGGGCCGGCGCGAGAGGTTGTAGCGCGTCTGGGCGTCGGCGGAGACCAGCCACACATCGGTGTTGTCCGCGCTGTCCATCAGGGTGCACAGCAGCCACTTGCCGTCGGGCGACCAATCTACGTCGGCGCGGTAGGGCGAGGTGGCGACCGTGCGCGCGTTCTTGCCGTCGGTATCGCAGACCACGACCTCGCCGCGGCCGCGCACCAGGGCGAGCTGTGTGCCGTCGGGGCTGATCGTCAGGTGGGAGCGCGACGCCGCATCGCCGGTCAGCGGCTCCAGCGTGAACTGCTCGTTCTGCCACCAATATTGGTTCGGCTGCCGCCGCTTGGCGCGCCAGAGGTTGACGGCCTCGCCGGTGTCGCGCAGGAAATACACCGTGGCGTTGTCGGGCGCGAGTACGGCCTCGGTGTCGCTGGCCACCGAGCCGGAGGTCACCGGCTGCGGGTCGCGCAACACGGTGTCCATCGCCCAGACGTTGCCGCCTGCCGTGAAGATCATCTCCAGCCCGCCGGTGGTGAAGTCCAGCGTGCCGGCGTGGGTCTCGTTGGCGACGGTCCTGAGCCGCCGGCGGACGCTGGTCTCGCGGCCCGACACGTCGCTGGCGCTGGTCAGCACGATCTTTTCCGGTTGCGCTTTGCCGCCGGTCGACAGGCGGTAGAAATCGAACAACTGCCGGAAGACCAGCGTCGAGCCGTCGCGCGAGAGCGCGGGGAACATCACGGGGCTGTTGGTGAATTGCGTCAGCTGTTTCTCTTTGCCGGAAGCCAGGTCGCGTTCGTAGAGATTGGCCACGCCGCTGCGCGCGGAGGTGTAGTAGAAGCCGCGCCCGTCCGGCTTCCACAGCGGCGAGCGGCAGTCGGTTTCGGCGGTGCAGATCTTTTTGAAGGCGTTCGTCTGGCCTTCGAAGAGCCAGAGCTGGCTGGCGCGGCTGCCGTGATAACCCATCCGGTAGGGGTCGCAGCCCTCGCGCGTGAAGAGGATGCGCTGCCCGTCGGGGGCGACGGCCGCGTCGGAGGCGTAATCGTCGAAGACCATTTTCTCCGCCGTGCGCGTCGCGCGCTCGACGCGGTAGAGTCGGTCGGGGGCGAAGCCGTTGCCGTCGCGCACCGCGCGGGTGAGGAGCGCAGAGCCGTCGGGATACCAGCCGCACAGCATGTTGCCTTCGGTGTGCCACGTGAGTTGCTGCGGCACGCCGCCCTCCGTGGGCACCGCAAAGATCATCCAGCCGCCCGCGCGCTCGCTGACGAAGGCGACCTCGCGGCCGTCGGGCGAGAATTTGGGGTATTCATCGCTGGCCGGGTGCGAGGCGAGCAGCCGCGCCGCGCCGCCGGCGACCGGCGCCAGCCAGATGTCGCCCTTCCAGGCGAAGGTCAGTTGCCGGCCGTCCGGCGAGACATCCGGCGGTCCCGCCAGCTGGATCGTCTCCTGCCCCGGCCCCGCCAGCGCCAGACCGGCGAGCCCCAACCATGCCATCAGAGTTCTAAGCATCGGCCTCTTCCTTCCGCGTAAACGCGCGGGCACGATGCCAGAGCGCCGCCTCCACGGCAACCGCGTTTTCCAAGGATGGGGGAAGATGCATCGCACAGGATGCGGGGCGCGTCGCAAAAGCACGCCGTCAGCGGCCGGCGGCTTTCAATTTCCACACGCCGGTTTGCGGCCAGATCTTGACAGTGCGCGTGGTGCTGTTCGTCCGCATATACCAAGCGGCCAGGGTGGTGTCGGGCGCCTGCCAGGCCAGGTCGGCGATGCCATCCCCATCAAGATCGGTCACGGCACACAAAGCCCACATGCTCGGACCAAAGGGCACTTCGGCGGTCACCTGGCCTTGGGTGTTGCGATGCCAGATGGCGATGGCACCAGAGCTGTTCTGCCAGAACAGTTCGGCTCGGCCATTGCCATCGAGATCAGCTGCGCCGCACAGTTTCCAGGCGCCTTGATTGCCCAACGGAAGCACCCCCAACGCCGTGCCCTCGGCATTAAGCAACCAAAAGGCCGTGTCACCAGCCAATGTCTGGAAGAAAAGTTGGGCATGGCCCAAGCCCAGGTAGTCGCCGCAGGCCTTGATTTCCCACGGATGGAGGCCGCTCCACGACCGGACACTGCGTGCGGTGCCATCGGGATTCAGGAACCAGCAGGCGGCGTCGCCGGTGGCGTTCTGGAAGATCAGGTCGCACAACCCATCGCTATCCACATCGCCGGCTGTCCTTAATTTCCATGCACTGGCCGCCCCGACTTGACTGGAGCCCACGACGGTGCCGGTGTTGTCCAGTGACCAAGCGGCCACGACCCCGGTGTCGTTCTGGAAATATAATCGGGGATTGACAGGGATTTCGACGCGGAAGAACGTCCCGTTGCCGAACAAGCCACCCTGGGCAGTCGTCCCGTAGAGCGCATTGCCCCACAGGGCCAGGTGATGGCCGGGCTGACTCCCGCTGTTTACCGCATTGGGCGAACCGGTAAACGAGAGCAGGTTTGTATAGCTCTTCCCATCGGTGCGCAGGCGGAACAACACACCTTTGTTGGAACTGCCACCCTGACTCGCCATCCCATAGAGGTAGGCGCCCGAAAGTATGACGCCACCATTCGGCAATCCGCCATCATTCTGCTGCCCGGTAAATTGATGCAAGACAGAGAGGCGGTTCTGTCCAAAGGGGGCCAAGCCCAGATAATAGGAAAAGACCACGCCCTTGTTGGAGATGCCCCCGACTTCGGTGGTCCCCACCAAGGCGTTACCCGCCAGCACCAGACTACCGTTGGGGTCCATGCCGTTGACGGAAACGGTCGCCCCAAATTCATAGAGTTTGGCGTAGTTGCTGCCATTCGTATTCACGCGGAATAGCACGCCTGCACCGCCTCCGCCATCCGCCCGTGCCAAGCCATAGAGCGTGTTGCCCGACTGCACCAGCGTGCCCTGTGGCCAGCGGCCATCCTGCGTGCCGCCGGTAAAATGGTGGAGAATCGACAACCTTTCGGCATTCGCGGGGCTTGAGCCGTTCCAATAGGCAAACACCGTGCCCAGATTGGAGACGCCCCCAAACGTGGTGGTGCCATAAAAGGTCTGGCCATTGATCAGCAGCGAACCCTTCGGATAATATCCGTTGGTGGGGGAGCCGGAAAAGCTATAGATGCTCGTGAACGTATTATTACTGAGATTGTAGCCGTAAATATTGCCCATGCTATGGTTGCCGCCATAGGAGGTCATGCCATATAGATTGGAATTGACCAGTTGCATCTGCCCGCACGCATTCACGCCATCAAGCCCTGTCGCGCTGAAGGGATATAGTGGAGTGCATGGCGAGAGCCAATTGGTACCCTTGACGGCAATAGTGCCCAGCCCATGGGCGCCGCCGCCCCAGGTGCTGATATACACCTTGTCGCCCACCACGGTCGGCGTGCATTCGGGCACCGTGCCTTCCGAAAAACTATTATTGAACGCATAGACCCAGGATGGCGTGAGCACATCAGCGCCCTGCGCCGCGCTCCACCCCGTCCCCAGCAAGAACAACGCCCATCCAGCTGCTCGAATATGCTTCATGATTGCTCCCCTCGCATGCTCAGGCCCGCAGTGTGATTGTATAACTGCTGAAATACAATGAAAGCAAGCGCTCATTCGCAGTTGGATATCTAACGCGCCGCATGCCTGCAGGAGGCGGGCAGTCCGATGGGTTCGGGAGGGGAACTCAGCGGTCAGGGGCGGACGGTCGATCATGGATGTTCGTTATCTGTGGATCATCTGCTTCGCTTGGCGCGGGGGAAAGTTCTTGCGCCCGATGGCGGTCGCTATCTGCGCCGACCGCGTTGCCGCTGGCGTGCGCGCGACGTTTAGCGGCGCTGATGGTGCTTCCATTCGCGCAGGGCGTCGCGGGCGATCCAGCGGGCGGGCTTGGTGTCCTGCGCCAGAATGCGATGGGCCGTGGCGATGGCGGCGGGCGCCAGGCGCCCGTTCCGCTTGCCGATCTGCCGCAGCGCCCAGTTGACGGCCTTGCGCACGAAGTTCCGGTCGTCGTGCGCCTCGCGTTCGATCACCGGCAGCAAACCCAGAAACAGCGCGTCCGGCGCCGCTTTGTCGTGGACCGCCAGCGCGGCTATCAGCACGAATCCGGCGCGCTTGACGTACTCGTCCGGAGACTGCGTCCACGCGAGAATCTTGGCGTGGGCGAAGGGCGTCTTGTCGAACAGGTTGCTGCAGACCTGGTCGCAGACGTCCCACGAGGCGAAGTCGCGGACCCAGTTTTCCATCTGCCGTGCGGTCACCTGCTTGGGGTCATCCACGAGCGCGGCCATGATGCGCGCCTCGTGGATGCCGCTCTGCCACAGCTCCAGCGCCAGGGCGTGGTTGCGTTTGTGCTGCCGGGCCATTTGGCGCAGCACCGGCATGCTCACGCCCAGCGCGTCGCTGGAGTTGATCCCGTAGCGCGCCATGCCGGCGACGTTGGCGGGATTGGCCAGTGTGCGTAGATGGGCGATGATTTCAGCGCAGATGGTCATGGTCGCTTTCGTAGGGGCGCAGTCTTGCTGCGCCCAATGTGTGTTGCTTGCGGTCCGGGCGGGCGCAGCAAGACTGCGCCCCTACATGGCGAACCTTCAGAACGTGGCTTCCAGTTTCCGGATGAGGTCTTCGGCCGGGGCCGCCGGCGCGGCGGCGGCGGGGAGGCCGTTGGCGTCCATGCTCTGGCGCGCGCGCAGCAGGATCTGGCCGGGATACTCCAGCGAGTATTCGACGCGGTAGCTCTTCTTCTCGCCGGGGTTGAGGTGCAGCTTCCACTGGAGCAGGCCGCGGTCGTCGGGCTTGCCGTCGGGCTCGACGCGGATGCGATAAACGCGGATCTCCTTGCTTTGCGAGACCGGCACGCGGTCCATCAGGTCGACGTCCACCGCAACCTTGTAGAGGTTCTCCACCGAGATATCGAACGCGACCTCCATCTTGGACCGCTCGCCGCGTGCGAGCGTGCTGGCGCGCCGGTCGAGCACGCGCCGGACCTTGACGCCATCGGCGACGCCGAGCACAAGGGCGAACGTCTCGTTGTCGGCCACGAAGTCCACATCGGTGTGGCCGAGGAAGGCCTCGTCTTGGTAGATGGCCACCCGGCCGGGCAGGAGCGGCAGTTTGCTCGTGTTGGTCATCGTCAGCGCATGGATGGCGTTCGGGTTCTTTTCCGGCGCGCACATGATCTTCTCGGCGGCGGCCAGCGTCAGCGCGCCGAGCGGGATGCGCACCGCGCGCCCGTCCTGCCGCACCATCGGGCGGCCCTGGCCCTCGAAGTGGACGGTCGTGCCGCGCTTCTGCAGCTTCTGGAAGACCGTCAAGACCCGCTCCCGCATCTTGTTCTGGCGGTCGAAGTTGTCGTTGTAGAGATCCAGCTGCAGGGCGCCGCTGTTGTTCGCTATGAAGAAGCCGTTGTTTTGCATCTCGAAGACCTGCTGCGCCTTGCTGAACGATGAGCCGCTGCTCTTGTTGGCGACCGGCATCGGAAGTTGGCCCAGCAGGAGGGATTGCAGTTCCGGCAGCTCGAGCGTCTCCGAGGGCGACTGTGTCGAGAAGGTCAGCTGCGCGCCGTTCCAGTCCTCGCCCGTCGTCTGGCTGACGACGGCAAAACTGGTGAGCTGTACGCTGCTCGGGTGTTCCCCGCTGGTGCGCAGTTCGTGGGCGGCCTCCCAGGTGCAGCCCGGCAGCATATAAATCAACGAGACTTTCGCCGCCTGCGCCGCGGGCGCTTCCACGGCGACCGTGATGGTGCTTTGCTCGAGCTGGTTGCGCTGCCGCAGGTCGCTGAGCTTCTTCTGCCGCGCCGCCTGTTCCGGTTTCAGGTCGCGCTGTTTGCGCTCGAGGGTGCGCCGTGCGCTGGAGGTGTCGCGCAGGGAATCGCCGACGAACTTGACCACGGCGCCGTAGCCGTTGACATCCACACCCTTGACCGCGACGTCCTTCGGCAGCTGCGCGTCGGCGAAGGCCCGGACATTTTCGACCTGCTTGGCCTGCGCCGCGAGCACCTTCAGGTCGTCCTCGATGTCGGCGAGCGCGTCGGCGGTCTCCTGGACGGCGGCCTCCGCCTTGCGGACGTCCTCGTCGGACGAGCGGGTCAGGTGCTCGCGCGTCACGCGCACGTCCACGATCTTGCCGGCGCCCGCCGGCCGCAGCGTGAGCCGGACGCTTTCCTCGTCGATCCAGCCCGGGAGTTCCGCGAAGACGAATTCCTGGCGGCCGGCCGCCAGCGGCAGCGCCGCCTCGCGCTCCACCCGGGCCCGGTCCGCATAGACCGTCACATGGCCGATCTCCGACTTCACCGCCACCGGCGGCTGCGCCAGCGCCGCGCCCGCCCACACCACCAACATCGCCACATATCGAATTTTCATTTGCGTGCCTCCTGCTTAGATAAACTGCTTACCAGACCTGCCTGTTCAGACAAGCTTGTGCGCCGCCCTGTTCGATTCCCGTCCTCGTGCTTTAGCCGATTTCGACCGTCAGGCTTTCGCCCGCGGCGAGGGCGATGTCCTGTGCGAATTTCAGCAGCAGGCGGCCGTCGGCGCTGGTCGTGGTCGCCGCGATGGTGCGGCCGGCGGCGCTGACCTTGATGGGTGCGCCGTGGAGTTGCTTGGGTACGGCCAGGGCCAGCGTCAGGAGGCGGAGCTTGCCCCACCGCAACGAAACTTGAGCTTTGAAATTCGAGCTTTGAGCTTGCTGGGAAAAGGTGCCCCAGCCCTCGGCGGCCGTGAACGGCGCCTTGAAGTTTTCCGGCGTGATGCGCGGCGCGAAACCGAGGTGCCCGCGCGGGCCGTGATATTCGAAGCCGCAGGCGGCGAGGAACACGCCGTAGCTGGCCATCGAGCGCGCGTAGTGGTCGCCGCACTCGACCTCGTTCCACGGGTTGCGGCGCGAGGCGTGGTAGCGATCGTGCAGCGCGCGCGTGACCGCGAAGCCTTCGAGCAGCATGTTTTCCCAGACCATGTGTCCGGCCACCTGGTACTCGAAGCCGTTCATGCACTCGTTGAAATAGCCCGCGGCCCACTCGGCCTTGCCCTTGCCGCGCGCCTGCTCGTAGTCCCAGTCCTTGCGCGGGAAGCTGCACATCAGCAGCCCGGCCTCGCCGGCCATCGCGTACCAGCGGCCCGACTTGTAATGCTCGCGATAGGGGCCGACATCGGGCGAGAAGTTGTATTTCCAGAGCGACTGCAGGGCCGCCCGGGTTTCCTTCTCCGGCGTGACGCGCGGCAAGCCCACCTGCCACGCCCAGCTCTGGCCCATCACCTGGTCAATCTCACAGCCGGTGCCGGAGTTGATGGAATCGAGATGTTGCGGGTCCACCTTGTTGTAGAAATATTCGCCATCGAAAAGATCGGCGACGATCTTCTTCTGTCCGCGTGCGAGGATGTCGCGGCATTTCCCGGCGTAGGCGCTGTCGCCCATTTCGTCGGCGAGCGCGGCGGCGGCCTGCAGGGCGGCCAGGTACAGACCGCTCAGCCAGGCGACCGGCCCGAACCAGTCGGTGTCGAGCGTGTTGTGCTGGTTGCTCTCGATGATACCGTCGCCGTCGGCGTCCTTGGCGATCAGCCAGTCGGTGGCGCGCTTGACGCCCGGCCAGACGCGCTTGAGGAACGCGTTGTCGCCGCTCGTCTGGTGTTCGCGCAGCGCCCGCAGGATCGAGCCGGCCTGCGCATCGATTGCCGGGATGTTGTTGTTTTCGCCGCGGAAATGGATCGCTCCATCGGGCTGCAGGGCGAGCCCGAAGTCCGTCTGTTCGCGCAGGATGCGCTCGAGTTCCGGGAACTGCCGGCCCATCGCGTGGGCATAGTGCCAGACATGCGCGCAGGTGCCGGCGCAGCAGCCGACGCCCTCCCAGGCCCAGAAGCGGCCCGACGCGAAACGGAAGCACGTCGAGGTCGCGAGGATGGAGGTGTTGAGCTGCGTGCGGTCGAGGAACCAGTAGGGCAGGGTGGCGTCGTACCAGGTGTCGCGCCACAGCCGCGTCGCGGCGGCGAGCCGCTCGCAGTTTTCAGCTACGTATCGGGCCACCGCGGCGGCGTCGGCAAACTTCGTGGCGTAGAACCGCCCGCCTTCGCGTGCGCCCTTGATGACCAGGTTCGGGAAATGCCATGCCAGCACGAACGTCACCACGGCCGACTGGCCGGGGGCGAGCGTCAGCTTGCGCCCGAGTTCGCCCGTGAGCTTTTCGCCGACCGGCTTGGCGGCGTCACCGCTGGACACTTCCGCGGGCGTGCCGAGCAGCGCGAGGCCCAGCGTGCCGAGGTCGCTGAGCTTCTCGAACGCGACCGGCGTGCCCGCCTGGTCGCTGAACGAGATCTTGCCGACACCGATGTTGCCCCACGGCCCTTTTTGGTCATCCACAATTTCGATATGCGCTTCCTGGCCGGCGAGCTTGCGCACGTCAAAAAAAGCCGGCGTCATCTTGTTGTTGGCCGGCCCGGTCGCAGACTGCGCCACCTTGCCGTTCACCACGAGATTCAGGCACGTCTTCCCCTTGTGATTGCCGCCGCCGATCCAGAAGCTGATGAAGGCGCGCTCGATCTTGAACGCGCTGCTGATCAGTTTGCCGAGCGCGCCATCGCGGCCCCCGACGGTGTTGCCCGGCGCGCAGGCATGCGAGTTCGCCACGCGCTCCGTATCGCCGCCCACGTCGCCCTGATAGCTGGGGATCGCCGATTTCTTGACCGGCCCGCTGCCGAACGCGGTGCCCTCGACCTGCCAGCCCGCATAGGTGTCCTTGTTCCAGTCCTCGAACACGATGTCCGGCCGCGCCGGCGCGGCGGGCGCGCCGGACTTTTCTGCCGAGCATTCCAGGAGCGTATAGCCATGGCCGGTGAGCACGCGATTGCGCCGCGTGCCGGCCGCGTTGCGGTGATACAAAAGCACGGCGTTTTCGAGCGTGCCGACCAGCGCGGCCTCGACCGGCGCGGCGGAGGTGTTTATCAGCGTGAACTGCATGATCGTCGCCGGCAGGCTGGAGTCGTCGGTGCTGAGCGGAATGAACGGCGAGAACGCCTCGAGCTGCACCGCGAGCGGCACGGCGGCGTCGCGATACTCGACGCGGCCGATCGGGTACTCGCCGCGGAAGCTGATGTCGCTGAAGCCGGAGCGGTCGAGCGCGCTGGTCTTCGCTCCGATGCGGAGCGCGAAGTTCTGTTCCAGCGGATAATCCGGGTCTGGCGGCTTGGCGTAATGCCCTGCGCCGGTGCTTTGATGCTGGTTGAAGAGGTCCCAGTGCCAGAGCTTGCCGTCCCCGCCGAGGTACAGCTGGCCGGAGCACAGCCCGCCGACGGGCATGCCGACGTACTTGAGGTTGGCGCCACGCAGGACTTCCGGCGCGCCGCGCTCGAACAGCGCTTTGACCCACGCCGGGTCCAGCTTCTTGTCCTCCGGCACCAGCCTGGAAAAATCCGCGCGCGTGAACGGCCCGGCCATCACCGGCAGCCGCGCCGCGACCGCCGCCGCCGCGCCGGCGCCCAGCAGCTTGACGAAATCCCGCCGCGTGCTGCCGCCGCAGGCGCACTGTTTCCCGCTGCATGTCTCGGTCATGTCCGGCTCCTTATCGGTTCGATGCGGCGCACTTTTCCAGACCTGGGCCTCCTGCGCCAGCTTTTTTCGCGATGCTGGAACTCCTGGCCGGCCCCGCTCACGCCGCCGTGCGCCCGTCGGATGGCTGTGCTCCGGCTGGCTGCCGGGCCCCGTTATTCGCACCGAAAATCACCCCCCCCAACACGGTGTTGCGCGTCACGGTTGACCGGCGCGCCGAAGATGTTAAAGTGCGCGCGGTTTTTTGGACCCATTCTCGTAAGGAAATAACATGACTTTGGCTTTGATGATGCCGCAGCCGGTGCTGGCGGATGCGTGGTACGCGTTCCAGAACAGTAATTTCGTGTCGGGCAAGCTGTTCGTCGGAATCCTGTTCGTCGTTTCGATTTATGCGTGGACGGTGATGGTGGCGAAGTGGCTGATGCTCAAGCGCGCCCGGCGGGCCGGCAAGCACTTCATCAACACTTTCCGCAAGGAGCAGCATCCGCTCGCGCTCTTCCTCAAGCAGTTGCCGTTCCCGAACTCGCCGCTGTTCAAGGTCTACGAGGGCGCCTGCACCGCGGTCGGCATCGAGCTGGAGGTGCGCGGCAAGGAGAGCGCGGAGCTGTTCGTGCGCGGGCTCGACCGCAACCTCAAGCTCAACCCCTACCAGCTCACCGCGATCCGCAACGCGGCCGAGCGCAGCATCGCCGACCAGGCGCTCGAGCTCGAGGACCGCATGGGCTTCCTCTCGACCGCCGCGAGCGCCGCGCCGCTGCTCGGCCTGCTCGGCACGGTGTGGGGCGTCATGGACACGTTCTCCTCGATGGCCAAGGCCGGCGCGGCCTCCATCGGCGAGGTCGCGCCCGGCATCTCCGGCGCGCTCATCACCACCGCGGCCGCGCTCGTCGTCGCGATCCCCTCGGCGGTCGGCTACAACTACCTCGCCGGCGAGATCCGCACGATCGCGGTGCAGATGGACAACTTCGCCGATGAACTTATGAGCGCGCTGCAGCGCGAATTCCTCAAGGACCAGGGCTGACCATGGGACGCCGCTCCGCCATCGTTTCCGTCCACCAGATCCGGGACATCAACCTGATCCCGCTCATCGACGTGATGATGTTCCTGCTCGTCGTGTTCATCATCACGATGCCGCTGCTGGAGCAGGGCATCCCCCTCAAGCTGCCGAGCGGCAAGGCCACCGACATCAGCGGCATCCACAACCGCTCGGTCACGCTGGACCCCGCGGGGCGCCTCTACCTCGACAACAAGTTCACCACGCGCGACGAGCTCGCCAGCGAGATGAACCTGATGGGCCGCGCCGACCCCGAGCTGACCGTGCTCGTGCGCGCCGACGAGAACCTGCCCTATGGCAAGGTCGCCGAGGTGGTAAAAATCCTGCACGATGCGCACATCACCCGCATGGGCCTGGTGTACTCGCCGCAGGAGAAGTTCGCCACGCCGCAGGAGAAGCGCAAGAGATGAACCGGTCGTTCAGGCGCGTCTTTTCCGGGACCGCCGTCGCCCATGTCGCGGTGGTGGCGATCTTCCTTGTCGTCCAGCTGTTCCTGCTCGGCGCGCGGCCGCTCAAGCTGAAGGAAGACATCCAGATGATCGACCTCTCCGGCGCCGCGGGCGGGGGCGGGGGCGATGCCGGGCCGGTCACGCCGCCGCCGGAGCACAAGGTGCCGGATGTCAAGCCGCCGGAGGACCCCCCGCCGCCGGAGCCGACGAAGGACGACACGATCCCCGAGCCGGTCAAACCCAAGCCCAAGCCGGTCAAGCCGGTGCCCAAGCCCAAGCCGACGCCCAAACCGGCGCCGCAGATCAAGGTGGCCGCGCCGACCAAGACCAACCGCACCTCGCGCATCGTCAACAACCGGCCGAAGCTTTCGGCGGACCAGGTCCGCGCTCTGCTCAGCGGCTCGGTCCGCAGCGTCGGCAGCAGCTCGCGCGGTTTCAGCGGGCGCTCCGGCTCCGGCAGCAGCCTCGGCGGCAGCGGCGGGGGTGGGGGCGGCGGCTCCGACTCGCCCGTGGCGTGGTATTACGCGATGGTGAAGCAGATCATGTACGAGGCGTGGCAGCAGCCGAGCGGCCTGGCGAACGCCGGCAATCCCATCGCCAGCGTGACCATCCGCGTCAAGCGCGACGGCACGATCGCCGACTGGCAGCTGGTCCGGCCGTCCGGCAACAAGCTGATGGACGATTCGGTCAAGCGCGCCGTGCAGGCGGTCAAACGCCTCAAGCCGTTGCCGCCGCAATTCATCGGCCCGTCGCAGGACATCACGATTCAGTTTGAATTGGAGAAGCTGTTGATGTAGAGAACCCGCCGCTTTCCAGGCCGTGGGTACAGGACGAAATTTATGACGCAGAAAATTCTTTGGTTGGCGGTGGCGCTCGGCCTGTGCGTGGGCGCGGCCGAGGCGCAGGTGACCGTGCGCAAGGGCGGCTCCGCGAAGGCCGGCATCGACTGGTCGCGGCTCGTCGCCGGTGGTGGCGCGGCGGCGGAGTTCAAGCGCGTGCTGGAGGACGACCTGCTCCGTTCCGGCTGGTTTGTGCCGTCGGCGCCGGGCGCGGAATTCACCCTCGTCGGCGTCGCGCAGGTGGGTGGCCAGCTGACGGCGCAGATCCAGCTCTCCAGCGCGTCGCAGCAGCAGTGGCTCCTCAGCAAGCAGTACGCGGTGGGCAGCGATGCGGCGCGCCCGCTCGCGCACCGCGTGGCCGACGACATCCTGGCGGCGATCGGCCGCAAGGGGATGTTCTCCGGCCACATCGCCATGCTCGGCACGCGCACGGGCGCCAAGGAGCTCTACGTCTGCGACATGGACGGCGGCAACGTCCAGCAGATCACCCGCGACAACAACATCTGCCTCGCCCCGCGCTGGACGCCGGACGGGCAGCGCATCACCTACACGGCGTTCCTCAAGCGCTATCCCGACGTCTACCTGATCGACCTCGTCTCGCGCAGCCGGCGCGTGATCGCCAGCTACGGCGGCATGAATTCCGGCGGTGCGGTTTCGCCCGACGGCAGCCTCGTGGCGCTCACCCTCTCGAAGGACGGCAGCCCGAACCTCTATGTGCGCGCGCTCAACGGCGGCACGCTGGTGCGCCTGACGAGCGAGCCGCGCGCCGCGATCGCCTCGCCGTGCTGGTCGCCGGACGGCAGCCACATCGTCTACGCCTCCGACCAGGCGAGCACCGCGCACCCGCAGCTCTACGTGATTTCGCGCGGCGGCGGCGCCCCGCGCCGGCTGACGACGCGCGGCTCGCAAAACGTGTCGCCCAACTGGGGCGCGAACGGGCTGATCGCCTATGCCAGCCTGATGGGGAAATTCCAGATCTGCGTGGTCGACCCGAACACGCTCGACAGCCGGATGATCTCGCCCGGCGACGCCAGCTACGAGGATCCCTGCTGGGCGCCGGACGGCCGGCACATCGTCTGCAGCCGCACGCAGAATTACCGATCGTCCATTTACCTGCTTGACACCTTGGGCGACCCGCCTGTAGCGTTGTGCCAACTTTCCGGCGATTGGACCTCGCCGTCGGTGACGGCGAAGTGACGGGAATAACAAGCTTCGAAGGAGCTAACATGCAAAGCAAGCGTTGGATGATGTGGATGGCAGTGGGTTTGGTCGCGGCCGTGGCCATGGGCACCGGTTGCAAGAAAAAGACCGCGGGCACCGGCACGGAAGGTGACATCGGCGGCAAGCTCGGTGGCATCGGCGATGGCACCGGCACCGGCGTCGGCAGCCGCCCGGGCGATGGCACGCTGGAAGATCGCGGCCAGTTCGTGTCCGTCTATTTCGATTACGACAGCGCGCAGGTCAAGGAATCGGAACGCGCCAAGGTCGAGACCGTCGCGGCGGCCCTCAAGAAGAGCACCGCCGGCGGCGTGATCGTGGAAGGTCACTGCGACGAACGCGGCAGCGCGGAATACAACCTCGCCCTGGGCGAACGCCGCGCGGGCGCCGTGCGCAACTACCTGCAGAGCCTCGGCCTGGAGGCCACGCGCATCCAGACCAAGAGCATGGGCAAGGAAAAGCCGGCGGCGATGGGCCACGATGAAGAGTCGTGGGGCAAGAACCGCCGCGCCGAGTTCGTGCTGTTCAAGTAGTCCATGGGGCGGGCGGCAGCAGGGGCAGGGCGCGCAGCTCTGCCCTTTGCTTTGCCGAAACTGAGCGGTAGCGTTGGAACGGAATAATAATGATACCGGCACCTGTCATAGCTTTTTTCAGCATGCCCGACACCGTACTGATCCTGGTGATCGCGCTGCTGCTGTTCGGTCCGAAGAAGTTGCCGCAGATGGCGCGGAGCATCGGCAAGTCCATGGAGGAGTTCCGCCGCGCCGCGCGCGACATCGAGAACGAACTCATGAAGGAGCCGGAGACGACCCCGCCTCCGCCGCCCCCGCCGCCCGCGACGGACACCCCGGCGCTGACCGAAGGCACTCCGGAGAGCGAACACCACTACGGCGAAACCGGCGAGGAATATCCGGGCTACGAGTCCGAAACCGCCGCGACCGCACCGGCCGCGACCCCGCTGGTCATCTCCGATGCGCCGGTCACCTTGTCCCCGGAGGCCGCCCCCGCGGTGAGCGCGGAAGCGCCCGTAACGGTGGCCGCCACGCCCGCACCCGCTCCGGCGGCCGCGACCCCGGCGCCCGCCGTGGTCGCCACGCTGGCTGCAGTGGCGGCGCCTGCGCCGTCCGCGATCGCCTCCGCCCCCGTGGCCGCACCTGTGGTCACCGAAACCCCTGCGGCTGCCCCGGTCAATCCGCCTGCGGAGAAAAAGACGGATGTCAACCCTGCCGCCTGATGCCTTCGAGCAGAAGGAAAAAGAAACCAAGCCGTTCCTCGCCCACCTCGAGGATCTGCGGCAGATGCTGGTCCGCTGCATCTTCACGCTCGTCGTCACGATGTCCATCTCGTTCCCGATGGCGCCGCACTTCCTGACCGTGCTCAAGGCGCCGCTGGACCGGATCGTCGGCAAGCACGAGAAGCCGCTGCTGACGATGAGCTTCAGCCACAAGCCCGACCCGGCGCTGGTGGCCCTGAGCATCAGCAATGCCGTGGACGAGTTCCTGGTGAACCTGAACCTGGGCGAGGCCGCCCGGCCGCTGCTGAAGAAGGCCTGCGACGAGCCCGAGAAGTTTCAACTGACCTTCAACGTCACCGAAAGAGCCGAGCAGCCGCTGCTCACCCTGACCGGCGGCGAGGGCACCAATGTGCTGGCCCTGGTGGTGAATGTCAGCGACGCATCCAAGGAGCTGTTCAAGCGGATCACGGACAGCCGGGACCGCTATCTCTCGACGCTGAACGTCACCGACGCCTTCATGCTGGCGCTGAAGCTCTCCTTCTACTGCGGGCTGATCATGGGCGCGCCGTTCCTGATCTACTTCATTACGAGCTTCATCTTCCCCGGTTTGACCCGCAACGAGCGGCGCGTCGTGCGCCAGTCGATGGGGTTTGCGGCGTTCCTGTTCTTCGCCGGCGTCGCGCTCGCCTACTACGTCGCCGTGCCGATCGGCACGCAGGTCATGTACAAAATCAACGTCTGGCTCGGCACCATGCCGCAGTGGACGATCAGCAGCTACATCAGCTTCGCCACCTTCACGATGCTCGGCTTCGGCCTGATCTTCGAGTTCCCGGTCGTGCTGCTCATCCTTGGCCGCATCGGCCTGATCAACTCCACCATGCTGCGCGGCTCGCGCAAGGTCGTGGTCATCATCTCGCTGGTCGTCGCCATGGTCATCTCGCCCAGCCCTGACGTGATCTCGATGCTGATCATGGCGCTGCCGCTCTACATCCTCTTCGAGATCTCCATCTGGTTGATCTTCCTCGGCGAGCGCAACAAGAAGACCGAAACGCCCACGGACTGATCCGGCGGCGACGCCGGGCGGTGTTTGGCCTGCATCGGCATCTATCTCTTACGCTTGCGTGAGCCGCTTGGTCGAGGCACACGCCCCGTCCCCATGTATGCATAAGAAGCGGGTGTGTGGTCTGCCGCTTGTGGAGGCACGCGTCCCTCTTGCCGGTGCGGGCGGCGTCCCCGCCGCCTGGACTGGTTCGGTGTGAGAGTCGTGCTGGTGCTGGTTGGTCGGGCGTGACGCCCGACTCACCGGCAGGTGGGACACCTGCCGCCACGCGGCTGGTCCTGTCGGCGTTGGGCGCGCGGCGAAACCCGCCCGCAAATACGCCAGTTGCACCCCGCCTGGAAAGCTCCCGTCTTTGACCGTTCGCCCTGCGTGGTGGCACGCGTCCCGCGTGCCGGTGCAGGCGGCGTCCCGCCGCCTGGTCGGTTTGCTGCCGGGTGAGGACGCCCGGCTCGCCGCACAAACTTCCGGGCGCGCGACTGCGGCGTTGAATGCGGCGGCGGCGTCCGCTAGACTCCCGCCCTGACAACCACGGGACACTTATGGCTTTTCGCATCCACAACACGCTGACGCGGTCGGTCGAGGAAGTGCAGCCGGCCGAGGCGGGGCATGTCCGCATGTACACCTGCGGGCCGACGGTCTACAACTTCGCGCACATCGGGAACTTCCGCGCCTACCTCTTCGAGGACCTCCTGCGGCGCCACCTCAAGTTCCGCGGCTTCCGCGTGACGCAGGTGATGAACCTGACGGACGTGGACGACAAGACCATCCGCTCGTCGCGCGAGCAGGGGCTGCCGCTCAAGGCGTTCACGAAGAAATACATCGAGGCGTTTTTCGCGGACCTCAAGACCCTGCGCGTCGAGCCCGCGGAGCATTATCCGGCGGCGACCGACCATGTGCCGGAGATGATCGCGCTGATCCAGACGTTGCTGGACAAGGGCGTGGCCTACAAATCTGACGACGGTTCGATCTACTTCAGCATCGCCAAGTTTCCCGGCTACGGAAAGCTGGCGCACCTGGACATGTCCGGGCTGCGCTCCGGCGCGCGCGTGGCGCAGGACGAGTACGAGAAGGAGAGCGCCGCCGACTTCGCGCTCTGGAAGGCGTGGGACGAGCAGGATGGCGACGTGGCGTGGGATGCGCCGTGGGGCCGCGGGCGGCCTGGTTGGCACATCGAGTGCAGCGCGATGGGCATGAAGTACCTCGGGCCGAGCTTCGACCTGCACACCGGCGGCGTGGACAACATCTTCCCGCACCACGAGGACGAGATCGCGCAGAGCGAGGCCGCGACCGGCCACCCGTTCGTCAAATACTGGATGCACTGCGCGCACCTGGTCGTGGACGGCAAGAAGATGTCCAAGAGCCTCGGCAATTTCTTCACCCTGCGCGACCTGGTGGGCAAGGGCTACAGCGGCCGCGAACTCCGCTACGAACTGCTCGCGACGCACTACCGCCAGAGCCTGAACTTCACCTTTGAGTCGCTCGATGCCGTCCGCTCCGCCCTGGGCCGGCTGGATGAGTTCAGCGACCGCCTGCGCGCTGTAGCCGGGATCGTTGATCCCGGCATACAGAAGACCGGGACCACCGGCCCCGGCGAAACCCCCCAAGCCGGGATCAGCGATCCCGGCTACAACCTGCCGGCGTGGGCGCAGCAGGCGCTGGAGGCCTTCACCGCCGCGCTCGATGACGATTTGAATGTCTCCGCTGCCCTGGCTGCCCTGTTCGACATGATCACCGCCGGCAACCGCGCGATGAACGAGAAGACGCTCGACGCCGCGGGCGCCGCGGCGGTGCTCGGGTTGTTGCAGCGCTTCGATGCCGTGCTCGGCATCCTGGAGCCGGAACAGCAGCAAACGGATGCCGCGGCGGAGGCGTTGCTCGCACAACGGCAGGCGGCGCGCCAGGCGAAGAACTGGCCGGAGTCCGACCGGCTCCGCGACGAATTGAAGCAGCGCGGCTGGGTGATCCAGGACACGCCGCAGGGGCCGAAGCTGAAGAAGATATAGGCTGAAGGCCGAAGACTGAAGGCCGAAGAATTCCAGCGAGTGGGATTGAGTAAATATGCCGGCGCGTAGAAAAGCTTTTAAGGTTTCGCGGCAATTCGAGTCTGGCTTGGCTCAAGATGCTCCGTTGGAAGCCGCGTGGGCCGCTGAAGCCGAGCGGCGCATTGAGCAGGTTGAACGCGGTGAGGTACAACTGATTCCCGGTGAGAAGGTTTTTGAGAGGCTGCGTCGTCGTTATGGCGGACGAGCGTAGCTGTTGCGCGTGACCAATGACCAATGACAACTGACCAATGACTACTAGAGGAAAATTCATCACGTTCGAGGGGCCGGAGGGCGGCGGGAAGACGACGCAGGCGAAGCGGCTGGTGGAGCGCCTGCAGGCGGCGGGGCAGCCGGTCGTGTACACGCGGGAGCCGGGCGGGACGCCGACCGGCGAGGCGATCCGCGAAATTTTGCAGCACAACAAGGCGGGCGAGGCGCCCTGCGCGGAGACGGAAGTGCTCCTCTTTGCGGCGAGCCGCGCGCAGCTGGTGCGGCACGTGATCATCCCGGCGCTGGAGCGCGGCGACTGGGTGGTCTGCGATCGCTTTGCGGATTCGACCACCGCCTATCAAGGCTACGGCCGCGGCTTCTCCGTGGAGCAGATGATCGCCATCAACGAGTTCGCGATCGACGGCGCGCAGCCGGACCTGACGATCCTGCTCGACCTGCCGGTGAGCGACGGCTTCGCGCGTTTGCAGCAGCGCGGCGGGAAGAAGGATCGCATCGAGAGCGAGGCGCTGGATTTCCACGAGCGGGTCCGCGCGGGCTACCTGGAGTTGGCGCAGCGCTGGCCGGAACGCTTCCGCATCGTGGACCCGCGCGGCGAGCTGGGGGCGGTCGCGGAGGAAATCTGGAAGCTGGTGCGCCGTGACTGACGCCGATTCCGTGGCCACCGCGCTCGCGCAGCTCCGGCAGGGCCTCGAGGGCAACCGCCTCGCGCACGCCTACATCATCTCCGGCCCGGTCCGGGGCGCGTCCAGCCAGCTGCTCGAACAGTTCCTGCCGCTGCTCTTTTGCCGGGGCCTCGTGAAGCCGTGCGGCGAGTGCGCCGAGTGCCGCCGCGTGGCGGCGCACGCGCATCCCGACGTCCTGCGCCTGGAGCCGGAGAGCAAATCGCGCATCATCGTCATCGGCGAGGCGGGCGAGGACGAAGGCATCCGCAAGGTCCTCCGCTTCATCTCCCTGACGCCGTTCATCGGTCCGTGGAAGGTCTGCGTGATCCTCGATGCCGACCGCATGAACGGCCCCGCGGCGAACGCCCTGCTCAAGACGCTCGAGGAGCCGCCGCCGGCGAGCCTGCTGTTCCTGCTCGCCGAGTCGCCGCAGGCGCTGCCGGCGACGATCATCTCGCGCTGCCAGCGTATCGCCGTGAGCGCGGGGGCGGAGGTGGCGGACGAGCCCTGGCGCGCGCCGCTGCTGGAGTGGCTGCGCGCGGGGCCCGCGGCCGATCCGCTGCTGACCGGCGTGCGCGCCGGCTGGCTGGGCCGGATCCTCGATGCCGAGCGCGAGCGCGTGGCCGATGCCGAGGCCGAGGCCGCGAAGGAAGAGGGCCTGGAAAAGGAAGTCATCGCGGCGCGGGTGGGGGCGCGCTATCGCGCCGTGCGCGCGACGCTGCTCAAGGAACTGCTGTTCTGGCACCGCGATGTATTGTTGCGCGTGCTGCAGGTGGAGACGGGTGGCTTCCATTTCGCCGCCGAGGCCGAGGCGCAGCAGCGGCAGGCGACCGGCCTGCCGGCCGCGGCCGCGCTGGCCGACGTGCGGCGGCTGGAGAAGCTCGTCCAGCGCCTGGAGCAGTTCCCCGAGGCCAGCGAGGCCGCGCTGCTCACGGCCGGCCTGCCGCAGCGCGCGAAGTAGGGCCGCCGGCCGCCGGGGTCGCGCGATTCCCCGCAGGAATGATTTGCATCCCGGCGGCAAGTGGTCTATCAATTCCGTGTTCTTTTTGAGGACTAGTTTATGATTAATGCAGCAGCCGTTATCATGGGTGGTGGCCAGGGCAAGCGTTTGCAGCCTCTGACGCGCGACCGCGCGAAGCCGGCGGTTCCGATCGGAGGCCGCTATCGCCTCGTGGACATCCCGATCAGCAATTGCATCAACAGCGATATCCGCAAGATCTTCCTGCTGACGCAGTTCAACAGCGTCTCGCTGCACCAGCACGTCACGGGCACCTACCGCTTCGACCAGTTCAGCGAGGGCTTCATCCGCATCCTCGCCGCCCAGCAGACGCCCAGTTCCGAGGCGTGGTTCCAGGGCACGGCCGACGCCGTCCGCCAGGGCTACCGCTACTTCCTCGATTCCGATCCCGACTACATCGTCGTGCTCTCCGGCGACCAGCTGTACCGGCTGGACATCGCCGACCTCGTCGCCCAGCACGTCAAGGCCGGCGCGGATGTCACCATCGCCGCCAAGCCGGTGGGCCGCGAAGAGGCCGGTGCGCTGGGGATCCTGCGCGCCGACACCGCGCAGCGCATCGTGCAGTTCGTCGAGAAGCCCGGCACCTCGCCGGTGCTCGACCAGTTCCGCGCGCCGATGTACAAGGACGAGCGCTTCCTCGCGAGCATGGGCATCTACGTGTTCAACATCAAGGTGCTCGAGCAGCTGCTCGACAACGACAAGCTCGACTTCGGCAAGGAGATCATCCCCGGCTCGATCGCCTCGCACAAGGTCAACGCCTACCTCTTCAACGGCTACTGGAAGGACATCGGCACCGTGCGCTCCTTCTGGGAGGAGAACCTCCACTTCACCGACCGCACGCCGGAGTTCAACTTCTACGACCAGAAGGCGCCGATCTACACGCGCATGCGCTACCTGCCGCCGTCGAAGATCAACTGCTGCGACCTCAACCAGAGCCTGCTCGCCGAGGGCTGCATCATCTCCGGCCACCGCATCCTGCATTCCATCATGGGCATGCGCGCGGTCGTCGGCGAGGGCACCGTCATCGAGCACTCCTACATCATGGGGTCGGACTACTACGGCGCCGAGCTCAAGCATTCCGACCGGCCCATCCCCGGCATCGGCCGCGACTGCTTCATCCGCAACGCCATTGTGGACAAGAACGTGCACATCGGCGACGGCTGCTACCTGAGCCCCGAAGGCAAGGCGCAGGACTGCGAAGGGCCGAACTACCTGATCCGCGACGGCATCCTCTGCATTCCGAAGAACACGATCATCCCGCCCGGCACGCGGATCTGAGCCGGCGCGCTGTATGAATTCAATACCGCGCAGGGCCGATATCCGCGAAGTGGTGGAGTTTTTCCACCTGCGGGGCGCCTTTGTCTCGGCCGCGCCCTTCGGCAGCGGCCACATCAACGACACCTACCGCATCACGATGCTCGACCACGGCGTCGAGGTCCGCTACATCATCCAGTGGATCAACCACCACGTCTTCAAGAATCCCGCGGCGGTGATGGCGAACATCGAGCGCGTCACGGCGCACCTGCACCGGAAACTGGCCGCCGCCGGCGTCGGCGACACGAGCCGGCGCGCCTTGACGCTGGTGCCGACCCGCCAGGGCGCCAATCACGCCGTGGACGCCGCCGGCAACACCTGGCGCTGCTTCAAGGCGATCGAGGGCGTGCTCTCGGTGAACCAGATCGAACACCCGCGGCAGGCCTACGAGGCCGCGCGCGCGTTCGGCGAGTTCCAGCAACTGCTCGCCGACCTGCCGGCGCCGCGCCTGCTGGACACGATCCCGGACTTCCACCATACGCGCAGCCGGTTCGAGGCGCTCCGCGCGGCCATCGCGGCCGACGCCGCGCAGTGCGTGGCGCGGGCCCGGCCGGAGATCGAGTTCGCGCTCGCGCGCGAACCGATGGTGGACGTGCTGCTCCAGGCCCAGGCGCGCGGCGAGATCCCCGAGCGCGTGACGCACAACGATACGAAGCTCAACAATATCCTGCTCGACGAGGCGACCGGCGCGGGCCTCTGCGTGATCGATCTCGACACCGTCATGCCCGGCCTCACGCTCTACGATTTCGGCGACCTCTGCCGCACGGCGACCTGTCCGACCGCGGAGGACGAGACCGACCTGGCCAAGGTCGAGATGTTGCCGGAGATGTTTGCGGCGCTGGTGCAGGGCTACCTGGCGTCGGCCGGCGCCTTCCTGTGCCGGGCCGAGCGCGAGCACCTGGTCTTTTCGGCGCGCCTGATCACGTTCGAGATCGGCCTCCGGTTCCTGGCGGATTTCCTGCAGGGCGACATCTATTTCAAAACCCACCGGCCGGGGCACAACCTCGACCGGGCGCGCGTCCAGTTCAAGATGGTGGCCTCGTTCGAGCAGCACGAACCGCAGATGCACGCGATCGTCAAGGCCGCCGGCTGAGCCCTGCCGCGCGCCGGTCCAAAGGAAAAATGCCATGAACATGCGACTGGTCTTCATAGCTGGTTGGTTGTCCACCGCCGCCTGGTGCGGCGCGCAGACCGCGCCGGCGTTCGATCTGGCCGGCGGACTGCCCGTGCTCAAGAAGCAGTTCGAAGCGGGAGTCAAGGAGGCGCAACAGCGCGGGCGCGAGAAATTCGAGGCCAACCAGCAGAAGTATCTCGAAGCCATCGAGACGCTCGAAAACGACCTGCAGGACGCCGGCCAGCTGACCGGCCTGATCACGCTGCGCGAGGAAAAGAAGCGCTTCGCCCAGGACAACGACATCCCCAAGAACGCCATCGTCAGCGAGCCGGAGGGCTTGCGGCAGGCGCAGGTGACCGCGCGCAGCCGCCTGCAGGCCGACCGCCGCGAACAGGCGGTGCTGGTCGTCACGCTCAGCCAGAAATATATGCGCGACCTCTCGGTGCTCCAGAAGGCCGCGGCCCTGCGCGGCGAGGAGCAGGCCGTCGCGAATATCCGCGCGGAAAAAGACCGTCTGCTCGACAACAACGTCGTCCGCGAGGCGCTGGCGCTGCAGCGCTCGGTCCGGGGCGGCGGCGAGGCCGAGGTGTCCGCGGCCGGCGAGGCCGCGCCGCCGGCCGCCGGCGGCGCCGCGGCGG
>CAITZM010000101.1 GCA_903896925.1 uncultured Lentisphaerota bacterium | reverse complement strand
TATCGGCGCTTCCTCGCGTTGACCCAGCAGTATGCCGACCTTATCGTGCAGCGCACACGTACCGAACGCGCCGCCGCCAGCCGCCCCTCCACCTCAGCGCCTTGCCGGACCAAGCGAAAGAATTAAGATGCGTTTGCCCTGGATTTTTGCGCTGTTTTCGCGGCGTGGAGGGCGGGGTGTTTTTTTCGCTTTCGCGCTGCCGGGCAAAGGACTACCATGCACGCCAACTTTGCCCACAAAGGAGCTACGCCATGCAAGCTGCCGAGCACGCCGTGAAGGATACGCCACCGGTCGAGGCCGATGTGGCGCAGATCGATCGCCTGCGGGCGCTCCATCAGCAACTGCGCACCGAACTGGCGCGGGTGATCATCGGCCAGGACGGGGTGATCGAGCAGTTGCTCATCTGCATTTTTTCGCGCGGCCATGCGCTGCTGATGGGCGTGCCGGGCCTGGCCAAGACCCTGCTGATCCATTCGCTCTCCGACCTGCTGGCGCTGAAGTTCAACCGCATCCAGTTCACGCCGGACCTGATGCCGTCGGACATCACGGGGACGGACATCCTGCAGGAGAGCGAGACGCCGGGCCGCCGCGCCTTCGAGTTCGTCAAGGGGCCGCTGTTCGCGAACATCGTGCTCGCCGACGAGATCAACCGCACGCCGCCCAAGACGCAGGCGGCGCTGCTGCAGGCGATGCAGGAGCAGAGCGTCACCGCCGGCGGCCATCACTTCAAGCTGGACCAGCCGTTCTTCGTGCTGGCGACGCAGAACCCGATCGAGCAGGAAGGCACCTATCCGCTGCCGGAGGCGCAGCTCGACCGGTTCATGTTCCTGATCCATGTGGACTACCCGAGCGCGGCCGAGGAGCTGCGCATCGCGCGCGAGACGACCGGCGGCGAGCCGGCGCAGCTGACGCCGGTGCTGACCGGCGCGGAGATCACGCGGCTGCAGCAGGTCGTGCGGCGCGTGCCGGTGCCGGAACACGTCTATGAATACATCGTGCGCCTCGTGCGCCGCTCGCGGCCGTCGCTGGAGGACGCGCCGGAGTGGGTGAAGAAATGGGTGCAGTGGGGCGCGGGTCCGCGCGCGGTGCAATACCTCGTGCTGGGCGCGAAGGCCCACGCGGTGCTCAACGGCAGCTACCTCGCGCGCGTCGAGGACGTGGACGCCGTCGCGACGGCGGTCCTCTCGCACCGCATCCTGACCAACTTCCACGCGGAGAGCGAAGGCATCACCAGCCGCGAGATCATCCGCCGCCTGATCGAATCCTGCCGGGAGCAGTGAGATGGCCGCTGTTGCGCAGCGCGCGTTTCTGGACGCGGCCGTGCTCGCGCGCCTCTCGCGCCTGACGGTCAATGCCCGCGAGCCGATGCTCGGCGCCGTGACGGGCCTGCACCGCAGCGCCACGCGCGGGAGCAGCGTCGAGTTCGCCGAATACCGCAAGTACGCGCCGGGCGACGACATCAAGCACCTCGACTGGCGCGTCTTCGCGCGCACCGACCGGTTCTACATGAAGGAGTTCGAGGCCGACACGAACCTCCGCTGCCAGCTCGTCCTCGATGCGACCGGCTCGATGGGTTATACGGGGCGGCACGGCCGCAAGCTCGACTACGCCGTCAAGCTCGTCGCGACGCTCGCGCATCTGCTGGTGCACCAGGGCGACGCGGTCGGGCTGGCGGTGATCACGCACGCGGGGCTGAAGGAAATCCCGCCGCGCCGCTCGGCCGCGCACCTGCGGCACATCCTCGACGCGCTCGCCGCGCTCAAGCCCGGCGGCACGGCGGATATCGCGCGCGCGCTGCACGACCTCGCGGAAAAAGTCCGCCGCCGCGCCATGGTGCTGGTCTTCTCCGATTTCTTTGCCGAGGCCGCGCCGCTGATCAACGCGCTCCAGCACATGCGGTATCAGAAGCACGACCTCGCGCTCTTCCAGCTGCTTGATCGCGACGAGGTCAATTTCGAGTTCGACCGCCCGATGCGCTTCATGGACCTGGAGAGCTCGTTCCAGCTCATCACCGACCCCGCGGTGACGGCGGCGGACTACCGCCGCGAGCTGGACGCGCACCTGGAAGTGTTGCAGCGCAGCAGCCGCGAGTTCGGCGCGGACTATCAGCGCGTCATCACCGACCGCGACTACGAGCAGGTGCTCGCCACGTTCATCCTGCAGCGGCTGCGCGGCGGGCAGGCCGGCGGCGGAGGGCCGGCATGACGCTGCAGCCGCTCATGCTCTGGGGCCTGGCCGCGGCCGCGCTCCCGGTCGTCATCCATCTGTTGAACCGGCTGCGGTTCCGCTCGCTGGCGTGGGGCGCGATGATGTTCCTGATCCGCGCGACGCGCACCTCGACGAAGCGCGCGCGGCTGCGCCACTGGCTGATCCTCGCGTGCCGCGCGCTCGCGCTCGCCTGCTTCGCCTACGCGCTGGCGCGCCCGCTCGCCGGCGGCTGGCTCGGCGTGACGCTCGGCGGCCGGCCGGACGTGGTGCTGATTCTGTTCGACCGCTCCGCGAGCATGGAGACGCTCGACCCGCGGCGCCGCCTGCCGAAGCGCGAAGAGGGGCTGCGGCTGCTCGCCTCCGCCGGCCAGCTCGGCGGCGCGGGCCGCTATATCGTGATCGATTCCGCGACCCTGACGCCGCAGCCGGTCGCCAGCCCGGAGGCGCTCGCCGGCATGCAGCTCGCGCGCGCCACCGACACCGCCGCCGACTGGCCCGCCCTGTTCCGCGCCGCCGCCGAGTGGCTGCTGAAGAACCAGCCGGGCCGCGCGGATCTCTGGGTGGTCTCCGACTTGCAGGGCAGCAACTGGATGCCGGACAGCCGCGAGTGGCCGGGGCTGGCCGCCCGGCTCGCCGGCATCGCGCCGCGCGTCCGCGTGCGTGTGCTCGCGCTGCCGACGGCGCCCGCGCAGGACCGCGCGCTCAACCTGCGCTCGGCGCGCGCGCGCCACGCCGGCGATAAAAATTCCGTGCAGGTGGCGATGACGTGCCTGCAGGCGCAGAACCAGCCGGGAAAAATTCCGGTGGTCATGAACCTCAATGGCCAGCGCACCGTGGCCGACTTCGAGAGCCAGGGCGCGCGCGATGCCTGGACGCGAACGCTCGCCGCCGACGCGGGACTCGGCTGGGGCTTCTGGGAGCTTCCCGCCGATGACAACCTGCGCGACAACCGCGCCTACTTCGTCTACGGCGGCGAGACGCCGCTGCAAGGCCTCGTCGCCGCGGAGCAGCCGCTCTCGGGCAGGCTGCTGCAATTCGCCGTGGCGCCGGTGAACGCCGGCTTGCGGCGCGCCGAGCTCAGCACGCCGCACCAGCCGCTCGCCCTCGCGGGCCAGTCGTGCGGCCTGGTCGTCTGGCAGGGCGCGCTGCCGGCGGGCGCTGCCGCCGCCCAGCTGCGGCGCTTTGCCGGCGACGGCGGCGCGGTGCTGTTCCTGCCGCCGGTCACGCACACACCGCTTGTCGTGAGCAACGCGCTGAACGAATTCGCTTGGGGCGAGGTTCAGGCGGCGGAAAACACACAGCCGTTTCGCGTCACCTTCTGGGAGGAGCAGGAAGGACCGCTCGAGCACACCGCCGATGGCCGCAGCCTGCCGGTGGCGCAGCTTGCGGTCGCGCGCCGCGCCGCGTTGCACCTCGCGCCCGCGAGCGGACGCGAGGCCGGCTGGGTGACGCTCGCTTCGTTCATGGACGGTAAGCCGTTCCTCGCACGCCGTGCGGTGGGCCGCGGTGTCTTCTATGCCTGCGCGACGCTGCCCGAGCCCGACTGGTCCGACCTCGCCGATGGCCGCGTGCTGGTGCCGATGGTGCAACGGATGCTGGAGCAGGGCGCGACGCGCTACTCGCCGACGGAGCACGCGCTCTGCGGCGCATGGAAGCCCGCGTCAGCCGACGACATCTGGACGGCGGCCGGGTCGGAAGGCCGCGCCGATCCGCTGACGCAGGCGGGCGTCTATCGTTGCGGCCAGCGCTGGCTCGCGCTGAACCGGCCCGCGTCGGAGGATGTTTTTGAGCCGCTCAGCTCCGCGCAGGTGCGCGGGCTCCTGGCGGGCGTGGATGTGACCGTGACCGAGGAGCACGTCTCCGCCGAAACCGGCTCCGCGACGCCGAGCGAAATCTGGCCGCTGTTCGTCCTGCTCGGCGTGGCGTTCCTTCTGGCCGAGGCGTGGCTGACGTTGCTGGACATCGCGGGCGAAACACGTCAGCAGGGGGCGAGACCATGAACGTCTTCTGGACCTGCGACCTGGCGTGGTGGAAGCTGCTGGCGACGGCGCTCGCGCTCGCCGGCGTGCTCGCGATGAGCTGGCGGCACGTCCGCCGCGAACGCGCCACCCTCCGGCGCGGCGCGCTCGCCGTGGAAATCCTGCGCATCCTCGGCGTCGCCGCGCTGCTCGTCACGCTGCTCAAGCTCGAGCGCATCCGCATCCTGCCGCGCACGCTCCAGCCGGAGGTGCTCGTGCTCTGCGACGCCTCCGCCAGCATGACCACGCGCGACGTCGTCAGCGCGGGCGATACCGGCGCGGTCAGCCGCGCCGGGTGGCTCGCGGCGCAGCGCGCGCGGAACTTCGCCGCGCCGCTGGCGCAGCGCTACACCGTGCGCGTCGAGGAGATCTGCGCGCCGCCGACCAACGACGTCGCGGATGCGGGCACCGACCTGAACGCGGTTCTCGACCGCGTGGCGCAGGAGGGCGGCGCCGTGCGCGCCGTGCTGCTCCTCAGCGATGGCGATTGGAACGCGGGCGTCTCGCCGGTCACCGCCGCCACGCGCCTGCGCCTCAAACAGATCCCCGTCTTCGGCGTCACCGCCGGCAGCGACCAGTTCCTGCCCGATCTCGAACTGCAAGCGGTCAGCGCGCAAGCCTATGGCCTGATGGAAGAACAGATCACGCTGCCGTTTACGATCCAGAGCCATCTGACGCGCGAGGTGAACACGTCGCTGGCGCTCGAGGGGCCGGGCGGCGTGGTGCTCTCGCGCAAGCCGGTCGTGCTGCCGCCGATGGCGCAGACGCAGGGCTCGCTCGTGCTCGTGCCGCGCGCCGAGGGCGAGCAGACCTACACCGTGCGCCTGCCGGTCGAGCCCGACGAGACGCGCGCCGACAACAACGCGCGCTCGTTCCGCATCGCGCTGCGCCGCGAGGTGCTGCGCGTGCTGATCATCGAGACGTCGCCGCGCTGGGAATACCGTTATCTGCGCAACGCGCTGCTGCGTGACCGCGGCGCCGAGGTGCGCACGCTGCTGCTGCATCCGGGCATGGAGACGGGCGGCGGACGCAATTATTTGAGCACGTTCCCCGGCACGCGCGAGGAGCTCTCGAAGTTCGACGTCGTGTTCATCGGCGATGTCGGCCTCGGCGCCGGCGGGCTCACGGAAGAGCAGGCGCGGCAGCTCAAGGGCCTGGTCGAGCAGCAGGCTAGCGGCCTGGTGTTCCTGCCCGGGCCGGAAGGCCGCCAGCAGAGCCTCGTCAACTCGCCGCTTGGCGACCTGCTGCCCGTCGCGCTCGACGCGGCCAACATCCACGGCAGCGGCTTCACGATGGAGTCGCGCCTCGCCCTGACCGCGCGCGGCCGCGACCATCTGCTGACGATGCTTGCGAACACGCCGGTGGAGAACGACGCGATCTGGCGCGGGCTGCCGGGTTTCTTCTGGCACGCCCCGGTCGTGCGCGCCAAGCCCGGCACCGAGGTGCTCGCGGTCCACAGCAACACGCGCAACCAGTATGGCTATGTGCCGCTGCTCGTCACGCGCAACTGCGGCAACGGCCGCACGCTGTTCATGGGCACCGATGCCGCATGGCGCTGGCGGCGCGGCGTCGAGGACACCTATCATTACCGTTTCTGGGGCCAGGTCATCCGCTGGATGGCGCATCAACGCCACCTCGCGCATGCCGAGGGCCTGCGCTTCTTCTACACGCCCGAGTCGCCGAACGTCGGCGAGCGCGTTTTCTTCCACGCCACGCTGTTCGACGCCGCAGGCCAGCCGCTGCAGCACGGCACCGCGCGCGTCCGCGTCAGGACGCCGGGCGGTCGCGAGGAATCCATCGAGCTGAACGCCGAGGCGGGCGGGTGGGGCGTCTTTACCGGCGCCTTCGTGCCGGCCGAGGGCGGCGTGCACGAGGTGGACGTGCGCTGCGAAGAAACCGGACGCAGCGTCAGCACGAAGCTCAGCGTGCACCAACCCCGCCGCGAGCAGACCGGCCGCCCCGCGCGGCCGGAAGTGTTGCGCGAGCTCGCCGACGTCACGCTCGGCGAAACCGGCACGATGGCCCAGCTCGACGAGTTGGTGAAGAAGATCAGCGTGCTGCCCGAGCGCCTGCCGGAGCAGCAGATTTTCCGCCTGTGGTGCCACCCGCTCTGGTTTATGCTGGTCGTCGCCTTGCTTGGCCTCCACTGGGTGGGGCGGAAACTGCTGGGGCGGATTTGAAGAGCGGGGAAGAAATGGGACGGGTGACGAGGGACGAGTGGCGGGTGAGGAAAAACGTGGCGAATGTCGAGGGTCGAGTGATCGGACGGATCCGTCCGATCCGTCGGATGAACGCAGCGGCACGAGAAACATGAGCGCAGAAAAAGAAAATTTGCGGAGTGCAGTGGCGGGTTTCCAAACCCTGGAAACCGGGCGCCCCGTTTCTTCAAGGCTTGGACAAACCACCCGTTTCGTTTTTCAATGCTTGGGAAACGGCTTCGATTCCGCGCGTCCCGGCAGGGACGCGACGAGAGTAGCCCGGCGCTTCAGCGCCGGGAATCGCGCCACACATGCGGAGAGTCCCGTAGGGACGAAAGAAATGTTACTGCGCGGTTGGACGCGGGCCGGGTTCGCGGGGCTGGAAAGCCCCGCCCACGAGGAAAAGTGTTGCTCCTCTGGCCCTGCTAGCTGGGAGCGGCGGCATTCCCGGCTTCGTCCTAGCACTTCGCCGGGGCAAGCTTGCCGCCGCAGGACGAACGCCGCGCGTGAGCCATTGCGGGTTGTGGGTGCGGGCTTTTTTGTGACTGATGTGGCAGGGGTGGGGTGGGCTCGCGGGGCTGGAAGCCCCGCCCACGAAGAAGATGTGCGGGCTGATGTGCCGGCTGTAGCTGCGGTCCCGCCGCGGCGGGACCGCCGTCGGCGGTCGCAGACCGCCGCTACAGGGTTGCCGGCCGAGGCGCTGTGTAGGCCGGGTCTCCGACCCGGCGCACCAGGCCGGAGCATGAATATCGAACATCGAACATCGAACATCCAACGTCGAACATCGAAGCACAGAGCGTTTTTGCTGGAACGAGGACGATGTGGAAGTGAATGACGTTAAATCAGAGGCCCGGGACTCGAAACCCGAGACGCGAGACTCTGGCCGCAAGACCCGTGACCCGGGACGCGAGACGCCAGACGCGGGACGCCCCGCACATCCGTTGCCCCCCGAGCTGCGCGCGCAGCTGGCGCTGTTCGAGCTGAAGCTGCGCCGCGCGGAGACGTGGGCGGCGTTGGCGGGTGGGTTGCTTGGCGCGGGGTTGTCGTATCTGTTTGTCTTCGCGTTCGACCGGCTCGGCGACACGCCGGCGATCATCCGCCTGCTGCTGATGCTGGTGGCGGCGGGCGCTTGGGCGGGTGCGGTCTATTGGTGGCTGCGGCACTGGCTGTTCCGCCGGCGCGACCACCGCGATCTGGCGCGCTTGATTCAGCGGCACATTCCGCGGCTCGGCGACCGGCTGCTCGGCGCGGTGGAACTGGCCGAGGGCGGGAGCGAGCAGCTCAATGCCTCGCCCGCGCTGCTGCGCGCGGCGCTCGCGCAGGTCGCCGGCGAGGCGCGCAAGTTCGACTTCACGGTGGCCGTCCCGCGCCGCCGTTCGCGCCGGCTGTCGCTTGCGGTCGGCCTGCTGCTGACGTGCGCGGCGCTGACGGCGGTGTTCGCGCCCATGGCGGCGCACAACGCGCTCCTGCGCTGGCTCAAGCCGCTGGCCCCGGTCTCGCGCTTCACCTTCGTGTCGCTGGAGGCGCTCCCGGATTTCCTCGTCACGCCGCACGGCGAACCGTTCGAGATCGCGGTGGGTGTGAGTGGTGCGTCGCGCTGGAAGCCGCCGGAGGTCGCCGCGCGCATTGCCGACCAGCCCGAAATCAGCGCGAGCTTCGCCCGGGGCGCGGCGGTGCTGCGCTTCCCCGGCCAGACGATGGAAAACCGGCTCGTGTTGCGCGCCGGCGATTTCAGGAAGTCCATCCTGGTCCAGCCGAAATTCCGGCCGGAGCTGCTGCGCATGGCGGCGCTCGTGCAATGGCCCGCGTACCTCGGCCACGCCGCCGAGGAGTTCACGGTCGGCGGCGGCCGCTTCCTGCTGCTGGCGGGCGCGCAGGCGGCCTTCGCCGGACAGACGAGCCGCGAGCTGAAACAGGCGACGTTCACCAACGGCGTGGCGCAGGCGGTGAACATCAGCAGCAACGGGTTCCGTACGGCGCCGGTATCGCTCACGACCAACCTGGACGCGGCGGCGACGGGCGGCACCCTCACGTTCGAGTGGGCCGACATCTATGGGCTGCGTTGCGCCGCGCCGTATCGCCTGGAGCTGCTGAGCCGCAGCGACGAGCCTCCGCTGATCTCCGGCGAGGGCCTCGCGGAGAACGTCGCGATCCTGCCGGACGAGGTGCTGGAATGGAAGCTCGGCGCGCGCGACGACTTTGGTTTGCGCCGCGTCTGGCTGCAGCACTGGATCGAGGCCGCGCCGGGGGGCGAGGCCCCGACGAATGCGCCGCCGGTCCAGACGCGGCCGCTCGCCGACGGCTCGCAGCGGCTGGCGGCGACGAATCTGGTCGCGCGCATCGCGCCGGTCGCCTGGCAGCTGCCGGAGGGCGTCACGGTCTGCCTGCAGGCGTGCGCCGTGGATTATTTCCCGGACCGGGTGCCGTCCACCTCGACGGTGGTGCGCGTGCATATCCTGAGCCGCGCCGAGCATGCGAAGCTGATCGCCGAGCAGGCGCGGCAGCTCCTCGCGCGGCTGGAGGATGTGGCGCGCGAGGAGGAGCGGCTGTTGGCGAACTCGACGGAGATCGCGCAGCGGCCGGAGGCCGATTTGAAGTCGGACAAGGCCGCGGGCGACCTGCGCGAGAACGAAAACGGCGAGCGCGCCAACGCCCGGCAGATGGAGAAGATGGCGCAGGCCCTGGAGAAATTGACGCAGGAGGCGCTGCGCAACCGCGACATCAAGCCCGACGCGCTGGCGAAGATGCTGGAGCAGGCGCAGAAGATGAAGCAGACCGCGACGCAGCCGATGGCCCAGGCGGCGCAGGCGCTCGCGCAGGCGCAGGCCAAGGCCGACGACCGCGCGCAGCAGTCGGAGCAGGCGGCGGCCAAGGAGGCCGAGGCGCTCGCGCAGATCCGCGAGCAGCAGCAGGCGGCCCAGGCGACGATCGACCAGATGACCGCGCGCAACTTCGTCAACCGCCTGCGCGAGGCGGCGAAGCAGCAGGGCGCCATCGGCGACGGCCTGCAGGCGGAGCTGCCCAAGTCCGCCGGCGTGGCGCCGGACCAGCTGCCGGCCGCCTCGAAACTCAAAGTGAAAGAGCTGGAGACGAAGCAGGACCGCACCCGCAACGAGGCGGAATTCGTGCGCGACGATCTCGCGGGCTTCTTCCAGCGCACGCGCGAGCCGGTCTATGACGAGGTGCGCAAGGACATGACCGCGCCCGACGTGGTCGAGCAGATGCGCACGCTTGGCGGCGACATCCGGAAAAATCTCGGTGGCATGGCGATCGGGAAGTCGAAGGAAGTCCAGACGCGGTTGGACCAGTGGGCCGACCAGCTGGAGAAGGCGGCCGAGGGCGGCGGCGGGGGTGGTGGCGGCGGCGGCGGGCCGCAGGTGGAGAAGGAAGTGATCCTCGGCCTGATGCGGGCGCGCATCCGCGAAGAAAGCTTGCGCGAGCAGACGCGCGCCGTGGAGCAGATCAAGCAGGAGCCGATGGCGCATATGGTCGCCGCCGGTTCGCTCGCGAGCATGCAGCAACAGATTTCCGAGGACACCAAGGCGCTGAAGGAGAAGACTAAAATTCCGCAGGTGGCCCAAGCGGTCGAAAAATTGAGCGGCGCGATGGACGATACCGGACTCATGCTGCGCAAGCCGCAGACCGACTCCGAAACGATTGCCTCCGAGACGGTCGTCATCGAGGCGATCGCCGCGATGATGCAGGCGAACAAGTCGTCGTCCGGTTCGTCGCAACCGATGGATGCGGAGGCGATCGCGGCGATGATGCAGGCCGGGCAGAAGCCGGGCGGCAACACCTCGGGCGGCACGCCCGATCACGACACGCAGCGTTTCGGCGGTCCGGGCGCGGGCGCCGGCGGCGATCCGCGTCGCGTGCGCCAGAGCGGCGGGGTGGATGCGGCCAGCCTGCCGGTGGAATATCGCGACGTGATGCAGGATTATTTCCGCGCCGCCGATGACGCGGTCAAGGTCACCGCCGGCGGGAAGAAACCATGATGACAGAGGAGCGGCTATGCAACGTTTAGCGCAACGCAACCTGATCGGGGTGGGGCTGGCGGGGCTGTTGGGCCTGGCGGGACAGGTGCAGGCCGCCATCGAAGTGGCCCCGACGCCAGCCGCGCCGCGTGCGGCCAAGGTGGAACTGAGCACGCCCAGCGAGGTCACCGTGCCGGTCAGCCCGGCCGCGGAAGGCGATGCGCTGAAATTCCGTAACGGCGACCTGTTGCACGGCACGATCCTGGGGATTGAGGCCGGCAACCTGCTCCAGTGGCGGCGCGCCGATGTGAAGACGCCGCTCGGCTTCAGCCTGGACAACGTGCAGGAGCTGCAGCTGGCGCCGCGGCCGCCGCAGACACCGCGCGTGCCGCATCGCATGGTGGTTGAACTGACCAATGGCGACCGGCTGGCCGGCGACCTCGTGTCGCTGAACGACAAAGCGCTCAAGCTCAATACCTGGTATGCCGGTGAGCTCTCGCTCAGGCGGGCCATGGTGCAGCGGATCGTCAGCGCCGCCGCCGCGCCCGACACCATCTTTGCGGGCCCGACCGGCCTGAGCGGCTGGACCACGTCCGAGGGTTCGCGCGACGGCTGGAAGTTCAAGAACGGCGCGCTGTACAGCCCGCTCCGCAACAGCAGCGGCGTCGGCCGCAATGTGAACCTGCCCGACCTGGCGAACATCGAGTTCGATCTCGCCTGGCGCGGACAGCTCTATGCCCAGGTGGGCCTCTACTATGAGAACCTGCAGAACCTGTACGGTTCCGGCGGCTATGCCTTCCAGTTCAACAACACCAGCGTCTACCTGAACCGCTACGGGGCCAACCGCGGTCAGGCCAATTTGGGCAGCAACGTGGAAGTGCCCAAGTTCCAGAGCAAGTCCAAGGTGCATGTGTCCATCCGCGTCAACAAGGCGAAGAAGGCCATCGCCCTCTTCATCGACAACGAATTGGTCAAGCCGTGGACCGACCCCGAGGCCTTCGCGGGCGCCGGCAAGGGCTTGATCTTCTACTCGCAAGGGCAGGGACAGTACCGCGTCTCCAACATCGTGGTCACGGCGTGGGATGGCCGGCTCGACGCCGGGCCGGCCGCCGCGGCGGCGGTGGCCGAGGATACGGTCCGCCTGGGCAACAATGACCGGGTCAGCGGCGCGATCAAGAGCATCGGCAAGGGCGAGGTGGTCGTGGCCACCAGTTTCATGGAGATGAAGGTGCCACTGGAGCGGGTCGCCCAGATCGATTTCGCCGAGCCGAAGACGGAAAAACCGCACCGGCAGGCGGGCGATGTCCGCGCCCTTTTCCTGGATGGCAGCCGCTTCACGCTGGCGCTGGAAAAACTGACCGACCAGGCGCTGATCGGCAGCGCCGAGAGCTGCGGGCGCGTGAGCACCGCGCTGGACGCCTTCAGCCGCATCCAGTTCCGCATCTATGAAGCGCGCCCGGCGACGGGCGCGGGCGACGAGTGGGGCGAGGGCGATGGCGAAAACAAGGAAGGCAAGGAGTTATGAAATACCTGTTGGCTATGTTGCTCGTGGCGGGCCTCGCCGGCCCGGTGCTGGCCGAGACGATGACCATCCAGGAGGCGCTGTCGGGCAAGACGCTCCCGCTTTCAATGAAGTTGAAGGATCTCGACGAAACGTGGCGGCGCGTGAGCGTCGGCGGCGCGGCGGAGGCCTCCAATCCGACAGCGGTTTACCGCGCCATGTTCGCGGGCCAGATGTCCGGCAGCTCCTTTTATACCAAGGGCCAGACCATCGCCCTCGGCAGCGAAACCTATCTGGTCGGGTATACGGTCCAGAGCAAAGGCGCCGACCTGGTCAAGCTCCAGCAGCTGATGCGGCGCGGCGAGCCCGCCGAACCCGAGAAGCCCACCGCGCAGACCACGCTGGCGCTGGCGCTCATGAATCTGCGGTCCATCAACAGCTTCACCGACATCAAGGCGTTCAGCCTGGAGGCCGAGCTGACGGGCGCCGACGCGGCAGGCTCGGAGGACGAGAAGCGCGCGAAGGAAGTCAACGAGGCGTCGGCGAAGAACCTCGGCAAGCTGGCGGCGGCGGTCACCACCTACGTGAACGAGCGCAAGGTCCTGCCTCTGCTCAACGACGTCCGCACGGCGGAGCAGGAACTCATCCTCTACGCCGGCAACAAGGAGGTGTTCCTCCAGCCGGAGACCAAGAAGCCCTACCGGCCCAATCCCGCCGTGGCCGGACGCAAGCTGGCCGAGTTCGACAAGCCTGACAAGGTGGTGCTCTTCTACGAGGCGGCGGCCGCGGGCGATGGCACGCGCGGCGTGCTGTTTCTCGACGGGCACATTGACCGCCTGATCGAGCAGCAGTGGAAGAAGCTGAAGGAAACCGCCAAGCTGCCGTAGGAGCAAACGACATGAGCAGGCGGCATACTGCGGTGTGGTTGGGACTGGGCGTGTGGGCGCTGGCCGGGCTGGCACCGGCGCGCGCGCAGGAGGGTGTGGCCTATCACGGCGACCAGATCCCGCCGGAGGTGGAGGCCATCTATGCGCGCGGCATCGGTTACCTGGTGCGCAGCCAGGACGCCGAAGGCAGCTGGTCGAAGAGCGGCGGCGAGAGCGGGCCGGGCATCACGGGCCTCGCGCTGCTGGCGATCCTGGCGCATGGCGAGGACCCGAACTACGGGCCCTATGCCGAGACCGTGCGGCGCGCGGTCGAGAGCCTGCTCAACAGCCAGGACTCGCGCACCGGCTACCTGGGCTCCTCGATGTATCACCACGGCTTCGCGACGCTTGCCCTGGCGGAGGCCTATGGCGCGGTGCGCAACCCGAAACTCGGACCGGCGCTGCGCAAGGCGGTGGACCTGATCCTCACGTCGCAAAAGCAGAATCCCCAGGGCGGCTGGCGCTACAGCCCGAACGCGAACGACGCCGACACGACGGTGAGCGGCGCGCAGATGGTCGCCCTGCTGGCGGCGCGCAACGCGGGCCTCGCGGTGCCCGACGAGGCGATCAAGCGGGGGCTGGAATTTTACCGCTCCTGCCAGGAGGAGAGCGGAGGCATCGGCTACACCAGCAGCGGCGGCGGCAACACGACGCGCACGGCGATCGCGACGCTGGTTGCGGCCCTGGCCAAGCGCAAGGATACACACCTGTTCAACTTCGCGTGGAACTTCCTGAAGAACGGCCGTGGCTACAACGAAGGCTCCTACTATTTCTACACGCTCTACTACCAGGCGCAGGCCTACTTTCAGGCCGACATGCAGGAGTGGCGCGCGTGGAACGAGCAGAACTTCAGGGAGCTGGCGGGCGTGCAGGGCGCGGACGGCAGCTGGGCGGGCCAATACGGCGCCGCGTTCTGCACGTCGTCGGCGCTGCTCTCGATGGCCTTGAACTATCGCTTCCTGCCGATCTATGAACGTTAGTCTGCACCCGAAAGGATACGCATTGTGAAACTGCAAACCATGACCTGGCGCTGGCTCGGCGGCGCGCTGCTGCTGTGGAGCCCGGGCGTCCGGGCGGAGATTGTTGTCGCTGAGGGCGAGCCGGTCGCCCTGCAGAGCCGCATCAGCGTCCGGAGCGCACCAGCGTCGCGCGCGGCGGAGGCCAGGACCAACGCGCCGCCGGTGGCGCCGGCGGCGCGCACCGAGGACGCGCTGAACTTTCTCAACGGCGACCGGCTGCACGGCAGGCTCGCCGGCCTGGATGGCGCCGGCGGATTGCTCACCTGGCAGCACAAGGCCGCGCCCGAGGCGATGCGCTACCAGCTTGCCGCGCTCGACCGGCTCGACCTGCTGCCGCGCAAGGCCGAGGGCCAGCAGCCGCAGCGGAGCGTGGTGCAGCTGGTCAACGGCGACCGCTTGCGCGGCGACGTGGTCACGCTCGACGGCCAGCAGCTGGTGCTCAAGACCTGGTATGCCGGCACGCTGAACATCGCACGCACCCGGCTGGCCGAACTCGCGCCCGCGGCGGCGCCGGCCGATGTCCTCTACGAAGGCCCGACCGGCGACCTGGCCGGCTGGGTCACCCAGAACAACGGTGTCCGGGGCGGCGGGTTGGCCGTGCGCAACGGTGGCTTGACCCTGCCGCTGGGCCAGCCGGTCGGCCGGAAGATCCCGAATCTGCCGGAGAGGGCCGCCTTCGAGTTCGAGGTCAGCAACTACTCCAGCTCCTATTTCGTCTTCTGGTTCTTCAGCGACAGCCCGAGCAACATGGGCGGCAGCGACGCCTATTACCTGAACTTCTACGGCCGCCGGATGGAGTTCCAGCGCATGATGCGCAACGAGGGCAACCGCAGTCTGGGTTCGGTCGACAACAACGACCCCGGGCGGCGGCTGCGGAACCGGATGCTGGTCACCATCCTGGCCGACCGCAAGGAGCGCCACTTTGCGCTGTTGCTCGACGGCAAGCTCGTGCGCGAGTTCACCGACTCGCAGGACTTCAAGGGCAGCGGCGACTGCATCATGTTCCAGACGCATCAGGCCAGCAGCATGAAGATCTCCAAGATCAAAATCGCGCGCTGGGACGGCAAGCTGCCCAAGGTGGACGGCGGCGGCGGGAGCGGGGCGGTCGAGCAGGATGCGCTCGTGTTCATCAACGGCGACGCCATGTCCGGGGCCGTGCGCTCGATCACGACCAACAACGTCAAGTTCGAGACCTCCTACGCGGTGCTCGATGTGCCCTTGGAGCGCATCGCCCGTATGCGCTTCGCCAACAAGCTCGATCTCGCGCCGCCGGTGGTGGTCGCTGTGACCAACGCCCCGGCCGTCACCAATGCCGCCGAACCTGCCGCGGCAGGCAACGTCGTGGTGGCTGCTGGCGGAGGCGCCGTGCTCGGTCAGCTCGTCGTCAATGGCCCGGTCGTCGTCAACGGCGGCTTTGCGATCACCAGCTCGGGCCGGATGCGCTCCTCGGCCAAGGCCGCGCCCGAACCCGCCGGTCCGGTCATGGTCTATCCGCCGGGCAGCACCCGCTGCTTCTTCAACGAGCAGGACGCGGTGACGCTCAAGCTCGACAAGATCGCCGACGAGGGCGTCTCCGGCGCCGCTGTCGGTATCGGCGCGCTCAAGCTCCCGCTGGGCGCACTGACCCGCCTCGAATTCAATCCGGGCGCCAAACGCTCCGCGGCGGATGCCGATGACGATGAATTGTGAGCGGCCGCGCAGGCGCACCATGAACAGGCTGCGTTGCTCCGTAAGGCTGCTCAGTGGCGTTCTCGCGCTGGTGCCCTTCCAGCCAGGGAGCCTGGCCGCGGCTCCTGCGCCCGTGCCGGGGCCTGCCGCGCAGGGTCTCCCGGTCCCGGCCCAGGCCCATGCGCCGCCACCTGGGGCCGTCGCGCGCACCGCGGATGTCCTGACGCTGCTCAATGGCGACCGCCTGCATGGGCGCCTGGTGGGCGTGGATGACCGCGGCGTGCTCACCTGGCAGCACCAGGCGCTGCTGGACCCGCTCCGCTGCCCGCTGACCGCGCTGGACAAGGTCGATCTGCTGCCGCGCCCGGTGGCGGGCGTCCAACACCAGCAGCAGCTCGTGCGGCTGGTCAATGGCGACCGGCTGTGCGGCGACGTGGTCACGCTCGATGCGACCCAGCTCGTGCTGCGGACGTGGTATGCCGGCGCGCTCACAATCGCGCGGTCCCGGCTGGCCGCCCTGACCCCGACGGCGGAACCGCTCGGTGCGCTCTACGATGGGCCGTCCGCCGACCTCGCGGGCTGGAGCCTCGACGAGGCGGATCAATCTGCGCCCGGTCTCGCCTATCGCAAGGGTGCGCTCGTCCTGCCGGGTGGACGAAAAATCGGCCGCAAGATTGACCAGCTGCCCGACCGGGCGCGTTTTGATCTGGAACTGGGCAGCTGGCAGGACGCCGACTTTTCCTTCAACTTTTTCTCCGACGATCCGGGCGGCGAAACCGGCGTGGCCTACGGCGCGAACTTTGCAGGCGGCGGGCTCGATTTCCGGCGGATGGAGAACGCGGAGCACAGCCTGGGCAACCTGGATTTGTCGGAGCAACTGGCGGGGCGCAAGCGGACGCGGATCACCATCCTGGCCGACCGCCAGGAGCGCTCCTTCGTGCTCCTGCTCAATGGACGGCTGGTGCGCGAGTTCCGCGACCGGCAAGCCTTCAAGGGCAAGGGCAACCATCTGGCCTTCATCAGCAACAACGCCACCAGCCTGCGCATCTTCCGGATCGCCGTGTCGCCGTGGAACGGGCGGCTGCCCACGGCAGACGACGACGGTCAGGCGGCGGCGCAGGATGCGCTGGTCATGGCCAACGGTGACCGCCTCGCCGGCACGTTGCGGGCCATCGCGCTCGGGCGTGCCAGCTTTGCGACCAGCTACGGCACGTTGGATGTGCCCCTGGTGCATATCGCGGCCCTGCGCTTTGCCCGGCAGCCGGGGTTGACGAACGGGACGCTGCGCTGCTGGTTCAACGCCCAGGACGCCGTCACCATCACACTGGGAAAAATCGCGGACGAAACCATCGCCGGTACGGCCGCAGGGATCGGAAAACTCCAGCTGCCGCTCGGTGCCTTCACCCGCCTCGAAGGCAACCCCGGGCTCCAGCACGCCGCTGACGACGACGACGAGTGGTAGCTCCAGCAGACCGGCCGCCGCAAAGACGGGTTCCGGTCGGGGCGTTGCCGGCGCGCGGGCAGCAGCGCTATTCCAAGGCTTGGATACCGAACGCCACGTTTTTCCAAGGCTTGGAAAAGTCACTGTGCCGCGTTTCCAGATCCCAGGCACGGTGCCTCAGCCCGCGACGGTTTTGCACCAGCACGTGCGGTGCGCGGGAAGCCTGCTCCGGCGCGATGCGTCGTCCGATACGTCCGCTGTCGCGCACCGCGCGGTCACCTTCTTCCGGCTCAGCAGCCCCGGTCAACGGCCGCACCTCGTTGAAAACTCCACCGTGGAAACGGCGGTCGCGGCCACGATGGCCGCGCCACCCTTTTCATGCTGCCGGCTTCCGCAGGCTAGGACTTAACCTTATGTGCAAGTTCAGGCCACTGCCTGATTCCCTGCCGTTCCCTCAGCGCTAGAATGGACGCGTTGTGAAAGAGGGTATCCATGACAGAGGAGATCATATGAAGACAAAAGTGTTGCGAAAATCGCTCGTGATAGCCGGCCTCCTGGCCCTGCTCTGCGGTTATGTGCCGCCCGTCGCCGCCATCAGCCTGTCGTATTCGCAGGCAACCGGGTTCTTGGTCGGCAGCACCAATTTGGTGTCTGACGACCCCACTACGCCCTACAATGATATTAAGTGGTATCAACTGGGTTCCCTGCCAGCCCCGCCTGCCGGCGAATACGATACCATCGCTTGGGGGGTGTCGAACAACGGTGGTGGGTTGCTGGGGACGGACCCCTTCGGGAACGCCAACTACAGCGGCCTGAGGGTCATCGGCTTTGCAGGTAGCGTCTCAACCGGCACGAACGGCGAGTGGGGCGAACCGGTGATAATCAGCAGGGACATACATCAAAACAGCTCGATTTCGTCCTCGTATTTCACACTGCTGGAGGCCACGGTTCTATCGCAGCTCACCATCGGCTCCTACGTCGACAACAATCCTATCGCGCTAACTTTCAGCGAAACATTGAACAGCTTGCCCCACGTCGGCCCCACCAGTCCCCCGGCGTTTATGACGCTCAATCCCGATTATTGGCAATTTTCCGCCAACGGCTTTGCGCCCCTGTCCTTCACGGAGGGAGGGCATTACTACGAGGTGCAATTTGACATCGCCAACTTCAGCAACTCGGTGCTTATGGTCAGCAATGACGTTTTCACCATCTGGACAGCCGAAGGCACCACCAGCAGCGTGGACGTGATGATGCAAATCCGCGAAGTGCCTGAGCCCGCCACCCTCCTGACCTTGCTGGGCGCCGGAGCCCTGCTCACGCTTCGGCACCGTATCCGTCGGGCCATCGGCCGCGCATATCAGCCCTGAACTATCACAGGGAATTTCGTGGCGATTGTTACGCGAGGTTTTCCTGCGACCGCCTCTGGGCATATGTCAGCAGGAGATTGGTGTTCGCTTGCGCACCGTTCTCGCAAACGCGACCACGGCAAAATCAGCGATCCCAATATTCCGCATGGTGACAAAGCGTAAATCGGCCGGTGAAAATCAGTTCGCGCAGTGCGGTTTGCACCTGATGCGGTTGCGATGGTGATATGTGCTTTCTTCTGGGCTTGGAAAGCGCAGCGTTAGTTTGTCCGAGGCTTGAGAAAGGCGCCTCACTCCGCGACAAGCTCGTACCAGATCGTGCGGTGCTCGGGGCCGATGCTCCAGCGGGAGGCGTCGTCGCGGAATTCGACCTTCACCGCGCCTTGCGGCTTGCCGGTGGGGTCGAGGGCGCGGATGGCGGTGATGTGGTTGGCGAGGGTGAGCCGGGCGGCGATGCCGGCCATCAGAGCCGGGCCTTTGCCCCAGTTGCGGCCGACGCTCGTGCGCGTCTCATTCCATTGCACGCCCGCGTTTTCCGCCGTGCCCATGGCCGTCAGCAGCATATGCTTGGATTGTTCCAACGGCTTCCCGTCGAGGCTCGTCAGCACGATCACCGCATAGTTGCGCTCCGCCGCGCCCAGTTCCAGCCTCAGCCCGCCGAGCTCCAGCGTGCGGCCGGCGATCATGCCCCACGCCGCGCGCGAGGCGGGCGTGTTCACCTGCACCCAGGGCGCCTTCCGGTCCATGGCGTCCCACACCACGTGGCCGTCGGGCGTGGCGAGCCGCCGGGCGTCGGCCACCGTCACGTCGTCGGTCCCGGTCGCCTTGGCATCGATGCCGATCCGCCGCTCGAGCGCGCAGGCGGCGTTGAGGCGGTTGGTCAGCGTGCCGCGCGCCTGGCCCGGGAGCGGGGCGAGGTCGCCGCGCCGGTAGAGGTTGGCGAACGCGCCGAGCCCCGCCAGCTTGTGCGTCTGCCCGACGAACGAGAAGAAGGTGTTGACGCCGTTTGCGCGCCACTGGTCCTCGTTCGAGTTGTAGTCGAAGAAGAAGATGCCGTCCCAGTCCTGCAGAGCCGCGAACAGCGCGGCGAACGGCACGCAGGAGGCCGCGTAGTCGTGCGGCGCCGGGATGTTCCACTCCGACATCGTGAACGGCCGCCCCCAGATGCGCCACGTGGCGCGCTCGCTCAGGCAGTTGTTGACCGGCGCGCGCTCCATGGGCGTGTTGTCGAGGTTCCAGTTGTTCATGTCCCACGGCTTGCCGGGAAAGTGCGGGTGCTGCCAGTAGGCGTGGATGTCGGTGTAGTCGCAGGTCGCCGCGACGATGGGCGCGCCGTGGTAGGTGATCTGCGAGGCCGTGATCGGCATCTTCACGCCGAGGTCCTTCTTCAGGAAGGACATCAGGTCGGTGATGAAGCCCGTCTCCACCGCCACCATGAATTCCTTGAAGTCGGCCATGGCTGGGACGCTGGAGGGCGAGGGGAACGAGATGCTCGCGGTCTCGAGCTGCTGGTCCGCCGGCAGCAGGTGCTCCGGCCCGCCGCGCCGCAGGCTGACGCCCGCCAGCCAGAGGTCGCCGGCTCCGGGGAACTTGTAGCAGAGCCGCAAGCCGCCCTCCGGCACGTCGGTGACGCGGAAGGTGCGTTCGATATGCTGCCAGGTCTTGCCGACCGTTTCATCCGCGCCCAGCCCGGCCGCGCTCCAGTCCGGCTTGCCCTGCCGCGACACGTCGAAGTGCAGGCGCCGCGGCTCCGACGCGCGCACGTCGAACGCCAGCGTATAGGACCGGCCCGCCTCGAGCTTGAGGTTGCCGAGCATCAGTTCGTTGCCGACGCCGCTGCATGGCTTCTCGATCACCACGTGCAGCGCCCGCGCCTGCGCGGTCGGCCCGGCCTCGTTGAACACCGTCCGCAGCTTGCCGTCGCGCCCGGGGTGCAGCCGCCACGCGCCGAGGCTGGCCGCGGCGCCATCGAGCTTGCAGATCTCCGGGCCCGGCGGCTCGAAGCCGGCCGACCAGGAACGTTTTAAGTCCGCCGTCGAACTGTAGCGTTGCGTGAGCCAGGCGTTCCATTGCCGGAGAAATTCCGCACGGTAGGGCTCCGGCAATTTCAGGGCCACCGGCAGACCGAGCGTGTTGAAGCTGTTCTCGTTGGTGATCTCCACGACGGCGATCCCCGGATCATCCGCCCGCCGCAACTGGCGGTAGGGGTTCACGTGGTGCAGGTAGGCGCGGCAGAACTCCTTGAACTCCGCCCGCATCCGCGGCTCGAAGTAGATCAGGAACTTGTCGTAGTGGAAATCCCGCAGCTCCCCGCTGCCCACAAACCCCTCCGCCTGGCTGAACTCGCGGCCCACGTGCAGGTTGAGGTTGGCATAGATCCCGTGCTTGTGGAGCTGGTCGAGGAAGTAATCCTGCCGGTCGAGCATCACCGGGTCCAGTTCGCGCCTGCCGTTCTTGGGCGGCGTCAGGATGCCGCGCGGCGCCGGCTGCGTCTCGTGGTGGTGCACGCGCACCGCATTGATGCCCAGCTTCGCCATGTGCGCCGCCGCGGCGTCGGCATTGGTGTGTGCGGGATAATCGGCGCCGAAACAGGTGTTCACGCCCCAGATCCGCAGCCGGCCGGAATCGGTGTAGAAATGGCCGTCCTTGATGCGGACAAAGCCATCCGCGCCCGCCGACCGGCCGTTCAAGCCCGAAAAGTCCGTCACCGACGGCGTGGCATCGTCGCCCGGGATGACGAACGGAAATTTCTCGGCCGCCCCTGCCGTCCCCGCCACCCATAGGCCCACCGCCAGCCAGAATTTCTTATACATGTGCTCCCTTTCCACCGTGACCACCCGGCCAACTTGCCCTTTCGCGCCGCGAAGAGCAAACGGAAAACCGCGCCGATTATTTCATCACCCGCCTGCGCCGCGTCGCTGCGATGAACGTTTTTTACACGGGGCGGTCTAACTCGACATGCATCGCGTGCGCATCAGCTGGGCCTTGGTACTGCCGGCATTATGGCTGGTGTTATCGCTGGGCTCTTTAAGCGGGCCGGTCTGGACCGCGGGCGTTGAGGCCCGGGACCAGGCCCGGGCTGCGGCGGATGCACCACCGCAGGAACTTTCCGGGCACGCTTCGAACGCGGACGCTGTGGCGTCCTATCCCGCCCGGCGGCATCGCCCCGAACCCGTCGGTACAACGCCAGCGGCTCAGGCGGTGTTCAAGCCGGCTTCTCTTTTATGTCCTGCCGACCACGGCCTTTCCCCATCGGTCGAGGTGCTGAGTCTGGCCTGCACGTGGCAGTTCCGCCTCCGCGCCGCCCCCCAGCCGCGTGCGCCCTCCTGCCTGTCCTGATCCCCGTTCGTTACCGGCCATCCGACATGGCCCGGCGACCAGCGGCCCCGTTTCCGTCCTGACCAACGCCGGAATCCTGTGCCCTGTCGTCGCCGCAGCGGAAACAAGAGCAACGCTTATAGACAGTCAGGAGCAGAGCAGCATGAAGATCGAATTGCAGATGCGCAGCCTGGACCGGATGTCCGGCCTGCGCGGTTATGTGGAACAGGAACTCAAGGAGCTCCAGCAGGGGCTTTCCATCGAATGTGCCCGGGTCGTGCTGGAGCAGGCACGGGAGAAATCGCCGGCGTGCCGGGCCTCGGTCTGGCTGGTGGTGCCGGGTCCCGACTTGCACGCGATGGCGAGCGATCACACCCCGCGGGCTGCGTGGCGCAAGGTGCAGATCGAACTGAAACGGCAAATTCGCGAACGCAAGGCTCACCGCATGCTGCGCCTGAAGGGCAACCTCCAGTTGCGCGGCAACCCGCGGGGGCTCACGGGTGCCTAGAGGCGTTGCGCTGTCAGCTGCCTGGCGCCTCTCCCCCCTTGGAAAAGGGGTGGGGGGCGCCGGTCTCGCAGCACCAGCCAGCAGCCCATCAGGAAGGAGTCTAGCCATGCTATGGGATTTAAGTGAAGTGCCGGGTTATCGCGTCCATGGACGCGACGGGAGCTTGGGGGTGGTGACGGACCTGTATGTTGATGACGCGGACTGGCACGTCCGGTATCTGGCCGTGACCGGAGGCGAAAAGACGGGGCCGGGCCGGTTTTTGCTCGCACCTGCGATGATCCGCCGCATCGACCGGGAAATCGGCTGGCTGTCCGTGTTCCTGAGCCAAGCCACGGTCCGGAACAGCCCGGCGGTGGCCCTCGGCAGGAATAATCCCTGGCCGCAGGCGAGTGGTCTGCGCGCCTTCTATGGCCTGCCGACTTATGACACGGAGCGGCCGGCTTCCCGCGCCACCCTCTCCCGCCTGCAGAGTCTAAGGGGCCTGCTGGGCGCGCGGGTTCTCGCTGGTGAAGGCGATGAAGAACAAGGTCTTCTGCAGGATCTTGTTGTCGATGACCATACCTGGGCGGTGCAGGGCCTTGCGGTGGATGTCAGCAGCTGGCTGGCGGCAGGACGCGTCTGGCTGCGGGCCGAGGGGCTCAAGCGCAGGTGTGGGGCGAAAGTCCCCTTGACGCTGACCCTGCCTGGCGCTAGTGTTTTCGCTCATCCGCCGGCCGACCACCCGCTGCCGTTGGCTCCGACTTGGGGTCCAGCGGCAACTCCAGAGGCCCTCGGTGCGGTGCAGCTACACGAAGGGACGTCGGCCGCATGACGCCCCGGCGAGACGGGGGGTGGGGAGCGGTATGACGTCCCGTGTGAAAAAAGGAGCAAACATGTCCTTCAAACCCAGTGAGAACGAAGAGAAATTCTTCACCGAAATGGCCCTCCGCGAGCGCCTGCGGCAGCGCAAGGTGGAAGAACACCAGCAGACCGCCGCGGAAAAGCGCCAGCTGAAGGAATTGCATTGGCTGCACTGTCCCAAGTGCGGCCAGCAGCTGGCCCAGGAACACTACGGCCGCGTCGAGGTGGATGTCTGTCCGGAATGCCGCGGGCTCTGGCTCGACGCGCATGAACTGGAAACCATCCTGGCGGCGAAGGAGGGCAAAGCTAATCCCTTCCAAGCCTTCCTGAAGGTTCTGGGTGCCTGAAGTCCGGCCAGTCCGGTTGTCGCAGGAACTCGGTCTGCTTGTGGCGGCGTTTGCCGAGCGGCCCGTCCGGTTGCAGGATCTGCTCGAGATCACACAAGGCCGCGGCTACACCCTCCTGCTGGCCTTGATGGCGCTGCCCTTTTGTACGCCGATTCCGCTGCCGGGACTCTCCACCCCCTTCGGCGCGGTCATCGCCCTCATCGGGCTGCGCTTCGCCTTGCGGCAGCAGCCCTGGCTGCCCCGGCGGCTGTTACAGGTGCAGCTGCCGCCCAGGTTCTTTCCGCAGTTTTTAACCGCAACCCAACGGCTGGTGCGGGGGCTGGAGCTGTTCCTGCGTCCGCGCTGGACCGGATTGCTCGACACAGGGCCGCTGCGCCAGTTGTACGGTGTGATGGTGTTTGTCAGCGGCTTGCTGTTGCTGCTGCCGTTGCCGGTGCCGTGCAGCAATCTGTTGCCGGCGCTCACGGTGGTGCTGTTGGCCCTGGCGAGGCTGGAGCGGGACGGCTATTTCATCGTCGCGGGACTGGTCGTTTTTATGGCCGCCATTGCTTTCTTCGTGGCGGTTTTTCTGGGCGGCGCGGCGACCGTCCAGTGGTTGCACGCCGGCTGGGATGGCGCGCGCTGAACGTGGCGGTCGTGGTTTCAATGTGACAAATTATTCTAGGAGAGCAGACCCATGCCAGCACCTTTAGAACTTGCGCACCTGTCCGGCCTGTCGGAGTCCGTCGCCGCCGCACGGCTCAAGGCCGAAGGCTACAACGAGCTGCCCTCGACGAAAAAGCGCAGCATCTTCGCCATTGCGCTGGGGGTGGTGCGCGAGCCGATGTTCCTGTTGCTGGTGGCGTGCGGTGCGATCTACCTGCTGCTGGGGGACCGGACCGAGGCCCTGATGCTGCTCGGCTTCGTGGTGGTGGTGATGGGCATCACGCTCTATCAGGAGCGCAAGACGGAGCGGGCGCTGGAGGCGTTGCGCGATCTCTCCAGCCCCCGCGCCTCCGTCATCCGCGACGGCCGGCAGCAACGCATCGCCGGCCGCGAGGTGGTCCGCGGCGATTTCATCGTCGTCCGCGAAGGCGACCGCGTGCCGGCCGACGCGTTGCTGCTGGACGCCACCAACCTCTCGGCGGACGAATCGCTGCTGACCGGCGAATCCGTGCCGGTGCGGAAGTCCGCCGTCGAGGACCGCCAGCAAGCGCCTGAAATGGGCCGGCCTGGCGGCGACGACACGCCCTTGCTTTTTTCCGGCACGCTGGTGGTCCAGGGCCAGGGCGTGGCCGAGGTGCAGGCGATCGGGCTGCACACCGAGATCGGCAAGATCGGCAAATCCCTCCAGTCGGTCGAGGAGGAGCCCACCCTGTTGCAGCGCGAGACCGGCCGGCTGGTCAAGCGGCTCACGGTGCTGGGCCTGACCCTGTGCGCCGTGGTGGTGGTGGTGTACGGCCTGACCCGCGGCGACTGGCTGCAAGGTTTTCTGGCCGGCATCACCCTGGCCATGGCCACGCTGCCGGAGGAGTTCCCGGTGGTGCTGACGATCTTCCTGGCGCTCGGGGCCTGGCGCATTTCGCGCAAGCAGGTGCTCACCCGCCGGGTGCCTGTGATCGAGACGCTCGGTTCGGCCACGGTCCTGTGCACCGACAAGACCGGCACGTTGACCCTCAACCAGATGGCTGTCGCCCGCCTGCAGGCCGGCGACAGCCTGTGCAACCTGGAAACCATCGGGGCGCAGCCGCTGCCGGAGCCGTTCCATGCGCTCGTCGAGTTCGGCATCCTGGCCAGCCAGCGCGACCCGTTCGACCCGATGGAAAAGGCGATCCATCAGGTCGGCACACGGTTTCTGACGCGCACGGAACACGTGCACAACGACTGGACGCTGGTCCGCGAATATCCGCTGTCCAGGAAACTGCTGGCGCTGTCCCATGTCTGGAAAGCGCCGGTCGGCAACGACTATGTCATTGCCGCCAAAGGCGCGCCCGAGGCCATCGCCGATCTCTGCCATTTTTCTGCGGAGCAAACGGCCGCGCTGGCGACCCGGATCGACGCCATGGCACAGGCGGGCTTGCGCGTGCTCGGCGTGGCCCGGGCAGAGTTCCAACAGCACGGCGACCTGCCGGGCGAGCAGCACGCTTTTACCTTTGAGTTCGTCGGCTTGCTCGGCCTGGCCGATCCGGTGCGTCCCACCGTGCCTGCCGCCATCCGCGAATGCCAGACCGCCGGCGTGCGCGTGGTCATGATCACGGGCGACTATCCCGGCACGGCCCAGAACATTGCCCGGCAGATCGGACTGCCACCGGGCGAAACGATGGCCGGCCCTGAACTCGGCGCCATGGATGAACCCACCTTGCGGGAGCGTATAGGGCGCGTGAACATCTTTGCCCGCGTCGTGCCCGAGCAGAAGCTGCGGATCGTCCAGGCGCTCAAGGCCAACGGCGAGATCGTCGCGATGACCGGCGATGGCGTCAATGATGCGCCGGCCCTCAAGGCGGCGCACATCGGGATCGCCATGGGCGGCCGCGGCACCGATGTGGCGCGCGAGTCCGCGGGGCTGGTCCTGCTGGACGACGACTTCGCCTCCATCGTGCAGGCGATCAAACTGGGCCGGCGGATTTTTGACAACATCCAGAAGGCCATCGCCTACATCTTTGCGATTCACGTGCCGATTGCCGGCATGTCGCTGTTGCCGGTGCTGTTCCAATGGCCGCTGGTGCTGCTGCCGGTCCATATTCTGTTCCTGGAACTCATCATCGATCCCGCGTGCTCGACCATCTTTGAGGCCGAGGCCGAGGAGGACGATGTGATGCGCCGCCGGCCGCGCAAGTCCGACGCACCCTTGTTCAGCCGGAGCAACGTGTTGCGTAGCGTCCTGCAGGGGGTGGTGGTGCTGGCGGTCGTAGTGCTGGTCTTCGGTGTCGCCTGGTGGCGGGGACAAGGCGAGAACGAGGCGCGGGCGCTGTCCTTCACGACGCTGATCATCGCCAACCTTGGGCTGATCCTCACCAACCGGTCGCGCACCCGGACCATCCTTGCGACCTTGCGGACGCCCAACGCGGCGCTCTGGTGGGTCTTGGGTGGTGCGACAGTATTCCTCACGCTCGTGCTGTCCATCCCGTTCCTGCGGGAGCTGTTCCGCTTTGCGCCGCTGCATCCGCTGGATCTCGCGCTCTGCCTGGGTGCGGGCGTGCTCAGCATCGCCGGTTTTGAACTGCTCAAACGCCGCAAGCGCGGCAACCAGCCGGCCCGTTGAACTCACCGTTCCCGCTTCGGCCCGGGCCTGCTAGAATCACGCCCATGATGTACCATGCCATCCGCCTGTCGGCGGTCCTGTTGCTGACGCACGCCGCCGCGGCCCAGACCGTGGAGCTGATCGCCGATGGCGCTTTTCAGCGCGGACTGCTGGTCAAAGATCGCGCAGGCCAACGGCACGCGATCACATGGCAGACGAATGCCGCGCCGCCGGTGTGGACGACGGCCCAACATCACAGCAAAAGCTGTTTCGCCGACGAGGCCTTCCAAACCATCACCACCAATGGCTTCTCGTTCAAAGATGCCTATCAGACGCTGGTCATCCACCCGGCCGGCGAAGCCGCTGACTTGCTGTGCGGCGTCAACGGTGGCAGCGAGTACGGCGGCGTCTGGCGGGTACCGGGTGATCCATGGCCGCATCTCTATCTGGAGCAGCGGATCAGCGATCCGCGGGGGCACTTGGGCGCCCACGCGCCCTCGCTCGCTGACCTTGCCAGGCTCGATTTTTCTGTGCGCCTCAAACGGCTGTATGACCGGAAGCCCGCGGGGCCTGCCTACAACCGGCATGTGCACACGGCGCATTACCTGTTCTTCCTCACCGTCCAGAACCTCAACCGCCAATCCAAGGGGTTTGGCGACTACTACTGGTTCAGCATCGCGCTCTATGATGACCGGGAGCCTGTCACCACGCTGCACGCCATGCAGGACAAAGGCACGCCGAAGAAAAAAGGCACCGATAAATTCATCTACGACATCGGGGTCAAGCCGTTTACGGACCAGGTCGTGGCCGACGGGGCCTGGGTGACGGTGGCCGGCGACCTGTTGCCGCACATCCTCGCCGGTCTGCGGGAAGGCTGGCGGCTCGGCTACCTGGCCGATTCGCATGAGCTGGCCGACTACCGGTTCGGGGGCTGCGTCATCGGCTGGGAAGTCACCGGCCTGAACGATTGTGCCATCGCGATCCAGGGTTTGCGGGCCACCGCCGCGCTCAAGCCGGCCCGCGGTCCGTGAGGGCTTTTCACCGGCTCAAAAAGAGCACGTGACTGACGCCGCAATCACAGACACATGGCTTGCCTGGTTCGATCTGTTCCGTACAGGGTGTGTCCGGTGGACGAGGGCAACGTGGAAGCGGCCTCCGGCCGCTTATCCAAGGAAAGACGGCGTCCCGAGGCGTAATCAGCGCTCTCGATAAGCGGCGAGACGCCGCTTCCAAGAGGTGCCAGGCAGCACGCCTAATCCTGACGATAAAAAGTGCACCGAACGTCCTTTTGCAACGTGGCCATACCTTTCGCCGCCGGGGATGGACAAGCGCAGGCGGCAGCGCTAGCATCGCCCGGCTGAAAAAACAAGCGACGCAAAGGAAAGGCTCATGATGAAGCAACAAGCTCCCGGAATCCTCGCGGCGGTCGTGATCGGCGGCTGGCTGGCCCTCGGCGGGGCGGCGCAGGCCGGGGCGGCGACCAAACCCGGCGCTCGCCATTACGATGTGGCGGCGTTTGTGTGGCCGTCGTACCACCCGGATGACCGGGCCAAGATTTTCTGGCCGATGGGCATCGGCGAGTGGGAAACCGTCATGAAGAACGCGCCCAAGTTCGAGGGGCACGAGCAGCCGCGCTATCCGGTGTGGGGCTACGTCAACGAGGCGGACCGCTACGTTATGGAGATGCAGATCGCCGCCGCCGCGGACCATGGGGTGAACGTCTTCATCTACGACTGGTATTGGTACGACGGTCTGCCGTTCCTGGAGGCGTGCCTGAACGACGGTTTCCTCAAGGCCAGCAACAACAGCCGGATGAAGTTCTACCTGATGTGGGCCAACCACGACGTCAACCTCGGTTGGGACAAGCGCAATGCGGACGACGCCTTCCAGCACAAGAACAAGGCCCTGATCTGGCACGGCGGGCAGAGCCGCGCCGAGTTCGAGAAGATCGCGCGCCGCTGGATCGAAAAATATTTCTCGCAGCCGACCTATTACCAGATCGACGGCAAGCCGGTCCTGATGATCTACGATCTCAACACCTTCATCGGCGGTCTGGGCGGCTTGGAAGCGGCCAAGGATGCCCTCGCCTGGTTCCGGGCTGAGGTGCAGAAGGCGGGTTTCAAGGGTCTGGAATTGCAGCTGTCCATGCGCAAGGACAGCCCCCGCAGTCTCTCCGCGGTGGCGGGCGACAACATCGGCACGCAGCAGGCGGTGGTCGAGAAGCTGGGCTTCGATTCCCTGACGCATTATCAGTTCTGCCACTTCACCAATGTGAACCGGGATTACAACGAGATCATGAAGGATGTGGTCAAGGACTGGACCACGATCTCGACCAACTACACAGCGCGCTATTATCCCCATGTCTCGGTGGGCTGGGACAGCAGTCCCCGGACGTTCGGGGTCAAGGGCGCGATCGTCAAAAACAACACCCCAGCGAATTTCGAAAAGGCCTTGCGGCAGGTGAAGAGCTTCGTCGATGCCCACCCGAACCAGGCGCCGCTGATCACCCTCAACAGCTGGAACGAGTGGACCGAGACCAGCTACCTGGAGCCGTGCACCAAATACGGTTACGGCTACCTGGAGGTGGTGAAGAAGGTCTTCGTGGACGAGAACCGGTAGGGTGCGAAATCACATGAAATTTCCTCTGGTTCAAGCGAAGACGGCGCTGGTCACGGGTTGTTCCTCCGGCATCGGGTTGGCAACGGCACAACGGTTGCGTGCGGCGGGCTGGCAGGTGCTGCCGACGGCGCGTAAGCCGGGCAACCTGGAGCAACTGCGGGTGGCCGGCTTCACGCCGGTTGCGCTCGATGTGGCCGATGCGGCCAGCGTGCGCGCGGCGGCTGCCGAGGTGCGCGCCTTGTGCGGCGGCGGGCTGGGCGCGTTGGTCAATAACGCAGGCTACGGTCAGCCGGGCGCGCTGGAGGACTTGAGCCGCGCGGCGCTGCGCGAGCAGTTCGAGACGAACATCGTCGGCCTGCAGGATCTGACCAACCAGTTCATCCCGCTCTTCCGCAAGCAGGGGTGGGGGCGGATCGTCAACGTCAGCAGCGTCGTGGGGCGTCTGCCGCTGCCGCTGATGGGCGCCTATTCGGCCAGCAAGTTTGCGCTCGAGTGCCTCTCCGATTGCCTGCGCCTCGAATTGCGCGGTTCGGGCGTCGCGGTTAGCATCATCGAGCCGGGGCCGATCGAGACGGAGTTCCGCGCCAACGCGGCGGCGGCGGGCTGGAAGCATCTGGCGGAGTTGAAGCAGTCGCACTTTGCCGGTTACTACCAGCGCAACGCGGAGCAGCCGGACCGCCCGAAGTCACGTGATCGTTTCGCGCTGCCGCCGGAGGCGGTCGCGGAGAAGATCCTGCACGCGCTCACGTCGGCCCATCCGCGCACGCGCTACCCGGTGACCCTCGTGGCGTGGGCGGGAGGATTTCTGCGCCGCTTCGCGTCGGACGCGTTGCTGGATCGGCTGCTCGTCCACCGCGTGACGGACTGAAACGAAAAAGGGCAACCGCGTGGGTTGCCCTTTTCGATGCCGTTGGCGCCGGACTTATTGCTGCTTCTTCATCTGGTCCTGCAGCATCTTCAGGAACGCGTTGGCGTCGCCGCCCTGCTTGCCGCTGCCGTCCTTCTTGCTGGTGGCGCCGCCGCCCATCAGGGCGTTCATGGGCGAGAGTTCGCGCTCCTCGTAGCCGGAGGGCAGGGCGAACTGGCTGGCCGCGATGCTGGTCTGCTTGACCGCGACCACCTCGGTGGTCACGGTGGTGTCCTGTTCCTGGCCGCGCGCGTCCTTGGCCGAGTTCTTGACGACCGACTTGAGCGGGAAGCCCTGGGCCTTGTTCATCTGGGTGGCGATGAGCTTGTCGAGTTCGTCGTTGCCGGTCTTCATGTCGCGCTGCAGGGCGGCGAAGGTGAAGGCGGCATCCTTGAGCGCGGTCGTGGTCCAGAGTTCCTGCTCGTTGACCGTGGCGCTGGCCTGCGTCATGCCCATGAAGCTGACTTCCATCGTGTAGGAGGTCCGGAACTTGTAATGGGTGGTCGACATACCCAGGATGCTCGGGCCCTTTTCCTCCAGCAGCTTTTCGACCTTCTGGTCTTTGACCTTCATGTTCATCATGCCCATGATGCCGCCGGCCATGCCCATCATCTTCTTCATGTCCCATTCGCTGTAGCACTTTTCGGAGGGATTGACCAGGCGCGCGGTCTTCCCGGCGTCGGTGGTCAGCAGGTAGGAGCCGGCGCCCATGAGCGGGTTCTTGCTCTCCGTAAATTCGATGCGTGCCTTGGTGCCGTCCACCTGGGCGTGGATCTTCATGTCCTGCATGTCCGCGTGCTTGCCGCCCTCGGCCTTGGTCACCGCGGTATATTCCCAGCCCGCCTGGACCGTCACCGCGGCGCAGGCCAATCCGATCAAACCCGACATGAAACGCTGCTGCATGGTCTTATTCCTTTGTTGTTTGCCGAAATTCTAGCGGGTGGCGGATGGAAATCAAGCCTAGCAGATACGCGGCAGGTCGTCGCCGAGCGGCAGTTCCACGAGCCGTTCGCCGCCGATGCGCGTCCGCAGCAGGACGCGGCCGGCCGGCGCGGCACAGACCTCGCCGATGCGGCAGGCGTCGCCGCCCAGCGGGTGCGAGCGCAGCGCGGCCAGCGCCCGCGCCTCGTCGCCCGCGGCGCAGATCACCAGGGCCTTGCCCTCGTTGGCCACGGTCAGCGGATCCAAGCCGAGCAGCCCGCACGCCCCGCGGACTTCCGGCCGGACCGGCAGCGCGGTTTCGTCGAGCTTGACGCACACCTGTGCGGCAGTGGCGACATCGTGCAGGGCCGCCGCGACGCCGCCGCGCGTCGGGTCGCGCAGGACATGGATGCCGGGGACGGCCTTGAACAGTCCGCTGACCAGGCCGGTGAGCGGGGCGACGTCGCTGACCAGCGTGGTCTGGAACCGCAGGCCCTCGCGCTGGCTCAGGACCGCCATGCCGTGATCGCCGAGCGTGCCGGTGACCAGCACGACATCGCCGGGCCGCGCGTTGGCCACATGTGTGCTGATGCCGGGCCGGCGCTGGCCGAGGCCGCTCGTGTTGACGAAGAGGCCGTTGCCCGCGCTGTGCTCCACCACCTTGGTGTCGCCGGCGACGATCTGCACGCCGGCCTCGCGCGCCGCCTCCGCCATGGATTGCATGATCCGGTCGAGGTCGTCCATCCGCAGGCCTTCCTCCAGGATCAGTCCGAGCGTCAGGTAGAGCGGGCGGGCGCCCTGCATGACGAGATCGTTCACGGTGCCGCAGATGGCGAGGCGGCCGATGTCGCCGCCGGGGAAGAAGAGCGGACGGATGACGTAGGAGTCGGTCGTGAAGGCCAGTTCGGCGCCGCCGATCGTGACGCAGGCCGAGTCGTCCAGCTGCCGCAGGATCGGGTTGTCGAGCGGCGGGAAGATGTGGTCGCGCAGCAGCTGCTGGGTGCGGCGGCCGCCGCCGCCGTGGCTCATCAGGATGACGTCGTCGTGGGGTGTGGCCATGGTTGGGCCTTACGAGAAACGGAAATAGGCGGCGCAGGTGCCCTCGCCCGAGACCATGCACGCGCCCTGCGGCGACCATGGCGTGCAGACGTTGCGGAACAGCGGGCACTGCGGTGGCGTGATGACGCCGCGGAGCACATCGCCGCAGCGGCAGCCGCGGCTGGTCTCCGGCACCGGCGTGGACGGCGCCGGGAAAAATTGGGTCGCGTCGTGTGCGGCCAAGGCCGGCCGGATCTTCAGGCCGCTGCCGGGGATCAGGCCCAGCCCGCGCCAGACATCGTCGCAGGGCTCGAAGACCTCATGGAGTATTTCGCGCGCCTTGCGGTTGCCGTCGGCGGTGACGGTGCTGGCGTAGGCGTTGACGACCTCGGCCCGGCCTTCCGCAATCATCCGCAGCGCCGCCAGGATGCCGGCGAGAAGCTCCTCGGCCTCGAAGCCGGTGACGACCGCGGGCCGGTGGAGGTCGCGGGCGACCGCGTCATAGATGTGCGTGCCGGTGATGACGCTGACATGGCCGGGCATCAGGAAGCCGTCAATGTTGACCTCGCCGCTCGTGAGCAGCGCGGCCAGCGCGTTGGGCATGGTCTTGTGGGCGCTCAGCACGAGAAAGTTGCCCACCCCGTCGCGCGCGGCTTCGAGCAGCGCGCCCGCGGTGGTAGGGGCGGTCGTCTCGAAACCGATGCCGAGAAAGACGACGCGCAGTTCCGGGTGCTGGCGCGCGGCCGCGAGCGCGTCGAGTGGCGAGTAGACCACCTGCACGTTGGCGCCGGTGGCCCGCGCCGTTTCGAGCGAGCCGCCGCGGCCGGGCACGCGCAACATGTCGCCGAAGGTGCAGATGAGCGTGCCGGGCGTGGCGGCGATGGCGAGCGCGTGTTCGAGGAAGCGGTCGTGCGTCACGCAGACCGGGCAGCCGGGGCCGGAGAGCAGCCGCAGGCCCTCCGGCAGCAACGCGCGCAGGCCGGTGCGGAAGATGGCCATCGTATGCGTGCCGCAGACTTCCATCAGCTGCACCGGGCGCCCGATGCGCGCCATGAGTTCGTGGATTTCCTGAAGTTGGGGGTTCATGGCTATTCCAAGGTTTGGAAACGGTCTTCTCTGCTTTTCCTAGGTCTGGAATAGTCAGAATACATGGTCTAGTCGCGCGGCCCCAGGCCGACCTCGGCGAGCAGCGCTTCCTGTTCCTGCGCCTCGGCGGCGGTCCATTTGCGGAGGGCGAAGCCGGCATGCAGCAGGACGTAGTCGCCCGGCGCGACGGTCTCCTCCAGCAGCATCAGGCTGGCCGAGCGCTGGACGCCTTGCACGCTGATGACCGCCTCGGTGCCGTGGACTTCGAGCACGCGGGCTGGAATCGCGAGACACATAATGGTTCCTCAAGTGAAAAACTTGGCCAGCGCCACCGCGGCCTGGCCCAGGGCGATCCCGCCGTCGTTTGGGGGCACGAGCGCGTGGGAGTGTACTTTGAAACCGCGGGCCTGCAAGCCGGTGTGCAGCAGGTCGAGCAGGAAATCGTTCTGCATCACGCCGCCGGTGAGGACGACCTCGTGGCGGGCGTAGCGCATGCGCAGGGCGGCGCAGGTCTCGACGAGCGCGGCGGCCACCGTGCGGTGGAAGCGGCCGGCGATCGCCGCGGGCGGCGTGCCGGCGCGCAGGTCCTGCACGATGGCGCGCAGCGTCGGGCCGAAGCTGATGACCCACGGGTCGCGCTGGCGCACGAGTTCGAAGGGGTAGGGCGGCAGCGGCGCGGTGGCGGCGAGCATCTGCAGGTGGATGGCGGCCTCGCCCTCGAAGGTGACCTCACCTTGGAAGCCGAGCAGCGCCGCCACCGCGTCGAACAGCCGGCCGGCGCTGGTGGTCCACGGCGAGCGGACGCCCTGCTGGATCATGGTGCGCAGCGTGCCGCGTTCGATCTCGGTCAGCGCCGGCAGGAACTCGGCCGCGACGGCCTCGGCCTCGTCGCCGAACTCGGCGACGAGCTGGCTCCACGCGGTGCGGACGGGGTGGCGCGTGGCCTCGTCGCCGCCCGGCAACCGCGCCGCCTTGAAGTGCGCCACGCGGTGGAAGGTGCACAGGTCGGCCAGCAGCACCTCGCCGCCCCACAGCGTGCCGTCGGTGCCATAGCCCATGCCGTCGAGCGCGATGCCAAGGACCGGCCCGCGCAGGTTGTGCTCCACCATGCCGGCGACGATGTGCGCGTGGTGGTGCTGCACCGCGATGTGCGTGTGGGCCGGGAACTCCTTCGCAAACTGGGTCGAGGCATAGTCGGGATGGAGGTCGTGCGCGACGATCTCCGGCTTGATCTGCAGCAGGCGCGCCAGGTCCGCGACCGCCGTCTTCAGGAAGCTGTAGCTCGCGAATTCCGCGAGGTTGCCGATGTGCGGCGAGAGGATCGCCTGCTGCTGGCGCGTCAGCGCGAACACGTTCTTCAGGTCGCCGCCGAGCGCCAGCACCGGCGGGCCGCGCATCGGCAGCGGGATCGCGCCGGGGACGAAACCGCGCGCGCGGCGGATCAGGATGCGCCGCCCGCCGGACAGCTTCAGCACCGAATCGTCGCAGCGCCGCACGATCGGCCGGTTGTGGACCAGCGCAAAATCCGCGAACGTGCCCAGCAGCTGGGTCAGCTCCGACTCGTCCACCGCCAGCGGTTCCTCGGACTGGTTGCCGCTGGTCATGATGAGCGGGCCGGTCCGGTCGAGCAGCAGCAGATGCAGCGGCGTGTAGGGGAGGAAGGCACCCAGGTCGTGCGTGTCCGGCGAGATCTCCGCGGGCAGCGCGGAGTCCGCGCGCCGGCGCAGGATCACGATGGGCGCGGACGGGTCGGCCAGCGCGGCCTCCTCCTCCGGGCTCACTTCGCAGTGGGCGCGGATCTGCTCCAGCGAAGGGAACATCACCGCGAACGGCTTCGTCGGCCGGTGCTTGCGCTCGCGCAGCCGCCGGATCGCGGCCGCATCCGTGGCATCGCAGCACAGGTGATAGCCGCCGAGGCTCTTGAGCGCGAGCACACGGCCCTGCCGCAACAGGTCCACCGCCGCCGCTAGCGGATCGGCCACGTCCGGCACCGGCATGTTCTGCTTGTCCAGCAACCGCAGCGCCGGCCCGCAGGCCGCGCAAGCGTTCGGCTGCGCGTCGAACCGCCGGTCGGCCGGCGACGTGTATTCCTGCTGGCAGGCGGGGCACAGGGTGAACGCCGCCATCGAGGTCTGGGCCCGGTCGTAGGGCAGGGCGCGGACGATGGTGTAGCGGGGGCCGCAGCACGTGCAGTTGGTGAAGGCGTAGCCGTGGCGCCGGTTGGCGGTGTCGCGGATGTCGCGCGCGCAGTCGCTGCACATCGCCAGGTCCGGAGGAATCCCGATCAACAGGTCGCCCGAACCCTGGCTCGGCGCGATCACAAAGGCTGTGTCGCCCCGCAGCGGCACATCGCTCACGGCAAACGTTTCCACGCGCGCCTGGACCGGCGGCTGCGCCTTGAGCAGGGCGCTGAACGCCGCGAGCGCCGCGTCCTCGCCCTCGGCCTCGACCAGCACGCCCGCAGGCGTATTCGTCACGAAGCCCGCCAGACCCGCGGCGGTCGCATGGCGATAGACCGTCGGCCGGAAGCCAACGCCCTGCACGCGACCGGCAATGTTGATCTGGATGCGGCGTTTCATGTAGGCCCGCGACTGTAACCGGAAATCCTCTGCGGCTCAATCAGGCGTTTTTGAGGCCTTCGGTTTGCCGCAGGCGCCCCGCCCGGGTCGCTCCCTGCACCGCAGGCTTCCAATATCGGTAACCGGCGGAGGCGGGCGGACGACTTAAGGGGTAGAGCATCATATGAATGGGAGCATAATCATGAAAACGATCTGGACAGCACAGCAAAGGCAGGGCGGATGGTTCAAGGCGGCGGTGTTGGCGGTGTGGGCCGGAATGAGCCTGGCCGTGGTGGCGCAAGAGTCAGTGGCGCAGCGCCCTGCGGAAGAACTGGATGTCTTGCTCGGGCCCGTGGCGCTCTATCCTGACGCCTTGATCGCCGTGATGCTGCCGGCCGCGACCGCGCCGGCCGATGTCGTGCTGGCCGCGCGTTATCTCGCCACCGGTGGCGAGGTGGACCAGCTCGAGGCGCAACCGTGGGACGACAGCGTCCGCACGCTGGCCCATTATCCTGAACTGACCCAGTGGATGGCCGACAACCTCGTCTGGACGACGGCCGTGGGCGATGCGTTCCGCGCGCAGCCAGCCGACGTGATGGCTGCGGTCCAGCGGCTCCGCGTCCGTGCGCAGACGCTGGGAAACCTGACGAGCACCCCCCAGCAGCGCGTCATCAGCGACCAGAATGTCATCACGATTATCCCGGCGGAGCCGGAAGTCGTCTATGTGCCGCAATACGATCCGCAGGTCGTCTACCTGCAGCCGGCGCCGTTCGGCGGTTCCTGGATCAACTACGGGTTCTGGTGGCGGATCGGCTCCTGGCATCGCTATGATTTCGACTGGCATCGCTGCAATGTGCGCATGCGCGAGCAACACCCGCAATATCGGCACCCGGTCGAAGTGATCCGCGCATGGCATCCCGCGCCAGCGGCGCCGCATCAGTACCCGGCCGGCACCCGGGCTCCGGCCGTTCAGCAAGCGCGGCCGACGGCTGTCAGCGACCGGCCGCACAACCAGGCGCATCAGGTCGTGGTGCCCAAGACCCAGGCGGTGTTCGGGCCCACCCAGCGTGAAACTTCCCAGCACAACACGAGCGTAACGCGTCCTGTGGAGCACGTGGCCACACCGGTGAGCGTGCGCCATGAGAGCAGTGCCAACAATCAGCGCACCGGCGACAATCATGGCACGTTCAATCGTGCCAGCCTGCCGCAGCCGGTGGTGCAGCGCAGCGTGCCTGTGGCGCGTCCCGAACCGCGCGCCGTGCCCCGGCCTGTCAGCGCGCCCGTCGCGCCGGTGATGCAGACCCCGCAGCAGCACCACGATGCCGCATCTCATCAAAATGCGCCGAACTTTGTGCAACGCAATGTGCCCGTCGCGCGCCCTGAGCAGCGTGTCACTGTTTCCACCCGTGCCGCGCCCGTCGCGCCGGTGATGCAGACTCCGCAGCAGCACCACGATGCCGCATCTCATCAAAATGCGCCGAACTTTGTGCAACACAATCTGCCCGTCGCGCGCCCCGAGCAGCGTGTCACTGTTTCCACCCGTGCCGCGCCCGTCGCCCAGACGGTGCAACGGCATGAGAGCGTAGCTCGGCAACCCGCTCCCGCCGTGGCGCAGCGCGTCATGCCGCCTGTGCAATATGCGCGCCCGGATAACCGGGTCATGCAGGCGCAGCAAGCGCTTGCGCGTCCGAGCGCGCCGGTGGCCGCGCCGCGCGTAATGCATGCGGCGCCCGCGGCGCAGCCGGTCCCGCAACCTGCCGCCGTCCGCGCCGCGCCCGCCGCGCCGCAACAGCTGCGCCAGGTGGTGCCCGCCGGCAACAACCAACCCGGCAGCACGGATCGCAGCGCCAACGGCCGCTGGGGCAACATGGCGCGCGGCAACTGAGCCGCACGCGCCATCTTCCGCACCTTCAGCCCGCGCCACGCAGCGCGGGCTGAAGCGTTTTGCAAGTTTTGCCTTTACCGTTTTGCCCGGCCTTCCTATGGTGCGCTGCGGTTGGTCCGGACGGCACCGGCTGACTTTTGCGGAGACGCCATGAAAAACATCGGAATCCTGTTGGGCTTGTGCAGCGCCCTGAGCGTGGGCGCGATGGAAATATTTGTCGCGCCGGGCGGCAACGACGCCAGTCCGGGTACGCGCGAAAAGCCGCTGGCTTCGCTCGCCGCGGCGCAGCGGCTGGTGCGCGCGCTGCCGCAGCGGGCCAAGGAACCGCTCACCGTGACCGTCCGCGGCGGCACCTATTATCTTCCCGGGACGCTCGTCTTCACCGCCGCCGATTCCGGCGCGCCGGGCGCGGCGGTCACGTATCGGGCCGCGGATGGGGAGGAAGCGGTCATCAGCGGCGGCTTCGAGATCGCGGGCTTGAAGTGGGAACCTTTCCGCAAGGGCATTTTCCGGGCGCAGCTCCCGGCTGCGGCCTTTCAGGTTTCGGCTCTCAAGTCTCAGGTTTCCTCCTTTGACCAGCTGTTCGTCAACGGCGAGCGGATGCCGATGGCGCGCTACCCGAACTTCAATGCCGACGAGCGCATCTTCAACGGCCATGCGGCGGACGCGATCAGCCCGGCGCGCGTCGCGACGTGGCACGCGCCTACCGGCGGTTTCATCCACGCCATGCACTCCGCGATGTGGGGCGGCATGCACTACCGCATCACCGGCAAGGACGCGCAAGGCGCGCTGCAATACGAGGGCGGCTGGCAGAACAACCGGCCGTCCGCGCCGCACAAGGAGTGCCGGTTCGTAGAAAACATCTTCGAGGAACTCGACGCGCCCGGCGAGTGGTTCCACGACGCGCAGGCCGGCACGCTCTATTTCTATCCGCCCGCCGGGCTCGATCTTGCGCAGGCCAAACTGGAAGGCGTCCGTCTGCGCACGCTCATCGAGTTGCGCGGTGACGAAAAAAATCCGGTGCGGCAGCTGCAGTTCTCCGGCCTGACGTTCCGGCATGCGGCGCGGACGTTCATGGACAACAAGGAGCCGATGTTGCGCACCGACTGGACGGTCTACCGCGGCGGCGCGCTGTTCTTCAACGGCACCGAAAACTGCGCCGTCGAAAACTGTTTCGTGGACCAGGTGGGCGGCAATGCGATCTTTGTGAATAACTTCAACCGCGGCACGGTGGTGCGCGGCTGCCATATCGCGAAGGCCGGCGGCAACGGCGTTTCGTTCGTGGGCGACCCGGCGGCCGTCCGCGATGGCCTCGTGGGCTACGAGAAGCGCAACACCTTCGCGACGGTGGACAAGACGCCCGGCCCGAAGGGGAACAACTATCCCACCGACGGCCTCGTGGAGGATTGCCTGATCCACGAGACCGGCCGCGTCGAGAAGCAGACGGCGGGCGTGGAAATCGACATGGCCGCGCGCATCACCGTGCGCCACTGCTCGATCTACGACCTGCCGCGCGCCGGCATCAACATCGGCGACGGCTGTTGGGGCGGCCATCTGGTCGAGTTCTGCGACATCTTCGACACCGTCAAGGAAACCGGCGACCATGGCAGCTTCAACTCGTGGGGCCGCGACCGCTTCTGGGGTATCCAGGGTATCGATCTCGGCACGGTCACGCTCGGCGAAAACAAGAACCTGCCGCTGCTCGACGTGGTGGAGCCGAACGTGCTCCGCAACAGCCGCTGGCGTTGCGATCACGGCTGGGACATCGATCTCGACGACGGCTCCACCCATTACGCCATCAGCAACAACCTGTGCCTGAACGGTGGCCTCAAGAACCGCGAGGGCTTCTACCGCGTCGTCGTCAACAACATCATGGTCAACAATTCGTTCCATCCGCACGTCTGGTATGGCAACAGCCAGGACGAGTTCTCGCACAACATCGTCTGCGGCCCCTATCGCCCGGTCCGCGTGAACCAGCCGTGGGGGCGCGCGATGGACTCCAACCTGTGGCACGTGGCGGGGCAGGGTGCAGCGACACCGGCGACAGCCCTGCAAAAGCAGAGCGGGCGCGACGAGCACTCGCTTGTCGGCGACGCGCTCTTCGAGGATCCGGCGCACGGCGACTACCGCGTGAAGGCGGGCTCGCCCGCGCTCGCGCTGGGCTTCCAGAATTTTCCGATGGACCGGTTCGGCGTGCAGAAACCGGAGCTGAAAAAGCTGGCGCGTACGCCGTCGTTCGTGATCGGGAAAGAGGAGGTTTCCAAACGCGACGCCAAGGTCCGCGAATGGCTCGGTGCGAAAATCAAAAACATCATCGGCCTCGGCGAAATCTCCGCCGCCGGTCTGCCCGGCGAAGTCGGCGTGCGGTTGATCACGGTGCCCGCGGGCAGCAGCGCCGCGCGCTCGGGCCTGAGGGAAGGCGATGTCATTCTGAAGTGCAACGGTAAACCCACCGAGGACGTCGGTGCGCTGCTGCGCGCCAAGGCCGGGAACGGCGCGAAGCTCGGAGTCTGGCGCGACCAGGGCGCGGCCACCCTCGAGCTCAAGGGCGACGCGGCACCCGCGATGCGCGTGCCGTTCAAGGGCGTCAAAGTGGTTCTCGAAGCGCATGACGATGCGCAGTTCGCGCTGGCACCTCACGCCGCGCCTGCGGCGTGGAAGGTGACGGCCAACGTGCAGACGGCGAACGAACCGCTCGCGACGTTGCTCGATGGCCAGCTGGCGAAGAATTACGGACCGGTCGTGCCGAACGGCCGGACAGAAGGCATGTATAAACTGGATCTCGCCGGGTCGCAGAACCTGGCGCAGGTCAACACCTACTCCTACCGGATGGGCGCGCATCGCGGCCGGCAGATCTTTGAGCTCTATGGCAGCGCGAGCGCCACCGATCCCGGCTGGGATGTGGAGGATGCCAAGGCGTTCACGTTCATCGCCGAGGTGGATAGCGCGGCGCAGACCGGGCGCTTCACCGCCACCAGCGTGCAGGGGCCGCTCGGGAAATATCGCTGGCTCGTGTGGGTCGTGCATCCGGCCAACGAGCAACCGGTCGAAAATACGGCCTTCCAGGAATTCAGTGTCGTGATTGCGCCGGAGCCATGAGTCGGGGTGCGGGTGGGCTGACCGTTTGGTCTGTGCCCTCTTCACTACCAGGCTTGCTGGAATTGGCCGGGGCACATTGGGTTGTATCCGGTGCTGCAAGCACGACAGCATCATTAACGGCAGAATCATGGTTGCGTTTCCTGAGTGGTCCGGTTCGAGGCGAAAAAAGTTGCCTGATCGCCATAATCGACCGGCTGTTCTTTCATTGCTCAGAATGATTCTGCCCTTAATGATTCTGTCGAAAGAATGGGTGGGTATGGAGCTGGCAAACAGTCCAAAGCCTGTGTACTCCGGGAATGGGCGCTGAAATTACGCTGAAAATACGCTTTGCAGGCGACACGCGGTCGTGCTAAGTGAGCAGCAACTTCGTGCAACATAGGAGCAGGTAACATGAGAATCGGCAGACTCTGCGGTGTGGTGGCGGCGCTGGCCATGCTGTGTGCGGTTGCGCACGCGGCGGACAAACTTAAGGTCCTGATCGTGGATGGACAGAACAATCACGACTGGAAAGGCGCGACGCCGGTGCTGAAATGGATCCTGGAGGACTGCGGGCGCTTCACGGTGGCTGTTTCCACGACGCCGCCGTCGGCGCCGCGCGCGCCGCAACTGCCGAAGGGCGCCGTGAACGAACAGCAAAAGGCCAAGCACGTGGCGGCGCTCGCCAAGTGGAAGGAAGAAAAGGCCGCGCTGGACAAAGCCAACGTCGCCGCGTGGGAACAGTGGCACCCGAAGTTCAGCGACTACGCCGTGATCGTGCTCAACTACACCGGCGACAAGTGGCCGGACGCCGTCAAGGCCGATTTCCTCAAGTACGTCAGCGCGGGTGGCGGCGTGGTCTTCTATCACGCGGCCGACAACGCCTTCCCCGAATGGCCGGAGTTCAACGAGATGATGGGCGTCGGCGGCTGGGGCGGACGCAATGAAAAGTCCGGCCCGATGCTGTACTGGCAGGACGGCAAGATCGTGCGCGACGACACGCCCGGCGCCGGCGGCACGCACGGCCCGCAGCACGAGTACCTCGTCGAACTGCGCGTCACCGATCATCCGATCACCAAGGGCCTGCCCGCGAAATGGCTGCACTCGAAGGACGAACTCTATTCCAAGCTGCGCGGCCCCGCCAAGAACCTCACCGTGCTCGCCACCTCCTATGCCGACCCGGCGCAAAAGGGCACCGGCCATCACGAGCCGACCCTGATGGTCATCAGCTACGAGAAGGGCCGCATCTTCCACACCGCGCTCGGGCACAACGGCTCCTCGATGGTGGACGTCGGCTTCCAGTCCACCCTGCAGCGCGGCACCGAATGGGCCGCGACCGGCGCCGTGACGCTGCCCGCGCCCGCCGCCGACCAGATGCCCGCCGACAAGGTCGGTACGCACGAGCAGCCGAAGTAAGCGGGGACGTCCTCGGTCGGCATGGAATGGTGCGGCCGCATCTAAGTGCAGTGCGCGGAGAGGTCAGTGGCCAGTGGTCAGTTGTCATTCGTCATTTGTCACACTGGATGAATCTCGCCGCAGAGCCTATGGCGAGAGGTTTGCGCCACAAACCAAGCTGTTTCTGTTTCTAGCTGGGAGCGGCGGCATTCCTGCCGCTGCAGAGGAAACGTGTGGATGGGCGCTGCTCGTGCCTTCGCTGATGCGTTGCTGGATGGTGTTGTTTGGTTGGGGCGGCAGGAATGCCGCCCCAACCAGCTAGGCAGACAAGGCAGCGGCCACGGGAGGCGCGACTTTCCCAAACCATGAAACCGCGTGATGTCCATTTCTCCTCGACAGTGAAGGCGGGTAGACCATTCCACACTTGCACAGGTGTGCGCTGCGCCCGCCGTGCAGCGCGAGCAACACGGATGGGCGCAGCAAGCCTGCGTCCCTGCAACAGACACGTTGGAGAGTACGACCTCGTGGAAGCGGCGTCCCGCCGCTTATCACTCGACGGGACAGCGCAACCGCGCTAAGCGCGGCACATCACTCCGGCAGCTTGCCGAAGTAGAACCGCACTTCGCCCCCGAAAGGGCCGTTGGCGATCGCAGGCTGGGCGTGCGGGCCGGTTTCGCGTGCGCTGTGGAACTTGTTGCCGATGGCGGGGATCGCGTTCAGGAACGCCAGGCCGGCCTCCGGGAAAGTCACCAGTGATTTCGCGAGCAGCTTGCCGGGCGGCAGCTCGGGCCTGAGCACTTGAACGTAACCAACCCTGCAGGGCTCGATGGTGATGGTGCCGACGGATGTGCCGAGTTGCAGCCAGCGGGGCGCCTGATAGAACCCTTTGAACTCCGGATATTGCCAGCCCGACCAGCCGGTGATGGTATTGTTGTAGCTGTTAGTCCAAATCCCGAAGGTGTTGCCGGCCAGGCGATTTTGCCAGACGCGATAGGGCCCGTTGCCGAGCCAGCGCATATCCTTGACGCTCGTCTCCGGCAGGTCGAAACCGATGCCGTGGCAGGGATTGGTGCCGGTGAGCGTATAGGCGTAACTCAGTTTCACCCAGCCATCCGCTCCGATGGTCCAGTCTGCTGACTGAAGCGCGCCGGTGTATTTCGTTTGGATGCACACGCTGTTGGCACCGGCCTGGCAGGCGATGCTCGCGAGCTGGCTTGTGCCTCCGAGCATGCGCGGGCCGTTCGTCAGCGGGAAGCTTTGAGCGCCGCGCTGCGCTGAAATCATCAGGCCGGACTGTTTGCTGAACCGGAGGGACAGGTCACCGGTCTTGACGGCGATTTCATCGGCGGTCTCTGCGGCCAGCACCTTGCCGCTGCCGCCGACTTTTTCGGGTTTGGCCTTGTCCAAGGGCCAGACCTTGGTCCAGAGTTCGTGCCCGGTGGGGTCATCCACGCGCACGGCCAGCGCGCCGGCTGTGTTCCAGCCGTTGGGCAAAGCGAGTTGCAGCTGGCCGCTGCCGCCGGGCGGGATGTTGGGCGCGGTCGCGATACCCTCGGCGCGCACCTTGAAGCCTGCGCCGGCGTCCTGCGGCTGTGGGAAATCGCGCAGTTGCCAGGTGAACCGGCATTGGTTCGCGTCGGTGAAGCTGTAGCGGTTGGCGACGGCCAGCGCGCCCTTCGTTTCCCGGACATCGCTTTCGAGGATGGCGATCGGCGACCAGAGTTCCTTGATCGTGTAGAAGCTCGCTTCCTTCTCGCGGTAGGGGCCGACGATGCCGTCGGGCGCCCAGTTGCCCCTGACGTCCACGACGTTGTTGGAGTCGGCGCGCACGACGCCCTCGTCGGCCAGCACCCAGAGGAAGCCGCCGCAGGCGTTCTGGTTCTTGAGCATCAACTCCCAATAATCGGCCAGACCCGCGCCGTGGCCGCCATCGTAGAGGCCGTGCAGGAATTCGGTGGGCATGACGAGATCGCCCGACTCAAGCAGCTTCACCAGCTCGTTATATCTTGGATAGTGCTTGGTGTTGATGCCGCCGTGCTTCTCCCACGGGTGCAGGACGGCGCGCTGCTGGGGATCGTATTTAGCGTAGTCCTCGTCCACCTCCGTGTTCCAGCCGCCCTCGTTGCCGTTGTCCCAGAACAGGATCGAGGGGTGGTTCACGTCGCGCGCGATCAGCTCCGGGATCAGCTTGCGGGCGGTGGGTGTGTCGTAGCTCTTCTGCCAGCCGGTGAGTTCGTCGAGCACGTAGAGGCCGAGTTCGTCGCAGAGGTCGAGGAACTGCTCGTCCGGCGAGTAGTGGCTCATGCGGACGGCGTTCATGTTCATCTCTTTCATGAGCGCGATGTCCTGCCGGTGGACGGCCTCGGAGAGCGTGCGGCCGGTGGTCGGCCACGCCGAATGGCGGCAGACCCCCTTGAGCATTACGCGCTGTCCGTTGACGTAGATACCGTCGCGCTCGCGCACCTCGATGGTGCGGAAGCCGAAGCGCTGTTTTAGCTCGTGCAGGACGCTCACGCCTTGGCGTAGGCGAACAATCGCCGTGTAGAGCCGCGGCGTCTCGGCGGTCCATGTCAGCGGCTTGGCGAGCGTGGTCGTCACGCGCTTCGCGCCGGCTGTCACCGTGACCGGCGCGCCGACCGGCTGGCCCTGCGGATCGAGCAACTCCACCTCGACGGATTCCATCCGGGCGGGTTGACCCAGGAAGAAATCAAGCGCGAACGAGCCGTCGGCGCGCGCGTCGATCGCGACGCGTTCGATGAACTGCTGCGGCTGCGCCTCCAGCCAGACGGGGCGGAAGATGCCGCCGAAGACCCAGAAGTCGGCGTAGCGCTCGGCGCGGTTGACCGACTCGTTGGCGGACTTGTCGCTGACGGCAACCTCCAGCAGGTTCTCTTGTCCGGGCTTGAGCAGCGCGGTCACCTCGCGCTTGAAGCGGTAGAACGCGCCCTGATGGGCAGGGCCGGTGCTGGCGCCGTTGAGCTTTGCCTCGCAGTCGGTCATCACGCCGTCGAAGACGAGGAAGATGCGCTGGCCGGCCCAGTCCGCGGGCGGCGTGAAGCGGTGGCGGTAGTCCGCGTGCAGCGCCGCAAAGGGTTTGTCCTCGTGGCCGTAGCGGAACGTGCCGAAGCCCTGGCATTCCCAGTTCGACGGCACGGCAATGCTGGTCCAGACGCCATTACTGCGTCCGCCATCGATCCGGAAGTCCCACGGCACGGTGTGATCCTTGTCGGTGCCGGAGAGGTAGAACCTCTGCGTGGCTGCGCCGGGCAGGGCGGCGGGGCAGGGGGTGAGCAGCCCGCCGGCCAGCAGGAGGCAGTGAATGATCGCCAAGTTTCGCTTCATGATGTTCCTCGCGGCTTTTTCCGGCCCGCGCTTTTGCTGTGTGCGCACGGGCTGTGCGGCGCATACTAACCACAATCGCCCGGTGTACTCCAGTCCGGGATGGCAGCGCACCCTGCGGGTGTTGCTGTGTATGGCGTTTGGCCTGTGCGGTTGCGGCGCCGGCTCCGTGGTCAGAGTGCGGCCGGTAGGGTCGCGCGGGGGCGTTTATGGCTGGCGCCGGTTGCGGCGGCGGCGGAGCCAATAGGCGCTGCCAACCAACAGCAACAGATGGAGCGAGGTCGGCTCGGGGATCGCCAGCAGCGTGATGTCGTTGAACTGCCCGTCGCCATTGGCCAGGGCGTCATAGCTGATGCGGAACAGGTTGGTCGCGCTGCCCGCGGTGACGGCGTAGAACATCGTGCCGTTGTAGAGGTTGGTCGCGGCGCCGAACGCGTCGGTAAACTTAAACCAGGTGTTGGTGCCGTCGAACCCGCTCATGCCCGTGAAGACGTTGTTGTAGAGCACCAGCTCGTCGCCGCTGTTCCAGGTATAGCCGCTCAAGTTCAGCTTCAACTGCGGCATGCCGGTGCCGGTCCAGTTGAGGCTGTTGCTGATGACGCTCATGTCGTGGATCGCGGCGCTGCCGATCCAGAAGCTGTTGGTCGAGCCGCCTGCCAGCGTGAGGCTGATGAAGAAGTTCGTATCGCCGCCGATGCCGGGGGTCAGCGTGCCGCCGCTGAGGTTGGTGACGCTGCCGTTGAACAGGCCTCCGCCGCTGACGAAGGTTCCACTGCTGATGATCAGGCCGCCGGCGACCGTGCCGCGGTTGGTCAGGTTTTGGCCGCCGGCGAGGGTGTAGCCGCTCCCGAGCGCGGTGATGTCGAACGTGGCGCCGCTGTCAACCCGGATCGCACCGCTGCCGGCGGTGCCGCTGCCGGTCAGCGCCAGCTTGCCGCTGCTGATGGTCGTGCCGCCGCTGAACCCGTTTGCGCCGGACAGCGTCAGCGTGCCCGTGCCGATTTTGTCGAGGGCCGCCTTGATCGTGTTAGTGACGCCGTTGTTGAGCTGGCCGTCGAACGTGGTGTTGGCGCCCAGCGCGCCGATGGCAAAGGTGGTGACCCCGGGCTGCCCGCCGCCGGCCCGCAACACGGTGCCGGTTGCGCCCGCGAACGAGCCCAACTGGAGCGTCTTGCCCAGCCCCCCGTTGTCGTTGTTGAACAGCATGAGGCCGCTGGCCAGCACCCAATTGGCGTTGGAACTGCCGGCCGCTTCCTGGTTGAACCACGTCCCGCCATTGCTGCTGATCATGGTGCCGCTGAAGGCGCTGTTGTTACCCCAGAGTTGCAGCAGGTTGCCGCCGGTCTTGACTACCAGGCCCGCGCCGGACAGGTTGGCGCCGTTGGTCAGGATCATGTCGCTGCCGGTGTCGAAGATGTTGCTGCTGTTCGCGGCGAGCTGGAGGCTGTTGCTCAGCGCCCAGCCGGAGCCGCCGGTGGTGCGCAGCGTGGCGTTGCTCAGGGTGATCGATCCGGTGCCCGGCGCATAGTTGGTGGTGAGCGCCAACACGCCGCCGTTGAGGACCGTCCCGCCGCCATAGGTGTTCACGTTCGCGAAGGTGAAGGTGCCCGCGCCGGTCTTGACCAGGCCGTAGCCGTTCCCGCCGTCGCCGATGACGCCGGCAAAGGTCGCGCTGTCGGTGCTGCCGGCGGTCAGCGTGCGGTTGGTGCCCGCCAGGGTGACGTTGCCCAGAAACGTCAGGTTCTTGTTGTTGCTCGTGCCCAGGGAACTGTTGGCGCTGATGACGATGTTGTTGGAGACGAAGGTGGTCGCCGGCGCCGTCGAGGAGGGGCGCAGCAGGCCGCCGTTCAGCGTCAGGGTGCCGGTGCCGACCGCGCTGTTGCCTTGGATGACGAGAATGGTGCCGGCCGGGACGAGCGTGCCGCCGGCATAGGTGTTGTTGGCGCTCAAAACCAAGGTGCCGGAGTTGACGAGCGTCACGCTGCCCGTCTGCCCGGGCAGATCGCTGACCACGCCATTGATGCGCAAGATGCCTCCCGCAGGCGTGTTGAAGCTGGCCCCGTTGGAGCCGATGGCCACGCCCCGATTGCTGCTGACCGGCAAGTCGTTGCCCGAACCCATGAGCGTGCCGCCGTTGATGACCAGATTGGTCGACATGAAGCCAACAGGACCCGCGCCGAGGTTGAAGTCGTTGGTGATCTGCAGGGTGCCGGACTGGATGGTCGTGCTGGCGTGGCTGTTGCTCGTCAGCAGGGTGACCATGCTCGCCGCGTTGCCGCCCACCGGGCCGATGACGAGGTTGGTGCCGCTGCCGATGGCCGGCGTATAGAACAGGCTGCCGCTGCCGCCACCCAGACGCACCGCCAGGTCGCTCCAGACCGCGCCGCCGGTATTGGTCACCGTGCCTTGGCCGCCGAGGAAGGCGCTGGTGAGCGTGCTGCCGAAGACGACGCTGTTCGCGGTGTTGGTGACCATGGCGAACACCGGCGCCGTGCCGGAGACCTTGCTGCCGGCCCAATCCACGAAGGACTGCTCGAGGGGGTAGGTCGGACCGATGGCGGCCAGCGGGCTGGTGGCGACGATGGTCGAGTTGTTGTTGCTGGTCACCAGCAACAACGTCCCGCCGCTGAGGGTGGTCGCGCCGCCGTAGGTCAGGTTGGTGCCCGTCAGCGTCAGCGTTCCCGTGCCGCCCTTGGTCAGCCCCAACAAGGTGCCCCCCATGGAGCCGCCAAAGGCCGAGTTGGCGCTCTGGTTGACGGTCAGGGTGGCTGCGACCCCCGTGGTATTGGTGATCAGGATAGGCTGGATGTTGGTCGTGACGCTGACCAGTTGGCCGATGGTCTGATTGTGGCCGCTGAGGTCGAAGGTGGAGGAGTCGGTGGTGATGTTGGCCACGTTCATGTTCAAGGTGGTGTTCGTCGGGAGTGCGTTTTCAGCCCCGAGGATCAGCCAGCCGCGGATGATGCCGGTGCTGCCGGTATAGGTGTTGGTGCCGGACAGGATGACTTTGCCGCTGCCGTTGGCCCCGTTGATGTTGAGGGTGGTACCCGCCGTGCCGTTGGCGATCGGGCCGCTGACGGTCAGCACACCCGACGCCTGGGCCCCGATGCGCGGCGAGGATTGCCCGGCGTTGTCCGAAATGAACACCGGTCCGGCCCATGTCGAGGTCGAAGACGTGGCGGCCTGCAGCGCTCCGTTGTTGTCGCCGTTGCCCGAAATCAAAAGGGTCTCGCCCGTCACCGTCACGCCATTGAGCAGGCCGACATAGGCGGCATTGGTTGCTATGGTGATCCCGCTGGTGTCGCCCAAGGCATTGTTGTTGCCGACCATCAGCTTGGCGATGTTGAGCGACGCCCCCCGCACCAGGCTGACCCCGCTGAAGCTGTTGCTGCCGGAGAGCGTCACGCTCGTGTTGGGCAACACCGTAAGCCCGCCGCCGAAGGTGTTGTTGGCTGTCAGGGTGGCTGTGCCGCCGTCTTTGAACGTGAGGCCCAAGCCGCCGCCGCCGTCGCTGATGACACCGGTGTAGTTCACCGTGCCGACCGTGATGGAGTTCGTCTGGTTGCCGGTCAGGGTGATGGGTGCGCCGAGGTTCACCGTGCCGGCGCCCGCCTTGACCACATCGAACACGTTCAAGCCGGGTCCGCTGATGGCCCCGGTGATGTTTTCCGTGCCGGTGACGGTGTTGGTCTGCCCGGCGCGCAGCGTGGTGATGTCTGCCGTCAGGGTGAGTATGCCGGCGCCGGTCTTGACGATGTCGAACGCATTGAGGCTGGCGCTGTTGACGAAACCGGTGATGGTGCCGCCGATCGTCAGGGTGCTGCCGTTGACGGCCAGCGTGCGGTTGCTGCTCATGGTCACCAGGCCCGCTCCCAGATTCAAGCCGGAACCGCCCGTAAAGGTGAAGTCGCTGTTCCAGTTCTGGGCGTTGCTGTTGGCGTTGGTGACGGCCGCCGCCGTGGCATTGTTGATGGTGCCGCTGTTGATGGTGAGCGCACCCGTGCCGAGCGCCCCCGCGTTATTGATGTTCAGGGTGCCCGCGTTGAGGACCACACCGCCGCCGATGGTGTTGACCCCGCCCAAGGCCAGCGTGCCCAGGTTGTTGGTCACCGCCGCCAGCGTGTTGTTGCCTTGGAGCGCGAGCAGGCCGCTGCCAAGCTTCGTCACCGTGCCCGCTCCGTTCAAAGCGGCCGCATTGGTCAGGTTGAAGGCCTGTGAGTCCAGATTGACATTGCCGGCCAGGTTGTAGGTGGCGTTCACACTGTTGACCAGCCAGGCACCCGTGGCCGCGTTCGCTTGCAGCGTTCCGCCGTTGAGGTTGACGGTCAGGATTTCCGTTCCGGTCAGCGTCACTTGTTTCAGGGCCAGCAGGCCGCCGTTGAGATTGATCTGGCCGCTGGTGGCGTTGCCGCCCGCCACAACGGCCACCGTGGCCGTGCCGCTGTTGACCGTCAAGATCGAGGTGCCTCCGGAAGTATTGCCGAATAAAATCGTTTGGTTGGTGCTGATATACATGCCGCCATCCACCACGAGCGTGCCATTGCCTGAGGCGCCATTGCCGATCAGATCGCCCGCCGCTCCACGGCTCTCCAACGTGCCGCCGGAAATTATCAATGTTCCAGCCACCGAGTCCCCAATGCGCAGGGGGCGGCCCGAACCTTCGGTCGTTGTATTGGACGTCGTAAAGATGCTGCTGCCCATGGCCGCCGTATAATACAGGGCGTTGTTGGCTTTATTGGTCACAACCACCACGGCGGCGAAGGTTCCGCCGGTCGGGGCCACGCCGGTCAGGCCCCAGTTGCCTGTATCGGTCCAGTTGGTGCTGGCCAAGCCGCTCCACGTGTAGACGGTCGCCTGCGCCGGTTCGCGGCCCAAACCCAAGGCCACGCACAATAGCAGCCCGAACCTGACGAGCGTGCGACGATGGCTCGGCGCCGTATGTTGAAATTTTTTCATGGTTGAATCCCATCAGCACCCACGCGGCGCATATTGCCGACATCGAAACCGACTCGCGCCAGTAGACGCTGTTATCCAGTGTTTGTCAAATGAGATGGTCCCGTTCTGGCAGGCCAACGCTCTGGACGCCGTGCCAAGGTGCGCTGTTTTCGGCCGGCGCGACGGTCGCGGCAACTGGCCCGGGTCTTGCGCTTGGTCATCCAGATTGCGCCGTCGCAGACGCTTCGGGTGCGGTTGCGCCGTGTTGGAGGCCCGGCCTGCATCGCGCCTCCGCCTGTAACTCTGTAGCGGCGGTCTGCGACCGCCGCCACAGCCGGCACCTCAGTTAACGCGCTTTCTTCGTGGGCGGGCTTTCCAGCCCGGCGAACAAGCCCACTCCTGTCCGTGCCGCAACGGTTCTTTCGTCCCTACGGGACTTCCCGCGCTGGCGGCTTGTTTCCGGCGCTGAAGCGCCGGGCTACTCTCGTCACGTCCCTCCGGGACGCTGCCATGCGGAAACCATCGTCGCGCCAAGACCTTCGGTTGTCTTCACTTCGCTGTTCGCGATTGCTTTGTTCCGGCCTTCGATGTTCGATGTTGGGTGTTCGTTGTTCGATGTTCGCTGCGTGGCGTTCGATGTTCGACGTGGTGCCCACGCCAGCTGGTCGCCGGGCGCGGCCGCCTCGTCCGGCAGCCAGCCGGTGGCCAGTTCCACGACGCTGTGGGCACCTGCACCGCCGGAGGCCATCTGCCATGGCCGGATGTTACGAACGATGTTGACGACCCGCAGGTCGGCGTCGAGGAAGAGCAGGTCGAGGGCGAAGCGCATCCCGAACATATGGATGGAACGGCACGGCGCGATCCAGAGCACCGCGCCCGCCGGCAGCCCCGCGCGCCCCAGCAGGCCGACGCCGCGGCGCCAGAACGTATCCGCCCGTTCGACCTGGACGGCGATTTCCCGCCCGCCACGTGTCCTGTTGATGAGTCGTTCCACGGATGCTTTGTGCCAAGAAAACTGCCTACAAACAACTTTTTTCAGAAAGCTCTTGTTTGCGGGCCGTTTTCTGATATTTTCGGCCCGGGAGCATAGCTCAGCTGGCTAGAGCAAGTGACTCTTAATCACTGGGTCGGGGGTTCGAATCCCCCTGCTCCCACTTTCCCCTTGGTACGTCCTGTGCCTTTCTCCCGCGCGATGTTTCCCCTTTGTTTGCAGTGATTTTCATCGTTTTCAGGCCCGGGCGCGTAACGGTCGCCGGCAGGCGTTGGTGTGTCTTCCGGCAGGCCTGGGGGCTGGCGGGCGGGTTTTGTTGCGTGATGGAGTGCTTTTTCGGAGTGTTTGGGCTAGGATGCCTCCGGCCGTGGCGGCGTGGTTTTTATGAAGGCTGTGGGGAACATCATGATGGGCGGACTGGCTCTGGCGCTCCTGCTGGGCGCGGGGCGGGTCAGGGCCGACGGCATCGTGGCTGCGGGCGATGTGCTGCAATACGCCCTGCCTCTGACCGCGTGGGGCGTGCCGCTGTACAATGGTGACTGGGATGGCGCCCTGCGTTTCACCGGCGCCTTCGTGGTGCAAGGGGTCACCGTCCTCGCGCTGAAGAATACGGTCTACGAAACGCGCCCCAACGGCCAAGGTCACCAGTCCTTCCCCTCGGGCCATGCCGCTGTCACCTTCGCCTCCGCCGAGTTCCTGCGCGCCAAGTATGGCTGGTCCTACGGCGCGCCCGCCTACGCGCTCGCCACCTTCACCGCCTACAGCCGCGTCGAGGGCGATCGTCATTACTGGCGCGACGTCGGCGCCGGCGCCGCCATCGGCATCTTCAGCAGCATGCTGTTTACGTACCGGGGGAACACATGGGACATTTCGCCGTCGAGCAACGGGAAATCGTTCGGCCTGACCTTTAAGCGGTTCTGGTGAGAGCGTGGGTCGGTAGTCAGTAGTCAGTGGTCGGTTGTCAGTGGACGGAAGGCAGAGGTCAGCGATCAGAAGTCAGAGATCAGAGGCCAGTCGGAGGCGGACAACTCCACCGGCAGGTCACGCGGCCTACACAATACCCTCACTCAACAACGCCCTCGATGTAGGCCGGGTCACCGACCCGGCGAAGCTCAGTTGTAGTCTAGCTGGGTGGGGCGGCGTCCTCGCCGCCCCGAATAGTGGAACCGCCAGACATTCGCGCAGACAGGTGGGCAAGGTTGGCGACGACCGGCTCTCCTGCAGCGGCGAGCCGCCGCCGCTCCCAGCTAGTGCAGCCATGAGGTAAAACGTTCCTCGTCTCTCGCCACTCGCCTTTCGTCCCTTTCAGCGTCCCTTGCCCCCGTCCCTTTTCCCGGGCTTGGAAAAACACGGACCACAATTTCCCAGGCTTGGAAACGTTTTTGGGTGGAACAAGACGAGGGGCGTACTGATGAAACACAAAGCAGGCGGCGTGACGCGGCGGAAGTTCTTGGCGGCGGCGGCGGTCGCGCCGCTGATCCTGCCGGCCCGGGTGCTGGGCCGCGGCGGGGCAGTGGCGCCGAGCGAACGGCTGCAGGTCGCCTCCATCGGCATCGGCGGGCGCGGCACCTACGACCTCGGCGTGGCGCTCCACGAGCCGGACGTGCAGTTCGTCGCCGTCTGCGACGTCAACCGCGAGCGGCGCGAGCGGGCGAAGGCCACCGTGGACGAGCAGTACAACAACAAGGACTGCGCCGCCTACATCGATTTCCGCGAGGTGCTCGCGCGGCCCGACATCGACGCGATCATCATGGCGCCGGGCGACCGCTGGCACACCTCGATGGCGGTGCTCGCGATGCGCGCGGGCAAGGACGTCTTTTCCGAGAAGCCCTCGACCATGTGCATCGCCGAGGGGCAGACCCTGGTGGCCACGGCGCGGCGGCTCGGCCGGATCTTCCAGGTCGGCACGCAGCGGCGGAGCGAGGCGAACTTTGTCTTCGCCGACGAACTCGCGCGCACCGGGCGGCTCGGCAAGCTCCACACGCTGAAGGCGCACACGCTGCCCTTCGAGATGAAACACGATCTGCTGCCGGAGCAACCGGTGCCGGCGAAGAGCGATCTCGACTGGGATATGTGGCTCGGCCCCGCGCCGTGGCGGCCCTACAACAAGGGCTACCTCGGCGGCTGCGGCGCGTGGCTGAATTACTACGACTTCGGCACCGGCGTCGCGGGCTGGTGCAGTCACACGATCTGCCAGTGCCAGGGCGTGATCGACGCCGACGCGACCTCGGCGGTCGAGTACGAATATCCGAACAACGCGACCGCGGAGGGGTTCACGGCGCGCTACGCCAATGGCGTGAAGCTGGTGCTGGCGGTCGGCGATTTCAAGAATCTCGGCCTCTGGCACGGCTCGTGTGGCGTGCGCTACGAGGGCAGCGAGGGCTGGGTCTCCTGCGCCGACGGCTACGCCGGGCCGGAGGTCTCCAATCCCGCGCTGCTGGCCGAGCGCCAGAAGTTGCTCGCGGCCTACCAGGAGCGCGAGCGGCGCGTGCTCAACCACATGCGCGACTTCCTCGACAGCGTCCGCTCGCGCCGCCAGACGGTCGCCACAGCCGAGATCGCCCACCGGTCGATGAGCACCTGCCACGCGATCAACCTCTCCATGCTGCTCAAGCGGAACCTGAAATACGACCCGGTCAAGGAAGAATTCCCCGGCGACGCCGAGGCGAACCGGCTGCGCTCCCGCGCCACGCGCGAGCCGTGGGAGGTGTGAAGCACATGGTTAATGGAGGATGGTGGATGGGGAAATGGGGGATGGGGAATTTGGAATTGTGAAATGCAGGCGGAGATGAGCGGCCGGCAGGGCTGAACCGGGCGCACCCGATCTTGGATGGCGAGGTTTGCCGAGCCGTCCGAGGGAAGGCGTTTTGCCACACTTCTGCAGACCGTGCCCGCGTGCTCCCGTCTTAATCTTCCCTCTCCGGCAGGACAAGCCTGCCGGGAAAGCGCCACTGTTCCGATGAGTTCAAAGCGTCTGCCCCTTCAGTTCCTGCAAGAAAGCACGGACGGGCAACGCTTCGATGCCGTCCTCGGTGCGAAAGGTGCGTTCACCTAGGAAGACCACTACCCGACGACGAACACCTTTCAACGCAGCAATGGCTTGCAGTCCTTTGAAGTCGTGCGACAAAAGGCTCTCCTTGGCCTTGACCTCGATGGCTGTGAACTCCGTGCCACGCTGGACCAGAAAATCAACCTCGGTGCCCCCCTCGGTCGGGGCCCAGTAGTACAGGCCGTCGTGTCGCAGTCCCAGTCCGCAACCGGGTTCGCCGTACGCTTTCAGCAGGGCGCCCACCCAGCCCTCCAGCAACACGCCGCGTTCCAGCGCGCCGGGCGGATGGAGTTCTCGTTTCACCGCCCGCATGACACCCGGGTCCATCCAGTACAACTTGGGATGATGCCGTTCCTTGACCCGCAGCTTGGCTTCGAAGGCTGGGAGCAACCAGGCCAGATAGGTGTCGCCTAGGATGTCCAAGTACCCTGAGACCGTGGTCCGCGCCACTCCCGCATCGCGAGCCAGACTGGCTACGCTGAGGACCTGGCCGTGGAACAGGGCCGCGATGGGCAGGAAGCGTGCGAAACCTGGCAGATTCCGCACCAGGGCCTCTGCTTGGATCTCCTGCTTCAAATACAATTGCACATAGGCATCGAGACTCTCCGCCTTGGTTTCCGACCGCCAGATCACGGGCAGGCTGCCGAATCGCAGCACCTCCGCCAGATCGAAGTCCGCCCCGAGTTCCTGTGGAAGAAGCGGGAACATGGTCCGGCGTAGCGCCCGCCCCGCCAGCAGGTTCGTGCCCGCCTGCTTCAACTTCCGGGCGCTCGAGCCCAGCAAGACGAACCGCAGGCCGTGGCTTTCGATGAACCGGTGCACTTCGTTCAGGAGCGAGGGCAGGCGCTGGACCTCATCCACGACGACCGTCTGCCCGGCCGGAATCTGCAGCAATTCCCGGCCAAAAAGGCGCGCGTCGCGCAAGTAATTCTGATACAGGCCCTCGTCCAGCAGGTCAAAGCGATGGGCTGCCGGGAAGGTCTGCCGGGCCCAGGTGCTCTTCCCTGTTCCGCGCATGCCGAACAGGAAGAAACTTTGGCGGGGCGCCTCCAACATCCGCTTGTAGAGATGTACTGTTCTCATGGCGTCATTTTTACCGGAATTATGACGCCGAGTCAACAGCCAGGCTTGGACGGCGGCCCTGCCCGGTCCCCCGCATCGCACTGGGGCGAGGTGCGGTGAAAAAACATGCAGGAGCAAGGTCTGCGCCCCCCGCAGCGGGTGATCGCCGAAATTAATCCTTGTGTTGGCGGCGTTCTTTTGCGGCAATTGCGCGCCCTGTCCGGCTGCCGGGCGGTTCAGGTGGCTGGCCCTGATCGAGAAACGGAACAGAGATGAAGCAGAAAAAGAATCGGGTAAATGTCGGTTTGTCCCGGCGGGATTTTTTCAGGACCACGGCCAGGGCCGGCGCGGCGCTCGCGTTCCCGCTGCTCGTGCCGGCGTCCGTGCTCGGGCGCGGCGGCGCGGTCGCGCCCAGCGAGCGCATCTCCCTCGGCGCGATCGGCATCGGCCCGCGCGGGCGGCTGGTGCTCGGCTGCATGCTGCCGGAGCCGGACGTCCAGTTCGTCGCCATCTGCGACGTGCAGGCCAGCCGGCGCGAGTTCGTCAAGAACATGGCGGACGAACACTACGGCACCAAGGACTGCGCTATGTACCGCGACCTGCACGAGCTGCTCGCGCGGCCGGACATCGATGCCGTGCTCATCGCCACCGGCGACCGCTGGCACGCCCTGGCCTCCATCCTGGCCGCGAAGGCGGGCAAGGACGTCTACAGCGAGAAGCCCTGCGGCCTGACCATCGCCGACTGCCAGGCGCTCGATGACACGATGCGCCGGCTCGGCCGCGTGTTCCAGGCCGGCACCCAGCGGCGCAACATCGCCAACTTCCAATACGCCGTCGGGCTCGCGCGCAGCGGGAAGCTCGGCCGGCTGCGCACCCTGCACGCCTCGGCCTACGTGCCGCAGGTGGACCACAGCTGGCTCCCGGCCGAGCCGGTGCCGGACCGCGACTTGGTGGACTGGGATCTGTGGCTCGGCCCGTGCCCGTGGCGGCCCTACAACAAGGACTACGTGGCGGGCCGGTGGCGCAAGCACTATGACTTCGATTCCGGCGCGACGCTGCTGGACTGGGGCGCGCACACGATCGACCTCTGCCAGATGGCCAACGATGCCGACGCCACCACGCCGCTGGTGTTCGTCCCGTCGGAGACCAACATCACCGCGACCTACGCCAACGGCGTCAAGCTCGTGCTGGATTTCCTGCCGGACGCGTTCGGCAACCGCGCGCCGCACTACCGGACGGAACTGGGTACTTGTCCAGTACGCTTCGAGGGCGACGAGGGGTGGGTCGAGACCGGCGACGCCGGCGACACGGTGGTGGAGCCCGCCAAGCTGCGCGATGGCCGCGTTGTCTCGCGCGGCAGCGGCACCCATCCGGTGGGGCACACGCGGAATTTCTTCGACTGCGTCCGGTCCCGCGCCCAGCCGGCGGCGAGCAGCGCGATCATGCGCAAGTCGCACCTCGCCTGCCACGCCGCCGCCATCGCCTGGGAACTCGGCCGCACGGTGCAGTTCGATCCCGTGAAGGAGGTGTTCATCGGCGACGAGGCCGCCAACCGCCTCCGCTCCCGCGCCCTCCGCGCCCCATGGCAGGTGTGAGGCCGGGCCGGGTTGATCTGACCGATAGGACTGATCGGTCAGATCTCTGTGGGTTTTGTGTGGAAGTTGCAGGGCAACGTTGAAAGGGAACAAACATGAACCGGATGCGTTTCGTTAAGCTGGCGGTGTTGGGCGTGCTGATGCTGGGGCTCACTTCGGCGGTCGCGGGCGAACCGCAGACCAAGACCGGCACGGTGAAGAAGGTGGACGTCGCGGCCAAGCAGCTCGTGGTCCAGGTGACGCGCGAGCTGACCTTCACCTGCACCGACAGCACCCAGATCACGCAAGGTGGGGCGGCCAAGAAACTCGCGGACATCAAGGTCGACGCCAAGGTGAGCGTGACATACGTGAAGGACGGCGACACCCGCACCGCCAGCCAGGTCACCATCCTGGGCGATAAATAATTTAGCCCGGCAGCGCACCGGACTGTGCCAGGTCCAGGGGCGGCAGCAGCAGAGTCCTGACTGGCGCACGTTAAAACTGTGCATAGCGCGGAGCACCAGCGCAACGCGCCCTTCGAACGCATGAACATGAAGACCGGATCCTGTACACCCTTGACCATGAAAATACGTATTCTGCCTGTAATCGCCTGCTGTTTCTTGAACGCCCTCGCCGCGCCCCCCGGTGCGCAGCCGGCGTGGACAGGGCACTGGACCTTCGACAACTCGCTGGCCGATGGGAGCGGCAGCGGAGGGACGGCCTACGCCGAGCAACCGGCCTTTGTCCCCGGAGTTGAGGGACAGGCATTGCACCTGACCGGGCGGGCGATAGCGACGGTACCGGATGCGCCAGGGCTGCGTCTGTCCCGCGGCTTCCGCCTCGCCTGCCGTGTGCGGTTCGACCGTCTGCCCGAAGGCAATGCGTGGGCGACCGTGCTTACGAAGGGCGACCACGGGGTGGGTGAGTACTTTCTGCGCGTCAATCCAAAGTCGGAGGGGCACCGCTTCGGCTTCTTCGTGAACACCGGCGGCTGGGAGCCCCGCGTGCAGTCGCGCGAACTGGTCAAGCCCGGCGTGTGGTACGAGGTCGAAGCGGGCTGGGACGGGCAAAGCCTCTGGCTGACCGTCAACGGCGATACCACGCGCACGGCCCGCCGCGGCGAGCCGGTCGTGACCAGCGAGCCGCTGCACCTCGGGGCGTTCGAGGGTGCGCTGGACGACCTGAAAATCGCCAGCCCGGGCGGTTGCTTCACGGGCGTGGCGAACTGGCCGTTTGACGGCGACCTGCGCGATGCCTCCGGCCACGGCCACGATTTTACAGCCAAGCAAAGCGCGTTTGCGCCGGTGTCCGGCGGCCGGGCGCTGCTGTCCGCTTCCGGCTCATTTGCCACGCCCAGTACGCCTGACCTGCAGCTTGCGCCCGGCCTGCGCCTCGACTGCTCGGTCCTGTTCAAGAGCCTGCCGGCAGGTAACGTGGAGCTGGTGGTGAAAGGTGAGGAGTACATGCTGCGCCTCGACCCGCAGGCCGAAGGCGGCAACTTCGCCTTCTTCGTGAAACTCAACGGCCAGTGGGAGTCGCGGGTGCGCTCCGGGCAGCGCGTGGCCTCGAACAAATGGTACCGTGTGATCGCCGAGTGGGACGGCCTGGCCCTCAAGCTCGAGGTCAACGGCGAGCGGACGGAGATCCTGCGTTCCGGCCGCGCGGCACCTGGTCAAGCGCCCCTGAGGCTGGGCCGGTTCAACGGGCTGCTGGCCAACCTGCGCCTCGAAAACCCCCGGCCGGTCGTGGCGAGGCTGACGGAGTTCTTCACTTCCAGCACGCTGCTGCGCGCCGGGTGCCCCGAGCGGTTGACCGGCGTGGTCCGCAACTACGGCCGGGCCACGACCGGCTGCGTCGCGACGCTGGTGCTGCCGCCGGGCGTGGTCTGCGAGACACCCGCCCGGCTGGATCTGGGCGTGCTGCCGGAGCAGGGCGCGATACCGGTCGCGTGGCGCATCCGCGCCGACACCAGCCAGAGCGCGACCGCCACGGTCAAGCTCGCCCTGCCGGGGGCCGCATCCATCCTGGTGCATAAACCCCTGGCGATCCTGCCCGCGACCGATCCCGATTATTCCGCCCGCGCGTGGCAACCGCCGGTCGGGACGAACGGACAGGCGGCCACGTATTATGTGGATGGCATCGGCGGCGACAACGCCCGCGCAGGCACGTCGCCCGAAACGGCCTGGCGCGACTTCACGCCGGTCAACGGCCGGACGCTGGGCCCCGGCGAGCGCCTGCTGATCCGGCGCGGCAGTGTCATCAACCAGGAACTGGCGCTGTTTGCACACGGCTCCGCACAGGCTTGGGCCGAAATCGGCGCCTACGGCGAGGGTGCGCGGCCGGTCATCCGCCGCGATGGCGATATCGACGAGCGCTGCGTGCTGATCAAGAACCCGGATTATCTGTGCGTGCGCGGCCTGACCGTCTGTTACGCGGGCAAAGGCCTGATCGTCTATTACGCGGAAGGCGGCCACCGCGGCCTGCTGATCGAGGACTGCATCGCCCACCACATCGAGGGCCTCTATCGCTTCAACGCCCATGGGATTCCGGAGTGGCGCGACCGCCGGGGCGCGCGGGGCGATGGCGAGGCGGCGGGCGGCATTGCCGCCAGCGGTTCCGTCGGCGAGGACCTGGTGCTGCGCGACTGCGAGATGTTCCAGTGCTCGTCGGGCTTCCGCTTCACGGGCAAGAACGTGTTCATCGATCGCGTGTTCTGCCACGACAACTACGCGCACAACACCTCGCCGCATCCGTTCCTCACGTCCGTCAGCCGGGCCTGGTTGCAGAACAGTATTTTCGACGCCTCCGGCTGGCATGCCCACGCCGGCACGATGGGCATCATGCTGGGTAACCAATATGGCCTGGTCATCCGCAACTGCCACTTCCTCAACCAGCCCGACTCCGGCTCGCACGACGAGGGCGGCATCGATTTCGAGGCCGGCGGCGAAGGGTGCCTGGTGGACCGCTGCACGTTCCGCAACAACGCGGGCGCGGCGATCGAAATGCTCGGCCTCAAGTCGCCGCAGACGCGGAACGTGGAGATCGCCGGCTCGCGCTTCGACCGCAACAACGTGGCGCACAAGCTGGGCCCCTCCGAGATTTTCATCTGGGGCGGCTCGCACAATCCCGAGATCTGCTGCAGCACGGGGCTGATCCGCGACAACGGCTACGTGTTGGAGCCCGGCGTCGCGTTCTTCACGAACCAGGCGCCGGCCCTGACGAGCTGGACACTCACCAACAACACCCCGTATGCCACAGCCCGGGCGTTGGATAAGGCCATGCCGCTCAACAACCCGCCCGCGGTCGAGGCCGGTGCCGAAATCTGGACCGACTCCACCACGGTGCGCCTGGCGGGCACAGCCGACGACGACGGCAGGCCCGGCCGGCTCAGCACCACGTGGGAGGTCTTCGAGGGGCCCGGCGCGGTGGCCATCCGCAACCCGGCGCAGCTCGAGACCAAGGCCGAGTTTGCTGCGCCCGGCGACTACCTGCTGCGGCTGAAGGCGGACGACGGCGAGCTATGGCGCAGCAGCCGCACAGCCGTCCATCTCCTGCCGCCCGGCACGACCGTGACCAAGGCCTGGACCTTTGCCAAGCCGCTGGACAAGGAAGGCTGGTCCGACTGGAACTTGGGCACCCAAGACGAGGAATTCCTTGGACAGAAATGGTCCTGCATAGCGCGGCCGGTGCATCTGGTGGCGGGCGGCTGTTACGTGGTCGCCATGTCGAATGCGGCCGACGCGCACCTGCTTTCGCCCGCTGCGCTGGGCGTGGACTTGGATAAGAACGGTCTCGTTGCCATCCGCATCCAGAACCACACGCCGGCCACGCACATGCGCCTCCGGTTCACGACCCAGGCGGCGCCGGCGTGGGCAGCCAACCTTGGGCAGGTGTTCGAAGTGACGCCGAACGACACCGAGTCGCGGCTCTATCTGCTGGATCTGCGCGGCACCGGAGGGTGGGGCGGCGTGCTGGACCAGCTGCGCCTGGACTTCTCGGACGGCAAGCCTCTGACCGGCACCTGCCGCATCGACTACGTGTGGGTGGGCCGCCAGCGGAAATAGACCGCGGCGCTCTGCGCGCGTTTTTGGGCAGAATCATGTTGCGGGCCGGGAAGATATGACCTATAGGACGGATCGGACCTATTGCAATGGGTGCTTGGGTGGAGGTTGCGGTCTAACGGGAAAAGGAGGCGACACATTCACGCGGCGGCAGGGTCACGTCTCGACATACGACATTCCATTGTCACGCTTCCTGCGCCTTGATCTCCAGTGCTGAATTATTTGTCGCTTGTCGAGACGTGACCCTATTCCCCTTTACACAGCGTTTCAACCGCGCCCTATTATCCCGAACGGGTTGAATCTACCACCTTTTCGTCATTTCTGCACCACTTCTGTGGCATGGGGGCAGATCCCTCTCAATTGAGCCTGCCCGGGGTCGCACTTTGATACATATACCAGCTCGCCGGCAGTTCTGCGTTGGAGCGGGAGAAAGCCTGCACTCTACGCCGTAGGGGCCGCAGCTGATCGAGCCTGGTTGCGCTGGGGACCGCTGCGCCATGGCGGAGCGAATTCGAACAGCCTTGGCCGCGACGGGAGCGAGGGAGGCCGGCGGTGTTACATCCGAACATGTAAGAGAGTTCTCGGCTGGAAGGCGGGCGAGGATTGTACGGTGGAACACACGACAAGCCTGGGGCAAGTGACACAAGGGCGCCAACGGTGAGGCTTGCAGCCTGGAACGCACCGGCGCAGTGGGCCGCACTCAGGCCCGCTTTAGAATGATACACCGACGATCAGGCGCGTGACATAATCCGGTTCTTCCTCAAGGCTGGTCAACTGGAAGGTCGGTGTGAGCGTTACCCACCAGGTAGCTTGGCTCTGCCCAAGGTTGGCGCCCTGATAACTGACAACTGGCCCGGCGTAGACCGTAGTGTGGTCATAGCGTCGCCAGTCCTCGATGACCGTCTCTACGACTGTCTCGCCGCCGACGCGCCAGGCGGCACCCAGGCTGCAAGAGATGCCGAGGCTGTGGCCCAGAACGCCCTCCTTCTCGTGTTCACCGGACCTGCCGACATTCTGGACTTCGGTCTCCGCAAGGAGGTTGTAGGCCAACGTCCAATCGCCGATTTCCTTGTGCAGCAGCAGTTTGATTTCACCTTCCACTTCGCCGCGTTCGCCGAGGTTCACCTCGCCATAGAGGCCCGCGCCAATGGGGTCGGTGATCGGATTGGAGAGCAGGTAAATGGCCTCCAGCCCGACCTGGTCGAACCGCGCGCCGTGGCGGTCGCGCGAGTCCTCGACCTGCCACGACGGCAGATAAAGGGCCAGCCGGAGCTTGTCGGTCGCGCCGTATTCCAGCTCCTCGCGGAAATCCCAGCGGGTATAGCCGGAATCCGCGCCCGTGTGGTGCTTGAGGGTCACCCACTGTTCCACCTCGAAATTTCCCTGACCCATCGGGTAGGTGTCGTAGGTATAGGTGAAGGGGCGATAGCCGGCCTGTACATGGAGTGTGCCGCCTAACAGCGCCAACAGCCAGCACTTGGTCATCCTCTTCACAATGCGGTTCCTTTCGGGTGTCGGTTCGCGAGCTAAGGTGGGCGAACATACGGTTCATTTTTTGCTTTGCAAGGGAACCGGGTAGGCGGTCAAGACCGGGCCGGAACCGGGGCGCCGCGCCCAACAGGCCGGACAGGGTCTCATCCGAGCCTGTAACAGCGCTCCTGGCTGGATGGCGGGGCCAGATTATTGTGGTCGGTATATTCCATCCTTGGCGTGATCCCCCTAATCGGTGTCGCTCGCCGCGCCTTGGCGGAGCGCAAGCGGGCAGCCGCCGGCCCGACAACTTCTGAAATATAATGAGGCCCGCAGTTTCGTTGGGCGCATAAGAAGCACCCAACGGACTGCGGGCCTGAAATCCGGACTGCGACAGCCTGCCGGATGCACTATCTGATCGGTTTACTTGTTGGGGGGCGTGGTCGTCTTGGACTCTTCGGTCTTGGTCACGGTGCCGTCCGCCGCCTTGGTCACGGTCTTCTCGTCTGTTTTAACCGCGCCATCGCTGGTCGTCTTGCTGCTCGTGGTTTTGGAAACCTCTTCAGCGCACCCCGCCATCACGAGGGGCAGCGCCAACGCGGACATCACCATGCATAGTGCAACTATTTTATTCTTCATTTGTTTCTCCATTCTCTCGTTTCAATGGAGCGACACTAGGCCCTGCGCCGGCCTTCTGCCATGGGGCATAACCCTACCTTCGGCCTACCGGCCTGCGAAGGCGCCAGGGTCACGTTTTCACCATGCACGCAGCGCAACGGGCGGTGTCGGGCCCGAGCTTTGCTAGGGGTGGCGGGCGAAAGCGACGACAGAATCATGGACGGCAGAATCATGTTTAAGAAGTTTCACTGGCGGCTTATTGCTCCCGTCTGCAATGATTCTGTCAAAAATTCCAGCGCAGGCGGAACTGCACCTGCATCGCGGCTCAAGCCCATGCCCTGTCAGGAGAACTAGCCGTAACCTTTAGTTGCGAATTGAAGAGGCGACAGAATCATTGACGGCAGAATCATTTCATAATTAGGTTGGATGTCCTCGACTTCTTCCCGCTGTCTGCAATGATTCTGTTATCAATGATTTTGTCGAAGAAATCTGCCTCAGCGTGACTTGACTTTCGTGGGTGACCCGTAAGAATGCGTAGTATGAATATGCGACTGCTTCTTGCCTGCTGTCTTTGGTCGACCGTTACGTGGGTGGCCCGCGCCGGGGATGTCGTGGGGCAGCCCATCGCGCCTTGGGAGCCGGGGACTCTCGACATCCACCAGATCAGCACCGGTCGCGGCAACGCCGGGCTCTACATCCTCCCCGACGGGACCACGCTGCTGGTCGATACGGGCGAGCAGCCGGCCAAAAACCCCAAGCACACGCCCCCGCGGCCCGCTGATTCCCGGCTGGCCGGCGAATGGGTCGTCCGCTACATCCGGCATGCGCTGCGCCACGACCCGCAGCCGGCGCTGGATTACGTGCTGCTGACCCATTTCCACCAGGATCACCTCGGTGAGCTGGCGCCGGGCATGCCCGTCTCGCCCCACGGCTATATCCTCACCGGCCTCACCCGCGTGGTCGAGGACCTGAAGACCGGCAAGCTGCTGGACCGCGGCTGGCCCGACTATGCCAACCCCGCCAAGCCAACCGCCCCGTTCATGACCAACTACCTGGCGTTCGTGCATTGGCAAAATACAAAGAACGGCTTGCAGGTCGAACGGTTCGTGCCCGGACGCAACGATCAGGTGGTTTTGCGTCGCGAGCCGAAGAAATACCCCCGGTTCGAATTTCGGAACGTGGGCGTCAACGGGGAAATCTGGACCGGGCAGGGTACGAACACCGACCACCGGATGCCTTCCCTGGAGACCATCCCGCGCAAGCAATGGCCGGACGAGAATGTGTTCAGCGGCTCGTTCCTGCTGAGCTATGGCCCGTTCAAATTCTTCAACGGCGGCGACCAGCCGGGCATCCGGAAGAACAGCCCGGCCTGGTGCGACATCGAGACTCCCGTGGCCAAGTCGGTGGGCCCCGTGGATGCGGCCATCCTGGACCATCACGGTTACGTGGACTCGATGAACGAGTTCTTCGTCGCGACGTTGAGCGCGCGGGTCTGGACGCTCTCGGTGTGGGATGCCCATCATCCGACGACGGGCGTGTGGCAGCGCTTGCAGTCGGAGCAGCTCTATCCCGGTCCGCGTGAGGTGTTCGCCACCGATGTGCACCCCGACGCGCGGGTGGCGATCCCGGGCATCGACCGCCTGGCGAGCGACCACGGCCATATCGTCCTGCGCGTCGCCCCCGGCGGCGCCAGCTATCGCGTGGTGATCGTCGATGACACCTCGGAGAGCCACCTCGTCACGAAGACCTTCGGCCCGTATCCCTCGCGCGGCGCGAACTGAGGTTTCCGATCTCACCACTGAGGCCACAGAGGTAAGAGGAGGTCTCAGAGGGCAAGGCACGAGGTCAGTCTAGGGAAGAAAACTTTGCCGCAAAAGAACACAAAGATCACATGGTGTGCTCTGTGTTCTTTGCGTGCTTTCGTGGCGATTGCCCTCCGTGAACCTTCCTGCCTTGGGCGTTGTCGAAGGGCGCTTACCTCTGCGACCTCTGTGGTTGCTTCTTCCGGTTGCCATCTGACTCCAATGGGGACGGTCTTCGGCCCCTATCCGTCGCGCGGCGCGCTCAAGTGATGGGAAGAGTCGACAGAATCATTTTTAAGAAGTTTCACTGACCGGCTTATTTACCCCGTCTGCAATGATTCTGCTTTAAATGATTCTGTCGAAAATTCTGCCGCAGGCGGAACTGCACCTGCATCGCAGCCTAACCCGATGTCCTGTCAGTAGAACTATCCGTCGTGCGGCGCGCTCAAGTGATGGGAAGAGTCGACAGAATCATTGACGGCAGAATCATTTAAAAAGTTTCACTGGCCGACTTATTTTCCCCGCCTGCAATGATTCTGCGTTAAATGATTCTGTCAAAAATTCTGCGCAGGCGAAGCGGCACTTTCATGGCAACCCAACACGAACGCTGAGTTACAACCGGAGACTTCCGTCCTGAGGGGCGCGCGGCTACACTCCCCGCATGATTTCTATGCGCCACGCAACACGCCGGACCGCCCCGTTCGTTTTTCTTCTCACCCTCGGCCTGCTGGCCTTCGGACTGCCGGCGCCGGGCGCGGCACGCGACCTGACCTTCTTCCTCGTGTCCGATGTCCATGTCGGCCAGCAGTACAAAGACGCCAAGCCGCCCATCACGGCGGCCGAATACGAGCAGCACCTCAGCGAAACGCTCGATGTCATCGCCACCATCCCCGGCCAGCCCTGGCCGCAGGGGCCGGTGGCGGAGGCCCTGCAGGGCCTCCGTCCTGTGGGCAAGCCCAGCGGGCTCATCGTCGCCGGTGACCTCACCCAGTCGCGCGCGGCGGAGCAATGGAAGGCGTTCGACCGGCTGTTCCCGTGGCAGGGCCTGACCCCGAAGCGGTTCCCGGTCTTCGCCGTGGCCGGGAATCACGATGCCGGCACCCAGACGGGTCCCGTGCGCGACGCCCTGCGCGCACGCAACCGGGCCATGCTGAAGGCCGGCCAGGTCTCCACGCTGTCGCCCGACGGATTGCACTCCGCGTGGGCCTGGCAGGGCGTCCACTTCGTCAACGTGAACCTCTACGCCGGCGACGCCCCCCAGGCTGGCGAAAAGCCCGGCTCGATGAAGGATCCGGAGGGGAGCCTGACCTTTCTGCGCACCTATCTGGCCCGGAACGCGCCGGCCCCGACCCCCGTCGTCATCATCCAGCATTTCGGCCTGGAGAAGTCCACCTGGTGGGGGCTGGGCGAGCGCCGGGCTTTCTACGATGCGATCACGAACTACAACGTGGTGGCGATCCTCCACGGCCATACGCACGCCCTCAGTCACCTGCAGTTCCCCGGCGCGGACGACCTCAAGATCTTCGGCCAGGGCGGGCCGCGCTTCGACTGCTTTTCGGCCGGGGCCTTCAAGCAGGAGTCGAAGAAGGGCGAGCCCTGGCCGGGCTGGCGTCACCCCTGCGAGTGCTATGTCTTCCACGTGACCGACCGCCAGTTCCTGGCCGCACACTACACCGGCGGCTCGAACGGCTGGAACACCGGCCGCGGCGCCGCCGACTTGACGGTGGTCAAAGACCTGTTGCCCAAGAAATGAGCGCCGTGGTGCGTGCGCGCGGGGCATCACTGAGTGGCTTTCACCACAGAGGACACAGAGGTCGGAGGAGGGCACGGAGGGCTGAGGGAATCACAGCGGCAACCCTCCGTGAACCTCTCTGCCCTGGGCGTAGTCGAAGGGTGCTTACCTCTGCGACCTCTGTGGTCGTTTGCTCCGGCTGCCTTCTGTCCGGAAATCTGTGAAATCTGTGGATGAACTTTCGAGCCACAGGTTTTTGAGGAAAAGGACGAAGAGGACGAGAAGGACGGAAAAATCCGCGGATGCTATGGCAGACTTCCTGCATCCACCATCACCCATTAACCATTCACCATCACCCATGCCTCAGCGGTACGCCGCATCCCAGTTCTTGAAGACCGGCTCGAGGCCCGCTGCACGCAGGGCGGCGCAGAAGTCCGCGACGCCGCGGGAGTCGTTGACGGCGAACTGGCCCACGCCGCCCTCGGCGCCGTGGTCGTAGCCGCCGACGGTCGTGAGGCTGGCGACGCTCATCTTGGAGATGCCGACGCCGGCAAAGCCGTCACGGAGCTTCGCGGGCTCGCGGGTGGACAGGGCGAGATGATTTTCCGGCAGCGCGAGGCGGAAGGCGAAGATCAGTTGCGCGAGGAGCGCGTCGCTGACCGGGTGATCGGTCTGGAAGCCGCCCGCCTCCGGCCGGAGGCGCGGGAAGGAGACGGAGAAGCCCGCGCGCCAGAACTGCTTTTGCAAGCCCGCGATGTGGCTGTAGAGGCGCAACGCGTCCTCGATGGGGTCGGCCAGTCCGAGCAGGGCGCCGAAGCCGCACTGGCGGATGCCGCCGGCGAGCGCGCGCGCCGGGGCCCCGAGCCGCGCCGCGAAGTCGCGCTTCGGTCCCCAACGGTGCAGCGGCGCGTAGACCGCCGCGTCGTAGGTCTCCTGGTAGAGCGTGACGCCGGTGCAGCCCGCGGCGGCCAGCTCCGCATATTCCGCGGTGGTCATCGGGAAGGTTTCGACCGTGACCATGGCCATGTGCGTGGCGGCGCGACGGACGCATTCGCAGACATAGGCGAAGTCGGCCTGCGGCGTGCGCTCGCCGGTCAGCAGCAGGACCTCCTCGATGCCCATGCGCTTGAGCGCGGCGAGTTCGGTATCGGCCTCGTCGAAGCTGAGCTTGCGTCGCGGATGGTTGCGGTCGGCGGCGAAGCCGCAGTAGGCGCAGCCGCTGGAGCAGAAGTTGGAGAGATAGAGCGGCGCATAGAGCGTGATGGTCCGGCCGAAGTGACGCCGGGTCAGCGCCTGCGCGGCGCGCGCCATGTTTTCGAGATAGGGCGCGGCGGCGGGCGAGAGCAGCGCGGCGAACTCGCGCGGTCCGACGTGCGCCGCGCCGAGCGCGGCCTCGACCTCGGCGGCAGTGGCCGCACGAGCCAACGCCAGCAGAGCCGAGACATCCAGCCAGGCCGGTAAAGTGTCTGTCGTCAGTTGTCCTTGGTCAGTTGTCATTTGTCACTGGTCAACAGGCGGAATAAATACTTCGGCAATTTTCAAGACCAAGTATTCACGTTCTGCTTTCTGGATTCCTGTCTGAACTTTCAGGTTTCAGGTCTCAAGTTTCTGGTTTCTTCCTTGAGGAAGCTCGTCAGCGGGCTGGTGGCGCTGGCGGTGGCGCGGCGGGGCATCAGGCCGGCGCGGTAGGCGGCGCGGCCAGCCTGGACGGCCTGTGCGAAGGCGGCGGCCATGTCGGCGGGGCGCTCCGCGGCGGCGACGGCGCTGTTGATCAGGACGGCAGCGCAGCCCATCTCCATGGCGTGCGCGGCCTCCGAGGGCGCGCGCAGGCCGGCGTCGACGATCACCGGCACGCGGCTGTTTTCGATGATGATGCGGAGCATCTCCGAGGTGCCCAGGCCCTGGCCGCTGCCAATCGGCGCGCCGAGCGGCATCACCGAGGCCACGCCCACATCTTCGAGGCGCTTGGCCAGCACGGGATCGGCGGGCATATAGGGCATGACGAGGAAGCCTTCGGCGGCGAGCACCTTGGCGGCTTCCAGCGTCTCGATGGCGTCGGGCAGCAGGTGCTGCGGGTTGGGGTGGATCTCCACCTTGATCAGCCGGCTGCCGCAGAGCTCGCGGGCGATGCGCGCGGCGCGGATGGCCTCGGCGGCGTCGCGCGCGCCGGAGGTGTTCGGCATCAGCGTGACGCCGGGCAGCCGGCTCAGGGGGCCGAAGAGGTCGTCCTCCGGCTGTGCGCGGTTGAAGCGGCGCAGGGCCACGGTGACGATCTGCGCGCCCGAGGCGGCGATGGCGCGCAACATGGTCGCGCTGTCGGAGAACTTGCCCGTGCCCAGCAGCAGGCGCGAGGTGAAGGTGAGGTCGCCCAGTTGGAACGGATCTGCGCTCATCAGCCGCCTCCTGCGAAGGTTAGAATTTCGATGCGGTCGTTCTCTGCCAGCGTCTGCGCGGTGCGCGCGGCGGCGGGGACCACGTCGTCGTTGACCAGCGTGGCCACGCGGCCGCCGACTGCGCCGAGCGCGGCAAGCAGGTCCGCCAGCGTCTCGCCGGCGGGCCGCTCCATCGCTTCGCCATTCACGTGTACTTTCATAGCTCTCTCCAAACAAAAAAGGCCCGGAGCGCCGGGCCTTTCTCATTTCGTCTCCCTTCGCCGGCATGATCCGGATCAGGTTCAACGGGTATGATCTCAGTCCTCCTGCGGAGGACACCCCGGTCGCGGCGGAAGGGTAGGGTACAAACCCGCCCGCGTCAACCGCATGTCACCGCGGCGGCAGCGAGGTCGCCTGGCGCGGCTACGCCGCACGCACGCCTCGCGAGAGGCCTGCGTCTACCGGGCAGGGCCTCTGCCCATGGTGTTTGTCACATGCTTCTCCGACTTCAACGGGGAGTGCAGGGATTCACAAAATCATGACGACAAAATCATGCGGTTGCTCTCATGCGGCGGCATGATTTTGTAAACATGATTTTGTGATCTTCATATCGCGGGAGAGCCGGCGCGGGCTCTCCTTTGCTTGAGAATTTGTCGGAATAAGAAATTCGGATGGTTGGCAACGCAGGTTTGTTCCGCGCGGGCTGCATTTCTGGCGTGAGTTTTTTTACGCGGTCTGTCACCATTGCTGCGGAACGGAGCAGCCATGTACACACGACAGGTTCAGGCTTTGGTGGCGCGGGGCGTGGTGATCCACCGCCCCGAGGCCGTCGAGATCGCGCCCGAGGTGCGGGCGGAACGGCTCGCGCCGGGCGTCGTGCTGCACGCGGGCTGCAAGCTCGCCGGCGCGGCCACGAGCATCGGGCCGGGCTGCGTGCTGGGCGCCGAGGCGCCGATGACGGTCGTGAACTGCCAGCTCGGCCGCTCCGTCGCGCTCAAGGGCGGCTACGCCGAGGGCGCGACGTTCCTCGACGGCGCGAACGTCGGCAGCGGCGCGCACATCCGGCCGGGCACGCTGCTCGAGGAGGAGGCCAATGGCGCACACACGGTGGGCCTCAAGCAGACCATCCTCCTGCCGTACGTCACGCTCGGCAGCCTGATCAATTTCTGCGACGTGCTGATGGCGGGCGGCAGCGACCGCAAGAACCACAGCGAGGTCGGCTCCTCCTACATCCACTTCAACTACACGCCGCACCAGGACAAGGCGACCGCCTCGCTGCTGGGCGACGTGCCGCGCGGCGTGTTGCTGGACCAGCCGGCGATCTTCCTGGGCGGGCAGGGCGGGCTGGTCGGGCCGAGCCGCATCGGCTTCGGCTGCGTGGTCCCGGCGGGCCTGGTCTGGCGCGGCGATGCGCCGGCCGAAGGGCAGCTGCTCGCGCCGGATGCCAAGCCGGCGCTCCGCTCCGGCCCCTTCCAGTGCGGCGCCTATAAAAGCGTCGCGCGCCTGCTGCGGAACAATTTGCTCTATATCGGCAACCTGCGCGCGCTGGAGCAGTGGTATCGCCACGCGCGCCTGCCGTTCATGAACCGCGACACGTGGTCGCTGGCCTGCGTCGAGGGCGCGCTGCTGCGCCTGCGCGAGTGCCGCGAGGAGCGCGTCAAGCGGCTTGGCGAGCTGGCGGCGCGGATGCCGCGCTCGCTTGAGCTCGCCCGGCAGCAGGGCCACGGCGCGGCGCCGTGGGTCGCCGGGCAGGAGCAGCTGGCGCGGCAGTGGCCGGCGCTCGCGGCCGCGCTCCAGACGCCGCCCGCGGACGAGCTCGGCGCGGAGGAGCGGGGCCGGGTGGCGGGCGCGCTGCTGCGCAACGCCGGCGGCAGTTTTGTGGACGCGGTCCGCGCGCTGCCTGCGGAGACGCGGCGCGAGGGCACGGCTTGGCTGCAGAAGATTGTCGAACATACGGCGGCGTTGGGCAACTGCTGAACAGGGGAACAACATGGCACGTTTATTTGGAACCGACGGGGTGCGCGGCGTGGCGAACATCGACCCGATGACCGCGGAGATGGCCCTGCAGATCGGCCGCGCGACGGCCTACGTCTGCAAGCGGCACGACCGGCGCGGGTACAAGCACCGCATCGTGATCGGCAAGGATACACGCCTGAGCGGGTACATGATCGAGAACGCGCTGACCGCGGGCATCTGCTCGATGGGCGTCAACGTCTTCCTCGTCGGCCCGATGCCGACGCCGGGCATCGCCTTCATCACCCACAGCATGCGCGCCGACGCGGGCCTGGTGATCAGCGCCTCCCACAACCCCTATCAGGACAACGGCATCAAGATCTTCTCGCGGACGGGCTACAAGCTGCCCGACGCCGACGAGGACGAGATCGAGCAGCTGATCACCTCCGGCCACATCAACGACATCCGGCCGACGGCCGACGCCATCGGGCGCGCGATGCGCATCGATGACGCGCGCGGCCGGTACATCGTCTTCTGCAAGAACTCGTTCCCGGACGACCTCTCGTTCGAGGGCATGAAGATCGTCCTCGACTGCGCCAACGGGGCCACCTACAAGGTCGCGCCGATCATCTTCTCCGAGCTCGGCGCCGACGTGGTCACGATCCACGACAAGCCCGACGGCCGGAACATCAACGACAACTGCGGCTCGCAGCACACCGCGGACCTGCGGGCGCGCGTGGTGGCGGAGCGGGCGCAGCTCGGCCTCGCCTTCGACGGCGACGGCGACCGCCTGATCGCCATCGATGAGAAGGGCGAGGAGCTGACCGGCGACCACATCATGGCGATCTGCGCGAAGATCTACAAGGACCGCGGGCAGCTGAAGAACAACCTCGTCATCGCCACCGTGATGAGCAACTTCGGCTTCCACGCCGCGATGAAGCAGCTCGGCATCGAGGTGGGCATAGCGCCCGTCGGCGACCGCTACGTGCTGGAGATGATGAAGGAGCGCGGCGCCGTGCTCGGCGGCGAGGCGTCCGGGCACATGATTTTCCACGATCACCACACCACCGGCGACGGCATCATCTCCGCGCTGCAGCTGCTGGCGGCGATGTGCAGCACCCAGCGGCCGCTCTCGGAGCTGGCGCAGGTCATGCATTTTGCACCGCAGAAGCTGGTCAACATCACGGTCAAGCAGAAGCCGCCCATCGAGAGCGTGCCGGCCCTGCAGGCGGCGATCAGCGCCGCCGAGGCCGAGCTGGGCGACGCCGGCCGCGTCCTGGTCCGATATTCCGGCACCCAGTCGATGTGCCGCGTGATGGTCGAGGGCCCGAGCGAGGAAGTGACCAACCGCCTGTGCCAGAGCCTTGCGGAAACGGTGAGGCAGTGTCTCGCTTGAAGAAAATACGAAATCCGAAAAGCGAAATCCGAAATAAACGGGCGAATATCAAAGCTCGAAACGGCGCCACATCAATATCTCAGACTGTTTTGCCCGTATGAACCTTCCCGTCATTGTCCCGACAAGACGTCCCGTGGCTGAACGGCTCCGCCGCCTGGGGCGCACCGTGTGGTGCGGAGCCGGTCTCGCCGCCGCGGCGCTGCTGCTCGCCGGCTGCGCTTCGCCCGGCGCGCCGGGCAGCGCGCGGGAGTTCGACTGGGGCCCCATCGCCAGCCGGCTGCAGGATCCCGCGGGCGGCATGCATCTGAAGGCGCTCGGCCCGGTCTATGAGCGCGCGAACGATACCAACGGCCTGAGCTGCTGGGCCGTGCGCCCGTTCGCCAGCGGCGGTGATGAGAAGGATGAGCATGCCTCCCGCGAGGCGCTCTGGCCGCTGATGTTTTCGTGGGATCTGGAGAACAGCCACAGTGTGCGGGTGCTGACCTCCTTCTATACCGATTTCGACAAGACCGATCCCCAGGCGCGCTGGCAGTGGTGGTGCTTCCCCTTCTGGTTCCAGGGTCGCGACAGCTTCGGCACGAACTACGCCGCCTGTTTCCCGCTCGGTGGCACCATCCGCCAGTTCGCCTTCCAGGATGAGGTCTTTTTCGCCCTCTGGCCGCTCTACATCCACAACGTACAGAAGGGCGAGCACAGCTACCACGTGCTGTGGCCGATCTTCTGCCGTGAAAACAACGAGCGCAACGACCGCTTCCGCATCTGGCCGCTCTACGGCTGGAATATCCGGCGCGGTGATTTCGATAAACAGTTCTGTCTCTGGCCGATCGTCTCGTGGGCGCGCTACGACCGCCCCGGTGTCAGCGGCTACGGGTACCTCGTCTTTCCGCTCTTCGGCCACATCAAGCGGGAGAACCAGGAAGACTGGATGCTGCTGCCGCCGTTCTTCAAGTATGGCACCAGCGCGCACCAGACGCTGGGCTATGCGCCGTGGCCGTTCATCCAGTGGGCCAGCGGCGACGTCGAAAAGTTTTACGCCTTCCCCTTCTGGGGTTATAAGACCGTCGGCCACATCCACAGCGGGTTCTACGCCTGGCCGCTTGGCTGGTGGCGGAACATGGAGCGCCCTGACGGCAAGGTCTACCGCTACACCTTCGCTCCGGTCTGGTACAGCGAGAGCACGTGGAAAGCCGCCAAGCCGCCCCGGGAGGGCGAGCGTCCCCGCGAGCCGCAACAGGTCCTCGCCCCGCCGCCGCCGCCCGCGACCAACTGCGTCGTACGCTACTGGCATTTCTGGCCGCTGTGCGACTATGAGCGCATCGATGCGCAGTCGCGTTTCCGCGCGCTCAAGCTCTGGCCGATGCGCCACAGCGCGATGATCGAGCGCGAATTTGCCCCGATCTGGACGCTCTACCAGCACACCCGCGCCGGCGAGAACAGCAGCGACGAGCTGCTCTGGGGCCTCGTCCGCCGCCAGAACCGCGGCGACGAAGCCAGCCGCTTCTCGCTCTTCCCGCTCGTCGAATGGGGCCACGACGACAAGGCGGCCGGCACCAGCTCTTGGAACCTGCTCAAGGGTCTTGTCGGCTACGAGCGCGAAGGCACCAACGCCAACCTGCGCCTGCTGTGGTTTATCAAGCTCGGGCTCTGAACGGGATGCTGGCTGCCTGCGACACGGACCTTCCTGCTATCTCGCACCCCCGCAGCGCAGCGAAAATTTCATCCTGCTTGTCGCGATGGTTCTCTGACGGCCAGGCCGAATGTGGCGATGCGTTGGCTTTGGGCGGGGTAGAGCGCGCCGGGTCGGGGACCCGACCTACAAGGGCGGGTGGCGCAGGCAGGTGGCCCGGTCACCGACCGGGCGGGCTTGCCCGCCTCAGGCGGGAAATCACATCGCGTTTATCGCAGCCCTTGCCGCAGCCGCGCGCCCATCGCGCAGCTAGCCTGGTGCTGGGAAGCGCCGCGGCCAACTCGGGCGTTCCTATTATTCATGCAGCGCAGGTGCTCCCTCGACAACGTGGCGTCAGCTGAGCATTTCGTAGAAGCGACCTCCGGTCGCTTTCCCGAATGCGGCATTCCTGCGGCTTTGATTCCACGGCCTTGTAAATCTGGCGGCGCGGTCGCGCCGGGTCGGTGACCCGACCTATAACGGCTGGCGGCGCGGTGGGGGCTGGGCGAGGGTTCGCCCCCTCGACAAGGCCGGGGCAGGCAGAACTCAGCACCCTTGGACGAGTTCGGGGCGGGCTGTCGGCTGCAGGAGTTGAGTTAATGGCGGACGGCGCGGCGCGCCGTCCCTACCAGCCTTACCTCACGAGCTCGGTGTATTTCGAGGAGAATGCTTTCGCTCCTGTCTCTGCTCTGCCATCCGGGCATCCGTGTTCATCCGTGGCTGCTTTTTCTGTCCTTGGTGCGGCCGCCGCGCCGCGGTCATTCGTGGTAGGCACGGATTTGGTAGAGGCGGGCCTCTTCGCTGTTCTCGGCCTTCTGGATCTCGAGGCGGATCTTGTCGGTGGTGATCTCGTCGAAGCTGTGCCGCCGGAAGCGGCGCCAGTTGCCCTCCTCCGTGAACGCGGCGCGCCACAGGCCGTCGGTGTTGTAGAGCAGCCGGTACTTCTGGGCGGTCGCCTCGGCGCCGGCGCGGGTGGTCGGGAACCGGCCGAAGATGTTCGAGTCGAACGTCAGGTAGACGGTGTTGAGCTTCTGCGGCTTGCCGAAATCGATCTCGAGCCACTGCGGCAAACCTTTCGCGGGATCGCTGCGCCACTGGTGGCACTCGTCGCCGAGCGGCCAGGCCACGCCATCCACCGCGCACTCCGGCGCGGTCTTGCCGAGCTTGCGCGGCGTCGCCAGCGGCCGCAACGCATAGGCGCCGCCGGCGGTCGTCCACGCGCCCACCTTGCCGTACAGGCGCTCGCCGTTGGCGTGCTCATAGAGCTGCCAGAACAGGTGCGGCGTCGCCGGCAGCCAGGCGAGGTATTTGACCCCCGGCTTGAGCGGCGCGGGCAGCTTGAAGTCCACCCACCGGGCGGTCGCGCCGGGTTTGACCTTGGCGCTGACCACCACCGGCGTCTGCTGTCCATCCTCCAGCACGCTCAACTGCGCCACGACCGGTTCCTCGCCGTCGGCGCGCAGGTGCAGGGCGAGCGACTTGAGGTCGCTCTTGGAGGTGCCGACCGGCTGCGCCCGCGCGATCTTCAGGTCGACCTCTTTGCCGAGCTTGGGGTCGGCGCCGTAGAAGCCGAGCGAGCCGTCGGGCAGCGCGCTGGAGGCGGTGATCTTCGCGCCGCGGCAGAGGTCGCCGGCATCCGCGTTGCCGACTTCCGGGATGTAGCAGTCCCACTTGAGCAGAAGCTGCTGCAGTTCGGTGATGTGCGCCGGGTTCACGCCGCGCGGCAGCACGCCGTACTTCTTGCAGAGGCACGCGGCGGCGCCGACGGCCTGGCCTTCCGCGCCGATGGTCTGGATCAGGCGCGGCGAGCCGAGCGCGACATGCGTCAGGCTGATGTGCCGGCCGGCGAGGAACAGGTTGTCCACGTCGCGGGTGTAGAGGCAGCGGTAGGGGAGGGAATAGACCTGTTTCAAATGGGTGAAGATGGCGGGCGGCACGTCCTTGCCGTAGATGCCCGGCGAGGGGTGCAGGTCGATCGGCCAGCCGCCGAACGCCACGCGGTCGGGGAACAGCGGCGCCGCCTGCAGGTCCTGCTGTTTGAGCACGTAGTCGCCGAAAAACCGCCGCGACTCGCGCTTGCCGCCGACGGTGGGCACCGGCGACAGCTTGTAGTTTGCGTTCTTCTCGCGGTTCACGGGGTCGTAGTTCTTCGCCCAGTCGAACGCGCCGTAGATCACCCGCAGCAGCTCGTCGCGGATTTCCTCGGCGTCCTGGATCGTGTCGACCATGCCGCCGTACTCGATCCACCACGTGCCCTGCACCATGTTCAGCTTGCGCGTCGTGAAATCCTCCGCGCTGAACTTGTGCGCGAACGCCGGCGGCACGTAGGGCTGTGGCGTTTCCATCCATTCCGAGTGGTGGATGATCGAGGTGCCCATCGTGTTCTTGTTCGCCTTCTCCGGTGCGAGGCTCTCGTCGAACTCGCTGCGCGCCTCCTGCCCGACGCGGAAGGCCGCGCCCGCCGTGAAGGCGAGGTGGCCGTCGCCCGTGCAGTCGGCGAACAGCGGTGCGCTGAAGAGATACCGTTTGCCCGTGACGACCTGCTCGGCCTCGACCGCGGCGATGTGGTTCGTCCCGTCCATCACCGCGCGCGTGCCCTCGGTGTTCAGGTAGACCGTCAGGTTCGGCGTACCCTTGATCATCAGGTCGATCGCGTCGCTCCAGTCATCCGAGCCGGTGCGGAAGCGGCCCTCGGCGATCTCCTCGCAGATGCCGGTTTCGCGGAAGCGGCTGGTGTGCGGGCACGCGCCACCCGGACCGACGTTGATCTCCCGGCTCGCGTTGCCGCCGAGGCACGGCCGGTTCTGGAGCAGCGCCGTCTTCAGGCCGAGCCGCGCCGCCTGGACCGCCGCCCCGATGCCGCCGTAGCCGGCGCCGACAACCACGAAGTCAAACGCCAGCGGCTCCGGTGTCTGCTTGCCGAGGAGGCTCTCCCTCAGGGCCGCGGTGCCCTCGACGCTGTCCGGAGGCGTGAGGTCCTTGTCGGTGGAAAGGAGCAGCGCATCGCAGCGTCCGTAGTAACCCGTCAGGTCGTGCAGCTTGATCGTCGCCGGGCCTTGCGACAGGGCGAACGCCCCGCCCTTGACCCAGCGCCAGCCCTGCCTCTGCTCGCCGAACGTCGTCGCGTCCGGCTTGTCGTTGATCAGCACCTGGAAGGTGCCCGGCGAGGTCTTGTCCCAGTCCTTGCAGCGGACCCAGAGGTAATACTCGCCCGTCTCCGGGATCGCGACCTTGGTCGTCGCGTCGGCGACCGGCACGCCGGTCCCCGCGGCGAGCAGGTAGGTCGAGCCCATCAACAGGCGGAACTGCGCGTCGATGGTCCAGCCGCCCACGTCGTCGAACCGCTCGGCCTCGAGGTAGAGGGTGGCCGCCCGTCCCGTGGAAGCAGCCGCCAGCATCAGGCCCGCCGTGAACAGAAGCTTGAGCAAACGCATATCGAATTCCTTTCGCCGCTGCCGCACACCGGGCAGCGCGCGCAACCTATCGCCGCGCCCCGCCGCGGACAAGCCAAAAGCCTCTGCCGCCGGGGTCGCAGACCCCGGCTACAGCAGGCTGGCACGTTGTTTGATTGTTGCCGGGATCGGCGATTCCGGTGCCTTGGGACAAGGCTTGGGAAATTTGGGTAGGGACGGCGCGCCGCGCCGTCCGCTCCCCAGCCGGACACACACTTCCGCCCAAGAAATGCTTTTGTTGGGTTGTCTGGCGGACGTCGCGCCGCGGCGTTCCTACCAAGCCGTCAGTGCGCGAGGAGCCACTTGCGGACGCGCGGGTTGAAGTCGGCGAGGCGTTCCCAGTGGAAGACATGGCCGGCGCCGGGGTAGAGATGCAGTTCGCTGCGGGGGATCTGGCTCGCGACCTCCTGCGCCATCCATGGCGGCGTGAACAGGTCGTTGCGCCCGCCGATGACCAGCGCGGGGCACTTGATCCGCTTGAGCTGCGCGAAGACGTCGTGCGTCATGCAGGCGGCCGCCTGCGCCTTCAGGGCGGCGTACGGCTGCGGCTGCGGATCCGCTTCGGCCTGCCGCCGCGTGGCGAGAAACTCGCGCTGCCACGCCGGGTTGTCCCACGAGCCTTTGGAATAAATCAGCAGTTGCAGGAAGCGTACGAACCCGGCGGGGGGCTGGTGCTGCTTGACGGCGACAAGGTGTTCGAAGATGCCGCGCGCATAAGGGTCGCAGCGCGCCCACGGGCACATGAGCACAAGGCTCCGCACTTTTTTCAGATGCCGCAGGGCGAGCTGCTGGGCGATGATGCTGCCCATCGAGCAGCCGACGACGCGCGCCTGGGCGATGCCGAGCGCGTCCAGCAGGCCGGCATAGTCGTCGGCCATCTGCGCGCTCGTGTAGGGGCCGGCGGGCTTGCCGCTGCGGCCGACACCGCGGTTGTCGGCCAGGATGCAGCGGAAGTTTTCCTGCCAGCAGGCCGCGTGTTGTTCCCAGGCCGAGCCGGGCGCGGTGATGCCCATGATCAGCACGAGCGGTTCGCCCGCGCCGCGCTCCTCGTAGTACATCCGGATGCCGTTGGTCTTGACGAAGGGCATGGTGGTCCTCTCCTTCTCAAAGCAGCGGCAGCAGGTTCTCGCGCACCCACTTGCCGTCGTGCAGCGTCACGCTGTCGGGGTTATCCACCGCGGCGGGCGCCTCGTCCTCGCACAGGATCCAGCCGGAGAAGTTTTGCGCGCGCAGCCACTGCGTGATGCCGACAAAGTCCACCTTGCCCGTGCCCATCAGCGCGAACTCCGGCGCGCCATCCCAGTCCTTGTAGTGGACGAGGTTGATCAGCGGCGCGTACTCCTGCATCACCGCCAGCGGATCCATGCCGGCGTTGATCATGTGGCCGACGTCGGGCGTCCAGCCGGTGACGCTGCGGTCGAGGCCGTTCAGGAGGACCGTGTAATCCTCGCGGGTGCGCGCGATCGAGGAGTGCGGCGAGTTGGGGTGGAAGGTGCTCGGTACGCCGCGGTCATGCGCGCGGCGGGCGACGGCGTTGAGATGCTTCAGCAGCCGCTTGTGCCGCTCGGCCACGTCGAAGCGGCCGGCGGGCTTCTGGACCATGCACAGCATCGCGCCGGGAAAACGCGCGAGCAGGTCGATGCACTTATCGGCCTCGTGCCGCTCGGCGGCGGTTTCCTCGGGGCCGTTCCAGTCGAGCGCGAGCGCGATGGCCGCCAGCTCGACGCGCTGCTGCGTGAGGCGCTCCGCCAACCGCACCGGGTCGGCGAGTTCGCCCATCCACCCATGGATCGGCTCGATGCCGTGGAAGCCGGCTTGCGCCACAATCTCGATCATGTGGTCGAGCTGGTTCGCATGGGCGCGGCCATTCTCCTTCATGAACCACGTGTAAACTTCGCCGCCAAATCGAATCGCAGGTTTTTTCATATGTTCGTTTCCTTGGATACCCATCATCAGGTTGCTTCGATGCCGGCCTCGCGCAGGACGTTGCGCAGGTGGTCCAGCGCCGCGCGGTAATCCGCCGCGCCCACGTACTCGAGCACCAGCGGCGCGTTTGGCGTGCGCTGCGCGGCGAGCGTGACGAACCGGCGGTAGTCGAGATCACCCTTGCCGGCGGCGACGCCGCGGTCGGTGTGGAGCTTGCGGTCCTTGGCGTGGATGCAGTCGATCCAGGGCGTGAGCTGCTGGAACATCTCGTCGACGTCGTTCACCTCGATCAGGTTCGCCGCGTCGAGCAGCGCGCGGATGCGGGGTGAGTTCACTTCCTCCAGGAACATCCGCAGCCGCTTCGCGCTCGCCAGGAAGCCGCGGTAGAACGGCTCGAACAGCACCGTGGCGCCGTGCTGCGCGGCGAGGGCGTCGAGCTGCCTGGCCGTGGCGATCATCTTGGGCCAGACCGCGTCCTGGAATTCCAGCGGGACGTGCGGCGCGGGCACCTTGTCGTCGTAATAATGGCCGGCCTCGGTGATGAACGAGTGCACGCCCATGTGCGCGCCGATCTTCATCATGTCCTCGAAGTAGGCGAGGTTGGCTTTGCGCTCGGCCTCGTCGGGATGGATCATGTTCGAGTAGACGCCGATGCTGTGGATGCTGAGGCCGGCGTCGCGGTAGGTGGCGGCGATGGTCTTGCAGCGCTCCGGCGTCATGCTGGAGACATCCGCGCGCTGGTTGTACTTCCAGAACTTGCTGTCGGTCTGCGTGAGGAACAGCTGGACGACGCGGATGCCCGCGCCGGCCAGCTCTTTCGCGAGTTCCGCGTTGGTGAGCGTGGTGAAGCCGGTGGTGGCGATGCCGATCTGCACTTTGCCCGCGGGCTTGTCCGCCGCCGCGCGCGCGGTCGCCGGGGCCGCCGAGCCCAGCCCGCATGCCACCGCCGCCTGTGCCGTGGTGCGAAATAGCTGCCGCCGTGAAATGCCCTGATTCATATGCTTGCTCCTTATATCGTCCAGCCCTGCCGGTATTCGCGATGTAGCAGCTTGTTCGCCGCCTCGTCGTTGGAGACCTTCATGCTCGGGCCGTCCCAGAACAGTTTTTTGCCCGCTCGCAACGCGACGTTGCCCAGCAGGCAGGTCTCGGTGAGGATGCCAGCGTGGTCGACAAAATTCGCCCCCGGCGTCGGGCCGCCGCGGCAGGCGAGGACGAACTCCTTGTAGTGGCCCGGCGAGCGCGGCAGTGTCTTGGGCGGCTTGCCGAACGCTTTACGTTTTTCCTCGGGGATGATCCGGTTGCCGTAGATCTTGCCCTTTTCGCCGATGAAGATGGTCTCGTAGCCCCGGCTACAGGGCTGCATCTCTTCCGGCAGCGCCGGCAGCAACCCGCCGTCATACCAGTTCAGCTTCACCGGCGGCCGGTCGCCGCGCGCAGGAAACTCAAACCGCGCGATCACGCCCAGCGGATAGACCTCCGGGAACATCTTCGTCGAGCTGGCCTCGACGCTGGTCGGATGCCGCAGGTCCAGCGCCTTGAAAATGGTGGACAATTTATGGCAGCCGAGATCGCCGAGCTGGCCGGTGCCGAAGTCCCACCAGTTCCGCCAGGTCCACGGATGATACTCGGGGTGATAGGGCCGTTCCGCGGCGGGGCCCAGCCAGAGATTCCAGTCCAAACCCGCCGGTACCGGCGGCGTATCCGCGGGGCGGTCCTGGAGTGCCGGGTAATGCCAGAAGCGGGGCCCAATGGCGACCTGGACTTCGTGCACCTGCCCGATGGCGCCGGCCAGGATCAGCTCGCGCACCACGCGATCCTCTTCGCTGGCCTGGCCATGGTTGCCCAATTGCGTCGCCACGCCCGCCCGTTTCGCTTCCTCCGCGACCGCCCGCGCCTCCGCCACCGACCAGGTCAGCGGCTTTTCGCAATAGACGTGTTTCTTCTGCTTCAGCGCCGCCATGGTGATGACCGCGTGCGCGTGGTCCGGCGTGGCGACCATGACCGCATCCACGTCCTCCTTCGCCAGGAGCTCGCGGTAGTCGACGTAGGTCTTGCAACCGCGATACTGGCCGGAGGGCTGTTGCTTCCCGTAAAATTCTTCCACGGCGCGCTTCGCCGGCTCGCGACCACACGCCTTGCCCTCCTTGCCCTGCTTCCAGTTCCACGAAAGGAAACCGGCGCTTTCGCGGTCCACATCGCAGACCGCGACAACCTGCATCTCCGGGAAATCGAGGAAGGCCATCATGTTTTGCGAGCCCTGCCCGCCGCAGCCGATGCAGGCGAGCGTGGTCTTCGCGCTGGGCGCGACATGGCCCGGCCCGCCGAGCACGTGGCGCGGCACGATGGTGAACAGTCCGATGGTAGCGGCGGTCTTGCCCAGGAATTCGCGCCGGGAAAGACCCGCGGCGGTGCGGGCGGCTGGCTTCGCGGACGGCTTGTTGGTCATGGTTGTTTCTCCGCTGTGATCGTGCGGCAGGCTAACGGGCCGGGCGCCGAAATGCTTGGCGGATACCGGCAATAATTTGTATTATTCCCGCATGGACTCCAAACAGCAGGCCGTGCAGTTCCAGCAGCGCTTCCTCCGGCGGATCGGGGGCGGCGTGCAGCTGGCCCGGCTGTTCGAGGCGCTGCCGAGTGTGGCTTTTTTCGCCAAGGACGAGGCCAGCCGTTTTGTGCGGGTCAACGCGCGGCTGCTGCAGATCCTCGGCTGCCAGCACGAGTGGGAGGTGCTCGGCAAGACGGATTTCGATTTCCGCCCGCCGGAGGTGGCGGCGGTGTTCATCGAGGAGGACCTCCGCGTGATGCGCACGGGCCGCACCCAGGCGCGCTATATCCAGATGGTGCCGGACATCGCCGGGCCGCTGCGCTGGTGGCTGGTCACCAAGATGCCGCTGTGCGACAGGGCTGGACGCGTGTGCGGCCTGGCCGGGGCCATGTACGAGCTGCACGAGGTCTACGGCGTCCTGCAGCCCTTCGCCCGCCTGGAGCCCGCCCTGCGCCATCTGCACAGCCACTACCGGGAGCCGGTCACGACCGGCCAGCTCGCCGGCCTCGTCCATTGGTCGGAGAGCCAGTTCGTGCGGCAGTTCGAGCAGCTGCTGGGCGAGCCCCCGATGCGCTACCTGGTGCGCCAGCGCCTGCACGCCGCCTGCCAGGCGCTGATCGCCACCGACCAGACCGCCGGCGCCATCGCGCTCGACTGCGGCTTCTATGACCAGAGCGCCTTCACGCGCGCGTTTCGGTCGCTCATCGGCTCGACCCCGCTGGCCTATCGCCGTCACTTCCGCAAGCTCGCCCTCGCCGGCGCGCCCGCCCGCCGGAACACGCATTAACCCGACTTTCGCAACTGGAGGGGTAGAGGTTTTGTAAGTGCTTGATAACTCGGCCTTCAACTTTTTAGGTCTTCACTACACGCGCCTTGTTGACGGACCTTCTCCTGGGTGATAACCGGAGGTGCTTGGTCGGGCAAGGTCAGGTGCAATTGGGCCAGCAACAGCTGCTGGAGTTTGTCCGGTTGCGTGTACCGACACAGGTGCAACCAGCGCCCATCGGTGGTAGGCACCCGCACGTCGAGCATTTGCATAGCCATCATCTGTTCCAAGACGGAGCGCGGGGTCAGGCCGGGTGCGTGGGCCTTGAGCCGTTGGGCCAGGGTGACGTGCAGGCTGTACGCCAGAAAGGCTACGAAGATGTGCGCTTCGACCCGGTCGCCGCGCTGATGGTAGATCGGGCGCACGGCCAAGTCGCCTTTGAGCGTGCGGAACGCTTCCTCAACCTGCACCAGTTGGATATACATCTGCCAGAGTCGGGCGGGGTCTTGATCGGTCAGATTGGTACGCAACAGATAGCGGCCTTCGCGGCGACAGACCTCCCGGAGGCGTTCTTTGCGCAACTGGAAAAGCAACCCGGCATCCGTCACCTGGATATCCACCAACCGGTAGGCCGAAGGCGACTGTTGCTGGGCCGCGCCCAACTTCAGGTGCAGTTGATCGCGTGACAGTTTCATGCCTTGCAGTTGGTACAGCCGGTGCCACAGTTGCTTGAGTTGCCGACGGCGCATCGCGCGTTCCTTGCCGATCCGATCCCGACTCTCGGCCAGGACATACACCTCTTGCTCCTGCGGCAGCAGTTTGACCTGCACGCCCGGGCGAACCGCTTGCCAGGGCTGGTTCACCAGCGACTGC